>JAXDIG010000039.1:0-113337 GCA_034664125.1 Thermoleophilaceae bacterium | reverse complement strand
CCTCTTCAACCACGAGAGCGAGCGCCGCGGCCTGGAGTTCGTCACCCGCAAGGTCACCCACGCGGCGGCCGCGATCAAGCTCGGCCTTCAGACCGAGGTCGCGCTCGGCAACCTCGACGCCGAGCGCGACTGGGGCTACGCCAAGGACTACGTCGAGGCGATGTGGATGATGCTCCAGGAGGACGAGCCGGACGACTACGTGATCGCGACCGGCGAGGCGCACTCGGTGCGCGAGCTGGTGGACGTGGCGTTCGCGCACGTCGGCCTCGATCCCGCGGATCACGTGCGCATCGACCCCAGGTACCTGCGGCCGGCCGAGGTCGAGCACCTGATCGGCGACCCCAGCAAGGCGCGCGCGAAGCTCGGCTGGGAGCCGCGCACGTCCTTCGAGGACATGGTGAAGCGGATGGTCGACTCGGACCTCGAGTTGTTGGCCCGCGGCGTACCCCAAAAACAAGCGGGCTGAGGTGGCGGCGGCGCCGGAGGAGTGCGACCTGGCCGTGGTCGGGGGCGGGATCCTCGGGCTGGCTGTCGCCCGGGAGCTGACCCGCCGCCGGCCCGATCTGTCCGCGGTCGTGCTCGAGCGCGGACCGGCCGTGGCGGGCGGGCAGACCGGCGCCAACAGCGGCGTCATCCACGCCGGCATCTACTACCTCCCCGGCTCGCTGAAGGCGCGCCTGTGCGTGGAGGGCGCCCGCGAGATGTACGCGTTCTGCGAGAGCGAGGGAATCCGCCACCAGCGCTGCGGCAAGGTGATCGTCGCCCTGGACGACAGCGAGCTGGGCCGCCTCGACGAGCTCGAGCGGCGCGGCCGCGAGAACCAGGTGCCGGGGCTGCGGCGGCTGTCGGCGGGAGAGCTGGGCGAGATCGAGCCGCACTGCCGCGGCGTGGCCGCGCTGCACTCGCCCGAGACGGGGATCGTGGACTTCTCCGCCGTAGCCCGCGCCATCGCCGCCGAGCTCTCCGCCGGCGGGACGCCCGTCGTCACGAACTGCGGCGTCCAGGGGGTGCAATCCCGGCCGGGCCGGATCGGGCTCCTGCACGAGGGCGGCGAGACGCGGGCGCGGTTCGCGGTCTTCTGCGCCGGCGTGGGCTCGGACAAGCTGGCCGTGGCGGCCGGCGCCTCGCCGGACCCCCGCATCGTGCCCTTCCGCGGCGCCTACCTGTATCTGAAGCGCGAGCGCACCGACCTGGTGCGCTCGCTGATCTATCCGGTCCCGGACCCCTCGCTGCCGTTCCTCGGAGTGCACCTGACCCGCCACATCGACGGCCACGTGTCGCTTGGACCGACGGCCCTGCTGGCACCGCGCTCGCCGGGCGACCTGGTCTGGCCGGGCACGCTCCGCATGGCGCGGAAGTGGTGGCGCACGGGCATCACGGAGATACGCCACGCGCTCGACAGGCGGGCGCTCGCCCGCGCCGCCGCCGACTACGTGCCCGAGATCCGCCCCGGCGACTTCGACGGCGGCTTCGCCGGCAAGCGCGCCCAGGCGCTCGGCCGCGACGGCAAGCTGGTGGACGACTTCGTGGTTTCCGAAACCGAACGCGCCCTGCACGTGCGCAACGCGCCCTCGCCCGCGGCAACCTCCTCGTTCGCCCTGGCCCGGCTGATCGCGGACCGCGCCGAGCCCGGGCTGGACTAGGTCCCCGGACCACGGAGTGTGGGTAGCGCTTTGCGTCATATGCGCGCGCCCTGTGGCCCACACTCCGCCGCGGGCGGCTGGGGAGCCCCTGGTTGCCGTCGTTCGTTAGCTTGCGCCCCCCATGCGCCGCCTCGAGACACGCCTGGAGGGCCCTGTGCTCTTCGAGCCGGCCGTGCACGGCGACGCGCGCGGCTTCTTCTTGGAGACGTATCGCAAGGCCGCGTTGGCCGAGCTGGGCGTGCACGACGACTTCGTCCAGGACAACCACTCGCGCTCGCGCCTCGGTGTGCTGCGCGGTATGCACTTCCAGCCCGGTCAGGCGAAGCTCGTGCGCTGCGCGCGCGGCTCGGTCCTCGACGTGGTCGTCGACATCAGGCCCGGGGCGCCCTCGTTCGGGCGCTGGGAGGCCTTTCCGCTCGACGACGAGGCCCACCATCAGGTCTATGTCCCGGACGGGTTCGCCCACGGCTTCTGCGTGACGTCCGACCTGGCCGACGTGGTCTACAAGGTGTCGAGCTACTACGACGCGGCGCTCGAGTCGGGCTTCCGCTTCGACGACCCCGAGGTCGGAATCGAGTGGCCGCCCGGGATCGAGTTCGAGGTGTCGGCGCGCGACCGCGAAGCGCCGCTGCTGAGCGAGCTCGGCCTCGGCGGCTGATCAAGCTCGGCGGCTGAGCAAGCCGCGCACCAGCTCGCGCTCGTCGGAACCGAGCACGAGCCAAGAGAACACGGCCCAGTAGGCCAGCACGCCCCCGGCTGCCAGGCCGATCACCGCTGCCGTTTGGTCCATCGGCAGAACGGCGCGGCCGAGAGCCAGGATCGCGGCGAGCGCCAAGCCCAGCGCGTAGTTGGGACGCCAAGCCCGCCGCGCGAGCTCCGAAAGTGGCGCGCCCGAGGCGCGGAGGCCGAGGCGCAGGAGAAACGGGAACGCTACGAAGAACGGCACGGCCGTCCCGACCGCCGGCCCCTCCAGGCCGAGCTCGGGCGTGAGCACGAGCGACAGCGCCAGGTTCGCGGTCGCCACGCAGACCATGATGCGCGCCACCTCGCGGGCCCGCCCCGCCCCCACGAGGAACCCCGGCGTGACCACCAGCCCGCCGTAGAGCAGCCAGTAGGACACCAGGATCGCCAGCGCCAGGTCGCCGTTCCCGTAGCGGTCGCCGAGCCACACCTGGAGGATCGGCCCGGCCAGCACGATCAGCGTCACGCAGACCGGCACGAACAGGGCCAGCGTGTAGCGGGTGCCGCGCACGACCAGGTCGCGCAGGCGCCGCTCGTCCTCGGTCGCCACGTAACGCGAGGCGCTCGGCACCACCGGCACGGCCAGCGCGCCGCCGAGGGCATACAGCAGGTTGTGGGCGCGCAGTGGCCCCTCGAACAGCCCAACCGCGGTGGGGCTGCGGTAGCCGCCCAGGATCACGCGGGAGAAGGCGTACATCGCCATGTTGCAGAGCTCGACCACCAGCAGCCAGCCGGCCGTCGGCACGATCGCCATCACGCGCGGCCGCGTGGCCGCCGACGGCGCAAGGCGCAGCCCCAGGCCGGCGCGCCGCGCCACCAGCGCGGACAGCGTGCCGCTGTAGAGCGGCAGCGCGCCGCTGGCGGCGATCAGCGCCCCGAGGCCGACGCCGGAGAAGATCAGCGCGAGCATCGAGGCCAGGTAGAGCAGGACGGCCGCGATCTCGGTCCCCGCCGCTCGCACGAACTGCCGCTCGGCTCGCAGCGCGTCCAGCCAGACGCTGGCCGCCACCCCGGCGGCCGTCAGGGCTCCCAGTCCGAGGGCGCCGATGCGGGCATCGCTCGCAAGCGCGCCGTCCAGGATCAGGCCCGCGATCAGCAGGCCCGCGCCGGCGATCAGCAGTCCCGTCGCCAGCCCGGCCACCGCATAGAGCGCCGCCGCCGCCGAGAACACGAGGCGGCGCTCCTCCCCGGCGACAGCCGACATCGCCCGCACCGCCGAGCTGGCCACGCTGTTGCGCAGCACCAGGAGGTAGCCGGCCAGCGACGCCACCAGCCCGTAGGTGCCCAGCTCGGCCACCGGCAGCCGGCGAGCGAGGATCGTGACGATCGTGAGCAGCACGAGCAGCCCCGCGCCCTGGGCGATCTGCTGCAGCAAGGCTCCGGAGGCGAGCAGGCGAGCCTCGCCGGGCCCCGGCGCACCGTCCTCGGACTGCGCAACCCCGGCGCGACGCACGGGTTTAGACCTTACGCCAGCAGTTGCCCAAGCGGGCGGCTCGGCCGCCTGCGCAGGGTTTGGCCCACCCCGGCGCGCGCATCCTCCGCCTCCACGGCTACGCTCCCAGCGATTCAAATGCATTCCCGCCAGCCCGAGCCGCATCCCGCCCCGGCGGCGGCAGACGTCCCGACCCGAGAGATCCTCGGCGTGCCGGTGGCGATGGTGGACTACGACTCTGCCATCGCGGTCATGGACCGGCTCATCGACCGGCGCGAGCGCGGCTACGTGTGTGCCGCGCCCGTCCACGCCCTGATGGTGGCGCAGGACGACCCGGCCATGCTGGCCGCGCTGCGCGGCTCCACGATGGTGGTTCCGGACGGCATGCCGGTCGTGTGGGCGGCCAACCTGCTGGGTGAGCACCTCCGCGACCGCGTCTACGGGCCGGAGCTGATGTTGCGCTACTCGCAGCACTCGGCCGAGCGCGGGCACCGTGTGTGGCTGTACGGCGGCCGCGACCAGGGCTCGCTGGTCCAGCTGGCGCTGTCGCTGCGTCGGCGCCATCCGGGCATCCGCGTGGTGGGCGGATATTCGCCGCCCTTCCGGCCGCTCGACGTGGACGAGGAGGAGACGATCGTCCGCCAGATCAACCAGGCGCGCCCGGACGTGCTCTGGGTCGGGATCGGTGTGCCCAAGCAGGAGAAGTGGATGGCGAGCATGCGCGCCCGGCTCGACGTGCCGGTGATGTGCGGCGTGGGCGCCGCCTTCGACTTCCATGCCGGGCGCGTCTCGATGGCACCGGCCTGGATGCAGGAGCGCGGGCTCGAGTGGATCTACCGCACCTCGCAGGAGCCCAGGCGCCTCCTGGGCCGCTACCTGACGACGAACCCGCGGTTCGTGGCGGCCTTTGCCCGGCAGTACGTTGCCGAGCGCCGGCGGAGGTAACCTCAGCCCGATGAACGTCGCGGTCGTCGGTCTGGGCCGGGTGGGCCTGCCGCTGGCACTCTCGTTCGCGGATCGCGGCCTCGAGGTGATCGGCGTGGAGCGCGAGCAGGCCGTGCTCGACCAGGTGGCGGCCGGCCGCATGCCCTTCCGCGAGACCGGCACGCAGGAGCTGCTCGAGCGTGTGCTGGAAGGGAATCGCTCGGGGCCGGGCCAGCCCGCCACGGAGCGCAAGGCGGGGCGCTTCGAAACGACCCGCACCGTGCAGGACGCCGCGAGCGCGGATCACATCGTGCTCACGCTGGGCACGCCCGCGCACGTCCACATCGAGATCGACATGTCGCAGATCAAGCAGGTGGTGGACGACCTGCTGCCGGTGCTGCGCGAGGGCCAGTCGCTGATCCTGCGCTCCACCGTCGCGCCGGGCACCACCGACTGGGTGGCCGGGTACATCGAGCAGCGCCGCGGCTTCCGCGTCGGCGAGGACCTGTTCGTGGCGCACGTTCCAGAGCGCATCGCCGAGAACCACTTCCTCGAGGAGATCGCGACGCTGCCGTGCATCGTCGGCGGCGTGGGGGAGGGCTCGGGCGCCAAGGCCGCCGAGCTCTTCGAGGTGTTCGGCGCCGAGATCGTCCAGACCACGCCCGTGCAGGCCGAGCTGGCCAAGATCTGGACGAACATCCTGCGCTACACGCAGTTCGCGCTGCCCAACCTGCTGATGATGGAGGCCGAGCAGTACGACGCCAACGTGTTCGAGGTGATCGACCTGATCAACCGCGAGTACCCGCGCGGCGGCATCGCCAACCCGGGCCTGACCGCCGGCGCGTGCCTGCGCAAGGACTTCACGTTCTCAGAGGAGCGCTCGAGCGCGCCCGGCATGCTGCTGGCCGTCTCGCGCGTGCACGAAACCGTGCCGCTGTTCCTGGTGAAGGGGCTGAAGGCGCGGCTCGGCGGCTCGCTGCGCGATCGCAAGATCGCCGTCCTCGGACTCACGTTCAAGCGCGACTCCGACGACGTGCGCGACTCGCTCTCCTTCAAGCTCGTGCGGCTGCTGGAGCGCGAGCTGGCCCACGTGGCGCGGCACGATCCGCACGTCACCGCGGGCTCGGAACCGCTGGACGCCGCCCTCGACGGCGCCGAGGCCGTGGTGGTCGCCACCAACCACTCCGGCTTCGAGGAGCTGCTGGCGCGCCTGCCCGACGGCGTGGTGCTGGTGGACCCCTGGAACGTGACGGGGTCGGGGCGCGTGTTCGGCACCGTGCACGACCGCGCGGCGGTCGAGTGAGCCGAGTGCTCGTCACCGGCGGCGCCGGCACGATCGGCGCGGCGGTCGTGCGCCGGCTGACCGGCGATCCCGCGTGGCAGGTGCGCGTGTCCGATCAGCGCGAGGCGCCGGCGTGGATGCACGAGTCGTGCGAGGTGCACACCGGCAACCTGCTCCTCCCCCATGAAGCCGGCGCGGCGGTGAGCGGCTGCACCCACGTGATCCACCTGGCGGCGATCGTGGGCGGGATCGCCAACTTCCACAAGCTGCCGCACACGTTGCTCGAGGTGAACACCGGGCTCTACAACGCCGTGTTCCGCGCCGCCCTCGAGCAGCGGGTCGAGCGGCTCGTGTACGTCTCCTCGTCGATGGTGTTCGAGCGCGCGACCGAGTTCCCGACCACCGAGGAACACCTGGGCGAGTGCCCCGCCCCGCACTCCGCCTACGGCTTCTCGAAGCTGGCAGGCGAGAAATACTGCCTTGCGCTCCACGACGAGCACGGCCTGCCCTACACGATCTGCCGCCCGTTCAACGCCTACGGGCCCGGCGAGCTGCCCGACGACGAGCCGGGCATCGCCCACATGGTCCCGGACGTGATCCGCAAGGTGCTGGCCGGCAGGCGGCCGCTGCCGATCTTCGGCTCCGGCGAGCAGACACGCACCCTCACGCACGTGGACGACATAGCCTCCGGGATCGTGACGGCGATGGCGCACCCCGCGGCCGAGAACGAGGACTTCAACGTGTCCGCTTCCGACGAGCGCACCGTGGCCGAGATCGCGCGCATCATCTGGGAGGCCTGTGGGGAGGACCCCGGCGTGTTCGAGCTGGAGCACCTGCCGTCGTTCGAGGTCGACGTGCAGCGGCGCTGGCCTTCGGTGGAGAAGGCGAAGCGGCTGCTCGGCTGGGAGGCGCAGGTGGACCTGCGCGAGGGCATCGCCGGAACGGTCGAGTGGCTACGGGAGCGCGAGCTTGCAGCTCGCCGCGCGTGAGCAAGAGGCGCAGCGCCGCGAGCACGTGAGCGGCCGCGCGTTCGTGACGGGCGGGGCCGGCTTCGCCGGGCGGCACCTGCTCGACCTGCTGCCGGGGGCGACGGCTCCGTCGCGCGAGGAGCTGGAGCTGCTCGACGGCGACGCCGTGCGGGCGGCGGTGCGCGAGAACGCGCCGGACACGGTCTGGCACCTGGCGGCGCTGGCGTCGGTGGGTCGCTCGTGGGAGGCGCCCGCGGAGACGATCGCGGAGAACGTCGCCATGACGGCCAACCTGCTCGAGGCGGTGCGGGCCGAAGCGCCCGAGGCGGCAGTGGTGCTGATCAGCTCCGGCGAGATCTACGGGCCGCCCGACCGGCTGCCCGTGGACGAGGACGCCCCGCTGCGGCCGCAGAACCCGTACGCGGTCTCGAAGGCGGCCGTCGACCTGCTCGGCGGCCAGTACGCCGACTCGACCGGGCTGCGTGTCCTGCGCCTGCGCCCCTTCAACCACACCGGTCCCGGGCAGAGCGACGACTACGTGGTGGGCACGCTCACGCGCCAGGTGGCCGAGGCCGAGGCGGCCGGACGGTCCGAGGCGGTGGTGCGCACCGGCAACCCCGATTCGGCGCGCGACTTCTCGGACGTGCGCGACGTGGCACGCGCCTACGTGGCGGCCGCGGAGCTGGACGCCGGCGTGTACAACGTCGCCAGCGGCAAGGCGGTGACGGTGCGCGAGCTGATCGAGCTGGTGCGCGCCGCGGCGCGCATACCCGTGCGCCACGAGGTCGACCCGGCCCGCGTGCGCGCTCACGACGTGCCCGAGGTGCGCGGCTCGGCGGAGCGGCTGCGCGCCGCCACCGGCTGGACGCCGGAGATCCCGCTCGAGCGCACGGTGGCGGACACGCTCGAGGCGTGGCGGGAGGAGCTCGGGGCCACCCGGTGACCCCAGACGCGATCGGCGTCGTCGTCGTCACCCACAACAGCGCCGGCCACGTGGGCGAGACGCTTGCCGCACTCCGGCCTCAGCTGCGTGACGGCGACGAGCTGATCGTGGTGGACAGCGGGTCGAGCGACGCGACGGTGGAAGTCGTGCGCGCCGCGGCACCGCGCGCGCGAATCGTCGAGCAGGACAACCGCGGCTTCGCCGGGGGTGCCTCGAGCGGCGCGGCGCTCGCGACGGCACCCTTGCTGCTGTTCCTGAACCCGGACGCGATGCCGGCGACCGGCTGCCTGGACGAGTTGCGTGGCGTGGCCGCCGCGCGTCCCGGCTGGGGCGCCTGGCAGGCGCTCGTGACGATGGACGGCGGCACGCGCATCAACACGGCCGGGAACGTCACGCACTTCCTGGGCATGGGCTGGGCCGGGCGCTGCGGCCAACAGCTGTCCGAGGCGCCCGATGCCCCGGTCGAGGTTCCGTTCGCCTCTGGGGCGGCGCTGATCGTGCGCCGGGCGGCGTGGGAGCGCTCCGGCGGCTTCGACGAGCGCTACTTCATGTACTGCGAGGACCTCGACCTGTCCCTGCGCCTGTGGCTCGGAGGCTGGGCGGTAGGGGTCGCCCCTGCCGCGCGCGTGGAGCACGACTACGACTTCGACAAGGGCGGGCGCAAGTGGTTCCTGCTCGAGCGCAACCGCTGGTGGACGATCCTGTCCGACTATCCGGGCCCCCTGCTGCTGCTGCTGCTGCCCGCGCTGCTCGGCGCCGAGCTGGCCCTGCTCGCTGTCGCGGCGCGCGGCGGCTGGCTGCGCCAGAAGCTGCGGGCGCAGGCGGCGGTGGCGCGCGCGCTGCCGGCCATGCTCGCCCGGCGGCGCGGGGTCCAGTCGGCCCGCGTGATCGACTCGGCCACGTTCGCGCGGCGGCTGACGGCGGACCTCGACAGCCCGTACCTCGGGCCGCTGGCCGAAGTCGCCCCGCTGGCGGCCGCGCAGCGGGCCTACTGGGCCCTGGTGGTGCGCCTGCTGTCGCTGTCGGCGCGCTCGTAGACGCCGAGCAGCTCGCGCAGGTAGCGCTGCTCGGAGTGCCGCTCGCGCACCCGGGCGAGCAGCCGCTCGCCCTGCTCGCGGCGCTCCGCCGGATCGCGCCAGAGCGCCTGCAGCCGCTCGGCCAGCGCGCTCGAGTCGCCGAGCGGGACGCAGCGCTCCTCTCCGATCAGCTCGGGCACCCCACCGCTGCGGGTGGCCACCACCGGCACCGCGGCGCCCATCGCCTCCAGGACGGAGAAGGGCGAGAACTCGTGGCTGCGCGAGCTCAGCACCGCCACAGCGGCGCCCCGGAGCAGCGCCGGCATCTCCTCGCGTGCAACGTGGCCGAGCAGTTGCACCGGAGCGTCGAGCCGGCGGACCAGCGCATCCAGCTCCGCGGCCGCAGGCCCGTCGCCGGCGATCCAGAGCGGCACGCCCGCGAGCGCAGCCGCCTCGATGGCAACGTCGAACCCCTTCTCAGGGGACAGCCGCCCGGACGCGAGCGCGTAGCGGCCCTGATGCGCCCGCGACCCCCCGGCCAGCTCCTCCTCCGGCAGGTAGTGCGCCAGCACGTCCAGCCGCTCCGCCGGAACGCCGAGCCTGGCCAGCTGGCCCGCCGCCCAGCGGCTGGGGGCCACGAAGCGGTGGGTCGAGTCGAGCGCGAGCGGCTGGTGCAGCGCCAGCCCGGCCGCGTAGGCCACGGCCTCCGGCAGGGACCCGCGGCAGTTCAGCATCAGCCCGGGCACGGTGTTGCGCCCGCGGCAGCGAAAGCAGGGAGCGCCGTCGCGAGCCGCCACGCCGATGGCGCAGAACAGCCGGGCGTTGTGGAGGTGCAGCACCACGCGGGCGCCCGCCGCCCGCGCGGCCGCCAGCCCGCGCGGGCCGATCGTGGGCTGCATGTTGTGAGCGTGGACGACGTCCGCGGCCAGCTCGCGCACCGCCGCCGTTACCTCCTCTTCCGCGTCGCCGCCGCGCAGCAGGGCGGCCGCCGCGCGCACGCGGCCGACGTCCTCCGAGCGCCGCTCGAGCAGCCTGTGCGCAACCCCGGCGCCCGCCAGCGCGCGCAGCTGCAGCGCGACGGAGCGCTCCTCGCCGCCCTCGAAGCGATAGCGGTTGTGGAGCAGGAGTACGCGGGGGTGGTCCGGGCCGCTCATAGGGCCGGGCTACGCTACCGATCCCGATGGACCCGCCCGTGGTGTCAGTCGTGGTCCCCACGCGCGGCCGCGCGGCGTATCTCGAGGTGACGCTCGACTCGCTGCGCGAGCAGCGCGGCGGGATCGCCTACGAGATCCTCGTCGTCGACGACGGCGACGGTGGCGCGACCGCGGACGCCGTCGCGGCGCGGCCAGAGGTCCGCCTCGTCCCCCATGGCTCGCGGCGCGGCCTCAACGCGGCTCGCAACAGCGGCGTGCGCGAGAGCGGCGCGCCGCTGATCGCGTTCGTCGACGACGACGTGCTCGTCCCGCCGGGCTGGCTGGAGGCGCTGGCGGAGGGCGCTCGGCGCCACCCGAATGCCGAGGCCTTCGGCGGGCCGATCCGCGCCCGCTTCGAGGGACCCCCGCCGCGCGGCTGCGGCCGCGAGCAGCCGCCGATCACCACGCTGGAGCTGGGCTCACACGATCGCGAGGCCGACTTCGTCTGGGGCGCGAACTTCGCCGTGCGCCGCGGCGCCGTCGAGCGGGTCGGGGCGTTCGACGAGAGCATCGTCCAGCCGCACGGCGACGAGGAGGAGTGGCTCGAGCGCCTGCGCGCCGCCGGCGGTCGCATCGTGTACCTGGCGCAGGCGGGCCTGGACCACCGCCGTACGGCAGAGGACGCCCGGCTGCGTCCGCTGGCCCGTGCCGCGTACGCCCGCGGACGCGGCGCCCGCGCCAGCGACCGCCGGCGCGGGCGCGAGCCCTCGCTCGCCGGCGAGCTGCGCGTGCTCGCCGGCTGCGGCTGGCACACCGTGCGGCGCGCGTGCCCGCAGGGACTGATCATGGGCGCGCACTCCGCCGGTCGCCTCGTGGAGACGCTGCGACCCGCGCGCGAGGAGTCCGCGTGAGCGAGGACCACCTATCGGGCGACGCCGGCGACGTGACGCATCCATGGCGGCGCGCGAAGCGAGCCCTCGGCGACGTGGCCTTCGGTGCGATCGACCGAGCGACGCTGATCGGCCCGCGCGCCGGCGCGGTGGCGCGCGCGTCACCGCCGCGCCGAGTGCTGGTCGCGAGCGTGTACCGCCCCGGCTCGCTGCTCCCGGGCGCGTTGAGCGCGCTCGCGTCGGAGCGCCACGAGGTGCGCCTCGCGCTTGGCGCGACCGGGGCGGTCGACTCCGCGCTCGCGCAGCAGACCGTTGCGGCGCAGCTCGGGGGCGGCAAGTTCGAGAACCTGAACCGCGTGCTCGCGGCGGAGGACGTGGACGCCTTCGACTGGCTGCTCGTCGTGGACGACGACCTGCGCCTGCCGCCGCGCTTCCTCGACCGCTTCGTCGCGCTCTGCGAGCGCTTCGACCTCGATCTGGCCCAGCCGGCCCAGAGCCAGCGCAGCCACTCGGCCTGGCGGGTCACGCGGCGGCGGCCGGCTTCGCTGGTCCGCGAGACGCGCTTCGTCGAGATCGGCCCGCTGACCGCCTTCGGGCGGCGCTCCGCCGCCGAGCTGCTGCCGTTCCCCGAGCTGCGCTTCGGCTGGGGGCTCGACCTGCACTGGGCGGCCCTGGCCGCCGAGCGCGGCTGGCGACTCGGCGTGGTGGACGCTACGCCCGTGCGCCACGAGGCGGCGACCGTCGGCGCCGCCTACGAAACCGCCGAGGCCGAGGCCGAGGCCGCGCGCTTCCTCGCCGACCGTCCCTACCTGCCGGCCGCGCAAGCGGGCGACGTGGTCGCCACCCACCGACGCGCGGCGGGCTGATCATGCGCCTCCTGTTCGTGGCCCCCGACATGCACCGCGGCGGCGCCGAGCGCCACTGGGCCACGCTGATCCCCGCGCTCGCCGGCCGCGGCGCCCACGTGCGGCTGCTCTGCCTCAACGACGAGGGACCGCTCTTCCACGACCTGCGCGCGGCCGGCGTACCCGCCGCCTGCCTGCACCTCGGCGGCCGCGCGGACGCGCGCGGGCTCCGCCGCGCCCTGGCCGAGGCGCACGGGCGCCCGAACGCCGTGGTCACGCGCGGCGTTAGTCCCCAGCTCGTGGGCCAGGCGATCGCCCGGCGCGCGGGCGCAGCGCACGTGCTCAACGAGCACACCCCGCTCACGCCGGCAGGCGAGCTCCTGCCGATGCAGCCTCACCAGCGCGCGCTCACGCGGCTGGTGGCCCCGCGCGTGGATCGGGTGATCGCCGTGACCGATCGCCAAGCCGCGCCGCTGCGGCAGCTCGGCTACCGCGCCGAGCGCATCGTGACCGTGCCGAACGGCGTGTTCGAAGCCGACGTCGCGGTCCGCGTAGAACCCGCGGAGACGCGCCGCGAGCTGCGCGTGATCGGCGGCGAGTTCGCCGTGCTGTGCGTGGCGAACCTGCGCCCTGAGAAGGGCGTCGCCGCTTTTGTCGAAGCGGTATTGCGGGCGCGGGAGCAGGAGCCGCGGCTGCGCGGGTTCGTGGCCGGCGACGGCCCGCAGCGCGGCGCCCTCGAACAGCTCGTCGAGGGCCGTGAGGGGGTGGAGCTGCTCGGATCGCGGGGCGACGTGCCGGACCTGATCGCCGCGAGCGACGCGCTCTGCCTGCTGAGCGAGGCGGAGGCGCTGCCGATCAGCATTCTCGAGGCGATGGCGCTGGCCCGGCCCGTCGTGGCCACCGACGTGGGCGGCACGCCGGAGGCCGTGGCCCATGAGCAGACCGGCCTCGTGGTGGCGCCGCGCGATCCGGCCGCGGCCGCGGCGGCGCTGGCGCGGCTCGCGTCCCAGCCGGAGTGGGCGCGCGAGCTGGGCGAGCGCGGCCGCGCCCGCCAGCGCGAGCGCTTCGCCGGCGAGGCGATGGTGGACGGCTACGAGAGCGCGCTCGCCGAGGCGGCGGCGCCGTGAGCGCGCATGGCGCCAACTCGCCCGAGGCGGGGGGCGAGCGACCCGACATCCTGCTGCTCTCCCTCGGCACGACGCTCGGCTGGCGAGTCGGCGACGAGCTGTTCGTGGACCAGTTGCGCGCCGTGGGCGTGACGGTCGCCCCGGTCGCCGTCCGGATCGGCGCCTCCGGCCGGCTGCGGCGCGCCTATCCCGTGACCGACCTGGTCGAGGCCGCGGCGGCCCGGCGAGCGCTGGCGGCTGCGCTCGATCGCCACTCGCCGCGTGCGCTCGTGATCTGCACCACCACCGCGGCCATGCTCGCCAATCCGCGCGACGTGCCTTACGCGGTGCGGCTCGACGCGCCCGCCCGCCTGAACCGGCCCGGCCGCCGCAACGCCGGGCTGCACGCGCTCGAGCGGCGAGCCCTCGGCCGCGCCCGGATGGTGCTGCCGTGGAGCCGCGCCGCCCGCGACGCGCTTCCGGGCGAAGCGGCTCCCGCCGTGGTGGTCCCCAGTCCGATCACCGCCTCCGGCGAGCCGCTATGGAAGCGCGAGCGGACGGCTGTGGCCTATACGCCCGACGTGAAGGCAAAGGGGCTCGACGTCGTGTGCGGCGCCTGGGCGACGGCGGGCATCACCGACGCGCGGCTCGAGGTCTTCGGCGTGGAGCGCGAGCCCGCGCTGGCCCACCTGCGGCGCACAGGCACAACCCTCCCCGAGAACGTGGAGTTCCGGGGCAAGACGCCGCCGGAGCAGTTCCGCACCGCCCTGCGCCGCGGGCTCTTGTACGTGGGCGGCGCGCGCTGGGAGGACTACGGCCAGGCGCCGCTCGAGGCGCTCGCGGACGGCGCGCTGCTGGCGACCGTGCCCTCGGGCGGCCCGTTCGAGGCCCTGGCCCTGGGGCGCGAGCTGGCACCCGAGCTCGTGGCCGGCTCGGTCGCCGCCGAGCCGCTGGCGGGCGCGATACGCACCGCCTTCGAGTTGCCGGAAGAGCGCCTGCTGGACTACCGCAGGCGCGCCACCGCGCTGCTGGAGCGCTTCCGCCCGGAGGCGATCGAGCGCACGCTCGCGAACGAGGTGCTGCCCGTGCTGCTGGGTTAGCGGACCGCCCAGGCAAGAAAGTGACCCACCCCCGGCCGTTGCGAGCGGTGGGCTCTGTCTTCACCATCCTGCGCATGGAACTGCGCCCGCCCCAGAGCCAGCGGCGGGCGTGGGCTGAGTTCGACAGTGTTGGCGTGCCCAATCCGGCACACCGCCGCCGGGGCGCCGGGGTGGGCTAAGTTTCGACCGCCGCCCGGCCAACCCTTGATTGCCGCCGTTCGCGAGCGTGGCGGGCCTCACGTGCGCCCGTGCTGCGCGAGTTCGCTCAGCCGCCGGCCGCCTTCAGCACCGCGCGCTCGAATGCCTCGGCGTCCGCCTCGAGCGGGTGGCGCTCGGTCACGGCGAGGCTGCCGGCCGCCAGCCGCTCGCGCAGGCCGGCGTCGCGCACCAGCGCTCGCAGCGCGGCGGTGATTGCGGTGCGGTCGGTGGGGTCCACCAGCAGCGCGTTCTCGCCGTCCACCGCGATGTCCCCGGCCGCGCCCGCGCGCACCGAGCAGATCAGCGGCAGCCCCGCGGCCGCGCCCTCGCGCGCCGTCACGCCAAACGGCTCGTAGGTGCTCACGAGCGCGAGCACGTCGGCCTCGCGGTACAGGGCCGGCAGCTCGCCCGGCGCGATGTAGCCGTGCAGTCGCAGCGGCACGCCGAGCTGCTCCGCGAGCCCGCTCAGGTCGACGTCCAGCGGCCCGGTTCCGCACAGCTCGAGCTCCGCCTCGCCCCGGGCGAAGCCGGCCTCGGCGAACGCCTCCACGAGCTCGACGAGGTTCTTGTCCGGCACGAGCCGCCCCACCGACAGCACGCGCACGGGCCCGCGGGGCGAGCGCCGCCGACCGGCCGCCGCCGGCGCCGGCTCGAGGTCGGCGCTCTGGATGCTGACCTCGATGCGCTCGCGGGGCACGCCCATGCGCTCGAGTCGCTCGACTCCCTGCGAGCTGAACACCACGAAGCCGTCCACGCGCGGCGCCAGCAGCCGGTGGATGCGCCGCTGCGCGGCGGACAGCACCGGGTCGCTCCAGGGCGTCAGCTCGCTCATGATCACCACCCGCCGTCCGCGCCGGCGAGCCCAGGCGATCGCGCGCCAGGTGGCCGGCCCGAACTCGGAGCTGACCACGACCTCCGGCTCGGCGCGGTTCAGCGCCGAGCCCAGGCCGCGCGCCAGCATCAGTGGCGTGCGACCTGCGCGCCGTCGCTGCCAGGAGCGCAGCACCTCGCTCTCGTAACCGCCGCGCGCCGCGAACCAGTCGGAGCGCTGGTCCCAGCCGGGTTGGGCCGCGGCCAGGTAGATGACCCTGGGAGAGATCCGGCCCCGCGCCGAGAGGCGCTCGAACAGAGGCTCTCTGTAAGGCACGGGGACCGGAGCGAGGATGGCGCAGCGCACGGGCACACCGCAACTTTGCACCACAGGGCGGGTCGGAAGCGTTTAGCGATGACCCGAACCCGGGGAGAACTCAAGGCTGAACCGCCACACTCCGCGGTCGCCGTAGCGATTGCTAGCCTGCGCGGCGCTGCGCGGGAGGTCTTGATCCCGTTCCATCCGCCCCCTTGTCCTCCCCGGCGCCCGCACTGAGGAGGAAGCTCTCACAGTGATTCGAGTAATGAGAAAGGTCGTATTGCTGAGCGCTCTCGCGCTCTTGTCTCTGCCTGCCGCCGCGCTGGCGGATCCCGTGACGGACTGCGCTCGCGACAACGACCTCGACCACAAGTACTCCAATGTCGAGCTGCGCAAGGCGCTCGACAACCTGCCGACCGACAGCGACGAGTACGGCCTCTGCCGAGAGGTCATCGCCGGCGCCATCCACAGCGGGTCCGACAACGGCGGAGGCCGACCGAAGGACACCGGCCCGAACGGGGAGCCCCTCTCCCCCGGCGAGCAGGCGCAGCGCACCAGGGACAACAAGGCGCTGGCGGCCCTCGCCGGCGACGCGGGCGGTAGCCCCCGCAGCCCGAGCGTCGACGTGGGCGGCCAGACCGTCGAGCCCGGCTCGGATGGGCTGTTCGACCTGGCCAGCGCCAGCAACGACCTGCCCACGCCGCTGCTCGTGGCACTGATCGTCCTTGCCGCGCTCGCCCTGACCGGGGTGCTCGTCGCGCTGCGCACCCGCATCCCGCTGCTCGGACGCCTACCGCTCCTGTCCAAGATCCCGGCTCCGCGTGTTCCGTCCCCCCGCTCCTCGCGTCGCTGAAGTAGTCCTCGGTGGCGCCCTGGCGGGCGTCGCCTTCGGTGCGGCCGGCGGCAGCGAGTTGAGTCGCACGACGATCGTCGAGGTACTGGTCGTGCTGCTCGGAGGCGTGGTGGTGGCCGCCGCGGTCCTCTGGAGCCGGCCCGGCCGCCTCCACGGCGGGACCACCCTGGCTCTGTTCGCCGCGCTGGCCTTCCTCACGGCCCTGTCCGTGATGTGGGCGGTGGTGCCCGGGCTCGCGTACCTGGAGGCGGGACGCACGCTCGCGTACCTGGCCGTGTTCGCGGCCGCCGTGGCGGCGGCGCGGCTGGCCCCGCAGGCCACGCCGGTGGTGATCAAGGGCATCGTGCTCGCCGCGACGGCGGCGGTGCTGTACGCCCTCGCCGCCCGCGTCTGGCCCGCGTCGCTCGGCGAGAACGAGATCTCCAACCGCATCGGCCAGCCTTTCCAGTACTGGAACGCGGTCGGTACGACGGCCGCGCTCGCCATCCCGGGGCTGCTCTGGCTCGGCACGCGCAGGAGCGCAAGCGTGGCCGGGCGCGTGCTCGCCTACCCCGCGCTCGGCGCGGCCATCCTGGCGATCCTGCTGACGCAGTCGCGCGGCGCCCTGATCGCCGCCGCGCTCGGCACGATCGCGTGGCTGGCGATCGTGCCGATGCGGATGCGCACGATGCCGGTGATCGTGCTGCCCGCGATCGGCGCCGGGGCGGTCGCGACCTGGGCGCTGTCCAAGGACGCGTTCGCCGTCGCGGCCGAGCCGCTCAGCGTCAAGCAGAGCGTGGCCGGCGAGTTCGGGCTGCTGCTGGTGCTGATGGGACTCGGCCTCGTGGTGGCGGGCGTGCTCGTGAACCTGGGCCTCACCCGCGGCGTGCCTCCGTTCCACGTGCGTCGCCGCATCGGGATCGTCGCCTTGGCTCTCGCCTGCGCGGTCCCGCTGGCGGCGTTCACCTCCGTGGCCTTCAGCGACCGGGGGATCGGCGGAGCGATCGGGGACCGCGTCGACCAGCTCACCAGCGAGACGCAGACGGCACCGTCCGAGCAGGGCGCCGCGCGCTTCACCGCCGCGTCCTCGACGCGCGGCAAGTACTGGCGTGAGGCGGTCCGGGTGTTCGAGGATCGGCCCGCCGTCGGCCTCGGCGCCGGCAACTTCCAGACGGCCAGGCTGCGCCACCGCTCGGACGCGAGCGTGACCCGGCACGCGCACGGCTTCGTGCCGCAGACGCTCGCCGACCTGGGCATCCTCGGCGTCGCGCTCACCACCGCCCTGCTGCTGGCCTGGCTCGTCGCGGTCGCGCGGGCAACCGGGCTGCATCCCCGCGGCCTTCCCTTCCGGCGCCACAACGGAGCGGCCGCGCCTCGGCGCGACTGGGATGGGGACCGCACCGCCCTCGTGGCCGCCACGCTGATAGCCGTCGTATTCGGGCTGCAGTCGGCGATCGACTGGACCTGGTTCGTGCCCGGCCCGACGGCGATGGCGCTCGTCGCGGCGGGGTTCGTAGCGGGGCACGCTCCCCTCCGCCGGCAGGCCGCGCTCGGCGAGCAGGTCCGCGCTCCGTCGCCGGGGCGGCTGCTGGCCGCCTCCGGCGTGCTCGTCGCGACCGTGCTCACGGCGTGGGCGATCTGGCAGCCCGAAGCCGCGGACCGGGCGACGGGCGATGCGCTCCGGCTGGCCGACGCCGGCCGCCTGGACGCCGCGATCGCCAAGACCGAGGAAGCGGCCGACACCAACCCGCTCACCCCCGACCCGCTGTTGACGGGCGCGGCCATCGAGACGGAGGCCGGTCGCGAGGACGCCGCCCGCCGGTCGCTCGAGAAGGCGGTGCTCGAGTTCCCCGGGGACCCGCAGACCTGGTTCCGGCTCGCCGCGTTCCAACTCGGCACGCTGGACCGGCCTGTCGATGCGGCCGCCACGGTGCAGGGGGCGATCTTCCTGGACCCCCGCTCGCAGCCGGCCCGCCTGCTGTTCCTCCAGGCGCGGGCCCGCGCCCGCGAGCTCGAGCAGCGCGGGCACGCTCGCGTCGCCGGCTAGCGCGTAGCGCGCGCCAGCAGCGTCCCGGACCGGCGCCGCAGCGAGGCGACGTCGAAGCCGAGCTCGTCCAGCACCGCGCCGAGCGAGCGCTTCGTGAAGCGGCGCAGGTGCGGGGAGAGCGGGTGATCGGGGCGTGCCAGCGGAGGGGTGGCCGGCGTGGTCAGCGCCAGCTCGCCGCCGGGCACCAGCACGCGCCGGATCTCCGACAGAAACAGCTGGAGGTCGCGCACGTGCTCGGCGGTCTCGGCGGCGAGCACCAGGTCGAAGCTCGCGTCCGCCAGCGGCAGCGCGGCATCGGGGTCGAGCTCCACGAGCCGCGCCTCCGGCAGACGCGGCCGGGCCCGCCCGAGCGCGACGCTCGACACGTCGGCCGCGGTCAGCTCAGACGCCTCCAGCTCCGCCGTGAGCCGGCCGTCTCCGCACCCGAGGTCGAGCGCCCGCTCGACCGGGCCGAGCCCGCGCACGAACGCGACCAGGTGCGCCGGCGGCGGGCCGGGGTCGAGCGGCACGAGCTCCCACAGCTCGTCGTCGTAGCGGCTGGCCATGCTCGTATCCTCGCCGTCCGAGCATGGATTGGCACCTACGCCCCGCAACGCCCGCCGACGCCGAGCGGCTCGCCGCCAGCGTGAACGCCGGCTTCGCGTCCTACCGCGGCTTCGCGCCGCCGGACTGGCATCCCCCGTCGCTCGCGGCCGAGCTCGCCCTGCTGAAGCAGGCCCTCCGCCGCGACGACGTCTGGTGCCTGGTGGGCGAATCCGGTCGCGAGCTGGCCGGGCACGTCGCCATCCGCGCCGCCGCGACCGCTCCGTACGACTCCGCCGAGCCGGGGCTCGCCCACTTCTGGCAGCTGTTCGTCAAGCCCGCGTGGCAGGGGTCCGGGCTGGCGCTCGCCCTGCACGACGAGGCGATGCGCGAGGCGGCCGAGCGCGGCTTCACGGCAATCCGGCTGTACGCCGCCGCGGGTCAGGCGCGTGCGCGCCGCTTCTACGAGCGCGAGGGCTGGGCGGCTCAGGGCCCGCCGGTCGACCTGCCCGGCTTCGGGCTCCCGGTCGTGGAGTACCGGCGCGCGATCAGCATCAGCGTGTGACCCAGCGGCGCCAGCCGCGAGCGTGAGCCCAGCCGGTCGAGGCGGTGCAGCGCGCGCTGCGCGCGGCGCGGCAGCCGGCGCCAGCCGTAGGTGACCGCGTGCAGCTCGGGGTGCAGCCCGGCCGCCGCCGCGCCGCCGGCCAGCGCCCGCGGCGAGAGCGGGATGTCGTCGGGCGTGCCGTGGGCCCAGACCCCCAGCCCGGCGCGGTTGGCCAGCGCCAGCGCGGCCCCGACCGGATGCCACAGCCCCGGCTCGATCACCACGAGCGCGCCGCCGGGGCGCAGCAGCCGAGCCGCCTCCTCGAAGACGGGGGCCAGCGGCTGCTGGTAGGCGATGTGGTGCAGCACCAGCCGGTAGAGCACGACGTCGAACGACTCGGGAGCGAACGGGAGCTCGCCGGCGCGGCCCGTGACGCCCGCTTCGATCTCGCCGACCGCGGTCAGGTGGCCGACCATCTCGCCGTTCAGGTCGGCGCCGGTCATGCGCCAGGCCGGCGCCTCGAACAGGTGGCGCCCCGGGTGCCAGCCGCACCCGACCGACAGCACGTCGCCGGCTCCGGTGCCGAGCCGGCGATCGAGCAGCTCGCGCTCGCGGAGGTGCTCCTGGTCGTAGTGGACCTGCAGGGTCGCCGGCTCGGAGTGCCGGTCCAGCAGGTTGTCCGAGTCGTAGGGCTCGCTCACCACGCTCCCCGCGTGCGGAACACCGCGGGGATCGTCTTCAGCATGATCGTCAGGTCGAGGAAGACCGACCAGCGCTCGAGGTAGAGGAAGTCGAGGCGGACGAGCTCGTCGAAGTCGAGCTCGGAGCGGCCGGAAACCTGCCACAGGCCGGTCATGCCGGGCAGCACCAGGTAGCGCTTGCGGTGCCAGTCCTCTAGCCGCTCGTAGTCGCGCTTGGGCAACGGCCGCGGCCCGACCAGCGACATCTGGCCCCGGATCACGTTGAAGAGCTGCGGCAGCTCGTCGAGCGACCAGCGCCGCAGGAAGCGCCCGACGCGCGTCACGCGCGGGTCGTCGCGCATCTTGAAGATCGCACCGCCGACCTCATTGTGCTCCTCGAGCCGCTCCTGGAGGTGCTCGGCGCCGTGCACCATCGTGCGGAACTTGAGGCAGGGGAAGGAGTGGCCGCCGATGCCGGGGCGCATCGACCGGTACAGGAGCGGGCCGCGCGAGGTGAGCTTGATGGCGAGCGCCGCCAGCGTCATCAGCGGCGCGAGCGCCACGATCAGCAGCGTCGCGCCGACGAGGTCGAAGATGCGCTTGACCGCGAAGTCGACGCCGTCGAAGACCGGCGGCTTGAGCTCGAACAGGGGCAGCGCCTGGCCCGGGACGAACTCCACGCGGTCCATCAGGATCTCCATCGTCGAGGGCGCCACGCGCACGCGCACGCCGTGCTGGTGGCACTGGTCGACCAGCTCGACGGCTTCCGCCTCGGGGAAGTCGGCGTCCGTGATCAGCACCTCGTCGATGGCGTCGAAGTGGCGCTCGAGCTGCTCGAGCGAGCGGAAGTCGCGCAGGCCGTCGAGCAGCGCCACCGGCGTGCGCGTCACGAACCCGTAGGGCTCGATCTCGCTCGAGTCGCGCAGGGCGTGCGAGACGGCCTGGATGTTCGCGCCCGAGCCCACCAGCACCGCCCGGCGGCGGTAGCCGGCGGCGCGCAGCACGATCCCCGAGAGGCGCTCGAACACCCAGCGCAGCGAAGAGACGTAGAGCAGCGCGAAGAACAGCGAGCCGTAGAAGATGTAGTACGACTGGAACGGCTCGCCCTCGATCTCGGCGTAGATGAGCACCACCAGGGTCACCTGGAAGAGCGACGCGATCACGCGCGTGAAGCCGGGCCGCTGGGCGCGGTCGCGGTAGAGCCCCGAGCGGGCGAACAGCAGCAGCATCACCAGGCCGCCGAGCGGGAAGTACTCCTTCGCCTGGCCCCACATCTGGCTGAGCTGCTCGGGGGCGACGATCGCGATCTTCAGGACCAGCGCCGTGTAGATGGCGAGGAACAGCCCGGCCAGGTCCAGCGCGACCAGCACGGCCACCCGCGCCAGCGCCCGGATGGTGTCGAAGCGGAGGACGCTGCGCAGTACGAGCGGCCTGCCCGCGCGCACGTCGCGGTCGGGCAGGGGAGTGGTCGGCTCGACCTCTCGAAGCTCTTTGACTAAACCTTCAGGCACGGCGCATTCCGAGTCACACGAAGTGAAACAGGTGAACCGGGCGAATGTAGCGCGGTGAAATGAGAATCACAGTTCTCGTTCGGCAAGTGGGGACGCGTCTGTAATCACGTACGCCTCGATGCGGGCGGAAAGGTCCGTGCCGGCGGTAAGGAGGATGGCAGCCGAGCTGACCGGCCGCGTGGCTCAGGGCCGGATGCGCGTGACCGTGTTGGCCTCGTAGTTCGACACCCACAGGGAGCCGGCGCCCGCCGCGAGGCCGAGCGGTGCCTTTCCGACCCTGATCGGGTTGCCGGCCAGCTTGCCCGACTCCGGGTCGATCCTGCTCACGACGTTGCCGTACTCGTTCACGACCCAGACGAAGCCGTCGGCCATGGCGATCTCCTTGGGGCGATCGCCGACCCGGATCGGGGCGCCGACCGGCTTGCGCGTGCGGGCATCGATGCGGGTGACCGTGTCGTCGTCCGTGTTCGAAACCCACACGTAGCCCAGCCCCTCGGCCACGCCGCGTGCGTTCTTGCCCACTGGGATGGGCTCGCCGACCACTCGTGCGGTGGACGGGTCGATCAGCGTCACGGTCCGGCTGCCGCTGTTCGCCACCCACACACCGCTCTTTCCTACGAACACGCCGATCGGCCTCGCGCCCACGGGGATGGGCCCTCCCACCACCGCCGCGGAGCGCCGGTCGATACGCGTGACCGTGCCGTCGCCGCTGTTCGCGACCCACACGATCCGATCTCCGAAAGCGATGCCCTCGGGCTTGGAGCCCACGGGAACCGTCTTCGAGGGTCCCCCCTCCGTCGCGGACTCGATGCGCGTAACCGTGCCGTCGTCGGTGTTGGTCACCCACACGACGTCGTCCGCTGCGGCCACGCCGTCGGGGTTGTGGCCGACGGGCACCGGGTCGCCGACCGCCTTGTTGGTCGTCGTGTCGATCCGGGTGAGCGCGTCCCCCTTGGCGTTGGCGACCCAGACGGAGCTCCCGTCCACGGCCAGGCCGTCCGGGCCATCGCCCGCCGGGATCGTGGCGACCGCCTCCGGCGCGCCCGAGGCCTTGGTCCCGTTGTCGGCGGGCTGGTCGAAGCGGACGGACTGGTCGCCGCCTTCGCTCGCGGCCTCCTTGTCCTTGCCCCCGCCCAAGACGCCCGCCAGCGCGAGCGCGCCCGCGACCGCCCCCAGCACGAGCAACGACGCCAGGCCGACCGCCGCGACGCGGCGCCCGTTGCCGGGCGTGCGGTCGCGCACGGTTGGCAGGGAGGCGGGCTCGGCCGCAAGGGGCGGTGCGTAGGCGGGGGTCGGAGGCGGCGGCGCTTGGGGAGGGGCTGCCTCGAACGTCGTCCCCGGTGCCGCCGCGGGCACCGTGATGTCGGGGGTGGGCAAGGTCAGCCCCGGCGGCTCCTGGCGAACCGTGGCGGGCGCGGCCGGGCCCGTGGCAAGGCTGTGCTCGGGCTGCTCCGGGGCGGCCCCGGTCAGCGCCGCGCGCGCGGCGCGAGCGAGATCCCCCGCGGAGGGATAGCGCTCGCCCGGCTCCTTCGCGAGCGCCCTGCGCACCACGGCGTCGAACGCCGGCGGCGCTCCAGGGACGCTGTCGACCACACTCGGCGGAGGGTCGTTGAGATGTGCGTAGATCTTCGCCACCTCGGTGTCCCGCTCGAACGGCGTGTGCCCGGTGAGGGAGTGGAACATCAGGCAGCCGAGCGAATACACGTCGGCGAGCGCGTCGACCGACTCTCCCTTGATCTGCTCGGGCGGCATGTAGTCGGGCGTGCCGACGAAGTGGCCCGTCCGGGTCAGCCCTCCAGCCACCGAGCTCGTGCGCTTCGTGAGGCCGAAGTCGGTGAGGTAGGCGTGCTCCCCGTGCTTGCCGGCCAGCAGCACGTTGGCCGGCTTCACGTCGCGGTGGACGAGCCCGTGGTGGTGCGCGGCGTCGAGCGCCCCGCCCATCTGTTCGACGATCGAGACGGCGCGCTCGGGATCCAGATGGCCTTCGCGAACTATCAGCGAGCGCAGATCTGTGCCGTCGACCCAGCGCATGCTGATGAAGAGCTGGCCATCGGCCTCGCCCGCCTCATAGACGGGAATTACGTTCGGGTGCTCGATCGATGCCCCGAGCTGCGACTCGCGCCTGAAGCGCTCCCGGAAGCTCACGTCGTCGGCGAGCTCCGGCACGATCAGCTTGAGCGCGACCTGCCGCTGAAGGGCGATTTGCGTTGCCCGGTAGACGACGCCCATCCCCCCCTGCCCGGCGACCCCCTCGACGCGGTATCCCGCGAAAACCGAACCGGGATCGAGGTGGGCTCTCAAGGCGGGGGCCATCACTCGGTTATATCGCGCGGGCTTGAAAGGGCCGCATTTTGCGCCCTTTGCGAGTGGCGGACAGGGGCGAACCGGTGGAGGATCCCTCTCCAAATCGTGCTGATGCTCGAGCGGCGCACGCGGCCCTCGCGGGGCGAGATCGACGAGGCGGCCCTGGCGCTGCTGGCTCGCCACGGCGCACAGATCCTGGCGACCGCTCGGCGCTACGCGGCGAACCACGAGGACGCCGAGGACGCCTATCAGCGCGCGCTGGAGATCCTGCTGACGAAGGCGCCCACCACGCGCGAGGACGAGCTGGTGCCGTGGCTGAAGACGGTGGTCAAGCACGAGGCGTTCGCCCTGCGCCGCCAGCGCGAACGGCTCACGCCCGTCGCCGGCGACGGCGAGCCCGTCGAGTGCGGCACCGCCCCCGCCGCCACGCACGAGCAGGCCGAGCGCTACGAGCGGCTGCGCCAGGGCGCGGAGGCGCTGCGCCGGCTCAAGCCCCAGGAGATCCGCTGCCTCGTGCTGAGGGCGCAGGGGCTCTCGTACCGCGAGATCTGTGGCGTCACGGGCTTCACGTACACGAAGGTGAACCGCTGCTTGACCGAGGGCCGCCAGGCGCTCTCGGTCCGGCTGGCCGGGATCGAGGGCGGCATCGAGTGCGAGCGCCTGGCACCGCAGCTGTCTGCGCTGGCCGACGGCGAGGCCGACGCCGAGCAGCTGACCCAGCTGCGCCCGCACCTGAAGACGTGCCTGAGCTGCCGGGCGCGGCTGCGCGAGTTCCGGGCGGCGCCGGGGCGGGTGGCGGCGCTGGTGCCCGTCGCGCTGGTCGGAGGCGGGGGCGGCTTGCTCCAATCGGCGGTCGGAATGCTGCAGCAGAAGGCCGAGGCGCTGCTCGCCGCGACGCACCACAAATCCGCCGTGCTCGGGGAACGCGCCCAGACCGCGGCCGAGCTGGTTACCGGGCAGAAGGTCGCCGCGCTGGCGGCGAGCGCCGCGGCGCTCGCGGGAGGGGGGACGGCCGTGGACCGGCTCGCCAACCACCACGGGCCGCCGCAGCGCCCGGCGGCGGCGGCCGCGCAGACGGAGGCACCGGCGGACGACCAGGCGATCATGCCCCCGCCTCCTCCCGCGCCGCCAGAACCACAGGCGACGACCGAGCCGGCAGCTACTCCCGAGCCGCCGCCACCCGCGCCCCCGCCCCCGCCGGCCCCGGCAAACGAGTTCGACGCGAGCGCCACACCCGGCGCGCGCGCCGCGATCCCATCCACCGCACAGCCGCTCGCGGCCTCCCCGGCTCCGGCCGCCGCAGCGGGCCCCGCGCCCAGTGCCGCCCCCAGCGCGGGCGAGTTCGCCCCGTAGCCGTACACATCGAGGTATATCATGGTGTACATCGCACGCACGAACATCGACATCGACGACGACCTGATTCGTCGAGCCATGAGCCGCTACCGGCTTCGCACCAAGCGCGAGGCCGTGGATCTGGCTCTACGGAGGCTGGTCGGCGAGCCGCTCAGCCTCGAGGACGCCCTTGCCATGGGCGGGACCGGCTGGAACGCAGATCTCGACGAGCTGCGCGCCGCCGACGGCCCCGCCGAGCTGTGATCCTCGCCGACACCTCCGCCTGGGTCGAGTTCCTGCGCGGCACGGGGAGCGACGTGGACGCCCGGCTGCGCCGCCTGCTCGAGCGCGACGAGCTGGTCACCACGGACGCGGTGCTGATGGAGGTGTTGGCAGGCGCCCGCGATGCCGCGCACCGCGACAAGCTGCGCGCCCTGCTCGCCCGGTGCGCCTTCCTGCCGACCGAAGGGCCGCGCGACTACGAGGACGCCGCCGACATGTCGCGGGCGTGCCGCCAGGCGGGCGACGGCGTTCGCGGCCTGACGGACTGTCTCATCGCAAGCGTGGCCATCCGCGGGGACGTGCCGGTCCTGCATTCGGACGCCGACTTCGACGCGCTCGCCCGGCACACCGCGCTCGCGCTCGCCTGAGGGCGCCGGCCGCCCGGGCAACATCGATCGGCTCACTCTGCTTGTCAACTACGCGCACCAGAGCGGCGTGTGCAACAAGCCGCGCGGGCGGTGTCGCCAAGACCTCTACCGAGTGGCGATCGCAGGCGGACCCGGGCAGCCCATCCGCCTAACGGGGAAGCTGATCGAGACGAACCCCGTCTGGGGCCGCTAGCAGCCGCGGGCGAGCACGGGCGCAAGCTATAGCGTGCGGCTCGTGGCCGAGCCCGCCTACACGCGCCTACCGGTCGACGAGCGCCGCGGCCAGCTGCTCGAGCTGAGCACCGAGCTGTTCGCGCGCCACTCGTACGCCGAGCTGTCGATGGCGGACATCGCGCGCGAGGCCGGGATCTCCAAGGCGCTGCTCTACCACTACTTCCCCGGCAAACGGGACCTGTTCCTGGCCACGCTCCAGGCCGCGGCGGATGAGGTGCGCAGGCGCACCGAGCCGGATCCCGCGCTGGCGCCGGCCGAGGCGCTGGCGCGCAGCCTCGCCGCCTTCCTCGAGTGGGTCGAGCAGAACGAGGTGGCCTACCGCAAGCTGCTCGAGAGCGCCGGCAGCGTGCCCGAGGTGGGCGCGCTGATCGCGGAGGTGCGCGACCGCACCTCGGCGCGCATCCTCGAGGGCCTGGGCGCGGGCGCGGCGCCCAAGCCGCGCGCGGCCGTGCGCGGCTGGCTCTGGTTCCTCGACGGCGCGATCCTCGACTGGCTCGACCACCGCGACCTCAGCCGCGAGGAGCTGGGCGGCTTCCTGCTCGGCTCGCTCGCCGGGGCGCTCAGCGCGGCGGGGGCGGAGGAGTTGCTCCCTCCACCCAGCGGCCCTCGCCGCCCTCGATCTCCTTCTTCCAGATCGGCGCCTCGGCCTTCACGCGGTCGATGATCTCGCGCGCCCCGGCAAACGCATCGCCGCGATGCGGGGCCGAAACCGCCACGATCACGCTCGGCTCCGACAGCGGCACCTCGCCGACTCTGTGCTCGACGGCGGCGGCGCACAGGCCGTGCCGATCGACCGCCTCCGAGGCGATGGCGGCCATGCGCTCCTCCGCCATCTCCGCGTAGGCCTCGTACTCGAGCCGCTCCACCTCGCGGGTCACGCCCGCGAAGGTGACCACCGCGCCGGCCCGGGAGTCGCGCACACGCGCCGCCAGCCCGTCCAGCGAGAGCGGCTCCGCGCTGACCCGCACCCACGGCGCCGCCCGCGTCGAGCCGCCGCTGACGGGCGGGATCAGCGCCAGCTCGTCGCCGGCGTCGAGCACCTGCTCCTCCGACGCGTACTCGCGGTTGACCGCCATCACCAGCGGGATGTCCTGCGCGATGCCCGCGAGCGAGTCGAGCGCGTCGCGCACGCTCGCGCCCTCGGGCAGCTCCAACGTCAGGGAGCCTGCCCCGGCGCGCTCGCGCAGCATCGCGAACAGGCGGACGGTTACCTCCACGCCTCAGATGCTACGGCCGTTCGCGCGCCAGCGCCCGGGCCGCCACCACCCCGCCGATCGCCCCGAACAGGTGCCCCTGCCAGGAGATGCCGCGCTGGGGCTCGAGGCCGCCCACGAGCGCGCCGCCCCAGATCAGCAGCACCAGGGCGCCGACGGCCAGCTCGGTCCCGTTGCGGTTGAACAGGCCGCGAGCCATCAGGTAGGTGGCGTAGCCGAACACGACCCCGCTGGCTCCCACGTGGGTGGTCCCTTCGGCGGCGACCAGCCAGGTGCCGAAACCGCTCACCAGCGCCACGATCACCGTCACCAGGATCAGCCGCCGCGCCCCTTCGAGGGCGATCACCGCTCCCATCACCGCGAACGGAACCGTGTTCGCGAGCAGGTGGCCGAAGCCGACGTGCAGGAACGGGGCGGCCACGATGCCGTCGAGCCCGTCCACGTCGCGCGGCTCGATCCCGTAGCGGTCCAGCCGGTGGTTGACCGCCACGTCCACCACCTCGACCGCCCACATCAGCGCGACGAGCGCGGCCAGGAGCAGCAGGGCGCTGCGCCGCGCATCGCCGCTTATCCTTGTTTCCGTATGGCGACCACTCCCGACCACAAGCCCAGCATCGCACCCGTGGTGGGTCCCGACGACCCGCGGCGCTTCACCGACTCCGGGATCGAGATCAAGCAGGAGTACTCCGCCGAGGACGTGGCGCCGGGCCTCGAGGGGCGCCTCGGCGAGGCGGGCGAGTACCCGTACACGCGCGGGATCCATCCGGACATGTACCGCGGGCGCACGTGGACGATGCGCCAGTACGCGGGCTACGCCACGGCGGCCGAGACCAACAAGCGCTTCCGCTACCTGATCGAGCACGGCTCGACGGGCCTGTCGATGGCCTTCGACCTGCCGACCCAGCTCGGCCGCGACTCCGACGACCCGCTCTGCATGGGCGAGGTGGGCCGCACCGGCGTGGCCATCGACACGATCGACGACATGCGCCGCGTCTTCGAGGAGATTCCGCTCGCCGACGTCTCGACCTCGATGACCATCAACGCGCCCGCCGCCGTGCTGCTGCTGCTCTACGAGCTGGTCGGCGAGGAGCAGGGCGTGCCGGCCGAGGCCCTGCGCGGCACCACCCAGAACGACGTGCTCAAGGAGTACATCGCGCGCGGCAACTTCATCTACCCGCCGGTGCCGGCGATGCGCCTGACGACCGACCTGTTCGCCTACTGCCGCGAGCGCATCCCGAAGTGGAACACGATCTCGATCTCCGGCTACCACATGCGCGAGAAGGGCTGCTCGGCCGTGCAGGAGGTCGGCTTCACGCTGGCCAACGCGATCGCCTACGTGCAGGCCGCGCTCGACGCGGGCCTCGCGGTCGACGAGTTCGGCCCCCGCCTCGCCTTCTTCTTCAACGGCCACAACAACGTCTTCCAGGAGGTGGCGAAGTTCCGCGCCGCGCGCCGCATGTGGGCGCGCATCATGCGCGAGCGCTTCGGCGCCAAGGACGAGCGCTCGCTGAAGATGCGCTTTCACACCCAGACCGGTGGCGTCACCCTGGCCGCCCAGCAGCCCGAGAACAACATCGTCCGAGTGGCGCTGCAGGGGTTCGCGGCCGTCTGCGGCGGCACCCAGTCGCTGCACACCAACGGCTTCGACGAGGCGCTGGCCCTGCCGAGCGAGCGGGCCGCCCGGATCGCCCTGCGCACACAGCAGATCCTCGCCCACGAAACCGGCGCGACGGACAGCGCCGACCCGTTCGCCGGCTCCTACTTCGTGGAGGCGCTCACCGACGAGATCGAGGAGTCCGCCCAGGCGCTGATCGACAAGATCGACGAGCTGGGCGGCTCGGTGCAGTGCATCCCGTTCATCCGCGCCGAGGTAGAGGAGTCGGCGTGGGGCTACGAGGAGCGCTACCGCCAGAAGCAGGACATCGTGGTCGGGGTGAACGAGTACGTCACCGACACGCTCGACGAGGTGGAGATCCTGCGCGTCGATCCCGAGTCCGAGCGCCAGCAGCTCGAGCGCCTCGAGGCCTTCAAGGAGGATCGCGACCACGAGGCCGTGAGCGCCCGCCTCGAGGAGCTGCGCAAGGCGTGCTCGAGTGCCGACAACCTGCTCGTGCCGATGCGCGCGGCGCTCAAGGAGCGGGCCACCCTCGGCGAGGTCTGCGGCGTTATGCGCGAGGAGTTCGGCGAGTACTCCGAAGCCTGAGAGGGCCTCTGGGCGCTAGCGCAGCGCCGGCACGCGCCGCCGGCGGCTGAGTGGATAGAGGGAGTCGGCCGGCCTAGCGGCGGCAGAGAAACGTGAACTGGCCGCTCAGCACGAGCTTGGCGGTGTTGACCGTCCGGTGATCCCAGCGGGCCGGCCGTGCGAGCAGCGAGATCGCGCGGTACGGAGGCGACTCGCGCGCCCACCAGCGGTAGAAGAAGCGCGGCGTGCCCAGCGCCCGCCACGCGACCAGCGTGAAGGCGTCGATCACCGGTCGCACCTCGGTCAGCTCGAGGCCGGCCTCGTCCAGCAGCACCATCAGGCCGTAGGGCGTGTAGTTCCAGAAGCTGTTCGAGTGGAAGGCCTCCAGGTGGGAGGTGGAGCCGGCGAACCACCCCTGCGGCCCGAGCACCCGCGCGACCTCTGCGAGCAGGGGACCCGGGCGGCGGACGTGCTCGAGCACCTGCTTGCAGTAGACGAGGTCGAAGCTGGCGTCGGCGAACGGGAGGTGCTCGCCGTCGAAGGTCACGAAGTCGGCGTCGCTACGGCTGCGCTCCGCCACCTCGGCGGAGTGCTCGATGTCGGCGCCCGTCCACCGCACGCGCGGCTCCAGCGAGCGGAACAGGTCGACCGAAGCGCCCGCCCCGCAACCCAGGTCCAGCACACGCGGGGCCGGCGGCCGATCCGGGCGGTTCAGGTAGCGGGCCGCGTAGTGGTCCGCGAGCTCGCTACGGCTGTGATCCGCGGGAATGCGGTCGCCAAGCAGCTCTGCGAGGTCTGCTCCGAGCATTGCAAGACATCTTTCACGAAGGACTCGGCGAGGCCTGCTCGAACCCCGTGAGGCGATGCAGGACTTAACCGCGAAGCGCACGCTGGTGAAGTCGCCTCCCGAGCTCTGGAGCGAGCTGAGCGAGGTCGAGCGGCTGGCCAGGCACCTCGGAGCGTTCGGCGAGATCAAGATCACCAGACTGGAGCTAGAGCGCACGGTCGCCTGGGAGGGCGAGGGTGCCAGCGGCACCGTGTCGATCGAGCCCTCCGGCTGGGGCACCAAGGTAACCCTCACGGCGACGATCGAGGGCGAAGAGGCAGCCCCGCTGCCGGAGCCCATCGCAGAGGTCCCCGACGAAACGTCCTCCACAGGGACGGAACTTCCGGAACCCCGTTCCGAAGCGGCGTTCGAGCCGCTCGAGCCGGTCGCGGAGCCGGTGGCCATGCAGCCGCGCCGGCGGCGCCTGCTCGGCTGGCTGTTCGGCCGGGAGGCGCGCGCGGACATGCCCAATCCGGCGGCCGAGCACCCCGTGTGGGTATCGGGAGCGGCCGCGCCGGCAGACGAGGCGCCGGTGGAGGAGCCGGTCACGGACGAACCCGCCCCCCTTATCGCCGAAGAGCCCACGCGGCCGCCGGCCGAGCAGCCGTCCGCGGAGGAGCCGCTCGCGGACCCGGTGGCGGAAGAAAGCGCCGAAGACCCCCCGCTCAACCGAGACGGCGCGCAGGCCGCGCTAGAGGGCGCTCTCGAGGCGCTCGGCTCGGCCCACCATCGGCCGTTCTCGCGCGGTTAGCTCGCCAGCGGCCCCGAGCCGTGCTCCACTAGACAGGTGAGGCGCGCAACAACACGTCGCCGCTTCCTGCAGGCGTCCGCGGCCGCGGCGACCGGCACGATGCTCGGCGACCGGACGGCGTTCGCGCAGCGTCCGGACGGCCCCAACCTGATCCTCGTGATCGTCGACTCGCTGCGCCAGGACGCGGTCTACCAGAAAGCGATCGCCACTCCCAACATGGACGAGCTGCTGTTCCAGGGCCTGCGCTTCACCAGCGCCTACCCGGAGGCCATGCCGACCGTGCCGGCGCGCAACTCGATCCTCGGCGGGCGCCGCACCTTCCCCTTCCGCCACTGGCACGACTACCGCGGCCTGCTCGATTCGCCGGGCTGGGCACCGCTGCGCGACGTGCGCGACTCGCTGCCCTCGGTGCTGCGCCGCGCGGGCTACTGGACGTCGTACGTCACGGACAACCCGTTCCTCGGCTTTTCCCGCCCGTACGCGCCGCTGCGGCACAGCGTCGACAGCTTCGTGCGCACCGGCGGCCAGATCGGTGGCAGCCATCCGATCTCGAGCGTGCCCGACAACGTGCTGCGCCACTGGCTCCACCCCGCGATCGCGCCGGAGAAGCGCGAGCGCGTCGGCAAGTACCTCGCCAACAGCCGCTACTGGCTCGACGAGCGCCGCTCGTTCGCCGCCAAGGTGATGACCGACGCCGCCCACGCGCTCGAGATGGGCGCCTGGCACCGGCCGTTCGCGCTGGTGGTGGACACCTACGAGCCACACGAGCCCTGGACGCCGCCGGTGAACTACGCGGACATGTACGGCAAGTGGCGCGGCAGCGAGCCGGCGATGCCGCTGTACGGGAAGGTGACCAACTGGCTGAAGCCGAGCGAGCGCGGGCCGGTGGTGCGCCGGCTGGGCGAGCTCTACGCGGCCGAGGTGACCATGACCGACCGCTGGCTCGGCGTCCTGTTCGACCGGCTGCACGACCTCAACCTCGAGAACGAAACCGTGGTGGCGCTGGTGTCCGACCACGGCATCCTGCTGGGCGAGCACGGCTGGACCGGCAAGATCTCGACGGCCCTGCACCCGGCCCTCACCCGAATCCCGCTCGTGGTGGTCGACCCGGCCCGGCGCAACGCCGGCCAGTCGACCAACTGGTACGCCTCCACCCACGACATCGCACCGACGCTCCTGTCGATGATGGGCGTGAAGGCGCCGAAGTCGATGAACGGCGTGGACATGTCGCCGCTGTTCGAGGGCAAGCAGCTGCCGAAGCGCGACTACGCGTTCGGCGGCTACGGCAACTCGTTCTTCATCCGCACCCGGCGCTGGGCGATGTGGGCGCGCAACAAGCCGGCGCGCTTCCACCTCTTCGACAAGCACCGCGACCCCAGCGAGGGCACGAACGTCGCCCACCGGCACCCCAGCGTGGTGCGCCACCTGTACGGGATCGTGCGTGCCCGGGCGGGCGGGCGACTTCCCTACTACGAGGGCGTGGATCGGGATGGATAACCTGCTTCGCGCATGAGGCAGAAGTCGCCGGAAACCTACGAGGAGAAGCTCGAGCAGCTCGAAGAGCTGCGCCAGCAGGCGGTTCACACCAACCCTCAGGCCGAGGAGAAGCAGCACGCCAAGGGCAAGCTGACCGCCCGCGAGCGCATCGAGAAGCTGCTCGACCCGGGCTCGTTCGAGGAGCTGGACACCTTCGTCCGGCACCGCACCGCCGACTTCGACATGCTGCGCAACCGCCCCTGGGGCGACGCCGTGGTCACCGGCTACGGCACGATCGGCGGCCGGCCCGTCTGCGTCTTCTCCCAGGACTTCACGGTATTCGGCGGCTCGCTCGGCGAGGTGATGGGCGAGAAGATCGTCAAGGTGATGGACCTGGCGGCGAAGGTCGGCTGCCCCGTGATCGGGATCAACGACTCGGGCGGGGCGCGCATCCAGGAGGGCGTCGTCTCGCTGGGCGCCTACGGCGACGTGTTCGTGCGCAACGTCCAGTGCTCCGGCGTGATCCCGCAGATCTCTTTGATCATGGGTCCGTGCGCGGGCGGCGCCGTCTACTCCCCCGCCATGACCGACTTCATCTTCATGGTCAAGGAGACCTCGCACATGTTCATCACCGGCCCCGACGTGATCCGCACGGTCACGGGCGAGGAGGTCGAGTTCGAGGAGCTGGGCGGGGCGATGACGCACAACACCAAGTCGGGGGTCGCGCACTTCGCGGCCGACGACGAGGAGAGCTGCCTCGAGGACGCGCGCTACCTGATGTCGTTCCTGCCGCAGAACAACCTCGAGCTACCGCCGCGCATGGACACCGGCGACGACCCCGAGCGCCAGGACGCAGAGCTCGACAGCATCGTCCCGGACTCCCCGAACAAGCCGTACGACATGCGCGACGTGGTGCACCGGCTGGTCGACAACGGCGAGTTCTTCGAGGTGCAGGAGCACTTCGCCCGCAACATGATCATCGGCTTCTCGCGGCTGAACGGCCGGCCGATCGGGGTGGTCGGCAACCAGCCCTCGCAGCTCGCCGGCGTGCTGGACATCTCCTCCTCCGAGAAGGCCGCCCGCTTCGTGCGCTTCTGCGACGCGTTCAACATCCCGCTGCTGACCTTGATGGACGTGCCGGGCTTCCTCCCCGGGACCTCGCAGGAGTGGGGCGGGATCATCCGCCACGGGGCGAAGCTGCTCTACGCGTTCACCGAGGCGACGGTCCCCAAGCTCACCGTGATCACGCGCAAGGCCTACGGCGGCGCCTACGACGTCATGAGCTCGAAGCACATGCTGGCCGACTTCGTGTTCGCCTGGCCGACCGCCGAGGTCGCCGTGATGGGCCCCGAGGGCGCTGTGAACATCATCCACCGCCGCGACATCCAGACCTCCCCCACGCCCGACGAGCGCCGCGAGAAGCTGATCGGCGACTATAAGGCGCGCTTCGCGAACCCCTACTCGGCGGCCGAGCGCGGCTACATCGACGACGTGATCGTGCCCCACGAGACGCGCCCGAAGCTGATCCGAGCGCTCGAGACGCTGCAGACCAAGCGCGTCGACACGCCAAAGCGCAAGCACGGGAACATCCCGCTCTAGCCCGCCCGGTAGGGTCGGCCGATGCGCCGGCTCCTCGTGACCGCAGCCGCCGCCCTGCTGGTGGCCGCGGCCTCAGCCGAGGCCGGCTCGCTGCCGAGCGTGCGCTCGGGGAAGCTGCCCGGTCCGCCGCTGCTGTACGCGAAGGCTCCGGGCGTGCCCGAGCTCCAGGTGCGGGCGCCGTTCTCCGCGCGGCCGCTGCTCGTCTCGGGCACCGACGCCTACCGCCGCGGCGAGTACCTCTATCAGGACTACCTGTTCGACGACCACGGCGCGGACACCGGCGTGAACTCGACGCCGCCGGGCGTCGCCGGCTTCTCGCCCTCGAACGGCGACCTCCGCTATCCCACCGCCGCCCGTTACGCCAACAACGCCGCGGATCTCGTGGAGCTGCGCATCAAGCCGACCGCGAAGGCGATCGTCTACCGCGTAACGCTCGGGACGGTCATCGCCGAGGACGCCGCCGCTGTCGGCATCGGCATCGACACCGACCGCGGCGGCGGCGCGCAGGTGCCCTGGCCGCACGGCGCCGGCCTCAGCTCACCGGGCCTCGACCGCTTCATCACCGCCTGGGGCACCGGCGGCGAGGTCACGACGCTCCCGGGCGGAGCCACGACGCCGCTGGCGCCCGGCGCCGTGACGATCGACCCGCGCAGCAACCAGATGACGATCCGCGTACCGCGCTCGGCGATGGACCCGGGCAAGGCGACCTGGCGCTACGTCGCGGGCACAGGGCTCTGGTCGGGCAGCGGCTTCAGCCAGGTGCGTCCTGGGCAACCCACCGCGGACGAACCCGGCTCGTCCAACCCGGCGCGCGGCGCGCCGGGCGTGTTCAACCTGGCCTTCCGCTTCGACGAGCCGCAGCCGCGCGGCGGCGGCACCTGGTTCGAGGCGGCGCAGTCGGAGACGCTCGGCGCCGGCACCAGCGGCGGCTTCCATGCGGACGTCGACTTCGCGCGCCTCTCCGCGCGGGCGAGCCGCGCCATTCACGCCCCGGGGCGCAAGCAGGCGCGCATCTACGCCTCCGCGCTGAAGGTGCACGAGGGCGTGCGCGGCGACTTCCCGGAGTTCGGCGGGCGTCTGCAGCCCTACCTCGTAACCGTCCCGAAGACCTATCCGCGCACGCGGCGCGGCGGGATCAACTTCGCCCTCCACTCGCTGTCGGCCACCTACACGCAGTTCGCAGTCTTCTCGCCCAAGCAGCAGCAACAGCTCGGCGACGACCACGGCCGCTTCTACGTCACGCCGCTCGGCCGCGGGCCGGACGGCTGGTACACCGGCGCGGCCGAGGCGGACTTCTTCGAGGTGTGGGCCGATCTCGCGCGCCACTTCAGGCTCGAGCCCGACCGGGTCGCGCTCACCGGCTACTCGATGGGCGGCTACGGCACCTACAAGCTGGGCATGCAGTGGCCCGACCTGTTCGGGGCGGCCTTCACCACCGTCGGGCCGCCGGCAGCGGGCGGCTTCCTCGACACCGGCCTGCTCGTCGGGAACGCGCGCTGGCTCCCGTACATGAACTGGGCCGGCCGCACGGACATGCTCGTGCCGATCGCGAGCGTGCGCGCTCAGCAGAAGCGCTTCGACGAGCTCGGCCTGCGCAGCCAGCTCTGGACCTTCCCGGGCGACCACTTCGACCTCGCGATCGGCGACGAGTGGCGCGCGGCGCGCGCGTTCCTGGCTGCGTCGGTCGTCCAGCACGACCCCAACCGCGTCGACTACGCGTTCGTGCCCAGCGAGGACCGCCCTGGGCTCGTCCACGACCACGCCTACTGGGTTTCTCACCTGCGCGCGCAGCGTCCGGCCCTGGCGCAGATCAGCGCCCGCAGCCTCGCCTTCGGGCGCGGCTTCGAGCCGGCCACGACAAACGTGGGGTCGCCCAACGGCAACCCGCCGCGGCCCGAGTCCGTCTCCGGCACCGAATGGGCGCGGATCCCGCCGCGACCCGAGCGCAACGCACTGGAGCTGCGCCTGACGAACGTGCGCAGGGCTCACATCGACGGGCTCCGCGCGCGCCTGGAGGGCGGACGCTGCCTGCAGGTTTCCGTTGCGGGTGACGCCCAAGCGGTGGTGCGGCTGAGCCTGCCGTTTCCGGCCGGGGCCGTGGCACGGCGCGGACGGTCGTGCGCCGGGGGCGCCCCGGCGCCACGCCAGGTGTTCCTCACGCGCGGCGGGGCGACCATCCTCGCCCCCGCGGGCGCTCACAGCTGGGTCATCCTCCCGAGGTAGCGCGCCACCCCTGCCGGAGGCCTAGAGCCGAACGGTGGTCCTGCTCACCGCTCCCGAGCGGTGGGCGCCGAGCAGCGCGAGGCAGATGGCCAGGTCCTGGATGGCCAGGCCGGTGGAGTCGAACAGAGTGACCGCGTCGGGCGCCGAGCGGCCCGGCGCCGCCCCGGTCATGACATCGCCCAGCTGGCGCACGTCCGACCGGCTCACCAGGCCGGCCTGGACCGCGCCGGTCAGCTCCCCGCCGTGGCTGGCCTGCGCCCACTCGTCGCAGAACAGCTCGGCCTTGGCCACGGCCGCCACCTCGGCCTCGGCCTTGCCGGCGCCGTCGGCGCCGAGCATGTTCAGGTGCAGGCCCGGGCGCAGATCGGACTCCAGCACGACGGGCTCGTACCCGGGGGTCACGCAGGTGACCACGTCGCAGGCCAGGGCGTCCTCGCGGCTGCCCGCCTCCCAGTCGAGCTCACCCGCCAGCCGCCCGGCGGCCTCGGGATCGGGGTCGTGGCAGACGCCGGGCCCGTACTCGGCGGCCGCCAGGCAGCGGGCCGCCCAGGCGCCGTGCAGGCCGCAGCCGACGATGCCGACGCTGCGAGCGTCCTCGCGGGCGAGCTCCTGCGCCGCCAGCGCGGCAACGGCGCCGGTGCGCAGGGCGGTGACGGAGCGCACGTCCACGAGAGCGAGCGGCTCGCCGCTCTCGGCCGAGGACACGCAGATCATCCCCATCACCACGGGCAGCCCGGCCTGGGGGTTGCGCGGGAAGGAGGTGACCCACTTGAGGATCGCGAGCCCGCCGCCCCTGGCGGGCATCGCGCGGAAGTCGCCGCTCGGGGGCGCCTGAAGATAGACCTTGGGCGGCATCTCCCACTCCCCCGCGGCGTACTCGACAAAGCCCTCGCGCACGCGCTCGATCGCCTCGCTCGGCGAGATCGCCGCAAACACGTCTTCGCGGCTGAATACAGGGAGCTCAGGCACGGCGGGTACGCTACTCACCGACGTGAGCCGCAACGGAAAGCAGCGCCCGACGCGCCCCCGCATCGAGGTCGAGGGCGGCGCCGCGTCACCGGAGGAGGCCGCCGCGATCGCGGCCGCGATCGAGCAGTTCCTGCGCGACACCGCGCCCCCGCCGGCCTCTGCCGGCCCGGCCGTGAGCCCGTGGCTGCGCGCCGGCCTGTTCGCCGGAACCGGCCGCGACCCGGCGGGCCCATCGCCCTGGGGCGACGGCGAGCGCTGGGGCTCGTAGGCCTGCGCCCTTGCCGCGCCGGCGCTGCGCGGCGTTAAACAGCGGCACAACGGGCCGGCTCTGCCGAGTGTGGGCTGCGCTGGGCGTCAAATACGCGCCGTTTCGCTACCCACACTCCGGCCCGGCCGGCCGCTCAGGCGGCCGCGAACGTCGGCGGAAGCCGCTCCGCCCACGGCTGCGCCTGCTCGACCTGCGCGGCGATCCGGATCAGCACGTCTTCGCGCCCGTACGCGGCGACCAGCTGCACGCCGATCGGCAGCCCCTCGCCGGACACGTGCAGCGGCAGGGAGATCGCCGGCTGCCCCGTGGTGTTGAAGCCTGCGGTGAAGACCGCGGCGGGGACGGCGGTCAGGATCGGCATCATGGGATTGTCGGGCGGAGCGTCGTAGGTGCCGAGCACCGTGGGCGGCACCGCCATCGTGGGCGTGAGCAGGAGGTCGAATCCGCCCGCCCACCATTGGGCGCTGCGCCGCGTCACGTCCTGCGCGAACTCCATCGCGGCGAGGTAGTCGGCCGCGGAGTGGCTGCGACCCTGCTCCGCCAGTGCCCACGTCAGCGGCTCCACGTCTTCCGGCCCGATCGAGCGGCCGGTCCTGCGCTCCCAGTAGGCGAGGTTGTAGGCGACGCCGCCGGTCCAGCGGACCAGGAAGTTGGGGATGTAGTTCTCGTCGTCCAGGGCTTCCGGGAAGGCCACCTCGACCGAGTGCCCCAGCGACTCCAGCAGCCGCCCGGCCTCCTCGGCCGCCGCCACGCAATCCGGGTGGGCGTCGAAGTCCCCCCCTGGCGGGCGCGTGAGCAGGCCCACGCGCAGCCGCCCCGGGTCGGCCCCGACCTCCTCGTTGTAGTCGCGCCGGCGTGCGGGAGCGACGTAGGGCTCTCCCGGCGGCGGGTCGGACACCCACTCGAGCACGGCAGCGGCGTCGCGCACTGAGCGCGACACCACGAGCTCGGCGACGAGTCCGGACATGAAGTCGCCGAACTCGGGCGCCAGCGAGACGCGGCCGCGCGAGGGCTTGAGGCCCACGAGCCCGCAGCACGAGGCGGGGATGCGGATAGACCCACCGCCGTCGTTGGCGTGGGCGATCGGCACCAGCCCAGCCGCCACCGCGGCCGCCGAGCCGCCGCTCGACCCGCCGGGGGAGCGGGATGTGTCCCACGGGTTGCGGGTGGGACCGTAGGCTGACGGCTCGGTCGTGGGCAGGATGCCCAGCTCGGGCGTGTTGGTCTTGCCGAGCGACACGAACCCCGCCTCGCGGAAGCGCCGGGCCAGCCAGGTGTCCTCGGGCTCGGTCCAACCGGCGTCGCGCAGGAAGGCCATGCCCTCGTGCATCGGGTCGCCGGCCGTGTGGCACATCAGGTCCTTCACGAGGAACGGCACGCCGCGGAACGGACCGTCGGCCGGCTCCGCGGCCAGCGCCTTCTCGAACAGCGGGTGGATCACCGCGTTGAGGTCGCCGTTGAGTGCCTCGATGCGCTCGATCGCGCCCTCCACCAGCTCCCGAGACGTCACCTCCCCGGAGCGAACGAGGTCGGCCTGGGCGGTGGCGTCGAGATGGGGATCCATGGCCGGCGAGCGTAACTGGCCGAGCGGCCAAGGTCTATCTTCGGAAACTCGACCGGGTTTTGGTACTTTCCAGTCCTACGGAGGCCCCGACAGAGGACCGCACCAATGGAACCGCTCTCGACCGAGCCGCGGAAGACGAAGGGCAGGAAGGGCTCGCTCGAAAATCCCGAGGTCCTGGAGAACGTCCCCGGGCACATCATCCCGATCCTCGAGCGTGAGTTCGACGACTTCGACAACGAGGCCGAGAAGTTCCTCTCGGGCGCCTTGACGGAGGAGCAGTTCATCGGCTTCCGCCTCAAGCAGGGCGTCTACGGCCAGCGCCAGGCGGACGTCCAGATGATCCGCGTGAAGCTGCCGTTCGGCGGGATCACGCCGGAGCAGATGGAGGCGTTCGCCGACGTGGTGGAGCGGTACGTGCCGCTCAACAAGGGCCACATCACGACGCGCCAGAACATCCAGCTCCACCACGTCCCGCTGCGCGACGCCGCCGAGACGATCCGCCAGCTGTCCGACTCCGGCCTGTCGAGCCGGGAAGGCTGCGGCAACACCGTGCGCAACGTGACCGGCGACCCCTGGGCGGGCGTGTGCGAGGGCGAGCTGTTCGACCCGACGCCGTACGTCGGCGCCTACGTGCGCTACTTCGTGCGCCACCCCACGACCCAGCTGATGCCGCGCAAGGTGAAGACCGCCTTCACCGCGACGGACGAGGACCGGGCGATCACCGGCATCCACGACGTGGCCTACATCCCGCGCATCCGCGACGGCGTGAAGGGCTTCGAGATGCGGGTGGGCGGCGGCACGTCGATCATGCCGCGCGTCGCGCCGACGCTGCGCGAGTTCGTGACGGCGGACGACGGGGAGTACCTGAAGGTGGCCGAGGCGGTGTTCCGCATCTTCGATCGCCAGGAGTGGCTGCGCAAGAACCGCGCCCGCGCCCGCATCAAGGTGTTCGTCGACAAGTACGGAATCGAGGAGCTGGCGCGCCAGGTCGACGAGGAGCTCGAGGGCGACTGGGTTGCCGAGCGCGACTTCGACCCGGGCCCGCTGCTCTTCATCGACGACGAGGAGGCGGCCGCCCCGGGCATCCCGTCGGCATACGCGAGCCCCAACGGCGATGGCAGCGCGTTCGAGCGCTGGCGTGCCAGCAGCGTGCAGCCGCAGCGCCAGGCCGGGTTCTCCACCGTCCAGATCAAGGTGATCCGCGGCGACCTGACACCAGAGCAGTTCCGCGGGCTCGCCCAGCTGATGCGCGAGTACTCGGGCGGTCATTGCCGCACCACCGTCCACCAGAATCTCGTGCTGCGCTGGGTGCGCGACGAGACGGTGTACGAGGTGTGGCGGGCGCTCAGCCAGCTGGGGCTCGGGGACGCGGGCGTCGACGAGATCAACGACGTCGTGAGCTGCCCCGGCACGGACTCGTGCAAGCTCGGGATCACGAGCTCGATGGGCCTCAACCACGCGGTGCGCGAACGCATCGAGGCGATGCAGATCGACGATCCGCTGACCCGCCGGGTGCACATCAAGATGTCCGGCTGCCCGAACGGCTGCAGCCAGCACCACATCGCCAACATCGGGTTCTACGGCGCGTCGATCAAGGTCGGCGAGCACACGATCCCCGCGTACGTCGCCCACATCGGCGGCAACTACGAGGGCGGCGAGGTGCTGTACGGCGCCCGGCTCAAGGTGCGCCTGGCCGCCAAGCGCGTGCCGGACGCGGTGGAGCGCTGGCTGCGGATGTACGAGAGCGAGCGCGAGGAGGGCGAGGCCTTCAACGCGTTCGCGGAGCGCGTCGGCACGAAGCGCTTCGAGGACGAGGCGCGCGATCTCGCCCTGCCGATCGAGTTCTCGCTCGAGAACATGAGCCACTTCATCGACTGGCAGCGCAAGGAGCCCTTCCAGGTGATCCGGGGGGAGGGCGAATGCGCGGTCTAGCGGACGTCACCGCGGAGGAGCTGCTGGCCGTCGCGGTCGAACGGCACCACCCGAGCCTCCTGCTGGCCTGCTCCTTCCAGAAGGAGGAGTCGGTGCTGATCGACATGCTGATGAGCATCGAACCGGCCGCTCGGGTGTTCACCATCGACACCGGCGTGCTGTTCCCCGAGACATACGAAACCTGGCGCAAGATCGAGGACCGCTACGGCCTGCACGTCGAGGTGATCGACGCCACCCCGCCGAACGGCACGCCGTGGAGCGCGGCGAACTGCTGCGGGCAGCGCAAGGTCGACGCGCTCGACGAGGCACTGGCCGGGGCGGACGCCTGGGTCACCGGCATCCGCCGTGAGCAGGGCCCCTCGCGCGCGGACGCTTCCAAGCACGAGTGGAACGCCGCTCGCGGCGTCTGGAAGTTCAATCCGCTCGTCGACTGGAGCGACGCTGACGTCTGGCGCTACGTGCACGAGCACGAGCTTCCGTACCATCCGCTCCACGATCAGGGGTACGCTTCCATCGGCTGCGCCCCCTGCACACTTCCCGGCAACGGGCGCGAAGGGCGTTGGGCCGGCCAAGAGAAGACGGAGTGCGGACTGCACGTATGAGCGTGCTGGACAGCCCGCGTGACTCGCGCGGCGATCACATGACTTACGAGATCTCACACCTCCGGGCGCTGGAGTCGGAGGCCATCCACGTGATCCGCGAGGTGGCCGCGGAGCTCGAGCGCGGCGTGCTGCTGTTCTCCGGCGGCAAGGATTCGGCGGTCCTGCTGCACCTCGCCCGCAAGGCGTTCCACCCGGGCGGCCTGCCCTTCGCGGTAATGCACGTCGACACGGGGCACAACTTCCCCGAGGTGATCGAGTACCGCGACCGGATGGTGGCCGAGGTCGGGGCGCAGCTGATCGTCGCGAGCGTCCAGGACTCGATCGACCAGGGACGTGTGGTGGAGGAGAAGGGTCCGCGCGCCTCGCGCAACCGGCTGCAGTCGGTCACGTTGCTCGACGCGCTGGAGGAGCACGGCTTCAAGGCGGCCTTCGGTGGCGCGCGCCGCGACGAGGAGCGCGCCCGCGCGAAGGAGCGCATCATGTCCTTCCGCGACGACTTCGGCCAGTGGGACCCGAAGGCCCAGCGGCCCGAGCTGTGGAACCTCTACAACGGGTTCATCAAGCCCGGCGAGCACGTGCGCGTGTTCCCGCTGTCCAACTGGACCGAGCTCGACGTCTGGCAGTACATCAACGAGGAGGGGATCGAGCTGCCCTCGATCTACTTCGCTCATGATCGCGACGTGTTCCGCCGCGACGGGATGCTCTACGCGACCTCGGAGTTCGTCGAGCTGCTGCCGGACGAGGAGACGTTCTCCGAGTCGGTGCGCTTCCGGACCGTCGGCGACATGAGCTGCACCGGCGCGGTCACGTCCCGGGCGGCCACGCTCGACGAGGTGGTGGCGGAGATCGCCGCCACGCGGATCACGGAGCGCGGCGAGACGCGGGCGGACGACCGCATCTCGGAGGCCGCGATGGAGGACCGCAAGAAAGAGGGTTACTTCTAGCCGTGGCTGCTGGGGCGGCCACCAACGGGCGGCCGATCGCCGCCCCGCCTTCGGAGCTGGTCCGGTTCGCAACCGCCGGATCCGTGGACGACGGCAAGTCGACCCTGATCGGCCGGCTGCTGTTCGACACCAAGTCGATCTTCGAGGATCAGCTGGCGAGCGTCGAGCGGGCCTCCGGCCAGCGCGGCGACGGCTACATGAACCTGGCGCTGCTCACCGACGGCCTGCGGGCCGAGCGCGAGCAGGGCATCACGATCGACGTCGCCTACCGCTACTTCCACACGCCGCGGCGCAAGTTCATCATCGCCGACACCCCCGGCCACGAGCAGTACACGCGCAACATGGTCACGGGCGCCTCCACGGCGGACCTCGCGCTCGTGCTGGTGGACGCGCGCAAGGGCGTGCTCGAGCAGTCGCGCCGCCACGCGTTCATCGCCTCGCTGCTGCGCATCCCGCACCTGGTCGTGTGCGTGAACAAGATGGACCTGGTCGAGTACGACCAGTCGGTGTTCGACCGGATCACCGCGGAGTTCTCCGGCTGGCTGGCCAAGCTCGACATCCACGACGTCACGTTCATCCCGATCTCCGCCCTCCACGGCGACAACGTCGTCGACCGCTCGGAGGAGATGCCGTGGTACGAGGGGACGTCGCTGCTCTACCACCTCGAGCACGTGCACGTGGCCTCCGATCGCAACCTTCGCGACCCGCGCTTTCCCGTCCAGTGGGTGGTGCGTCCGATGTCCGACGAGCACCACGACTACCGCGGCTACGCGGGCGAGGTCGCGTCGGGCGTGTTCCGCACGGGTGACGAGGTCGTGGTGCTGCCCTCCGGCCGGACGTCGCGGATCGCCTCGATCGACACGTTCGAGGGCGAGCTGGACGAGGCCTACCCGCCGCTCTCGGTCACGCTGCACCTGGAGGACGACATCGACGTGTCGCGCGGCGACATGATCTGCCGCCCCGAGAACCGCCCCACCGAGGCGCGCGAGATCGACGCGATGGTCTGCTGGATGTCGGAGCGCCCGCTCTCGCCCTCCGCCCGCTACCGCATCAAGCACACCACCCGCACCGCGCTCGCCAAGGTGGACGAAGTGCGCTATCGCATCGACGTGAACTCGCTGCACCGCGACAAGGAGGCCAACGGCCTCGAGCTGAACGAGGTCGGCCGCCTGCGCCTGCGGCTGTCGTCACCGCTGTTCGTGGACGAGTACCGGCGCAACCGCGCCACCGGCAGCTTCATCCTCATCGACGAGTCGACCAACGACACCGTCGGTGCGGGCATGGTCCTCTAGCCTCCCGGCGTGGACTTCGCCCTGATCGCATTCGGCCTCGGGGTCGGCGTGCTCGTGGGCATGACCGGCATCGGCGGCGGTTCGCTGATGACTCCGATGCTGATCCTGGTGTTCGGCGTGACCCCTATCACCGCGATCGGGACCGACCTCGCCTACGCGGCGGTGACCAAGACCGTAGGCGGCTACAAGCACTGGCGGATGCGTACCGTCGACCTCCAGCTGTCCAGCTGGATGGCGCTCGGCTCGGTGCCGGCGGCGGTGGCCGGGGTCTACGTGCTGCGCGCGTTCGAGGACTGGGCGGGACGCGACTTCGACGACCTCCTGCTCGCCGTCCTCGCCGGCGCGCTGCTGCTGACCGGCGCGGCCACGCTGGTGCGCGCGTTCCTGAAGAGCATGCACGAGCGCGAACGCGACACGATCGCCATGGAGCGCCGCCACAAGGTCGCCGCCGTGGCACTGGGCGTCAGCGTCGGCTTCGTCCTCGGCGTGACCTCGGCCGGCAGCGGCGCGCTGATCGCGGTCGGCCTGATCCTGATGTTCCGCCTCTCGCCGACTCGAGTGGTCGGCACCGACGTGTTCCACGCCGCGATCCTGCTCTGGGCCGCCGGCCTGGCGCACGTGACCGCCGGCAACGTCGACTTCGGGCTCGTGGGCAACATCCTGATCGGCTCCATCCCGGGCGTCTGGCTCGGCAGCCACTGGTCCGTGCGCGTTCAACCGGCCGTGCTGCGCACCACGCTGGCCGTCGTCCTCATCGGCGCCGGGGTCGCACTGCTGATCAAGGCGGGCCTGGACATCCCGATCGGCGTGATCGTGCCGTTCCCGGTGGCGGTCCTGGTGCTTCTGGTCGTGACGATGGCCCGAGCGCGCCGGGCGCGGGAGCAGGTGCCCTAGCGCGGACCCGGCAGGCGCGCCGCGGCGGCGCGCAGGCCCGCAGTGCCGGCGCGTGCGGAGAGCTCGGCGCGCACCTCTTTGCCGCCCAGCCGCCCGCTCACCACGCGGCCGCGCAGCAACACCAGGCCACCGGGCACAGCCGCCCCGCTCAGGCGCAGGCGCCCGCTCTGCCGCCGTGCCCCGAACCGGCGGACCGTCCCGCTCACTCGCACGCCGGGGACGAACACGACGTCGGAGAGGTGCAGCCTGTTGCGGCCGTCGATGCGGTAGTGCCCGCCGCGCAGGCCGCCGCCGCGCGCCAGGTCGGGGTCGCGCACGTCGAGGATGAAGCTCGTCAGGGCGTCCTCGCCCACGTCGCGCAGCGTCAGCGCCAGCGCGGTCAGCGCGCGGCCGCGCGTGCCGCTCACACCACGGGCGGGCGGCACCTGGCGGAGCGCCGTGGGCGGCGGCGGCACGGGCGGGAACTCGCGCGGGCGGCGCCGGCAGCGGGTGGACACCGGCTGGTCGCGGAAGAAGCGCGCGAAGGCCCGCTCCGCGCACCCCGACAGGTCGGAGCCGAGCGCCGAGTGGCCCGTGGCCGGCGCCACCACCAGCTTCGCCTGCGGGAACTGGGCGGCCACGCGCCGGGCGACCTCGACCGGCGTGCGCAGGTCGTCCTCGCCTTCCAGCGCCAGGACCGGCACGTCGGGCAGCGGACCGGGCCCGAAGACCGGCTCCGCCGGGAGCACCGGCCAGCGGTCGCAGAGCTGAAGCAGGTCGTTGTCGAGCAGGCTGGGGCGGTCGAACGGCAGGAAGGCGCTGCCCGGGACGAGCGCCGCCGTGGCCTCGGCCTGGCGGCGGCGCTCGGCGGGATCGGGCGGCGTGGTGCGCGGCCACGGGAAGCGCGTCTCCTCGCAGGTGGTCGCCGTGAACAGCGCCGTGCTGAGCAGGCGCGGCGGGGGCGGCTCGCCCTCGACGCTGAACGAGCGCCGCCCGAGGCGCAGGAGCTGCGCCCCGTCGCCGTCGAGTGCGGCTCGCACGGCACCCGGAAAGGCGGCGCGCAGTACGGGATCGAAGTCGCCGCTGATCAGCATCAGGAACAGCTCGCCGCGCGTGACCCGGGTGAGGCGCCGCCGCCCGCGCGCGTCCACGACCGAGCCGCGCAGCCCGCGCGCGCCGATCCGGCGCACCAGCCGCGAGAGGTCCGCCAGCGGGTCCGAGGTGAACGAACGGCAGCCGGTCCGGCAGAGCGAGCTGAGCACGCGTGGAACCGCCTCGAGCGTGGGCCGGTAGAACGGATCGGGGCCGTCCACCTCGAGCACCGAGTCGAGCACCAGCCGCTCGACGTGGGCGGGGTAGGTGAGCGCGTAGCCGAGCGCCACCTTCACTCCGTACGAGGTGCCGTAGATCGCGATCTTGTCCAGGCCGAGGCTTACCCGCAGCGCCGCGATGTCCTCCACCGAGTCGCGGCTCGTGTAGTGGTGGCTGCGCTCTCCCAGCCGCCGGGCGCAGACGCCGGCGGCGGCCCCGGCATCGAACAGGTTCGAGCGCTCCAGAGCGGGGCAGCGCAGCAGCCCCGAGCGGCCCGTGCCGCGCTGGTCGAAGACGATCAGGTCGCGGTTGCGGAAGGCGGGAGAGAGCACGCCGAGGGCGTCGCCCGCGAAGGCCTCGGTCGCCGACTGCCCGGGACCGCCGGCCAGCACGAACAGAGCGCCCCGGCGCGGGCGGCGCTGGGCCCGGATCCGCTTCACGAACAGCGACACCCGTCCCGGCGTGACCCCGCTGCGATCGAGCGGGACACTGACGCGGGCGCAGGTGAACATGAACGCGCCGCAGCTCCTGAACCGCGGCGCCGCGTCGGCCGGCGGCGCGAGCATCAGCGTGAGGAAGGTCGCCGCGGCGGCGAGCAGGGCGGCGATGCGCACGCGCCCATTATGGGGTCCTCGCCTCGAACGGGTGTCAGCGCAGCCGGGGGCGCTGCGCCAGCCGGCGCGCCATGCGCAGCAGCTCCGTGCGCGACAGCTTCGAGCCCGCAGCCGCCGCGGTGGCCGCCGCCGAGCCGCGCACGCGCGAGCGCACCGGCTTGCCGTCCAAGCGGCCGGCTATCCACCTGGGGCCGATCCGCAGCACCCCGTCCGGCGTGCGCGGGCCGGACACCTGCAAGTTGGAGCGCTCGCGCCGCGTTCCGAGGTCACGGACCGTCCCGCTCACCCGCACGCCGGGCATGTACTCGACCGCGTGCATGTGCAGCACCGGCCGGCGCGTGTCCAGGTTGAGCGACCAGTGGCCGCCGCGCAGGCCGCCCCCGTGCAGGTCGAGGCCGCCTCCACCCAGGATCGAGGACAGGTACTCCACGCTGACATCGAACAGCGTCAGCTCGACGGCGCTGATCGCACGGCCGCGCTCTCCGCGCACGCCCCGCGCCGGCCTCAGCTGGACCAGCGACAGCGGGGCGGGCGGGAAGGCGAATAGCGGTGAGGACCCGCTGCGACAGCTGGCGGGCACGGACTGGCCGGCGAGGAACCTGCGGGCGGCATGCCGCGAGCAGCGACTGAAGTCGGCGGTCAGCACGGAATGGCCCGTGTTCGGGATTGTGAGCACCTGTGCGTGAGGCCAATCCGCGGCGGCGCTGCGCGCGCCTTCGACGGAGGTGCGCAGGTCCATCTGCCCGTCGAGCATCAGCACGGGCACGTCCGGGAGCGACCCGGCCGGCGGGCCGTACGGCGCCGGAGACGCCTCCGGCCAGCGGCGGCACATGCGGATGAAGTCGTTGCCCTCGGTGGTGGCCGCGTCGAAGGGGTAGAAGGCGGACGCCGGGATCTGGGCGACGGCCTGGGTGATCTGGGCGTAGCGGGTGGCCGGCTCTGAGAAGCGCGTCCAGGGAAACGGGATCTCCTCGCAGGTGGTGGCCGCGTACAGGCCCGAGCTGAAGTCGCGCGGGTTACCCGCACCCTCGCTGAGGACAGCGTGGCGCTCGAGTCGCAGGATCGGCGCGGAGTCGCCCTGCAGGGCGGACGCCACCGCGGCTGGGAAAGCGGCACGCGACAGCTCGTCGACGTCGCCGGAGACGACGGTGAAGAAGAGCTCCTGCCGGGATAGCGCCGACCGCTTCCGCCGTCCGCTCGGCAGCGTCACGCGGCCGCGCAGGCTGCGTCTCTCGAGTCGAGTCACGAGCCGGCCGAGGTCGGCGACGGGGTCGTCGGTGAAGCCGGAGCAGTTTCGGCGGCAGACGGCCCGCAGCACCCGCGGCACCGCGCGGAACATGTCGAGATAGAACGGGTCCCAGCCCGACATTCCCATCACGGAGTCGAGCAGCACACGCTCGACGTGAGTGGGATAGCGCGCGGCGTAGGCCTGGGCGAGGAAGGTCCCGTACGACACGCCGATCAACGTCAGCTTGTCCACGCCGAGCGCGGCGCGTACCGCCTCGATGTCGTCGGCGGCGTCCGTCGTGCGGTAGAAGGCCCGGCGCGGGCCGAGCCGCCGGGCGCAGGCAGCCGCCTCGGCACCGGCGTCGATCAGGGTCGAGGCTTCGAGCTCCGGACAGCGCAGCAGGCCCGAGCGGCCGGTCCCGCGGCCGTCGAAGGCGACGATGTCGTTGCGCGGCGTCAAGGCGCGGAAGTCGCCGTACGGGTTGTCCGACCCGTCGTTGTAGGTACGGGCGGAGGGCTGTCCGGGCCCACCCGCCAGCAGCAGCGTGACGCCCAGCGCCGGTCGCCGGGCGGCGCCCTGGCGCTCCACGTAGAGCGAGACGCCGCCGGGCATCGCGCCCGTTCGGTCGAGCGGTACCGAGAGGCGCCCGCACTCGACCTTCCCGCACGGCCGCAGGCTCAGCTGCGCGCCGGCCGTGGCGGGCACCGCGAGCGTCGCGAGCGCAACCACGGCTAGAGCGGCCGCGCGCCTCACAGGCCCAGCCGGTTGCGACTCGCCGCCGAGCCCTCGACGCTGAACGCGTCCAGCAACCGCGAGTGGAACGTCAGCCGCGCCCGCACGCGTTTGCCGCCGATGCGCCCGCGCACCACGTAGTCGAGGTCGTCGTCGTCCGTCTCCCCGACCGCCAGCCGGCCGTCGAGTCGCCCCGGCCCGTCGACTTTCATGGTGTAGCCATTCTCCCCCGTGAGCGCCGCGATGCTCAGGCGCACGCCCGGGACGAATTCGAACCGGTCGAGCAGCGCGTGCCGCTTGCCGAGCGCCCACCGCCCCCCTCGCAGGCCGCCGCCGCGCAGCTGCTGTGCCCCCAAGTCTTCCTGTGGATTCCGCAGGATTAGGGAGTAGATGTCGTCGGCCCACTCCGAGAAAGTGAGCGCGACAGCGCGCAGGAGCCGCCCGCGCCGCCCTGACACGCCGCGCACCGGACGCAGCCGATCCATCGAGGTGGGCAGCGGCCTCCCGGCCCGGACGAACACCCCGCGCCCCGCGCAGCGCCTGGCGATGCCGCGTCCGGCGAGGAAACGCTTCAGCGCACGGGAAACGCAAGTCCCCACGCCGGTCAGCGGCGTGCCGAACAGCGTCGGCGCCGCCAGCAGCTGCGATCTCGCGAAGCGCCTCGCCGTGCGCCGTGCGGTTTCGAGCGGCGCGCGGATGTGCGAGTCGGCGGCCAGCACCAGCACCGGCACGTCTGGCATCGCGCCGGGCTCCGAGGGGGGCTCCGGCGACGCGGTGGGCCAGCGCCGGCACAGGCGCATGAGGTCGGAACGGATCGCCGCCCCCGCGCCGAACGGCCGCGCCAGCTCGCCGGTCAGCAACGTCGCCGAACTGTCGGCCGCCGCGGCGCGCTCCGCGGGACCCGCGTGCCAGGCCCAGGGAAAGCGGGCCTCCTCGCAGAGCACCGCGGCACGCGTGGCCGTGCTGGACACCGCCGGGAGGCTCTGCTTCGCGGCCAGCACGGCACGGAGCTTCAGGCGGAACAGCGGGGCCGTGTCGCCGCGCAGCGCGGACACCACCGCGGCCGGGTAGTCCGAGCGAGAGAAGATGTCGGCGTCGCCGCCCCCGATCGTGAAGAGCAGCTCCTGGGGCGTGAGCGTCGCCGGGCGGCGCCTGCCGTCGCTGCCGACCACGTAACCCCGCAGCGGACCTCCGGCCATGCGCGCGATCAGCCGCTCGGTATCCGCCACGGGGTCGCGCGTGAACGAGCCGCAGCCGTTGCGGCAGACCAGCCGCAGCACCCTTCGGGCGGCTGCAAGAGAGTCGCGCATGAGCGGATCGACCCCGGCCGCGTCGACGGGCGAGTCGAGCACGAGCCGCTCGACCCGGTCGGGATGGCTCAGGGCGTAGCGCTGCGCGACGTAGGCGCCGTACCCGATGGCGACGAGCGTGAGCCGCTCCACGCCGAGCTCGGCGCGCAGGGACTCGATGTCCGCCACGCTGTCGCTGGTCCGGTAGAAGCCGCGCCGGGCTCCAAGCAGCGTCGCGCAGGCCTCGGCCTCGCGGCCGAGGTCCGTTGGCGTCGCGGCCTGCAGGTCGCGGCAGCGCAGCGCCCCTGACCCACCCGTGCCGCGCTGGTCGAAGACGACGATGCGGTTGCCAGGGCCGCCATCAGCGAGCGTGTCGAGCAGCTCGCTCGAGTACTCGCCCGCGAAGCGGGTGGTGGCCGCCTCGCCCGGCTCACCGCCGAAGAGGAGCGTCACCCCGTCCTGCCCCTGCCCGCGCCGGACGTGGGCGCGCACCACGTGCAGCGACACGCTCCCGGCGACCATTCCGCTGCGGTCGAGCGGCACGCCGAGCCGAGCGCACTGGTACCCGCCCTCCTCGCATTCGTGCCAGCGCAACGCGGCGCTCGCCTGCGCCGGCAGCGCCACCGCGGCACCCGCGATCGCCAGCGCCACCAGCGTGCGGCCGCGCGTCATGGCCCGACGATAACCTCTTCGGCCCCGATGTTCACCAAGGTTCTCGTTGCCAACCGCGGTGAGATCGCTATCCGCGTCATGCGCACGCTCGACGAGCTGGGCGTGGCCAGCGTGGCGGTCTACTCCGAGCCTGACCGCGACGCGCCCCATGTGCGGCGCGCCGGTGAGGCCTACCTGCTCGGCCCCGGCCCGGCGGCCGAGAGCTACCTGAAGGCGGACAAGATCCTCGAGGTCGCCGAGCAGGCGGGCGCCGAGGCGATTCACCCGGGCTACGGCTTCCTGGCGGAGAACGCCGCCTTCGCCCGGGCCTGCGAGAAGGCGGGCATCGTCTTCATCGGACCGCCGGCGAGCGCCATCGACGCGATGGGCTCCAAGACCAAGGCGCGCGAGATCATGCGCGACGCGGGCGTGCCGATCGTGCCGGGGACCACCGAGCCGGTCGAGTCGGTGGAGGACGCCAGGAAGGTGATCGAGGAGTCGATCGGCTACCCCGTCGCCATCAAGGCCGCCGGCGGAGGCGGCGGCAAGGGCTTCCGCGTGGCCGAGTCGGAGGACGAGCTGGAGAAGGCCTTCGAGGGCGCCTCGCGCGAGGGCGAGAAGTTCTTCTCCGACCCCACCGTCTACGTCGAGCGCTACCTGCCCGATCCGCGCCACGTGGAGGTTCAGATCCTGGCCGACGGCGAGGGCAACGTGATCCACCTGTTCGAGCGCGACTGCTCGGTCCAGCGGCGCCACCAGAAGCTGATCGAGGAGAGCCCGGCGCCGGCGGTCGACCCCGCGCTGCGCGAGCGCATCGGCAAGATCGGCACGGAGGCCGCGCGCGCGGTCGGCTACCGCTCCGCCGGCACGATCGAGGGGCTGCTCGCCGACGGCGAGTACTTCTTCCTCGAGATGAACACGCGCGTGCAGGTGGAGCACTGCGTCACGGAGATGGTCACCGGCATCGACATCGTGCGCGAGCAGGTCAAGATCGCCGCGGGCGAGCCGCTCGCCTACGCGCAGCAGGACGTGGTGCTGCGCGGCCACGCGATCGAGTGCCGCATCAACGCCGAGGACGCCTCGAAGAACTTCGCCCCCGCGCCCGGGCGCATCGAGTCCTACCGCGAGCCGGCCGGACCGTTCACGCGCGTCGACTCGGGCGCAGACGCGGGTTACGAGGTCCTGCCGCTGTACGACCCGATGATCGGCAAGCTGATCGTCTGGGACGTGGACCGCGAGGCGTCGACGCGGCGCATGCTGAGGGCGCTCGGCGAGTTCGAGATCGGCGGCCTGAAGACGCTGATCCCGTTCCACGAGGCATTGCTCGCGACCGACCAGTGGCGCAACGGCGAAACCTGCCGCGACCTCGTGGAGGACAAGGACTGGCTCAAGCAGTTGGCGTTCCCGGCGGCGGAGACGGACGGCGAGGAGGCCGAGGAGACGATCGAGCGCAAGTACGCCGTCGAGGTGTCCGGTCGCAGGTTCGACGTCAAGGTGATCGGCGCCGCTGTGGCGGCAAACGGCGCCGCGCCCGCGGGTGCCGCGAAGAAGGCGCCGCGCCGCGAGCGCAAGGCGGGCGGCGGCGGGGGCGGCGCCCCCGGGCAGCTCGTCTCGCCGATCCAGGGCACGGTCCTCAAGGTGGCCGTGGAGAAGGGCGCGCAGGTCGAGGAGGGCGCGCTGATCTGCGTGATCGAGGCGATGAAGATGGAGAACGAGATCACCGCCCCGTCGTCCGGCACAGTCGAGGAGCTGGGCGTGTCCGAGGGCGGCTCGATCGCCACCGGCGACACGATCGCCGTCATCAAATAGCGCTGTGGCCTCCGCCCTGATCGTCGGAGCGGGCGTCTTCGGCGCGGCGCTGGCCGACAACCTGGTCGGCCGCGGGTGGGAGGTCACGCTCGTCGACCGCTTCGAGCCAGGCGACCCTCGCTCCGAGTCCGGCGGCGAGACGCGGCTGGTGCGCTATTCGCACGGCGCCGATGGCTTCTACGCGGCGTCGGCCTGGCGTGCGCGCGAGCGGTGGCGCGAGCTTGGGGTGCTCGTGGAGGCGGGCCTCGTCTGGTTCGCCCGCCGCGAGGGCGGCTGGGAGAGCGACAGCGAGCGGGTGCTGCGCGACCAGGGCATCCCGGTCGAGCGGCTCGACCCGGCCGAGGCGGCGCGGCTGTTTCCCAGCCTGGCCACGGACGACCTCGCCTTCGCCCTGCTCGAGCCCGCGGCGGGCGTGCTGCGGGCAGGCGACGGCGTGCGGGCGCTGGTCGCGCGAGCCCGCGAGGGCGGATTGCGGCTGGAGCGCGGCGAGGTGCGGTCCGAGGGCGGGGGCGCGGTGGTGGACGGGCGCCACCTCGAGGCCGACCACGTCGTGTGGGCCTGCGGCGCCTGGCTGGCCGGGCTCTTCCCCGACCACGTGCGGATGCGGGTCACCCGCCAGGACGCGGTGCTCTTCGAGGCCGGGCCGGAGTGGTCCTCGCCGCCCGTCCCTGGGTGGATCGACTTCGATGCGAGCGTGTACGGCCACGGCGCGATCGAGCCGTACGGCATGAAGGTCGCGTCCGACCGCGAGGGCCAGACGGTGGAGCCGGGCCTGCGCGCCGCGCTCGCCCCCGAGGCGAGCGTGGCCGCCGCCCGCGAGTACCTCGCCGCCCGTTTCCCTGCCCTCGCCGGCACGCCGGTGCGCTCGGCGCCCAGCTGCCACTACTCGCTCACCGCCGACGGCAACTTCCTGTTCGCCCGCCACCCCGAGCACGAGCGCGTCTGGCTGCTCGGCGGCGGCTCGGGCCACGGCTACAAGCACGGCCCGGCGATGGCCGACCACGCCGCGCGCGCCCTGGCCGGCGAGGCCGAACCCGAGCCGCGCTTCGCGCTCGGCGAGCGAGCGCGCTCGCGGGCGCTGCGCACGGCCGGGTCCTAACGTCTAGCCCCGGCCCCCGGGAGTGAGTGTTCCGATTTGCGTCATATGCGCGCGGTTTGACGACCACACTCGGATTTGGCCGCCCTCGGTTGCCGCTGTTAGCGCGTTTCCACCACGAGCGTGTGCCTGCCGCCGGCATCGCCGCTGACGCGGGCCAGCACCTCGAGGCCGCGGTTCGTCTCGTGCAGCCGGCCCGGCACCGTCCGGCCGTCGAGCAGCACGCGCTCCACCTGCGCTTCCAGGGGCAGCGTCGCTCCAAGGGTCAGCTCGCTCAGCTTCGCCCCTGCGTCCACCACGGTGCGGTAGGCGCGATCGCCGCGAGCGGCAAAGACGTCGATCGCTCCGCCTCCGAGGCGGATGGCGCGCCCGGCGATGCGCTGCTCGTAGGGCGGCAGCTGCGGTGTGACCTCCAGCCGGCCGCGACCGAGGTCCGGCCGGACGCCCAACTGCTGGTGCACAACCGGCCAGAGCGTGCCGTAGTTGCCCCAGGCCTGCAGCACCATGGCTCGGTCGTAGAAGGGCCGGTCGATCGAGCGGCCGTAGGCGGGCGACGGCGCGACCTCACCCATCGCGCCCGGCTGCTCGTCGGGCTCGGGCAGCTGGAGGCGGCGGTTGGCGCTCGTGTAGCGGCGCTGCTGGTCGGCGCCGAGGCGCCCGTAGTTGCCCTCGCCGACCGCCATCACCGCGCTGTTGAGCGTGAAGACCTGCTGCTCTCCGGTGCCGGGCGGGCCTCCGTCGCAGCCTGCCGCGCCCGTGTGGTAGAGCCCGAAGTCGCCCGAGTAGCAGTCCGTCTCACGCACCGCCAGGGCCGCCGTGCCGTGCTCGCGCGTGGTCAGCCCGGGCGCGGCGCGCCCCGCCTTGAGCAGCTCGACCTCCATCGGCGTCACGCCGATCCAGTGCCGCTGCTGCACCTGCACGTCGCCCGGGTCGTCCAGCGAGTCCGCGTGCTGGGGCACGGCGGGCATCCACCAGGCGCCCTCGAAGGCCGCCTCGGCGCTGCGGGCGTGTGACTCGGCCCAGGCCGCCGTGGCGCCGTCGTCCTTCGAGCGCGCCAGATCCGCCAGGTCGTAGAGCCCGCGGATCGTGTAGACGCTGTTGTCGAGCTTCTCCTCCCCCATGCCCGTGCGCTCGACGTTGCCGAGGCCCTCCGGCCAGCCGTCGCCGTCGGCGTCGAGCTGGTCCACGACGTAGTGCATTCCGCGCACGGCCTGGCCGTAGAGCTCGTCGCGGAAGCCGTCGTCCCCGGTCCACCGCCACACCAGCGCTAGCGCGCTCGGGAACTTGGCGGTTTCGTCGGTGTTCCCGGCCTCCGCGTTGGTGCCGAAGTAGACGCTGCCGTCGGTGGCCACCTCGTGCACGATCTTGCCGCTGTCGCCGTTGATCAGGACGCTCACGTCGCGCAGCGCCCGCAGGTGGTCCTCGATCGGCTCGAACTGGCCGGCCGCAACGGCGGCGAAGGCCGTGTACTCGCCGTCGGTCGCGAACAGCCACGGGTAGTCGGGGAACCCGGCGCCGATGAAGCGCGCACGCGGCACCGTCCCCACGGAGGCGGGGTACTGCTTCCCCTCGGCGACCGGCCTAGCGGCGAGATCCTCCGCGAGCTGCACCGAGTCGGCCAGGTTCTGCTTGGACCACTCGATGCCCTGCGCGAGCAGCGGATCGCCGGGCAGCTCCACCCGCGTGCGGGCCGCGAGCTTCCTGCGCTTGGCCAGCTTGGCCGCCAGGGCCGCCTCGGGATCGCGCAGCGCCGCCGCGTGCTCGGAGCGGGCGGCCGCCACGCCCTGATCCGATCCCGCCACCGCCACCCACAGAGTCCGCGTCCGCCCGGCGGGCACCGTCAGCCTGTAGCGCAGCTCCCCGCCGGCGCCCTTGCCGAAGACGCTGTCGTCGCAGTGCTCGGGCGCCGGGCCGTCGCCGGGGCAGACGACCGGCGGGTCCTGCGGGCCGCGGAAGGCCGTTCCGGTGGCCGTCTGCACCGGCCGCTCGCGGGCGCCGACCAGGCTGGCCCAGTCGTGCGCCTCGGCGTTCGCGACCGGCGGTCGGCCCTGATCGCGGAACAGCAGCCGCCTGCCGTCCGCCGAGGCGGTGTCGGGCAGGTTGAAGTCGCCCGCCGTCGGCGCGGTCCAGCCCCACGGGTAGGCGCTGATCAGCTCGGAGTGGGCGTCCACGGTCACGCTCACGCGCCGCTGCGCTCCCGTGGACCGCAGGCGCAAGCCGATCAGGACCGCGCGCCTGCCGTCCGGCACGAACTCGACCCGGCGCGCGTCGAGCCCGGCCGGAGCGGGCAGGTCCATGGCGATGTACCCCGAGCCACTGGTGAAGCGCGTTGCCGGGCCGGTCCACTTGCCGTCGAGGGCGAACCACACCCCGTCAACGAGCTTGAGCGGCGGACTCCAGATACCGCCCATCTCACCGCGGATGTGCCAGCCCGTCGCGGGGAAGCCGCCAGCTTCGCTGCCGACGACGTAGGCGCGCTCGCCGGCTGCGACGTAGCGGCGGTCGCCCAGGCGGTCCGAGGTGGAGAGCGTCGAGGCCGCATGCGCGGCGCCCGCCCCGGCGAGCACTGCCAGGGCGGCTGCGACGGCGATGAGCTTCCTGCGTGGCACCTCTCTCCCGGGCCAGACCTGCCCGGGGCGCCTTCAGGTCAAACGCGAGTGAGGTTCTCGGCGTGGATCCCGCGCTGGGCCTTCGAGTCGCGCCCCTGGGGCAGCGGCTGGCGCTCGTCGCCGCGCTCCAGCGCCTCCAGGTACTCCACGTCCTCGTCGAGCAGGCGCAGCGCCGTCTCGCGGTCGTGCGGAGCGCCGTGGCCGGGCACCACCGTCGCGGCCTCCTCCACCAGCGGGGCCAGCCGGGCCAGGGTGGCGCGGTAGTCGCCCAGCGAGCCGTGTATCCACGGGATCTCGACATCGGAGAGGTAGTCGCCCACGATCAGTAGGCCCTGCGCGCGGTCGAACAGCACCATCCCGTCCACCGTGTGCCCCTCGGCCGGGTGCAGCTCCAGCTCGCGGTCGCCCAGCTCGACGTGCCCGGGCACCGGTAGCCCCTGCACCTGCCCGAGCGCGAGCGGCGCGGTTCTGGTCACGTAGAACTGGTCGTCGTACTGGCGCAGGGCGCGCTGGGCTTCGCCGGGCGCGCGCTGCAGCCGCTCGACCGAGCTCTCGCCGAGTCCGAGCGTCATGCCCGGGAACGCCATGCGGCCCAGCAGGTGGTCGAAATCGGCGTGCGTGGCGAGCAGGCCGTCCGGCTCGAACCCCGCGCCGGCCAGCACGCTCGGGAGCGCATCGAGCTCGTCCGGGAGATAGGGCGAGTCGATCAGGAGCGCCTCGTCCCCGGCGCGCAGCGCCACCGCGTTCGTCTGCCAGAAGCCGCTGGTCACGACCAGCGCGTCCGGGCTGACCGCGACCGCGCGCAAAGTGCTACGCGGCTTTGAGCAGCTTGCCCGCGTCGCGGAAGGTCTTGACCTCGGCGTCGGGCTTGCGCCCGCCCTCGATCTCCTCGCCGTGGCGGTTGACCCAGATGACCGGGATCTTCTCCTTGATGCAGGGCTCGATGTCGGTCGGATAGCCCGAGGCGATGTGCACCCAGTGCTTCTTGATCGAGCCGATCCGGCGCGCGCACTCCTTGAAGTGCGCCGGATCGGGCTTGTAGGAGCGCACCTGCTGGGCCGTGACCACCAGGTCGAAGTCCGCGCGGAAGTGCCGGCGCGTCGCCCCCAGCAGCTTGTCGTCGATGTTGGAGAGGATGCCCAGCTCGTACTTCTTCGCGAAGCGCTCGAGCTGCGCATTCGTCTCGCGGAACGGCGGCCAGCCCGGCACGCTGTTGGGCAGGAAGTTCGAGCGCGATGGCTCGAGGTCCCAGCTCAGCTCGGCCGCGACGCGCACCGCGGTGCGGCGCAGAACCTCGGCGTACAGCTCGTACGAGCCGCGCTGGATGTCGCGCTGCACGTCGATGAAGCGCGGGATGAGGATGTCCCTGTCGATCGTGAAGCCGTCGCGGTCGGCCTCCTTCTGGAAAGCGTCGTACACGCCGCTCTCCCAGTCGATCAGGGTGCCGTAGCAGTCGAAGGTTAGGAACTTGACGTCTTTTGGAAGTGCCATTCAGTCGTTTCGATAGGGTCCGCGCCCCCCGGCGCAGCGGCGCAGCATCCTATCTATCCGGAATGGACCTACTCGAATACCAGGGCAAACAGCTGTTCTCAAAGCACGGCGTGCCCGTGCCCGAGGGGCGGCACGCGGCGACCGTCGTGGAGGCGGTTGAGGCAGCCGAAGCGCTCGGCTACCCGGTGGTGATCAAGGCTCAGGTCCAGATCGGCGGGCGCGGCAAGGCGGGGGGCATCAAGGTCGCTTCGGATCGCACCGAGGCCGAGCAGCACGCCCAGGCGATTCTCGGCATGGACATCCGCGGCTTCGCGGTTCACGAGGTCTGGGTCGAGCAGGCCAGCGACATCGACGAGGAGTACTACGCGGCGATCGTCTTCGACCGCTCGGCCAAGCAGCCGATGGCGATGCTGTCGCGCATGGGCGGCATGGACGTGGAGCAGGTTGCCGAGACGGACCCCGAGGCCATGCGCATGACGCACGTGGACCCGCTGCTCGGCTTCCAGGACTTCCACGGCCGCCGGCTCGCCTTCGAGGCCGGCATCGCCGCCGACGTGATCCGGCCGGTCGGCGCCATGCTCGGCAAGCTCTACGACGTGTTCGTGGCCGAGGACGCCACGCTCGTCGAGGTCAACCCGCTGCTGATCACCAAGGAGCGCGAGGTCGTGGCGCTCGACGCCAAGGTCACGATCGACGACAACGCGCTCTACCGCCATCCCGACGTCGCGGCGCTGAGCGACCCGTCGGGAGAGGACCCCCAGGAGCGCATGGCCAAGGAGCGCGGGCTCACCTACGTGAAGCTCGACGGCAACGTCGGCATCCTCGGCAACGGGGCCGGGCTGGTCATGTCGACGCTCGACGTGGTCGCCCAGGCCGGCGGCCGCCCAGCCAACTTCCTCGACGCCGGCGGCGGCTCCAAGGCCGAGGCGATCACGAGCGCGGTCGAGGTGATCCTCTCCGACGCGAAGGTGAGCGCCGTCCTGTTCAACATCTTCGGCGGCATCACCCGCTGCGACGAGGTGGCGCGCGGCCTGATCGAGGCGTTCCGCGCGATCGAGCCCGACGTGCCCTTCGTGGTGCGGTTGGACGGCACGAACGACGTCGAGGGGCGCGCTCTGCTGGCCGAGGCCGCGCTGCCCAACGTGCACGCCGAGGCGACCATGCTCGGCGCAGCCGAGAAGGTCGTGGAGCTGGCCGGCTGATGGCGATCCTCGTCGATTCTCAGACGCGGCTCGTCGTCTCCGGCATCACGGGGCGGGAGGGCACCTTCCACAGCCTGCGCAACCGCGAGTACGGCACGCAGGTCGTGGCCGGCGTGACGCCGGGCAAGGGCGGGCAGGACGTGGAGGGCATCCCGGTGTTCGACACCTTCCAGGCGGCCGTGACCGAAACCGGGGCGAACACGGCGATGATCTTCGTGCCGCCGCGCTTCGCCGCCGACTCGATCCTCGAGGCCGAGAACGCCGGCGTCGAGCTGATCATCGCGATCACCGAGGGCATCCCCGCCCACGACGAGCTGCGCGTGTACAACCACCTCAAGCACGGCGGGTCGCGGCTGATCGGCCCGAACTGCCCGGGCATCCTCTCCCCCGGCAAGGCCAACGTGGGGATCATCCCCGCGCAGTTCTTCAAGGAGGGCAACGTCGGACTGGTGTCGCGCTCCGGCACGCTGACCTACCAGATCGGCAACGAGCTGGCCCAGGGCGGCTTCGGCAACTCCTCGATCGTGGGCATCGGCGGCGACCCGGTCCCCGGCTCCAGCTTCATCGACATCATCGAGCTGTTCGAGGCGGACCCGGAGACGGAGCTGATCGTGATGTGCGGCGAGATCGGCGGGTCCGCCGAGGAGGAGGCCGCCGAGTTCATCGCTGCTTCCGTGTCGAAGCCGGTGGTGGCCTACATCGCCGGGTTCACCGCGCCGCCGGGGAAGACGATGGGGCACGCGGGGGCGATCGTGTCCGGCTCGATGGGCACCGCGGTCGCCAAGGCGGAGGCGCTCGAGGCGCGAGGGGTACGCGTCGGGCGCAATCCCACCCAGGTGGCCGAGATAGCGGTCGAGATCCTGGGCGCGCACGTCTAGGGCGCTTCGCTTAGGGCCCGAGCCGCGCGGGCGGGGCCGCCGCCGTCACCTGCCCCCAGACCTTCGTCACTCGCTGCGCTCGTTCCAGTCCGCTCGCCTCCGGCTCGCTCCGCCATGGTCTGAGGCCAGGCGACGCCGACGGCCCCGCAGGGACGCCCGGGCTGGGACTCGTGTGGGATGTTGCGGCTTATGCCTGAAGCCTTCACGAAAGTCAGCCTGGCCGCAGTTCACGACGCGGCCCCGGCAAACGGGTTTGGCGACCGTTGGGAAGCGCGGGTCGCGCGTGACGCCCTGGCTGCTGAGCGCACCGGCGTCACGCTCTTTCGCCTGCTCCCCGGCAAGCGCAGCCCATTCGCCCATCGCCATACCGAGGCCGAGGAGATCTATGTCGTTCTCAGCGGGAGCGGCCGAGTCAAGCTCGACGACGAGCTCCTCGACGTCGGTCCGCTGGACTCCATACGCGTAGCGCCCGCGACGGCGCGGGCGTTCGAGGCCGGACAGGACGGCCTGGAGTTCCTCGCCTTCGGTGCTCACCACCCCGGAGACGGCGAGCTGGTCGAAGACCCCTGGACCGATCGATAGCTTCGAGTTGACTCGGCCACCTGGACTCGGCGATGCTCGTCTTCGACGCGGGGCGTCGCGGGCGGTGTCGGTCGGCGCGTCCCTAACACGACCAGAGGAGCGAGATGGCGATACTCATGACCGCCGAGGTGCCTGGCATGACGCAGGAGATGGTGGACGGAATGACCGGGCAGCTGATGGACGAGCAGAAGGCTCAGCCGGGGTTCGTCATCCATGTGAACGGCCCGATCGACGGCGGTTGGGGCGTGACCGAGGTGTGGGAAGCCCAGCAGAACTGGGACTCCTGGTTCGAGGGCACGATCAAGCCGAACCTGCCGGAGGGGATCGAGCCGCGGATCACGACCCGCGAGCTGAACCTCGTCGTGCAGCCCTAGCCGCTGACCGGGTGCGACGCTGACGGCGTGGCTTCTAGCGCCCGAGCGTTCGCTCGAGCTCGCGGGCTCGCTGCCGCACGCCGCCGAGCAACTCCCGCACGTCCGTTAGCGCCGCTCGCAACTCCACATCGCCGACTTCCGTCGGCAACGACGAATCCTGCAGCGCGGACAGGACGCTGTCAGCTTCGGCGGCCGCGTTGACCGCGCTGTCGATGAACCCCTTCGCGCCGGTTGACGGGATGCCCGGCGTGGGTACCTCGAATACGCGGCTCGTCAGGCCCTGGCGGCTTGCGAACTGGGCGTGGGTGGTTTTCGCCCGACCGTAGGCGCGCTGAACCGGCCCGAAGAGCTCCGCCTCGAGCCTGTCCGCGTTCTGCTCGTCGAGCTGCTCGTACGCCGCGCCGAGATCCGCGAGCGCAAGCCCGATGTGCTCGATCGCGTCTGCGAAGACGTCGAGCAGCTCCTGTCGCGCTTCCGCGCTCGTGTACGCCATAGGGCCGAGACTAGTCCCAGGCAGGGCACTCGTTCCGCTACGACGCTCCAGCCGATCCGCCGAGCCGAGAGTCACTGACGCTTTGCGCGAAGCTCGCATCGCCCGGACACCACCGTGCGGGTCCGGTACAACGGTGCGCTATGGCCTCCGAACTGCCTGATGTGGTCGTGCGAGCGGCCGACGCGGGTGACATCGGCGCGATAGCGGCTTTGCGCTCGCTGTGGCACGGCGGCGGCGCGGAGGACCCCGATCTCGAGACGCGCATGGGCGCCTGGCTCACTGTCGAAGGTGATCGCCGCACGACCTGGCTGGCCACGCTCGGCGGCTCGCCGGTCGGGATGGCGTCGGTATTCGAGTACCGACGGATGCCTCGCCCAGGACACCCGGACGCGCGCTGGGGCTACGTCGGCAACATGTTCGTACGCGAGGACTTCCGCAACCGCGGCATCGGCTCGAAGCTCCTGACGACGATCGTCACCACCGCGGACGAGCGCGGCTACGCGCGCCTTGTGCTCGCGCCCAGTGCACGGGCGCTGCCGTTCTTTCGACGCGCGGGCTTCGTCGTTCCGGATGAGACGGCGGGCGACGATCGCCTGCTCGTGCGCCCGGGTCGACCGGGATAGGTGAACCGACGCGCCCGGATCCCAGCCCAAAGGCCCCCCCCCGCGGCCCGGGCCCCAGCCAAGGAGAATCTCATGACGTCCGTTCAGCTCAAGTACGTCGATCCGAACCGCCCGCGCGGCTTGCTCAGCCGCGCCTATGCCTGGTTTTCCAGCACCCGACTGGGCAGGCTTATCTCGGCCAAGGTCGTTTGGAGGCTCGATCCATATCTCTTGGCGGCGACGCGGGGCCGCTTCGGTATGGGCCTCGTGCTCCCCACCGCGCTGCTTGTAACCCGGGGCGCGAAGAGCGGCGCGGCGCGACGCAACGCGGTTATCTACTTCCACGACGGGGACCGGGTCACGATCATCGCCTCGAAGGCGGGCAACGAAAACCACCCGGCGTGGTTTCACAATCTGCGGGCGCACCCAGACGTGACGTTCGGTGGCATCCCCATGCGGGCGACGGTGGTGGAAGACGAAGCTGAGCGCGAAAGGCTGTGGACGCTCGCCGACCGTGTCTTCGCGCCCTTCGCCGCGTATCGGCGAGACGCGGCAAAGGCCAACCGGACGATCCCGATTGTCCAACTCACCGCGACGGCGTGATCAGTTGCTCGAGCTTGTGGAAAACGTCGGTCCAGCCGTTGCGGTGGAGCTCACGGCGCGCCTCGGTCTTGAAGGGGCCCTGAAAGGAGCGGTCACTAGGAAGCCGCCGGCCGCTGGCGCAGCTGGATGGTGGTGCCGCGGACGACCTGTCCGTCCTGCCGTTGCACGACGTTCAGGATCGCTCCCGGGCGGACATCGGCCGGGTGAACCGCCACGGCCATGACCGCACGCTTGCCTGGCGGGAGGCGAACGCCGCGAAACCCCGGCGACCTCTCGGGCGTGACCCGGCCCATGAAGACGCGGCTGAAATCGAGTTCGGCGAGCTGATCGACCTGGGCGCGCAGCAGCGGGCGCTCGGGCAGGTCGTCGGCCGCCAGGTGCTCCCGTGCCTCTCCGATCCAGCGCTGCCAGTGGCCCGCCATCGGGTCGTCGAACTCGGTCAGCTGAACCTGCGCGAAGCCCGCGACCTCGACGCCCGTGTCGACCGTCACCGGCGAAACGACCACGGACAGATCGCCGACATGCTCGTGCGCTTCGAACCCGATCTCGACGACCACCGGGTCCTGGCTCGGGTTCCAGGCGTCCACGACGATCATCTCGGGGGCCGCGACCGGCCCCGGCGGGGGCAGCGGCAGTAACTGCAGGTTGCGTTGGCCCACGTGCGGGTCGGATATGGCGAGGTTGTCCACCGAGGTGCTCGAGAGGCCCCTCGGATCGTCGGGGCTCGTCACGAACGCGACCGCGCAGAAGTGCGTTTCCGTGTTCGGCAAACCCAGGCTGGGGAAGTCCACGTTCAGCCAGGACACGACCAGCGGGTTGCGCGCGTCCACCCGTCCCACCGGCGTGCGCACGGGGCCCACGGGGAACCACTGCGAACCCCCGAACGACAGATCGCCGGCGGCCAGCAGCGACGCATAGTCCGGACGCCCGAGCGGCGGCACGCCGGCGCCGCAGGCGGCGACCAGCACGGCCACGTGGAGCGAGCCGGCGCTCTTCCAGCCGCGGTTGTGCACCTGCACGAAGAAGTGGTTGGTACGGGACGAGATCAGCTCGAGGCTGGTGGTCGGGTCCATCCGGTCGACCAGCAGGTGGTGGTCGAGGAAGTCCGCCGCCGCCGGCGGGTTGGCCAGCGACTCCTTCGGGATCACCTTGAGGTCGGGGCTGTACCAGTGGTGACTGACGCGGCCCGGCACCGTCGGGTCGAACGAGCCATTGATCCCCGGCAGGCGGCTGCCGTTGAGGATGCGGCCGGTGTCGACGCCGTTGGCGCGAAAGTAGAGCTCGCTGTCGGGCTGTGTGAGCTGCGGGTTGAGGGGCATCTCCCAGACGCCGCGACCGTGGGTGGCGGCCCGCAGCAGCCGCGTCTTGGCGTGGATCGCCAGGTCGGTCACGGCGCACTCCGGCAGGCCGGCGTTGAGCGGCGTCCACTGCCAGGAGGTCCCCGTGCGCTTGCCCTTGAATACCCCGACGTCGGTGCCCACGTAGACGTCGGAGGGCCCGTTGCAGACCACGGCGTGAGCGGGCACGTTCAACGGCGTCCCGCCCGCGGACAGGCCGGAGTCGTGCCAGGTGGTGCCGTCGAAGAACCAGACCCGCTGGCTCGCGGCACCGGCGAGGGTCACGTACAAGCTGTTGCTGGCGGCGTCGGCCACCGCGAGCGCGCTGATGTGGAAGTTGGCGGGAAGGCCGGTGGTCGTGAGTCCGGCGATCGTCTTCCAGGTGTCGGTGCCCTGGAGGCGCTGGGCGCCGGCAATGTCGAGCGGGCTCGCCCCGAACACCTTGACCACCCTGTCCCCCGGTATCGCTGCCACGGCCGCCGCGACCGCGGTGGGTCCTCCGGTCCCGATGGCCACGCGCAGCGCTACCGACACCGCCTCCCATGTGCCGGCCCAGTCGTCGCTCACGTACAGCTTGTCGGCGGCGATCGCGAGCAGCGGGTGGTCTTCGCGGTGATGCGACGCGGCCGGAGGCGACATGACCGTGGCGATGGGCGTGTAGAAGTTCCACGACCCGGGCGCGAACGGCACCGCCTTCCCGGCGAAGTTCGTGCCGTCGATGCTGGCCTGGAAGCCCGAGGGGCAGCAAACGCCCGAGAAGACCTTGAGCGGGTCGAGCCCGTTGACGGCGGCACCCCCGCCGTCTCCGTTGCCGACGTGCTCCCAGCTCGCCGAGCCACGGAATCTGTTGAGGCCGTTGTCCTGAGCGCCGCAGTAGATGATTGCGTCGGTGTTCGGGTCGGCGCCCATGTAGGTCTGCTGAGTGATCGCGAGGCCCGTGTTGCGCGCGACGAACGTGCCCAAGGTGTAGGGAGCCGGGGCGGTCCACACGCCCCCGTCGGTGCCGACCCAGGCGGTGCCGTCGTCGGCGAACTCGATCGCATGGCCGTCCGCGTGGATGCCGGTCCCAATCTGGGTCTGGTTGGTGAGCTTCAGCGAGCCCGCGGTGCTGTCGACGGTCCCGCGCGTGAGCGTGAGCGAGTCGAAGGCCGCCGATCCCGCGAGCCAGAGCACGTCGGTCGTGCCGCGCTCGACGGCGATGTCCATCGTGAACCAGAGCTGCTGGGAGCCCGTCAGGGGCGAGCCTGCGATCTCCGTGAAGCCCGTCTCCGAGCTTGCCTGCGCGCGGTACACGCGACCGCTCTCGCCGAGCGCGTACACCAGGTGATCGCCGACGCCGCGCGCCACGGCGGTGATGCCCAGGCGGTAGGCCGGCAAGTTCCCCGGCGCCGTTGGAATGCCACTTATCTGCCCGACGAACCGCGGCGGGCTCTGGGTCGGATCGAAGATCCCGACGACGCCGCTGCCCGCATACGCGACGTAGACGCGCCTGTCGGTGCCCGTGCCCGCCAGCGCCACGTCGCAGGCGATGTCCATGGCCGGCGCCGGAGCGAGTTGGTGGTGCGCCCAGGCGCCCGTGCCGGTGCGGGCGTGGAAGCCGATGCGCGTCGCGGCCCAGACGACCTCGCGGTTGGCGGGGTCGACGAACATGGTGCCGAACGACTGTCCCGCGAGCGACCCGGGCGAGCCAAACGGCCCGGCTGCTTCGGCCGTACCGACGGCCACGTCACCGGACCAGGTGTAGCGCAGCACGCCGATCCCGAAGTAGTGCTGCGCCGAGCCGAACTCGTCCTCGGACGAACCGGGCGGGCGCATGCGGACCAGCTCGCCGGTGCCGACGTAGACGACATCGGCAGCGCGGGTCGCACCGAAGGCCACCGCGATGCCGCCCACGGCCATCGAGTCCTGCTCGCGGCCGACGCGAAGCGCGGGAGGGGTGGTGCGGTCCTCTTCGATCGGCCGCCAGGTCACCCCACGGTCCTCCGTCAGCCAGACGCCGCCGTTGGCGCTGCCGATGTAGGCACGCTGGCCACCCGGCGCCACCTTGATCGCCGAAACCTTGCCGCTGACGGGCGGCTGGCCGGCGGCCTGGCCATGCGCGTTGACCGAGGGCCCGAGAGGGGTCCAGTAGGGCTGTCCGGAGATCACCGCGTCGTCCGTGACGAGCTCCGCCTCGAGCTCGCGCACGCGGGCGTTCTCGGCTCGCCGCTTGGCGGCGACACCGGGTCCGTAGAGACCGCGCGGCCGGGTCGCGAAGAACGCGCCCATGCGCAGCGCCGGCTTGTCGTCGTACTCCCCGTCGCCCGACGCGGAGTAGCTGTCTCCCGGCTCGCTCACGGCATCTCGTGGCGCCCTCGTCGCCCGACGCCCCTGCCGGCGAGGAGCCGGACCGCGATTCGCGTAGCGAGGAAGGCGAGAACACACTGCGTGGTGTCCCAGAGCACGAACAGCGGCGACTCGCCGATCTCACCGCTGACGAGGCTCGCGGTCGCGCCGACGACGAGGCAGAACGCGAGCACGAAGCCCGGCCTCATGTAGCGCGAGGGAAGACCGGCGGCCACGGCGCCGAAGGCAGCACCCCCCAGAATCGGGATGAGCTCCTGCATCGGCGCACACTCCCATAGGTGCGGGCGAGAGCGCAAGCCGTCTTGACTACTCAGCACAAAGCTGGCGTCCAAGGGCGGTCGGGGGCCGCCGCCGTACCGCTCCCAATCCCGACCAGCCGGGGAAGCGGCGTCCCCCAGAAGTGGGCACGCGCTTCCTGTAGGGTCGCTTCGCGCTCCGTGCGAGAACGCGGCGGCGTTTCCTTTGCGACTCCCGTTGCCGGCCCCGGCGCTGGCCTGCCGACCCGTAACGGCCCGCGACCTCCAACCGCTAGGAGCCTGTATGCCAACGCCGTCGCGGGAGCAGCAGCAGCGCGCACGCATCTTCGGCGTGTTGTTCGCCCTGACCTTCGTCACCTCGATCGCGGGGCTGCTCCTCTACGACCCGGTCCTCAACGACGCCAACTACATCCTCGGTGACGGCGCCGACACGCGCGTCCAGCTGGGCGCACTCTGCGAGATCTTCCTCGCCATCACCAACATCGGCACCGCGGTCGTGCTGTGGCCCATCGTCAAGCGGCAGAGCGAGACGCTTGCGCTCAGCTACGTCGCCAGTCGTGTCGTCGAGTCCGTCGTCATCGTCGTCGGCCTGATCAGCCTGCTTTCGGTCGTGACGTTGCGGGAGGACTTCGCGGGAGCCGGCGCGGATGCCGGCTCACTTACCGTTGCCGGCAAGTCGCTGGTCGCCATCCACGACTGGACGTTCCTGCTCGGCCCCGGCTTCTGCGTCGGTGTGAACGGGCTGTTGCTCGGCTACCTGTTCTACCGGTCCGGCCTTGTGCCGAGGTGGATAGCGATGTTCGGCCTGATCGGGGGGCCCCTGATCTTCGCGTCGGCGATCGCCGTGCTGTTCGGCGCCTACGAGCAAGCCGGGGCGCACTTCCTTTTCTCAATCCCGGAGATCGTCTTCGAGGTGTCGATCACGATCTACCTCATCGTCAAGGGCTTCAAGCCGTCCCCGATCCTCGACGACACCCGGTACGCCGGAGGGGGCGAGGGCTCCGGGAGCGCGGCCGTGGCTGCGCGGTAATCGCTACCAAGGCAGCACCGCTCGGCGGCCTTGTCCGTGTCGACCGACACGACCGGACGCAGGAGCGCGCGAGCCCCCGGACCCCCGCCCAAAAGGCCCCTCCCGGGCCCCCCCCCCCCGAGCGACCCATTCTGGACGGATGTTCCCTCCATTTGGGGCCATCGACGCGAAATACCCGCCAATGGGCCGATGCCGGTGAGCACCTCTTGCGCTTACGCTCCTCGATCTTGCTCGTGCTCGCCATCCTCGGGGGAGTCCTCACCCTCTCTCAGCTCGCCCTCGCGGCACCGGCAGTCGGTGCGCCCACGGCCCCGGGAACGCTCACGCAGTTGCACGGGACGAGCGGGTGCCTGGTCGACCGCTCCAAGCCCCTGCCCGGATGCGAATCCGTGCGAGCCCTACGTGGCCCCGCCCCGTTCCTCGGCTCCAGCGCCGTCGCGATCAGCCGAGACGGAAAGAACGTCTACGTCGCCTCCTCCAGCAGCGACGCGATCGCCATCTTCAGGCGCGACGCGCGCACCGGCAAGCTGACCCAGGGCTCGGGCGCCGCCGGCTGCGTCGCCGCCAAGGGCGCCGGCGGCTGCGCCAAGTCCCGCGGGCTCAACGGCCCCAACTCGGTGACCGTCAGCCCCAATGGGAAGAACGTCTACGCGACCTCCGTCATCAGCGACGCCGTCACCACCTTTCGCCGCAACCGCTCGACCGGTGCGCTCACCCAGGCCCGCGGCGCGAGCGGCTGCGTGGCCAACAGGACCACCCCCGGCTGCGCCACCGGACGCGCGCTCGACGGTCCGGACGTCGTGACCGTCAGTCCCGACGGCGACAACGTCTACGTGGGCGCCTTCGTCGGCAACGCGGTCGCGGTGTTCGACCGCGACTCCAGCGGCGCTCTGAGCCAGCCATCCGACACCACGGGCTGCATCGTCGACACGCCAGCCGACGGCTGCGCAACCGGCCTCGCGCTGGTCGCTCCGGAGGGCATGGCGATCAGCGCCGACGGCAACAACGTGTACGTCGCGACCGCGGTCAGCAACGCGGTCGGCGTGCTCACGCGCAACCCGACCACCGGAGCGCTGACGCAGGCCACGGACGGCACCGGCTGCATCGTCGACAGCCCGATCGCCGGCTGCACGACCGGCACGCAGCTCGCCGGCGCGAACGCCGTGGCGGTCAGCCCCGGCGACGACAACGTCTACGTGACGTCGCTCGCGAGCAACAGCCTGACGACGTTCGATCGCACGGCCTCGACCGGCCAGCTCACGCAGCAGACCGGCACCTCGGCATGCGTCATCTACGTGTTCGCCGTCGGCTGCTCGCTCGGCCGGGCGCTCAGCGCGCCCGAGGGACTCGCCGTCTCTTCCGACGGCGCGAGCGTCTACGCGGCAGCGTTCAAGTCGGGCGCCGTCGACGTCTTCAACCGCAGCGCGACGGGCGGCCTGATCCAGAAGGCGGGCCGCGCCGGCTGCGTGACCACGAACGCGGCGCGGGACTGCACGCCCGGACGGGCGCTGCGGGAAGTCAGCTCGGTGGCCGTCAGCCCGGACGGCAGGCACCTCTACTCGGCGGCGTTCGCGAGCAATGCCGTCGGCGTCTTCAAGCGGGCGAGATGAAGGGATCTGACATGAACCAGCCCGAAGGCGGCGCCGAGCGGCACGGGATCACTCGCGCCGACCTGCTGAAAACCGCGGCGGTTGCCGCACCTGGACTCCTGCTCGGCGAGCACGCCGCCGCGGCGCGGACGCGGCGCCGGGCGCTGCCGGACCGCGAGGTGGCCGGCATGAACGTGCTCCTCTTCATCACCGACCAGCAGCGCGCGATCCAGCACTTCCCGCGCGGCTGGGCCAAGCGCAACATGCCCGGCCTGACTCGCCTGCAGCAGCACGGCCTGACGTTCGAGAACGCGTTCACCAACGCGTGCATGTGCTCGCCGGCGCGCTCGACGCTGATGTCCGGCTACTTCCCGGCCCAGCACGGCGTCAAGTACACGCTCGAAACCGACATGCCCGCGTCGCAGTACCCGCAGGTCGAGCTGGCCACCACCTTCAAGAATCCCGCGACCGTGGTGGCCGCGGCGGGCTACACGCCGGTGTACAAGGGCAAGTTCCACTGCAACAAGCCGGCGAACGGCTCGACGTGGGTCCCTTCCGACGTCAACCAGTACGGCTTCACCCGCTGGGATCCGCCGGACGCGGGAGCCAACCAGGACGTCCCGGAGGAGGGGGGCGGGATCTACGACAACGACGGCCGCTTCATGAACTCGCAGGGCACGCCGGAGGCCGGCACCGAGGGCGCGGTTCAGTACCTCGGGTCGGCGGCCGCGCAGAGCCAGCCGTTCTTCATGGTCGTCTCCCTGGTCAACCCGCACGACGTGCTCTTCTACCCGAAGAGCTACACGAGCGGCGGCTATGACAGCTCGTGGCTCCAGGGGGAGCTCGAGCCGCCGGCGACGGTGAACGAGGACCTCTCGACCAAGCCGTCGGTGCAGAAGCAGTTCCTGCGGCTGTTCGGCGCCAGCGGACCGATCCCGACCCGGCAGATGAAGCGCAACTACCTGAACTTCTACGGCAACCTGATGAAGGCATCGGACGCCTACCTGGTGAAGATCCTCGACACGCTCGCGGAGTCGGGCCTGCTCGAGAACACGCTGGTGATCGCGACCGCCGATCACGGTGAGATGGGCACCGCTCACGGCGGGATGCGGCAGAAGAACTTCAACTTCTACGAGGAGGCGACCCGCGTCCCGCTGGTCTACTCGAATCCCCGCCTCTTCAAGAAGCCCAAGACGACCGACTCGCTCGTCTCGCACGTCGACTTCCTGCCGACGCTCGCGAGCCTCGTCGACGCACCGGCCGCCGCCCGCGACTCCTGGCAGGGGGTCGACTACTCGGACGAGATCCTGAGCCGCTCACCCAAGCCGTCACAGGACTACACCGTCTTCACATACGACGACTGGCAGTCCGGGCAGGCACGCGGCCCGTACCCGCAGGCGCCGAACCACATCGTCAGCATCCACGAGCAGCGCTACAAGCTCGCCCGGTACTACGACGCCGACGGCGAGGTGCCCGACCAGTGGGAGATGTACGACCTGAAGACGGACCCGCTGGAGCGCATCAACCTCGCCTTCAAGGGCCACAAGCGCACTCGCGAGCAGCAGCGCCAGTACAAGCGGCTCCGCCGCAAGCTCGGCCGCGTCGAGCGGACACGGCTGCAACCGCTCGGCTGAGCGACGCTTGAGTTGACCGCGCCCGTCGGGACTGTTAGGAACAGTCCGCAACCGTCCGCGGTCGAAAGAGGAGGTTCGAGGGGATGAGTACGAGGCGATTGACCGCGGCGATCGCGGCGGCCGTGCTGGCTCTCGGGATGGGGTCGTGCGGAGGCGACGACAACTCCGACGGCGGAGGCACGTCCGGCAGCAAGCTCAGTGGCAAGATCGCGGTCCTCCTCCCCGATTCGAAGTCTTCGGACCGGTGGGAGACGGCGGACCGGCGCTTCTTCCAGCAGGGGTTCAAGGCCGCCGGCCTCTCGAGCGACGACTACATCATCAGCAACGCCGAGGGCGACCCCGCGACCCAGCGCAACCAGGCCGAGCAGGCGATTACGTCGGGCGCCAAGGTCATCCTCCTCGTCAACCTCGATCCGGGTAGCGGCGCGGCGATCATCGACGACGCCAAGTCGCAGGGCGTGGCGATGATCGACTACGACCGCCTGACCGTCGGCGGCAACGCCGACTACTACGTCTCGGGCGACGCGACCGAGGCCGGGCGGCTACAGGCCGAGGGGCTGATCGAGGACCTCAAGGGCAAGGATTCCCCGCGGATCGCGATCCTCTACGGGGCCCCCACGGACTCGTTCGCCACCGATCTCAAGAAGGGCAACACCGAGATCCTCCGGAGCAAGGGCAAGAACATCGACGTCGCGGCCGAGCAGGCCGTGCCGAACTGGGACGGCCAGAAGGCGCTGACAATCTACGAGCAGATGCTGCAGGCCTCCAGCGAGGACTTCGACGGCACGCTTGCGGCCAACGACACGCTCGCGAACGCGACGATCGCGGCGCGCAAGTCCCGCAAGCTCGCGATAATCCCGACCAGCGGCCTGGACGCCACGATCGAGGCGCTCCAGCACATCCTGGCCGGCGAGCAGACCTTCACGGTGTACTTCTCGATCAAGGACCAGGCGACCAAGGCCGCCAAGCTGGCCGTGCAGCTGGCTCGCGGCGAGCAGCCCACAGGCCTCAACGCCAAGGTCGACAACAAGAAGCGGAAGGTGCCCACGATCCTGCTCAAGCCGCAGACGATCCGCAAGCGCAACATCGGCGATACGGTCATCGCCGACGACTTCGCGTCGTGGGACGACGTGTGCGTCGGCGCGTATGAGCGCTACTGCCCGGAGAATCGCTAGCGACTGACGACGCGGGGCCTCATGTCCTTCCGGTACGACCTCGCCCCGTTCATCAGCTTCCGTGACGCCGAGGCATGCGCGCGCGTTCGCGCGATCCCGCGCGAACGCGTCGCAGACCACCCGAACCCCGACTTCCGAATCCGCCTGGAGGAGGAGCCGGCCGCCTTCTACACGGCGTTCGCGGACGACCTGGTCGGCCGCATACGGACAGCGCGCGAGGAGGGCCGCGAACTCACGCTGATCCTCCCCGTCGGGCCCATGCCGCAGTACGCCCTCGCAGCCCGCAGCATCAACGAGGAGCGGCTCTCGCTGGGGCACGTGCATACGTTCAACATGGACGAGTACGCCGACCAGGACGGGCGGACCGCACCGGCCACGTGGCCGGGATCGTTCGCGCGGGCGATGCAGGAGCAGTTCTTCGGGCGCATCGACGCCGAGCTGCGTCCGCCGGAGTCGCAGATCCACTTCCCCAGCCACGACACGATCGGCGACTACTCCCGGCGGATCGAGGAGCGCGGCGGCGCCGACGTCTGCTACGGCGGGATCGGATGGAGCGGGCACATCGCTTTTTGGGAGCCTCAGCTGGGACATGAGTTCGAAGGCGACATGGACGCCTACAAGCAGGCCGGCGCCCGGATCGTCGAGCTGCACCCGATGACCGTTATGCAGAACGCGCTGCACTCGTTCGGCGGCGACTGGTCGTGGGTGCCCCCGAAAGCGGCGACGATCGGGCCGCGCGAGGTGCTCGGCGCCCGCCACCGTTCGTTCTGGCTCGACGGCGACCTCGGGGGCGGCGTCTCGTGGCAGGGCTTCATCGCCCGCCTGGTCGCCCATGGACCGGTGAACGAGTTCGTGCCCGGCTCCCTGCTCCAAGAAACCCGGTGCGACTACACGCTGCTCGGCAGCGTCGCGGACGACGTCCAGATCCACATGGCGTAGCGGGCGCCGCAAGCGCACTAGGGGTTCAGGAACCGCCGCCGTCGGGTAATGGCTTGGCGTGCTTTCGCGCGGGGTGTGGGTGATGCGAACAGGGGGGCTCATGCAGAACCGGGGTCGGCGAGTCGGACGCCTCATGTCGCTGCTTGCGATGGCTGGGGCTGTGGCCATGTGGAACGCGGTCCCGGCTGCGGGGCAGGTCCCGGCTCCGCCGCCTCTCGCCACGTCGAGCAACGTGCACGTCCTGGGGAACGTCCCGGGCACCGCCGCCGGCATGAACTTCAAGGGTCACTACGCCTACGTGAGCGGCTGGGCCGGCATCACGGTGCTCGACATCGCGAAGGCCGACTCGCCGAAGCTCGTCGGAGCTCTCGCCCTGCCCCACTTCGAGAACGAGGACGTGGACCTGTGCGGGAACACGTTGATCGTCGTCAACGACCGCGAAGCCAAGGACCTCGGGTCGATCATGTACGTGGTCAGCATCGCGAACCCGACCGCACCGGTCATCAGCGCGATCCTCCCGCTCGGCCTCACCGGCAGCGGCCGCGGCTCGGGCCACATCGCCAACTTCGTCAAGTCCGACTGCTCCCTGACATGGGTCGACGGCGGCGACCACGTCGAGGTCGTCGACCTGACCCTCCCGAGCGCGCCCAGGTCGCTCGGCAAGTTCGAGTCGGCCGCCTCGAACAGCCCGGCGTTCAGGGTGACGCACGACACCGAGCTCGACAGTACCGGCACGGTGTGGAACGTCGGCGGCGGTGGCGCGGCCGGCTACCGCCTGACCTCCAATCCGCTCGCCCCTCAGCTGCTCGGCACGACCGGCGCGGCCGGCGCGAACCCCTCGCCCTACAACGACTTCATCCTCCACAACTCGCAGCGGCGCGGGAACACGCTGCTCGTCACCGAAGAGGACTACATCGACACCGACGAGGTTCCGCCCGGCGGCTGCCGCGGCCAGGGCAAGTTCGAGACCTGGGATCTCTCGCGGCTGAGCAGGGGCGCGATCACGCCGCTCGGCACGTGGGAGACGGAGCTGAACGGCATGTTCACCAGCGGAGCGGTGGACTCGAAGGCGCCGGTGACCGTGAACTGCTCGTCGCACTGGTTCGACGCCAAGGACGGGGTCGCGGCGGTCGGGTGGTACGAGCAGGGGGTGCGCTTCCTCGACTACCGCAGGCCGAGGGACATCACCCAGGTCGGCTACTACATCCCCGCCAACGGGTCCACGTGGGCGGCCTACTGGTCGCCGACCGACCGTAACGGTGAGATCGCCTACACCGCCGACGTCTATCGCGGCGTCGACGTGCTCAAGATCGACCGCGGCGGCCTGACCGGCAGGAAGGTGAGGGCGCCGGTCCGCAACGAGTGGTTCGGCAGCCCGACGGCCGACTCGTCGGCGTTCCAGCCGCACCCCGTCTACGGCTTCGTGTGTCCGATACTCAAGCCTGAAGTGAATACGCCGTAGACCGCGGCGGGGGTCGATCGTCTCTCGGCCCGATGTCGGCCGCGATCGTCTATGGATCGGCGGAGGTCTTCTATTAGAGCCGCCGCGCGGAGGGCATACCCTTCGCCCGTGGTCGACGTCTGCTTGGAGGAGGGGGTGATCGCCGTGCGACATCGGTGAGCGCCCAACGGGATTGCCCGGTCGGGGCAATGCCTGGACTACCTCCAAGCCGAAAGGACGTCGTCACATGCACGCTCGTGCAGGTCGTGCCCGGACGCCCCGCCTCGTGGCGGCGCTCATCATGAGCGCCGCGTTCCTCGTCTCCGCCTGCGGAGGCGACGACGCGGGCGGCGGCGGTAGCGCGGGCTCCAAGCCGACCCTCAACATCGGAGCGATCCCCGATCAGGATCCCCAGGAGCTTCAGCGCCTGTACGGCACCGTCGCGGATCGCCTCTCCCGCGAGCTTGGGGTCAAGGTGGCCTACAAGGCGGTCACCGACTACCCGGCGGCGGTCACCGCCTTCAAGGTGGGCGATCTGGACCTGGTGTGGTTCGGCGGGCTCACGAGCGTCCAGGCACAGCAGCAGGTCAAGGGCGCCACCCCGATCGCCCAGCGGGACATCGACGCCGCGTTCCACACGGTCGTGATCGCCAACAAGGACAGGGGCATCGCCCCGATCAACGACGCGAGCGGGCTAGCGACCCTGAAGGGACACACGTTCACGTTCGGCAGCGAGTCGTCGACCTCGGGCCGGCTGATGCCGCAGTACTTCCTCGCCAGGGCGGGCGTCGCGCTGGACGACTTCAAGGGCAAGCCGGGCTTCTCCGGCTCGCACGACAAGACGATCGATCTGGTGCAGGCGGGGACCTACGACGCCGGGGCGCTGAACGAGCAGGTCTGGCTGGACCGGGAGGCGAAGGGCACCGTCGACTCCGCGAAGGTCGGCGTCGTGTGGCGGTCGCCCCCGTACCCGGACTACCAGTGGGTGATCCGGCCCGACGCCGACGAGCGCTTCGGGAAGGGGTTCACGGACCGGGTCAGGCGAACGCTGCTGGGTCTGAAGGCAAGCGATCCCGATGACAGGAAGATCCTCGACCTGTTCGGGGCGAAACGGTTCATCGGTACACGTGAAGGCGACCACGCGGTGACCGAGCGTGCCGGCCGGGAAACCGGCCTGCTCGAGTAGCGCGTCCGGTGTCGAGCCCGGCTCCGATGTTCGAGGTGCGCGGCGGCGGCATCCGCTACGGCGCGCTGCGTGCGCTCGAGGCGGTCGACCTGCGGATCGAGCGCGGCGAGCGAGTGGCGTTGATCGGGCCGAGCGGTGCCGGCAAGACGAGCCTGATCGGGCTGCTCAACGGCAGCCTCGCCCCGGCCGAGGGCCAGGTCCTGGTGCTGGGCTCCGACCTGGCCCGCGCCTCGCCGCGCGAGCGGCGCGCAGTGCAGCGCCGGCTCGGCACCGTGCGCCAGCAGTTCGACCTCGTGGGCCAGCTGCGAGTGGTCCACAACGTGAACGCCGGGCGTCTCGGAAGCTGGTCGCTGTGGCGAGCCGCGCTGTCCCTGCTCGCTCCGCGGGAGGTCGATGTGGCCCGCAGGGCACTTTCGCGGGTGGGCCTCGAGGACAAGCTCTACGCGCGCACCGACGGCCTCTCGGGAGGCCAGCAGCAGCGGGTTGCGATCGCGCGCGTGCTCGCCCAGGAGCCGGTGGCGATCCTCGCCGACGAGCCGATCGCGAGCATCGACCCCGCGCGGGCCGCTGACGTGGTGAAGCTGATGCTCGCGCTCAGCGCGGAGGCCGGCACGACGCTCGTCGTGAGCCTGCACGACCTGCCCGTGGCGCTGGGGCGCTTCGACCGCATCGTGGCGCTGCGCGACGGGCGCGTGGCATTCGACGGGCCGCCGGAGCGCCTGTCTGAGGACGCGATCGAGGAGCTGTACGCAATCGACCGCCGGATCGAATGAGGCTCGCGCGGGCGGGGCCGGTCGAGGCCGCGCGCCTCGAGCCGTGGCGGGCAAGCACCGGGTTCTCCCTGCGACGGCGGGTCTGGGGCGCCGCATGGGTGGTGGCAATAGCCGGTTCGCTCGTCCTGGCCGGAGTGGGCCGCGAGGAGACGGTGAACGCGGACGGGCTGCCGCAGCTGGGCAACTTCTTCGCCGCGGCGCTGCATCCGCGGCTGGACTCCGACTTCCTGGACCTCACCTGGGACGCGAGCGTCGTGACGCTCTCCTACGCCGTGCTGGGCACGGCGCTCAGCCTGGTGATCGGGCTCGTAGGCGGGGCGGCGATCGCGGAGGCGATGTGGCGCTCCTCGAGCGGGTCCGGTCGCCGCCGCTCCACCGCCGGGTGGCTCCTCGTCCGCGCGCTGCTCGTGGTGCCGCGCGGGATCCACGAGGTCGTGTGGGGGCTCCTGCTCCTCAGCGTGCTCGGCCTCGATCCGATGGTGGCGGTGCTCGCGATCGGGATCCCCTACGGCGCCGTCACCGCCAAGGTGTTCGCCGAGATCCTCGACGAGGCGCCGCGCGCACCGTTCGCCGCGCTGACCGCCTCGGGCACGAGGCGGCCCGCCGCGCTGCTCTACTCGCTGCTTCCCGCGACCCTTCCGGACCTCGCCTCGTACAGCTTCTACCGCTTCGAGTGCGCGATCCGCGGCGCGGCCATCCTCGGCCTGGTGGGTGCGGGGGGACTCGGCTTCCAGCTGGCGCTGAGCTTCCAGGCGCTGCGCTACGAGGAGATGTGGACGCTGCTCTACGCCCTCATCCTCCTCAGCGGCGCGGCGGATCTGTGGAGCACGGTCGTGCGCATGAGGGCGCGGCGCGCCCGCCAGGGCCGCGACCGCGTGCTCGCGGCGTCCGTCGTGGGCGCGGCCCTCATGGTCCCGCTGTCGGCGTGGCAGGTGGACCTCGACCCCCTGACCGTCTTCGCCGGCCGCGCGCGCGACCTCTTCGGCGACGCGCTGGCTGGCGCCTGGCCACCCGATCTCGGAGGCGGCACGCTGCAACTCGTGGCCGAGGCGTCCGTGGACACGATGGCCATGTCGGTAATCGCGATCGCCATCGCGTTCACCGGCGGCGCGGCGCTCGCGTTCCCCGCCGCGGCGGCGGCGCGCATCCGTGGATCCCCGCTGCGAAAGGCGCGCGCGGGCGTGCTCGCCCTGGTCAGCCGCTCGTTCCTGCTCTTTCTCAGAGCGGTCCCGCCACCGGTCAGCGCCTTCCTGCTGCTGCTGGTGCTGTTCCCCGGAGTCCTGCCGGGGGCGGTCGCGCTCGGCCTCTACAACCTGGGGATCCTCGGCCGGCTGATGGCGGAGGCGGTCGAGAACTTCGACGATCGCGCTCTTCAAGCGCTCGAGGCCGGCGGCGCCACCCCGGCGCAGGCCTTCCTCTACGGCACGGTTCCCGGCTTGGCTACCCGCTTCCTCGCCTACGGGCTGTACCGCTGGGAGGTGGCGATTCGCGAAACCGTGGTGGTGGGAGTGGTCGGGGCGGGCGGCCTCGGCGTGCTGCTGGCGGAGCGGATCGCGGCCTTCGACTACGCGGGCGTGACCACGGTCCTCGCCGCGGTGATCGTGCTCACCCTGGTGGTGGACTTCCTCAGCGCCGCCATGCGCGGCGCATTCGAGCGCGGCTGAGCCCTATTCGCGGGCCAAGCCCGCCGCTTCCGCAACAACAGCTATCTTGGCGGCCGTGGCCGAGCTCACCAACATCTCGCTCTCGCGCGGCGCGCCGTCGCTCGACATCATCGCCGTCGACGACCTGCGCGCCGCCGCGCAGGGAGCGCTCGAGCGCGACCCCGGCGGCGCGCTCGCCTACGGCACCTCGGCGGGCTACCCGCGACTGCTCGAGTGGCTGTCGGCCAAGCACTCCGTTCACCCCAAGCAGCTGCTGGCCACGAACGGCTCGATGCAGGCGGACGCCTTCCTGTTCCAGGAGCTCGTGGAGCCCGGCGACGTGGTCGTGATCGAGGCGCCGACCTACGACCGCACGCTGCTGTCGCTGACCAAGCTCGGCGCCGAGCTGCTCGCGATCCCGCTGCAGGCTGACGGGATCGACGTGGGCGCGCTCGAGGCCGCGCTCGAAGAGGGCGCGCGACCGACGCTCGCCCACATCATCCCCAACTTCCAGAACCCGGCCGGGTGCACTCTGTCGCTCGAGAAGCGCCACCGCTTGCTGGCGCTGGCCCGCGAGTACGGCTTCACGATCTTCGAGGACGACCCGTACGTGGCGTTGCGCTTCGAGGGCGAGCAGCACCCCACGATGCTCGAGCTGGACGAGGGCGGCGATGCCGTGGTGTACGCCTCCTCCTTCTCGAAGACCGTGGCCCCCGGCATCCGCGTCGGCTACCTGGTGGGAGCCGAGGAGCTGATCGCGGCCGTGCGCAAGCGCGCCACGGAGACGTACATCTCGCCGAACATGGTGGCGCAGGCGATCGTCGCCGAGTTCTGCCACTCGGGCGCGATCGACCAGTCGATCGCCACCGTGAAGGCGGCGCTGCGGGAGCGGCGCGACGCCACCAGCGCCGCGCTCGACAGGCACCTCCCCGACGCTCGCTACGTGACCCCGGAAGGGGGCTACTTCCTCTGGGTCGATCTGCCCGAGGGGACCGACGTGGCCGACCTGGCGCGCCGGTCCGCGGAGCGGGGCGTGCTGTTCGAGCAGGGCAGCGCGTTCATGATCGAGGGTGGCGACAGCTCGCTGCGCCTCGCCTACTCCGCCGTGCCGCCCGACCAGATCGAGGAGGCCGTAGCGCGCATCGCCGAGGCGTACCGGGAGCTCCCCGCCCCCGCGCGTGCGTGATCGAGCTCGAGCGCCCGCGTGACGCGGGCGCGCTCCTGCGCGACTCGCTGGTCGTCTACATCCGGCACTTCTGGACCTTCCTCGCGCTCGGCGCGCTGGTGGTGGTGCCCTCCGAGCTGATCGTGAACGGAGTGGGGATGGCGCAGCTCACGTCCGGCTACGACAGCTCGCCCGGCTTCGCCGAGGCGGCCATCCCCGCCGCGGTGTCGTACCTGGTGGTCGCGCCGCTGATCACCGCGATCTGCGTGTACGCGCTGCAGTCGGTGGCCGCCGGCGGGTCGCCCAGGGCCCGCGAGGCGCTGGTCAAGGGCTTCGAGTCGTTCAGCCCGATCTTCTTCGCGGTCCTGCTGGCGGCGCTCGGGATCCTGCTGGGCGCGGTGCTGATCGTGCCGGGCATCTACCTGTTCGTGCGCTGGTACTTCGTGCCGCAGGCGGTGGTGCTCGAGGGCGCGCACGGCGCGGGCGCGCTGCGCGCGAGCGGCCGGCTCGTGGAGGGCTCCTGGTGGCGCACGCTGGGGCTGATCCTCCTGGTCAACGTGGCGGCGCTGCTGGTGGCGGTCGTGCTGAGCGCTCCCTTCACGGCGGCGGCGGACAGGGCCGACCGCGCCGTCTGGGCCCTGATCGGCCAGATCGTGGCCAGCACGGTCACGCAGCCCTTCGGAGCGCTGTACTCGACGCTGCTCTACTTCGACCTGCGCCAGCGCAAGCGGGCGGCGATGGGGTAGCCGTTACCTTGTCGCGATGGCCCTCACCTTCGGCGTCACCGTCCTGCCGGACCCGCCCTATCAGCGCCTGATCGAGCTGCTTCAGCTGGCGGAGGGCCACGGTTTCGAGTACGGCTGGACCTACGACTCGCACGTCCTGTGGCAGGAGTCGACCCCCACTCTCGCCCTGGCGGCGGCGGCGACCGAGCGGATCAAGCTCGGGCACATGGTCACGAACCCGGGCACGCGCGATCCGACGGTGGTCGCGAGCGCCTACGCGACGCTCCAGGACATCTCGAATGGCCGCATGGTGATGGGAATCGGCCGCGGCGACTCGGCGCGTCGCTACATCAACCAGCCGCCCGTGCGGGTCGCGCCGTTCGAGGACGCCCTGCGCATGATCAAGCCGTTCATGAACGGCGAGAAGGTCGCGTGGAACGACACCGAGATCCAGCTGTCCTGGGTGCGTCCGGAGCTCCCGCCGATCGAGATGCACGTGGCCGGCTACGGTCCCCGGGTGCTGGCCATCGCCGGGCGCCTGGGAGACGGCGTGATCATCCAGCTCGCCGATCCGGACATCATCCAGTGGACGATGGGCACGGCCCGGAAGGCCGCCGAGGAGGCCGGCCGCGACCCGTCGCGGCTCAAGTGCATCGTCTGCGCGCCCAGCCACATCTCCGACGACCTCGCGGCCGCTCGAGAGCAGGTGCGCTGGTTCCCGGCGATGGTCTCGAACCACGTCCGGGATCTGATCGGCCGCTACGGCGCCGACGGCTCGGTCGTGCCCAAGGCGCTGACCGACTACGTGCCGGCACAGACGAACTACGACTACGACGAGCACTCCCGCGTCGGGGCCAAGCACGGCGCGTTCGTGAGCGACGAGATCTGCGACCGCTTCTGCGTGCTCGGCACCCCTGACCAGGCGAGCGAGAAGCTTGCGGAACTGGAGTCGATCGGGGTGGACCAGTTCAACATCTACCTCATGACGGAGGGCCAGGAGGCGACGCTCGAAACCTACGGCCGCGAGATCATCCCGCGCTTCGCCGGCGTGACTGGAGGTGCAGCATGAGAAAGCTCGTCCGGGGCGGCACAGTCGTGACCGCCACCCAGTCCTCCGTCGCGGACGTGCTCGTGGACGGCGAGGAGATCGCCGCCGTCGGCGCGCTCGGCGACGTGGACGCCGAGGTGATCGACGCCAGCGGGTGCTACGTCCTTCCGGGGCTGATCGACAACCACACCCACATGGCGATGCCGTTCGGCGGCACCCAGTCGATCGACGACTACGACACCGGCACGCGCGCCGCGGCCGCCGGCGGCACCACCTGCATCGTCGACTTCGTGATCCAGCAGCACCCGGGCGGGCTGCGCTCGTCGCTCGAGGAGTGGACGGAGCGGGCGGCCGGCGCCGCGCACGTCGACTACGGCTTCCACATCGCGATCACCCAGGCCGACGAGGGCACGTTCGCGGACATGGAGCCGATGGTCGAGGAGGGCATCTGCACGTTCAAGGTCTTCCTCGCCTACAAGGGCGTGCTGATGGTCACCGACGACCTGTTCCTGCGGGTGCTCGAGTCCACCCGCGACCTCGGGGCGCTCACGATGGTGCACGCCGAGAACGGCTGGGCGATCGACGTGCTCGTGGAGCGCGCCCTCGCCGCCGGTCAGACCGACCCGATCTACCACGCGCGAACGCGGCCGGAGGCGCTCGAGGCGGAGGCCACCCACCGCTCGGTCCGCCTGGCGGAGCTCGCCGGCGCGGACGTCTACATCGTGCACGTGACGTGCGGGCTGGCGGCCGACGAGATCGCCACCGGTCAGGCGCGCGGCGTGAAGGTGTCGGGCGAAACCTGCCTGCAGTACCTGACCAACACCGTCGAGGACCTCGAGCGCCCCGACTTCGAGGGAGCCCGGTACGTGTGCTCCCCGCCGCTGCGCGAGGCGCGCAACCAGGAGCTGCTGTGGGGAGCGCTTCGCCGGGGCGTGCTGGAGAGCGTGTCGACCGACCACTGCCCGTTCAACAGCGAGCAGAAGGCCCTCGGCCGCGACGACTTCTCCAAGATCCCCAACGGCCTGGCGATGATCCAGCACCGGCTGGTGAAGCTGTGGGACCTCGGTGTGGGGAGCGGGCGGATCACGCCCGAGCAGCTGGTCGACATGACCTCCACCGCGATCGCCCGGCGCTTCGGCCTGGCCCGCAAGGGCGGGATCGCGCCGGGCAAGGACGCCGACCTGGTGGTGTTCGACCCCGCGACGCCCTTCCAGTTCTCCACGCGGACATCGCACATGAACGTCGACTACGACCTCTTCGACGGCCAGAGCTCCACCGGCAGCGTGCGCCACACGTTCTGTCGCGGCGAGCTGGTGTACGACCGCGGCGAGATCCGGACCCAGCCGGGCCACGGGCAGTTCGTGCCCCGCTCGCTCGGGGCCGCGGCTCCCGTGGCACCGTGATGGACGCCGACCGCGTCCTCGAGGACCTGCGCGAGCTCGCGCGCCTCACCGGCGGGCCGGACGGCGCACGCCGGGTCTGCTGGACCGACGAGTGGGCACGCGCCCGCGAGTTCCTGCGGTCGCGGGTCGAGGAGCTGCCGGTCGAGATCCAGGTCGACGCCGCGGGCAACCTCTGGGCCGAGCTCGCGGGCGAGCAGGAGGGCTTCGTGGTCGTCGGCTCGCACGTGGACTCGGTGCCGGCCGGCGGCTGGCTGGACGGCGCGCTGGGCGTGTTCGCCGCTGTCGAGGCGCTGCGCACCCAGGCCGGCGCCGGGCGGCCCGAGGTCGGCCTGCGGCTGGTGGACTGGGCCGACGAGGAGGGGGCGCGCTTCGGGCGCAGCCTGTTCGGCTCGTCCGCGTGCGCCGGCACGCTCGACGTGGACGAGGTCCGCGACCTACGCAGCCGCGACGGCGAGCGCCTCGAGGAGGTGGTCGCCCGCTACGACGTGGACCTGGAGCGCGCCCACGAGTCGGGCGCCCGGCTGCGCGGAGCGCGGGCGTACATCGAGCTGCACATCGAGCAGGGGCCCGTGCTGGAGAGCCGCGGGGAGCCCGCGGCGGCGGTGCTGGGCACCTTCGGGGTCGAGCGCCACGTCGCGGCCTTCACCGGCCAGACCGCGCACGCCGGCGCCACGCCGATGGCGCTGCGCCGCGACTCGTTCATGGCGACGTCGCAGGCGGCGCTGGCGATCAAGGAGGTCGGCATCCGCCACGAGGGTGTCTGCACGATCGGCGGGGCGACCAGCGAGCCGGGCGTCGTGACCGCCGTCCCCGGCCGGACCGAGATGCTGCTCGACCAGCGCCACCTCGACCCCGACGGCCTCGCCGCGATGCTCGCCGAGGCGCGCGAGGCCTGCGAGCGGGCCGCCGCCGACCAGGGCTGCGAGGTGGAGCTGCGGTACATCTGGTCGATCCCTCCGATCCCCTTCGACGACCGCCTGATCGGCCTGGCTCGCCAGGCCGTCGTAGAGGCGGGCGGCAGGGACACCGCGATCCCGAGCGGTCCGCTGCACGACGCCGCCGAGATGGCGCGCCTGCTGCCGACCGTGATGATCTTCTCGTCGTCCTCGCCGCCGGTGTCGCACACCAAGGAGGAGGACACGCCTGAGGCCGACCTGCGCGTGGCGATCGAGGCGTACGGCCGCACGGTGGACGCCACGCTCGGGCTGGCGGCCGCCGGGGAGCTGCCGGCGCGCAAGTGAGCGCCCTCGCGGACCAGCTGCGGTACCTGGAGGCGTCCAGCTCCTTCTACGCGGAGCGGTTGCGCGGGCTGCGCGAGCACGTTCGCGGCGCCGCCGACCTTCCGCGCCTGCCGTTCACGACCAAGGACGACCTGCGCGACGGCCAGCGGCGCGAGCCGCCCTTCGGCCCGCACCTGTGCGCGCCCCCCGAGAGCCTGGTGCGCGTGCACGTGACCTCGGGCACCACCGGCGAGCCGGTCGCGGTGGGCTTCACCCAGGCCGACCACGAAGCCAACAGCGCCGTCGGCGGGGAGGCGTTCCAGATCGCCGGGCTGCGACCCGACGACGTGGTCGCCCACTGCCTCAACTACGCGCTCTACGCGGGCGGCATCGCCGACCACATGGCGCTGGAGGCCAGCGGCGCCACGGTCGTCCCGGTCGGGACCGGCCAGTCGCGCCGGCTGCTGGAGCTGATCCCGCTCCTGCGGATCACGGCGATCTTCGGCACGCTCTCCTTCCCGGCGTATCTCGCCGGCCGCGCGCGCGAGGCGGGCATCGAGCCACGTGAGCTGGGGCTGCGCCACATCGTCACGGCCGGCGAGCCCGGCGCGGGGCTCGCCGCCGTACGTCAGGAGATCGAGGAGGCCTGGGGAGCCACGCTTGCCGACACGTTCGGGATGAGCGACGTGTGGTCGACCATGGGCGGGGCCTGCGGCGAGGGCGAGGGCCTGCACCTCACGGTCGACGGCCACGCGGTGCTCGAGCTGGTCGACCCGGACAGCGGCGCTTCGGTCGAGCTCGAGGACGGCGCCGCCGGCGAGCTGGTGTGGACCCACCTGCGCCGTGAGGCCTCACCGCTGCTGCGCTACCGCTCGGGTGACCTGGCACGGGTGTGGACGGAGCCGTGCGCGTGCGGTCGGACCGAGCCGCGCATCCGGATCGACGGCCGCCGTGACGACATGCTGCGCGTGCAGGCCGTGAACGTCTACCCGCAGGCGATCGGCGCGGTGCTGGCGGCCGAGCCGCGGCTGGGGCGCCACTGCGTGGTGGCCGAAGGCGATCCGATCGTCCCGCCTCTGTGCGTGTACGTGGAGGCGCCGCCGCAGGTCGACCTGAACGGCGTCGAGGACCGCCTGCACGCGGGGCTCGGGGCACGGTTCGCCGTGACGCGCCTGGCGCCCGGCTCGCTGCCCGTGGCGGAGCACAAGACCCGCATCGTCCACCGGACGGCGCGCGGGGACGCGCTGCCCGCGGCGGTGGAAACCCTCAGGAGGGAGAGCACCACATGACAGTCACGACCGCTCCGCTGGGCACCGCCCGGCTGATCACCTGGGATCGCCAGGCGCGCCGCAACGCCTGGGACCTGGCGACCATGACGGCGATCGCCGACGCCATCGAGGCCGCGGGCGCGGATCCGGAGGTGCGCTGCATCGTGCTGCGCGGGGCGGGCGGGCACTTCTCCGCCGGCGACGACCTGCACGCGGCGATCGAGGCCGACTCGGCCGCGTGGGCGGCGACCATCGAGGGCTTCCAGCGCCTCACCCGGGTGGTCCTCGCCGCGCCGGTGCCGGCGATCGCCGCGGTCGACGGCGTCTGCGTCGGCGGCGCGCTGGAGTTCGCGGCGAGCTGCGACCTGCGCCTCTGCACCGAGCGCGTGCTGCTGATGACGCCCGAGGTCGGCATCGGCCTGGTGGCGAGCAACGCGGGCACGCTGCTGTTGCCGGAGGTGCTCGGGGAGAGCGCCGCGCGCGAGCTGCTGCTGAGCGGCGAGCCCCGCGACGCCGCCTGGGCCCGTGAGCACGGCTTCGCCACGGAGCTCGTGGCCCCGGAGGAGCTGGACGCGCGCATCGAGCACTGGACCCAGGTGTTCTCCCAAACGTCGCGGGCCGCGGTGGCGGCAACCAAGGCGATGCTCAACGAGCGCTTCGGCGCGCTGCTCGGAGAGGCCATGGACCGAGAAACCGACCACGGCGTGCGCCTGTTCGCCGAGGAGGACGCCAAGGCGGCGCTGCGCGCGTTCGCGCAGCGCCGGTCGCGCTAACGCAGCGCAACCCTGAGACGTCGACGGTGTTTGACTCGCATGGCTCCGGCTAACCGGCGCGTGGGACTGGCGCTCTCGATCGCGCTGGCGCTGCTCGCCGGGGCCGCTCCGGCCCATGCGACCTTCCCGGGCCACAACGGCGCGATCGCCTTCATCTCGAACGGGAGCAGCGGCGACCAGCAACCGATCGTCGACACCCGAGGGCTGTACGCCGCCGGGCCGGGGGCGAAGAGAGCGGACGAGCCGGCCGTGCTGCTCGAGTGCCAGCTGACGGACTCCGTACCGAGCGGCGGGGACTGCACGGGCACGACCTACGACGCGCCCTCGTACTCCCCCGACGGCCGGCGCCTCGTGGTAGACACCGGGGAGCGGCTGGCGGTGATCGACGCCGACGGCTCCGACCTCACGCTGCTCCCGGCGACCACGGCGGATGACGGCAATCCCGCCTTCGCGCCGGACGGCAGGCGGATCGTCTTCAGCGGCGCCAACGAGCGGGGCACCACCGACGTCTATGTCAGGCGGCTGGACGGCGGCGGCGCCCGGGTGATCGTGTACGACGCGGCCGACCCGGTGTGGTCGTCGCGCAACGAGATCGCCTACGTGCGCGACGGGAACGTCTACCGCGCCGACCCCAACGGCCGTCACCGGCGCTTCGTGACCTCCGGGGTTTCGCCCGACTGGTCGCCGAACGGCCGGCGGGTGGTGCTGATCCGGCCCTCACCCAACCTCACCTTCGCCGGGTCCACCGGCCGCATCTACATCGTCAACGCCGGCGGCGGGGGACTGCGGCGAGTCGGCTCGAACGCGTACCTGTCGAACCCCGCGTGGTCCCCGGACGGTCGCTGGCTCGCCTTCGACGGCTTCGACCTGCCCGTACGCAAGCGGCGCCTCACCGGCCGCCCCATCACGCGTGAGATCGCCCCGACGCAGATCGGCGACGGCGGCGGCTTCGTCGCGTCGTACGACCCGGCGTGGCAGCCGCGCTAGCGGCCGTAGCGCTCCTTGCCGAGCACCAGCTGGTCGGGCAGCGCCACCCGCACGGGCGGCGAGGGCTCGGCGACCACGGAAACCGTCTCGGCCACGCTGCGCGTGATCGAGTGGGCGGAGCCGTCTGCCTGCTCGATGACGATCTCGTCGTCGCCTGACTGGCTCAGCTTGCCCTTTAGGCCCGGGTGCAGGCCCGTGTCCTTGAGGTAGTGCAGCAGGTCCTCCGCCTCGTTCTCGAAGCGCAGGATGCGCACGGTGGCGCCCTCCTCGACGTCGGCCAGCGGCACGCCCTGCTCGCGCTCGCCTTCGAAGATCGGGTGGCCGTGCGGGCAGGTCTTGGCGTCGCCGATGGCGCGCAGCATGCGCTCCTCGACCACCGGCGACATCCAGTGCTCCAGCCGCTCCGCTTCCTCGTGGACCTGGTCCCAGGGGATGTCGAAGACATCGGTCAGGAAGCGCTCGATCAGGCGGTGGCGGCGGACGATCCCGGAGGCGTGCTCGCGGCCGCTGTCGGTGAAGCTCAGGCTCTTGTCCGCGGCTCGCGTCACGTAGCCGTCGCCCTCGAGCCGCCCGATCATCTCGTGCACGGTGGGCGCGGACACCTGCATGGCGCGCGCGATGTTGGCGCCCGTGATCGGCAGGCCCGCCTCTTGGAGCCAGTAGATGATCTGGAGGTACTCCTCCTCGGCGACGGTGGCCTGGTCGTGGGACATCGGCTGATCCTAACGCCCGACTAGAGTGGCCCGCTGTGCAGATCGGGCCCGACACCCGTGTGGTCGTGACCGGCGCCTCGCGCGGCATCGGCGCCGCGATCGCCGACGCCTTCGAAAGCCGCGGATGCGCGGTGGGACGCGTGTCGCGCTTGGGCGAGCCGGCGGGCGACGTGGCCGACCGCGAGTCGATCGCGCGCGCGCTGGAGAGCTTCGGGCAGATAGACGTGCTCGTGGCCAACGCCGGGATCGCGCACTACCTGCCCTTCACGGAGATGCCGACGGAGCTGATCGAGGAGCTCACGCGGGTCAACTGGCTCGGCACCGTCTACACGGTCAAGGCGGCGCTCCCGGGCATGCTCGAGCGCCGCCGCGGTCACGTGGTGATCGTGTCCTCCGGGGCCGGGATCCGCTCGTTCCCCGGAGCGGCGGCCTACGGCGCGACCAAGGCCGCCCAGCGCGGGTTGGGCGAGGCGCTGCGGCACGAGCTCAAGGGCACCGGCGTGGGCCTGACGATGGTCTACCCCGGCCAGATCCGCAGCTCGCTGCACGATCACGAGAAGGACCGCATGCCGGACTGGTACAAGCTCGAGCGCGGCGTCCCGCCGGAGCCGCTCGCACAGGCGGTCCTGGAGGGCGTGGAGAAGGACAAGCGCGAGGTCTTCCATCCCTCGTCCGTCCGCCTGCTGCGCATCGCGCACGGGCTGAAGCCGGCGTTGGCGGACGTCCTGCTGCGGCGGATCATGAACCGGAGCGCCGCGCCGTGACCCTGCCGCTCTCTCCTCCGGTTCAGCCCCAGCTGGCCAAGAGCGCGCGCGAGCTGCCCACCGGCGACGACTGGTGCTACGAGCCCAAGTGGGACGGCTTCCGGACGATCGTGTTCCGCGACGGCGACGACGTGCAGCTGCAGAGCCGCAACGGCAAGCCGATGAACCGCTACTTCCCGGAGATCGTGGAGCAGGCGCTGGCGCTGCCCGTGCCGAGGTACGTGCTCGACGGTGAGATGGTGGTCACCGTCGACGGCATCCAGGAGTTCGACCTGCTCTCGCAGCGCATCCACCCGGCCGCCTCGCGCGTGGAGCGGCTGGCCAAGGAGACGCCGGCGCAGCTGGTGGCCTTCGACCTGCTCGCCGAGGGCGACGACACGCTGCTGGAGCTGCCCTACACGGAGCGGCGTGAGCGGCTCGCCGCCCTGGTGACGGACCCCGTCGAGCTGACTCCGGCGACCGCCGACCCCGAGTCCGCGGGGCAGTGGCTCGCCGGCACCGGCGAAGGGGTGATCGCCAAGCAGGCGTCCGCGCCATACCGCCCGGGCGAGCGGGTCGGCATGGTCAAGGTCAAGCGGGTGAGGACCGCCGACGCCGTGGTGGCCGCCTTCCGCTTCGGCAAGGAGCCCGGCACCGTCGGCTCCCTGATCCTCGGCATGTACGACGACGACGGGGAGCTGCACGTGATCGGCCATACGTCCAGCTTCCGCGCCAAGCAGAAGCGCGAGCTGCTCGAGTTGCTCGAGCCCCACCGCACCCACGAGCGCGGCTCCGGCGAGCCGAGCCGCTGGAAGTCGGACGAGGAGCTGGTCTGGGAGGGCCTGCGCCCGGAGCTCGTTTGCGAGATAGCCTTCGACCACATCACCGGCCAGCGCATCCGGCACGGGGCGAAGTTCCTGCGCTGGCGAACCGACAAGGAACCTCGAGAATGCCGTACCGATCAGTTGCGGGACTGACGATGACGCTGCTTGTGCTCGCCGGCGCGCTGGCGCCCGCGGCTCATGCGCAGTACCAGGTGCCGCCCGACAACCCGTTCGTGAGCACGCCCGGCGCGCGCGGCGAGATCTACGTCTACGGGATGCGCAACCCCTACCGCTGGTCGTTCGACCGCCTGACCGGCGACATGTGGATCGGCGACGTGGGCGGCAGCGCCTCCGGCAACGACTTCGAGGAGGTCACGCAGCTGCCCGCCGCCGGCATCCGCGGCGCGAACCTGGGCTGGAACTGCTTCTCCGGCAACGCCGTGGAGAGCGGCTGCACCCCGTCCAACTACTTCCCCCCGGTCCACACGTACGCGAGCGGCCCCGATGTCGTGATCGGCGGCTACGTGGTGCGCGACCCGGACCTGCCGGGGTTCGCCGGGCGCTACCTGTTCGGCAAGTTCAACACGGGCATCTACCGGCTGGAGTCCAACGGCTCCGCCACCGGCCTGGGCGTGAGCGCCCCCACGCTGTCCGGGTTCGGCGAGGACGGCACCGGCCACCTCTACGCGACGACGCTGAGCGGACCGGTCTACCGCCTCACCCAGAACGGCGCGGCGCTCGCCCTGACGAGCATCGGCATGTTCACACAGCCGGTTGCCGTGGCGGCGGCGCCCGGCGACACCGAGCGGCTGTTCATCGTCGAGAAGACCGGCACGATCAAGGTGCGCACCGGCGGCCAGGTGAGCGACTTCCTCGACATCAAGTCGCTGGTGTCGACCACCGGCGAGCAGGGGCTGCTGGCGTTCGCCGTCGCGCCTGACTACGCGACCAGCGGCCGCGTCTTCGCCTTCTACACCGACAAGGGCAACGACCTCCAGCTGGACGAGTTCCGCCGCACGGCCGACGGTCCCGACCGCGCCGACCCGGGCACGCGCCGGCCGCTGCTCACGATCCAGCACGACGCGGCCATGAACCACAACGGCGGTCAGCTGCTGTTCGGCCCGGACGGTCGCCTCTACCTGTCCACCGGCGACGGCGGCACGCAGGGCGACCCGGAAGGCGACGCTCAGAGCCTGGCCTCGCTGCTGGGCAAGGTCCTGCGCCTCGACGTCGGGATCCCGCCCGCGGCGGTCGACACGATCGCGCCGGTCCTGCGCACGAGGGTCAAGAGCCGCCAGCGCGTGCTGCGCCTGCGCGGAGCCGTGGCCTACGTACGCTGCAGCGAGGCCTGCTCGATCGTGGCCGGCGGCAGGGTGCGCGTAGGCAAGCGCGAGTACCGCCTGCGCCGGGTTGGGAAGCCGGTGGACGGCGTGCACCGCGTCCGCTTGAAGGTGCTGCTCACCACCAAGTCGCGGCGCGCGCTGAAGAACGCGCTGAAGCGCCGGCGCAAGGTGTCGGTGCGCGTGAACATGCGCGCTCGCGACGCCACCGGCAACCGCTCGCCGCTGGCCAGCAAGACGCTCCGCGTCAGACGCTGAGCTCTCGCCCAGGCGCCGCTGCAGGAAGGCGCGCCCGGCCGGGTTCGCGGCCAGGTCGCGCGCGCCGATAGGCCCCGGCCGCCCGCCCCGGGGTTCGGGCCGGCTAACTGCGGCAATAAAGGCGGCCGGCCGGAGGGTGGGCCCCGAAACGGGGGCTATACCTGACGTTCGGGGCCCACCCCCCCTTATTGCTGCCGTTCGCAAGCGCCGGAGCGCTCAGCCCGGCGGGCCCCCACCGGCCGACGCTCCACGGGGGCCCGGGGGGCGCGCCCCCCCGCATGTCACTCCTTCTTCGCGCGTGACGGCTGCACCCGCTTCGGCTCGCCCCTCTGCTTGCCGAAGTGCGGCGGCCAGGGCGCGTCGCCGAGCCCCTCGGCCTCGTCGCGGGCGGCCAGCTCGTGCAGCGCATCGAGGCTGCCCGCCGACTCGTGAAGGCCCGCGCTCGGGTCCCCCTTTTCGAGCAGGCGCGCGGGTACCGTCTCGAGCGTGAAGTCCCCCAGCTCGGCATCCGGCACCTCGTCCCACTCGAGCGGCGCGGACACGCGCGCGTCCGGCACCGGCCGCACCGAGTAGGCCGAGGCGATCGTACGGTCGCGCGCGTTCTGGTTGTAGTCGAGGAAGACGCCCACGCGCTCCTCCTTCCACCACTTCGAGGTGGCCTTGCCCGGCATGCGCCGCTCCACCTCCCGCGCCAGCGCCAGGGCGGCGCGGCGCACCGCGGTGAAGTCCCAACGCTGCTCGATGTGCGCGTAGACGTGGATGCCGCGCGAGCCCGAGGTCTTCGGGAAGCCGGTCAGCCCGTGCTCCTCGAGCACCTCGCGCACGCACAGCGCCACGCGCCGCACGTCGCCCCAGTCCGAGGAGCCGGGCGTGGGGTCGAGGTCCACGCGCAGCTCGTCGGGGTGGTCGGCGTCCGGGCGCCGCACCGGCCACGGGTTCCAATCGATCACGCCGAGGTTCAGCCCCCAGGCGATGTGGGCGCGGTCCTGCAGCGTCAGGTAGTTGGCGGTCCGCCCGCTCGGGAACGACACCTCGAGCTGCTGGACCCAGTCGGGCGCGCTCTTGGGCACGCGCTTCTGGAAGAAGAAGTCGCCGTCGGCGCCGTTGGGAAAGCGCTTCATCGACGTGGGCCGGTCGCGCATGTGAGCGAGCAGCGGGTCCGCCACGGCGAGGTAGTACTCCAGGAGGTCGAACTTGGTGTGGCCGCGCTCACCGAAGAAGACCTTGTCCGGGTTCGAGAACTTAACCTCGTGCCCGTCGAGCTCCAAGATGACCTGGTCGCGTTCCATTTCGTCAGCATATGACCGGTGCCGGAGCTGGAAGTCATCGCTGGGGACGTCACGCAGCTCGACGTCGACGCCATCGCCAACGCCGCGAACACGCAGCTGCGCCACGGTGGCGGCGTGGCCGGGGCGATCTCGCGCGCGGGCGGGCCGGCGGTCCAGCGGGAGTCGGACGAGCGCGCCCCGATCGGGCTGGGCGAGGCGGTCGAGACGACCGCCGGCGACATGCCCGCCCGTTGGGTCATCCACGCGGCCACCATGGAGCTGGGCGGCCCCACCTCCGCTCAGACCATCGAGAACGCGACGCGCTCCACGCTGGCCCGGGCCGAGCAGCTGGATTGCCGTTCGCTGGCGCTGGTCGCCTTCGGCACCGGCGTCGGCGGCTTTGCGCTCGACGAGGCGGCCCGCCTGATGGTCGGCGTCGCCCGGCGCCACGAGGGCGGCCTCGAGCGCATCGTCTTCGCGGTGCACGGCGACGAGGCGGAGCAGGCGTTCCGCGACGCCCTTGGCTGAGCTGCCGGCGCTGGTCGCGCCGGACTCCTTCAAGGGCACGTTCTCCGCGCGCGAGGTGGCGGCCGCGATAGCGCGCGGCCTGCGCGCCGCGGGTCGCGAGGCGCAGGAGCTGCCCGTGGCCGACGGCGGGGAGGGGACGATCGACGCCCTGCTGTCGACGCTCGCGGGCGAGCTGACCACGGTGCGGGTCACCGATCCGCTCGGCCGTCCGATGGACGCCGCCTTCGCCCTCATCGACGCCGGGCGCACGGGCATCGTGGAGATGGCCCGGGCGAGCGGCCTGGGGCTGGTGGCCGAGGAGCAGCGCGACGCCTGGGCGGCGTCCACGCGGGGGACCGGCGAGCTGATCGTCGCCGCGGTCGAGGCCGGCGCGGAGCGCGTGATCGTGACGGTCGGCGGCTCCGCCACCACTGACGGCGGAGCGGGAGCGCTGGCGGCGCTCGAGGAGGCCGGGACGACCGTCGAGATGGACATCCTGTGCGACGTGCGTACGCCGTTCGAGGACGCGCCACGCGTGTTCGGCCCGCAGAAGGGCGCGGACGCGGCGCTCGTGCGCAAGCTCGAGCAGCGCCTGGACCGGCTGGCCGGCACGTTCGAGCGCGACCCGCGCGGCGAGCCGATGACCGGCTGCGCCGGCGGGCTCTCCGGCGGCCTGTGGGCCCAGCACGGCGCGCGCCTCCACGACGGCCCCGCCTTCGTCCTCAACGCGCTCGGCTTCGACGAGCGCATGCGCGCCTCGGCCTTCGTCGTGACCGGGGAGGGGCGCATCGACGAGCAGACGCTGCAGGGCAAGCTGGTGGGCGAGGTCGCCACCCGCTGCCGCCAGGCCGGCGTGCCCTGTCACGGGATCGTCGGCAGGATCGAACTGGACGCGTTCTCGCAGCGCATCCTCGACTTCGCCTCGCTGCGGGAGGCCACCACGCTGGAGGAGCTGGAGCAGGCAGGCCGCGCCTTGGTCGACTCGTGAGGCGCGCCGCCACGGTCATCTGGCGCTCTGCGAAGGCGTTCTACGACGACCAGATGACCCAGCACGCGGCAGCGCTCACCTATTACGCGCTGATGTCGCTGTTCCCCGCGGTGCTGCTGGCGCTGTCGCTGCTCGGCCTGCTGGGCCAGTACCCCGACACCTACAACGCGATCATCAACTACCTGCGCGACGTCGCCCCCGCGTCGGTGGTGGATCCCATCGACAGCTCGCTCCGGCGCGCGCTCCAGAGCAAGGGCACGGCGGCGACCGCCCTGGGGATCAGCGTGGTGGTCGCGCTCTACGGCACGACCGGAGCGCTCGAGGCCGCGCGCCGAGCGCTCAACGTCGTGTTCGAGCTGGAGGGGTCCGGCCGCAGCTTCCTGCGGCGCAAGACGATCGACGTGCTGTTCACGATCCTGCTGATGGCGTTGGTGCTGGCCAGCCTGATCATGGTGTTCGTGGGCGGCCACTTCGCCCGTGACCTGCTCGGCTTCGCCGGCCTGGGCTCGACCGCCGCCGAGATCTGGAACTTCGCCCGGTGGCCGGGGGCGGTGCTCGTGGCGATGCTGGTCTTCGCGCTGATCTACTACGTGATCCCGGACGTCAAGCAGCGCGGCTTCCACTGGGTCACTCCAGGAGCGGTCGTGGGCGTGCTGCTCTGGCTGCTGGCGTCGCTCGCGTTCTCCGAGTACCTGTCGAGGGTCGCGGACGTGGGGGCCGTCTACGGAGCCTTCACGGGCGCGATCGTGCTCGTGGTGTGGCTGTGGTTGACGAACGTCGCCCTGCTGTTCGGCGCCGAGCTGAACGCCGAGATCGAGCGTCAGAAGCAGCTCGGCGAGGGCGTGCCCCGGCGGGAGACGCTCAACCTGCCGGCGCGGGGCTGATCCGACGCTCCACCGACACCGAATAGGCCGGCCCGCGGAAGCGCAGGATGGCGTCGTCGGAGAGCTCGATGCCGTCGGTGACGCGGGTCGGGTCGAAGACCAGCACGTCCCCGTCGCGCTCCCGCTCGAGCTCCGGGCCCTCGAGAACGAGCCGGCCCACGTCGACGCTCTCGCGCTCGTCCGGCCAGGCCACAGTGGGATCGTCGACCGCGTCCTCTTCCGCCGCCACGATCACCCGCATGCGAAACGCGCTCTCGCCGCGCGCGACGATGTCCTCCTGCAGGTAGTCCCGGCCGAGCGCCTTGGCCTCCTCCCCGGACAGCGTGTGCTCCCCGGCCTCGGGCTCGAAGCGGTAGCGCACGAAGCGCGAGCCGCCGCCTTCGTCGAGCCACCGGTAGGAGTGGATCGAGTTGTACGCGCAGGTCGCGTAGCTGGCCGGCGGGTCAGCCCCCAGCGCCGCCTGGATCGCCGGCAGCGCCTCGGGGTGGGCCCCGAGCCAGTCCGGCATCAGCCGCTCGGGCTCCTTGCGAGCCTGGGTGAAGGACAGGAAGTCCTCGGGCGTGCGCACGAAGAAGCAGGGCAGCGTGAGCCCGACGATGTCGGTCTTGCCGCCGTCGGGGAGGTAGAACTTGACCGCCATCCCGCGGCCCTCCCTGGCGTAATCCGGGATGCCGGGGTCACCGCCGCCGTTCGAGAAGCGCGTGGTCACGCGCACCGGCTGGTCCCGCAGGTGCGCCGCGGTGGTGAGGGCGCTGCCGTTGCCGTTGGGCGTGAAGGTGCCGGTCAGCAGCGTGCCCTTGGCGTGCGCCGAGCGGTGCCCGGGATGAACACCGGAGATCTCGTTGATGGCGTCGACGACCTCTTCCGCGAGCGTGCTCATGCCGGGACCCTAAGCCACCGAGGGGCCCGGCAAAAGCGACGGGCGCCCCGAAACGGAGCGCCCGTGCTGCCTCACCCGTGCGACGAACGCTAATCCCTGCGCGGCCGGCAGAGCCGGCTGCTTCGGGCCTCGCGACCGCCGCGGTGCTGGGACCGACGGTCCCGGCTGCTGATACACCATGATTGTAACTTCGGTTACGAGTTATCGCGACTCCGCGATTGCGCGGACCACGGCCTCGTAAAAACCCTCGCTCATGGCCGACTCGGTGCGCTCCACCCCGGGCGCTTCAACGACGTCCGCGTTGGCGACCAGGAAGAAGCGGCCGACAACCTGCGCCACGTCGAGGTCCTCGCGCGAGTCGCCCACGCCGATGCATTCCTCCCTCGCGTATCCGCGCGCGCGCATGTGGGCGGCAACCGCTGCGGCCTTCGACGAGACGGCCGGGATCAGGTGGAACGCGTGCCGGCCGTCCTCGATCGTGCCGTTGTCCACGAGGCGCAGCGCGGCGTGGCCCTCGGCCGCCAGCAGCTCGTTCGCCTCGTCCACGTCGATCGAGCCGCGAAACAGGTGCGACACCTCGCGGTTCGCGTGCCACGGCGAGTGCGGTTCGAGCCGCCCCGCATAGCGCTCCAGCAGCAACGCCGGTGCGCCCAGCTCCTCGATCTGCGCGTGGATGGTCTCGTCGCCGCGCGGCTGGAGGTCGCCCGTGAGGAAGGTGAGCTCGCCGTCGATGACCATGCCGGACCCGACCTCGAAGATGTAGGCGGTCTGGCCCATCAGCCGAGCGTCCTCCATCACCTGGGCGCGCCTGCGCCCGGACTTGATCACCACCTCTGCGCCGGCCCGGTGGCAGGCCTCGAGCGCCCGTGCCGCGAGCAGGGTGAACTCCCCCTCCGCGGTGTGGAAGAGCGACGCCCCCTTACCGAGGAGCGTGCCGTCGAGGTCTGTGTAAACGCACCGGATCGCCACTGGAGCCTGCTCTACGCGCGAGCGCGCAGGGTGGCATACGGCGGCCTTTCCACGAGCTCCACCTGGACCAGCCGCCCGTCGGCGGTCTGGAGCGGCGGGGCGTGGTCGTCGACCAGGCGGCCTTCGGCGCGCAGGCGCTCGAGGATCACGCGCAGCACCGCGTATGCCATCGGGCCGAGCGCCCGCAGCGGCTGGTGGCGGTTGTGGCGCTCCTCCAGATCCACCTGCGCCATCCCATCCGTGCCGCCGAGCAGGTCGCGCGCGTGCAGCAGCATCGACGTCTCGATCGCGTAGCCGGAGGCGAACGGCAGCTCGTCGAAGAAGGAGCGCCGCGCGGCCACCTCCCCCGCGAGCGGCTGGACGAACGCCGCCAGCTCGGGGTAGAGGGCCGACAGCAGCGGCCTGGCCGTGAGCTCGGTCACGCGCCCGCCGTCGGTCGGGCCCGGCTGGCCCTCGACGGCCGCGTAGGGCCTGCGGAAGTGGCCCTTCACGAAGCGCACGTCGGGCTCCTCGCAGATCAACGGGCCGAGCATCCCCGTGGCGAAGTGCGGGGAGAAGTCGCGCGTGTCGGAGTCGAGGTAGACGATCAGCTCGCCCTCGGCCACGGCCAGCGCGCGCCACATCGCGTCGCCCTTCCCGAGCACCTGCCCGAACTCGGGGAGCAGCTCGGACTCCTGGTAGGTGTCCGCCCCCAGCGACGCGGCGATCTCGACCGTGCCGTCCTGCGACGCCGCGTCGACCACGAGCACCTGGTCGATCAAACCGTCGAGCGACCACAGGCGTTCCACGATCGGGCCGATCGTGTCCGCCACCTCCCGGGTGGGCAGCACCACGGTGACCGGCTCCTGCTTGCGCTCCAGCAGCAGCTCGTGCCGAAACTGCGAGTGATGGAAGGGGCGGATCACGGCGTTCGTACTATGGCAAGGCGTGAGCCGTGTCCAGACGCCATACCCGTGGGACTCGATCCTCGAAACCGCGGGCGAGGGAGAGGTGGTCGCGACCACCCGCGAGCGCTCGACGGCGGGGGTCACGACGCCCCTGCCCGAGGATCTCCATCCGGCGCTCTCCGCAGCGCTTTCCGCCGCCGGGATCGAGGCGCTCTGGTCGCATCAGGCCGACACCCTGGAGAGCGCCCGGCGCGGTCACACGATGGTCACGACCGGGACCGCCAGCGGCAAGTCGCTGGCCTTCAACCTTCCGGTGCTCGACACACTCGCTTCCGACCCCTCCGCGCGGGCCTTCTACCTCTACCCGACCAAGGCGCTCGCCCAGGACCAGGCCCGCAAGCTCTCCGAGCTTGGCGGCGGCTTCCTGCGCCACGCCATCTACGACGGCGACACCCCGCGCGAGGAGCGCCGCGCGATCCGGCAGCGCTCGAACCTGATCCTCACGAACCCCGACATGCTGCACGTGGGGGTGCTGCCCAACCACCGCAACTGGGGCGACGTGCTGGCCAACCTCGCCTGGGTGGTGGTGGACGAGGCGCACGTCTACCGCGGCGTGTTCGGCTCGCACGTGGCCAACGTCCTGCGGCGGCTGCGCCGGCTGGCGCGCGCATACGGCGCCGAGCCGCGCTTCGTGCTCACGAGCGCCACGATCGCCAACCCGCGCGAGCTGGGCGAGGGGCTGACCGGGCTCGAGATGCAGCTCGTCGACCGCGACGGCGCCCCGCACGCCGAGCGGCAGGTGGTGATGTGGAACCCGCCGCTGGTGGACGAGAAGCTCGGCAAGCGCGCCTCCGCCCTGTCCGAGGCGGCCAAGCTGCTGGCCGACCTGGTCGCTCGCGACGTGCGCACGATCTGCTTCCTCAAGTCGCGCCGCGGCGTGGAGCTGATCCAGCGCTTCGCGCGGTTGCGCCTGGAGGACATGGGCCGCGCGGACGCCGCCGAGCGCATCGCCCCCTACCGGGCCGGCTACACGCCCACCCAGCGGCGCGAGATCGAGCGCCGCCTGTCCGACGGCGACCTGCTGGCCGTGGTGGCCACCGACGCGCTCGAGCTCGGCATCGACGTGGGCGAGCTCGACGCGGCGCTGTGCGTCACGTTCCCGGGCACGGTGGCGAGCCTGCGCCAGATGTGGGGCCGCGCCGGGCGGCGCGACGCCGGGCTGGCCATGTACGTGGCCGGCGAGGACGCGCTCGACCAGTTCTTCTGCCGCCATCCCGACGAGTTCCTCGACCGGCCGGTCGAGCGGGCGATCCTCGACCACGAGTCGGAGGAGATCCACCTCGCCCACCTGACCGCGGCAGCGTACGAGCTGCCGCTCACGCCCGAGGACGAGGACGTGTTCGGCGAGCGCTGGGAGCAGCACGCCCAGCGGCTGGTGAAGCAGGGCCGGCTGCGCGAGCGCGGTGGGCGCTACCTGCCGCGTGGCTCGGGCTACCCGGCCGCCGAGATCGCGCTGCGCTCCGCGTCGCCGGACTCGGTGGCGATCGTGGAGGCGGTCGGCGGGGAGCTGATCGGCACGGTCGAGGCAGCGCGGTCGCACTCGGTCGTGCACCCGGGCGCGGTCTACCTGCACATGGGCGCGCCCTACGAGGTCGAGGACCTCGACCTGGCCCAGCGGCGGGCGCTGGTGCGGCCCTTCGAGGGCGACTGGTACACCCAGCCGAAGAAGGAGTCGGAAACCTGGATCGAGCAGGTGCGCGAGCGGCGCGAGTGCTGCGGAGTGGAGCTGTCGTTCGGGATCGTGTCGGTGACCGAGCAGGTGGTCGCCTACCAGAAGAAGCGCGTGTCGGACCACTCGGTGGTTGACCTGCTCGCCCTCGACATGCCCGAGCACGAGTTCGTGACCCAGGCGCTCTGGTACGAGCTGCCCGACGAGCTGCTGCGCGAGGAGTTCCCGCTCGAGGTGCTCCAGGGGTCGCTGCACGCTGCGGAGCACGGCCAGATCGCGGTGCTGCCGCTGATCGCGATGTGCGACCGCTGGGACATCGGCGGACTGTCCACGGCGTTCCACCGCCAGACCGGACGCTCCACGATCTTCATCTACGACGGCCATCCGGGCGGCGTGGGCATCACGCGCGTCGGCTACGAGCGCTTCGAGGGGCTGGTCGACGACGCCCTGCGGCTGATCTCCGAATGCCGGTGCAGGGCGGGCTGCCCGTCGTGCGTGCAGTCGCCCAAGTGCGGCAACCTCAACGAGCCGCTCAACAAGCGCGGCGCCATCGAGATGCTCAGCCGGATGGCGGCGCGCTGAGCCGCGCGGCTGCGCTTTACCTCAGCGCATGCTGCGCGCGGCCGCCTCGAGCACCGAACGGCGAGCCTTGTGGGAAGCCTCGTAGAGGCTGACGGCGGCGCCCACCTCGGGCGTCTCGCCGCGCAGCCGACCGATGATCTCGGCGGCGGTCATGCGGTCGTAGCCCGGCCACGGCGCCTCCACCCGGATCTCCGCCCCGGCGCCATCCTCGGCTCCCTGCTCGGCAACCTCCGCCACGAGCACGGCCTCTTCGCTGACGTGCCCGTTGGAGCGCGGCGGCCGGGGCCGCCGCGGCGGGGACGGAGGGGGAGGCGGAGGCGGAGGCGGCCGGAAGTACTCGGGCCGAGGCGGCTCGCGCAGCGTCACGCCCTGCTCGTCGTCGCTGCGGACGAAGCCGTAGGCGACCGAGACGGAGCGCTTCGCGAGCTCCAGCGCAAGCTCGGCGGGGATGCGTACGAAGGCATAGGGAAGGCGAAGGAGGCGCATCCGTCTGCGCTACCCGCCCTCCGCCGATGCAAACGGGCGGGGCGTGAAAGTTCGATTGCACCGAACAGGAGTCCGCGGGGCGCGCCGATGCGAAGAGTGCGATGCGACTTCGCCGCGTCTTCCCCGCTCTCGCCGTGGTGCTGACCGCGGCAGCAGCATTGGGGCCGCCTGTCGCGGCGGCGCCCGGCGAGGGCGGGGGAGCCATCGCGGCACCGCCCGCCCAGCACGGCGAGGATGGCAACGGCGGCGGAGCCGCGTACGGCCAGCCGGGCGCCAAGCCCGCGCCGAAGCCCAAGCGCCGCCGCAACGCCCGGCTGACCGCCTCCGACCCCGGGCCGCACCGCTTTCCGATCGCCGGCCCCTTCGACTGGGGCGGCCCCGACGCGGGCTTCGGCGCCAAGCGCAGGGGCCACCGCCACCAGGGCCAGGATCTCGCCGCGGCTGCCGGCACGCCCGTCGTCGCACCATTCCGCGGTGTCGTGACGACCGTCCAGTACCAGGCCAGGGCCGCCGGGCACTACGTCGTGCTGCACGGCGACGGCGACGACTACGACTACGTCTTCATGCACCTGCGCAGCGGCTCGATCGTCGTGCGGGAGGGCGAGCGCGTCCGCACCGGCGAGCGCCTCGGCGAGGTGGGCAGCACCGGCGGCTCGTCGGGGCCGCACCTCCATTTCGAGGTATGGCTCGGCCCGTGGTACGCCGGCGGGCACGCGATCGACCCGCTGCCGCTGCTGGAGGCGTGGAGCGGGACTAGTCCAGCGTCAGGCTGAACTTGCCCTTCATGCCGTCGGTGGTCGTGGCGACCGAGCCGAGCAGCTCGTCGAACGGGCGCGCGAAGACCGGCACGAGCGGGTCCGGCAGTCCGAACTGAGGCGCGAGCCGCGCCAGGATCTGACGGGCGATCCCCTGGGCGTCGGCCCTGACGACAAGGGACCCGCTGGCGCCTTCCACGGCGGCCGGCTTGGCCGAGGCGAGCGCATGGGCGCGCGCCGAGTCCGTGGCGGCGACCAGCGCGCCGCCGGCCATGCCGAAGACGAACGTGCCGCCGCCCGATAGCCGCGCCTCGTAGAGGTCGCCGCTGCGGCGCACGCCCTCGACTCCCAGGCCCGACCCGAACTCGGGAAGCGCCTTGGCGACCTTGTCGACGGTCTGCGCGAAGGCCGCGGGGTCCTTCACCTCGGCGCGGATGCCGAACTGCCCCTGGATCGTCGCCGACACCGACAGGTTGCCCGTGAGCTGCGCGATCAGGTCCTTGTCGACGTCGAGGTCGAGCTTCGCCGACAGCGCGCGCTTGCCCTGCTCGTAGTCCCCGAACGTGTTCGGGTCGACGGCCTGGAGGGCGGACTCGAAGAACGTGACGAGCTGGTTCGGGTCGCGCAGTCCGACGCCGATCTCGCCGGGCCGCTGCACGACCTGCGCGGCCTCGTCGCCGGAGGCGAGCGGCAGGTCCTTCTCGCTCAGGCTGCCAGCGTCGGTGTGCAGGTTGAACTCGACATCGATCGAGTCCTTGTGCGCCGAGACGGTCAGGCCCAGCTTGCGCAGCGCGTCGACCCACGCGATCTTGCGCGCGGCCTTGGCGCCCTCGCCCTGGCCAAGCAGGCCCTGCACGTCCACGTAGACCCGGGCCAGCGCGGAGTCGGGCAGGCCATCCAGGGCGCTGTTGAAGTCGTCCTCGGAGAGGCTGTCCCCACCGTCGGCGCGCTTCAGAGCGTCCTCGAGCAGCAGCCTGGAGCCGGCCAGCACGACCACGTCGTCCTTGACCGCGAAGAACGTGTCCTGGTCCTGGTACTCCGTCGCGCCGGCCGCGTCGCCGAGCTTCTTGGCCTTGGTCTTCTCGACCAGCGAGTTGAGCGCGTCGGTGTCCTTCACCTGAAGGGCGGCCACGAAGCCCGAGTCCGCCGTGTCGGACAAGAAGGACGTGATGTCGGTGGCGCTGATCACCGCCGGGTTGCCCAGCAGCGGCTTGATGTCCTTGTCGAAGTCGACACCCTCCTGGCCCATGGTGAGCCGCGCCTTGAGCAGAGCCTTGATCGTGTCGGCCCCCGGGAACCGGTTGAGGATGGCGTCCAGAGACTTGTACTGGTCGCCCTCGAGATCGGTGTCGATCGAAACCGCGAAGGGGGTGTCGGCGGGGACGAAGGAGAGCACGGTCCCGAGCCCGCTCGAACTGCCGTCGTCGCTGCCGCACCCGGCCACGGCGACCCCCGCGAGCACGGTCAGGCAGGCGAACAGGGCGGCGAGCGAGCGAAGCGGCTTCATCGCGGCGCGAGTCTAGCTAGCGCCGGTCGGCCTACACCCCAGACGAACCGCCCTGCCGCTGGCTGTTGACCTGCTCGACAAGGTCGTCGAGGGCGCCCGACGGATCGCTCACGCCCGCCTCCTCCAGCGCCGCCTCGGTGGTGGCAGCGGGCTTCTCGGTCCCGGTGGACAGCAGCAGGGCGCTGCCAACCACCACGGCCGCCAGCAGCGCATGGACGCCCAGGGCCACTCCGAGCAGGAGCCAGTTGTCGAGCGCCAACGAGGCGATCACGCCCACCACGAGCAGCGACGCGCCGGCCACGAGCAACAGCAGCCGCGACGAAGCCACCAGCGGGCCAAGGCGAGCCGGCGGTCGCTGCCGAGCCCGCTCGAAGTCGAGGTCAGTCCGCTCGACGGCCTCGTCGCCAACGACCTCCTTCAGCTCGTCGACGAGCAGTTGCTCCGTGCGGTCAGGCTGCTGCGCCACGAATTTCGAGTCCATCGGACCTCCTGGTTTCTGAATAGGAGGGTCCGCCGTGACATCCGCGCGGGCTGTGCGTCGTCCCCGTTCTGTGCGCTACTGGTCCCCGGCACGGGGGGTCGGCAAACCCGCCGCAGCTCGAGCGTGTCCCTCCGGCGGCGACCCCGAATATCAATGGGTCGATAGAGGAAGTCCTGTGGACAGGCCGCGCGCAGCGGTCTAGCTTCGGCGGCTCGTGGAAGCCGATCCGGCCGCATGACGAGCGTTCTCGATGCGATCGAGGCGTGGACGCGGCGCGGTGATCGCGTCGCCGTCGCGACCGTGGTCGAGACGAAGAAGTCCGCACCTCAGCCCGCGGGCACGAAGATGGCGATCAACGCGCGCGGCGCGGTCGCCGGTGCGGTTTCGGGCGGGTGCGTCGAGGGGGCGGTCGTCGAGGTCGCCGAGGAGGTGCTCGCGGGCGCCGAGCCGCGGCTGCTGCACTACGGGATCGCCGACTCCGAGGCGTGGGACGTCGGGCTGCCGTGCGGTGGTGAGATATCGATCTGGGTCGAGCACTACGTCACCGGGCTGCAGTCTCGCTTCGTAGAGCTCGCGCGGAGCGGCGCCCGGGCGGCGCTCGTGACGGCGGTCGACGGCTGCCCGCAGGCCGGCGCCAAGCTGCTGGTCGCCGCGGACGCGCCCCCCGAGGGCACGCTCGGCGATGCCGACCTCGACGCGGCCGCGCTCGCCCTGGCGCGTGAGGCGCTCTGGTCGGAGCGGAGCGAGCTGCACGAGCACGCCGGCGCCACCCTGTTCGTCGACGTGGCCGCGCCGCCGCCCCGGCTCGTCATCGTGGGCGCGGTGGACTTCGCGGCGCAACTGTCGGCCGTCGCGGCCCTGGGCGGCTGGCGCGCTTTCGTCGTGGACCCGCGTACGCGATTCGCGACGGCGGAGCGCTTTCCCGCGGCCGAGCAGGTACTGGCCGCATGGCCCCAGGAGGCGCTCGCGCAGCTGGACCCGCTCGACCGCGCCGCGGCGATCGCCGTGCTCACCCATGACCCCAAGCTCGACGACGCGGCGCTCATCGCGGCTCTGGCCTCCCCGGCCGGCTACATCGGGGCGATGGGAAGCCGGCGAGCCCAAGCGCACCGGCGTGAGCGCTTGCTCGCCGCGGGCGTCGAGCCGGCGCAGCTGGAACGCATCGCGGCGCCCATCGGCCTGGATCTCGGCGCGCTGACCGCGGCGGAGACGGCGCTGTCGATCATGAGCGAGATCGTGGCGGTTCGGCGCGGACGGACGGGCGGGCGGCTGGGCAGCACCGAGGGCCGCATCCACGAGCCGGTCGCGGGATGATCCTGGCCCACATCGCGGGCCTGCCCGTGGAGGAGACGCTGCTCAGCTTCGCCCCGCTCGGCCTTGGCGCCGTCGCGTTTTCGGTGCGCTCCCGTGTGAGTCGCTGGTGGCGATCTCGCCGGCTCAGCCGCGCGCCGTGAGCGTCCAGTCGCCTGCGAGCGCCACTTCGTCGGGAACCGAAACCGCCTCGACGTGAGTGACGGGCACTCCCAGGGCGCGCGTCTTGCTCGGGAGGTCCTGCCGCAGCCAGCGCGAGACGCGACGCGGAAGCGTCGAGATGATGATCTCGTCGAAGGGCTCGCGAAACAGCGCGTCCTGGATCGCCGCGAACGGATCCGCGTCGCCGACCTCACCGGTGACAGGGGACCCGGCGGCTGCGCTCAGGCCAGGCAAGGCGGCCTTGAGCCTGCCGCGCGCCTCCTCGTGGCCGGCGACCTCGGGGTCCACCGCCCAGTGAAGTCCACGCGGCATCGCCGGTACGAGCAGGTGAACGCGCACGGCGCGCGGCGCGCGCCGTGCCCGATCCGCCACTGCTTCACAGAGCTTCGCATTGGTTGCGGTGCGGTTCGCGACCAACAGCAGACGGCGCTCGTGCATCGGACCTCGTTTCAATCAGGGAAGCATCGCTAGTGCCGATTGATACAAGTAGATGCGGCCGCGTAAAGCAATCGCTTCTTCGCGAGACTGGGTAGCCGTTTCTCTATCCCAGCCGCGGCTCAGCGCGCCGAGTAGCGCGGCGACCACTCCTCCGGGGGGACCGCGGCCTCCTCGGTCACGTCGTACAGCACCTCCGCACACATGACGCACTCCAGGGCGACCCTCCCGTCGGCGTAGGTCAAGCACTCGATGAAGTGGCCGACGTGCCGGGCGAGCTCGTCATGCCTACTCGTCGCCATCAGCGCACCTCGGCGCTCGTGCATCGGGACCTCGTTTCGGGGAGGGAACGGCGGTGTGGACTGCTTAGGCGCTACGGCCGCGGAAAGCAAGCGCTTCTTCGATACCGTCCCTCGACTTTGCTCTATTTCCCGTCGCGCAATTGGGATCGAGCTTCACCTATCGGGGGACGGCGGATTCCGATGGACCGTGCCCGCCACGGCTGCGACCATCGGCGCATGACGCCGGCTAACGAAACGTGGCCCGCGGCTGCCGACGCGATCGTGCAGGCCGGGCTCTGGTGCGTCGTCGAAAGTCGAAACGATGCCGCTCCAACGGACTGGGAGCCGCGCCTGATCATCTGCCGTACCGAGCTCGGCGGCATCGCCGATGCGATCGACAGCAGTGTTGCCGCCGTGGCGTCGCGCAGCGACCGCATCGCCGGCTACACGCGCGACACGCTGGTGCGAGTGGAGTCTGCCCCGACCGCTCGTTGCTACACCGCGGAAGCGCTCGCCGAGAGCGCCTGACAGCGGCCGTCAGACAGCCGGAGGAAGCGTCTTCTCGACCGCTTCCAGGTCGCCGCCGGCGGCGCTCGTCCTGACGAACTCGAAGAACTCGTCCACCACCGGGCGCGGCGGGCCGACGCGGGAGCGCATCACGTGCCACTGGCGCGGCGGGGGGGTCGGCTCGATCGCGATCGCACCCAGCAGCTTCGCGTCGAGCTCGGCGGCGACGGCATCGCGGGACACGAACGAGACGCCCAACCCGGCGCGAGCGGCTTGCTTGATCGCACCGTTGGACCCGACGGTGAGGGTGGGAACGTCCAGGCCGGCACTCGCGAGGAACTCCTCGTTCGCGGTGCGCGTGCCCGACCCCGGCTCGCGAAGCAGCCAGCTGCGCTCGGTCAGGTCGGAGGGCACGGCCTTCGTGCCGCTCGCCAACGGATCGCCCGGAGCGGTGATGAGGACGAGCTCGTTCGTGAGGAACGCGTAAGCGTCGATGCGCTCGTCGCGTGGAGGCCGGCCGCCGAACGCGACGTCGGCCTCGTGCTCCAGCACCATGTCCAACACCCGGCCGCGGTTCCCGACACTCAACGTGAGCCCGGTGTCCGGCTGAGACATGGCGAAGGCGTGCATGAGCGCGGGGACGAACGACTCGGCGGCCGTCGTCACCGCCGCGATCCGCAACCCGCGTTCCGCCCGCGTGGCCGCCTCTTGGGCAGCGCGGCGGCCCTTCTCCAAGAGGCCGATGACGTCCGCGGCGAACGGGGCGAACGCGATGCCCGAAGGCGTGGGCTTGACGCCGCGCCCTTCACGCTCCAACAGATTGGTCCCCAGTTCTCGCGAGAGCGCCGTGACGGCGGCCGAGATCGACGGCTGGGTGACCACGAGCTCGTCGGATGCGGCCGTCACGGACCCGGTCCGCACTACTGCCAGGAAGCTTCGCAACTGGGTCAGGGTGATGGACATATCGTCACACAAGTATAAACATGCCACTCATTGTTACCTCCTAATCTTTGCTTGATCTCAATTCATTCTCAGGCGATGCTGAGCGCATGCCTCTGGTTTCGATGCGGCAGGTGCTCGACGAAGCGGCCGCCGGCGGGTACGGCGTCGGCGCTTTCAACGTCAACAACATGGAGCAGATCCAGGGGATCATGGAGGCCGCTCGCGAGACGGCCTCCCCCGTGATCGTTCAAGCGTCGCGCGGCGCCCGCGCGTACGCGGGCGACCGTTTCCTACTGCACCTGATGCTGGCCGCCGCGGAGGAGTACCCCGAGATCCCGGTCGTCCTGCACCAAGACCACGGCAACTCGCCCGAAACCTGCATCAGCGCCATCGACCTCGGCTTCACGAGCGTGATGATGGACGGCTCGCTGATGGAGGACGCGAAGACGCCCGCGGACTTCGACTACAACGTCGCGGTCACGCGCGAGGTCGTCGAGTACGCCCACGCCCGCGGCGTTACGGTCGAGGGCGAGCTCGGGACGCTCGGCGGCATCGAGGACGGCGTCGGCTCCGGCGAGGTGAACCTCGTCGATCCGGACCAGGCCGTCGAGTTCGTGGCCCAGACCGGCCTGGACGCGCTGGCCGTGGCCATCGGCACGAGCCACGGCGCCTACAAGTTCTCGCGCGAGCCCGACGGTGACATCCTCGCGATGGACCTGATCGAAGAGGTGCACCGGCGCCTGCCGACCACGCACCTGGTGATGCACGGCTCGTCCAGCGTCCCGGCCGAGCTGGTGCGGCGGATCAACGCCGCGGGCGGCCAAATCGGAGCCGGCTTCGGCGTGCCGGTGGAGCAGATCCGGCGCGGCATCGAGCATGGGGTGCGCAAGATCAACATCGACACGGACGGACGCCTCGCGATCACCGCGGCGGTGCGCGAGGCGATCGCCGACCAGCCCGAGGAATGGGATCCGCGCCACTTCACGAAAGCGGCGCGCCGCGGCATGCGGGAGGTCGTGGCCGAGCGCATGCGGCAGTTCGGCCAGGCGGGTCACGCAGGGGACTTCGCAGCGCTGTCGCTCGATCAGATGCGCGAGCGGTACGCCGTCGCGAGCGTCTCGATCTGACCGCCGCGATGGTCGAGGTCGCGTTCACCCGCGCCGACGCGCGGGAAGCCGGCGTGACCATCGTGATCGACGTGCTGCGCGCGACTTCCACGATCGTCCAGGCACTTCACTCCGGCTACGCGCGCGTGCTGTGCGCCGAGACACTGGACGGCGCACTCGCGCTCGCGGGGCCCGGTCGCGTGCTCGCCGGAGAACGGCACTGCCTCCGGCCGGCGGGCTTCGACCTCGGCAACTCGCCCGCCGACACAGAACCGCCGCGTGGCGACGAGCTCGTGCTGGCCACCACCAACGGCGCGCCGGCGATCGTTCGCGCCGCCGAACTGTCGCCGGTGGTGCTCGTGGCGTGCCTGCTCAATCTCGAAGCGGCGATCGCGGCCGCCGCCGCGGAGGACGACGTCCAGCTGCTGTGCTCGGGCACCGACGGGCGCCCGGCGCTCGAGGACAGCTACGTCGCCGGGCGCATCGTCGCGCGGCTCGAGCGCGAGCTGTCCGACTCCGCCCTAGTCGCACACGCCGTCGCGTCCGCGTATCCATGCGGCCGAGACGCCCTTGCGGCGGGTGCCGATGCCGACGTGCTCAACGCCGCCGGGCTGGGCGCCGACATCGACTGGTGCGCGCAGGAGTCGGTCATCCCGTTCGTTCCGCGCCTGGCGGCCGCGAGCCCGGGCCTGGCGACGGTCGAGCGGGACGACCTATAAAGAAACTGCAAAGACTTTCGCCCTATCTTTAGTTGAAAACCTCTGTCTTCGGACGTAGGATCGCCAGATGAGCGATCGCTGGACGGCAGGCGTCACACCGTACGCCGAGATGGGTTTCTGGGACTCCGACTACGAGCCCAAGGACACCGACATCCTGTGCGCCTTCCGCATCACGCCCCAGGAGGGCGTCGACGCGATAGAGGCGGCGGCGGCCGTGGCCGGGGAGTCGTCGACGGCCACGTGGACGGTCGTCTGGACCGATCGCCTGACCCAGTACGAGCACTACCAGGCCAAGGCCTACCAGGTCGACGAGGTTCCGGGCACGCCAGGCCAGTACATCGCCCTGATCGCGTATGACATCGACCTCTTCGAGGAGGGCTCGATCGCGAACCTCACCTCGTCGATCATCGGCAACGTATTCGGCTTCAAGGCTCTCAAGGCATTGCGCCTGGAGGACATGCGGATCCCGCTGCACTACGTCAAGACCTTCCCGGGCCCCCCGCACGGCATCGTCATGGAACGCGAGTACCTCGACAAGTTCGGGCGTCCGCTGATCGGCGCCACGACGAAGCCCAAGCTGGGCCTGTCGGCGAAGAACTACGGCCGCGTGGTCTACGAGGCGCTGCGGGGCGGCCTGGACTTCACCAAGGACGACGAGAACATCAACTCCCAGCCCTTCATGCGCTGGCGCGACCGCTTCCTCTACTCCCAAGAGGCCGTTTCCCGTGCCTCCGGCCGCACCGGCGAGGTGAAGGGCCACTACATGAACGTCACCGCCGCCACGATGGAGGACATGTACGAGCGGGCGGAGTTCGCCAAGGAGATCGGCTCGCCGATCATCATGATGGACCTGACGGTCGGCTACACGGCGATGTCCTCGATGTCGAAGTGGTCGCGCGCGAACGGGGTGCTGCTGCACCTGCATCGCGCCGGCCACGGCACCTTCACCCGCCAGAAGACCCACGGCGTCTCCTTCCGGGTGATCGCGAAATGGTGCCGGCTGCTCGGAGTCGACCACATCCACGCGGGCACCGTCGTGGGCAAGCTCGAGGGCGATCCGGACATGGTGCGCGGCTACTACGACGTGCTGCGCCAGCGCTACAACGTGGCCAACCCGGAAACCGGGCTCTACTTCGACCAGGACTGGGGCTCCATGCCCGCGGTCATGCCCGTCGCCTCGGGCGGCATCCACGCCGGCCAGATGTATCAGCTGCTGCACTACCTCGGCGAGGACGTGATCCTGCAGTTCGGTGGCGGCACGATCGGCCATCCGATGGGGATCGCCGCCGGCGCCACGGCCAACCGCGTCGCCGTCGAGGCGATGATCCAGGCGCGCAACGAGGGCCGCGACTTCTACAGCGAGGGCCCCGACATCCTCGCCCAGGCAGCCAAGGGGTGCCCGGAGCTGAACGCGGCGCTCGAGGTCTGGAAGGACATCACCTTCGAGTACACGTCCACCGACACGGCCGACGTGTCCGTCACCCCGACCGCGAGCTAGGAGACCGGCATGCGCATCACGCAAGGGACGTTCTCCTACCTCCCCGACTTCACCGACGACGAGATCGAGGCGCAACTCCGTTACGTGCTGCGCAACGGCTGGGCGATCATGGTGGAGCACACCGACGACCCGCACCCGCGCAACTCCCTGTGGGAGATGTGGGGCCAGCCGCTGTTCGAGCTCGACGAGGACGACGTCGGGGTCGCCATGCGCGAGGTGCGCGCCGCGCGCGAGGCCTGCCCCAACGAGTACGTCAAGGTCGTGGCGTACGACCGGTCGCTGGGCCGCCAGACCACCGCCTTGTCCTTCATCGTCGGGCGGCCCCCCGAGGAGCCGGGCTTCCGCCTGGAGCGCCAGGAGAAGGCGGACCGCCAGATCCGCTACACCCTGCATCCCTACGCCGCCGATGCACCCCATGGCCTCCGCTACGGGGCGGACGGCACGTCTACCTCCAACGGTGGGCGTGGTGGCAACCGCGTCAGACCCGTCTCATGAACGCCCAGCTCCAGCCGGTGGAGGGGCCGGAGGTCAGCACGGCCGTAGGCGACATCGAGCAGGTGCTCGCGCAGCTCGACGAAGACCTCGTCGCGCTGGGGCCCGTGAAGACGCGCATCCGCGAAATCGCGGCGCTGCTCGTGATCGACCGTCTGCGGCGCGAGGAGGGCCTGAACTCCGCTCGCCCATCCCTGCACATGAGCTTCACCGGCCACCCCGGGACGGGCAAGACGACGGTCGCGCTCCGCATGGCCGAGATCCTGCACCGCCTCGGCTACATAGAGAAGCCGAGGGTCGTGTCCGTGACGCGGGACGACCTCGTGGGCCAGTACGTCGGCCACACAGCGCCGAAGACCAAGGAGGTGCTCAAGCGCGCCCGCGGCGGTGTGCTCTTCATCGACGAGGCGTACTACCTGCACCGTCCAGAGAATGAGCGCGACTACGGCCAGGAGGCGATCGAGATACTGCTGCAGGTCATGGAGACCGAACGCGAGGATCTCGTCGTCGTGCTGGCCGGCTACAGGGACAGGATGGAGGAGTTCTTCCGCTCCAATCCGGGGATGGGCTCGCGCGTCGCCCACCACATCGACTTCCCCGACTACAGCATCGACGAGCTCATGCAGATCGCGCGCCTGATGGTGGAGCAGCGCGACTACGAGCTCAGCTCCGAGGCCAGCGCGGCCCTGCTGAAGTACATCGAGCTCAGGCGCGAGCAGCCGCGCTTCGCGAACGCCCGGAGCATCCGGAATGCGATCGACCGTGCGCGTCTGCGGCATGCGGCGCGGCTGTTCGACCGCCGCGGCCCGTTCTCGCGCAGCGACCTGGTCGAGATCGACGCGGAAGACATCTTGCGCAGCTCGGTGTTCGACGACGAACCGTCGGCCTAGCCAAGGGAGACGAAGCGATGCCCCGTCCCATCATGCTCGGCGTCGTCGGCGATTCCGCTGCCGGCAAGACCACCATCACGCGTGGTTTGGTGAGGCTGCTCGGCGAGCAGCACGTCACGCACATCGCGGCCGACGACTACCACCGCTACGACCGGGCCCAGCGCGCCGATCGCGGCATCACGCCGCTCGATCCCGACTGCAACCACGTCGACATCATGGAGCAGCACTTCCAGGAAGTGCGCGCGGGACGCTCGATCCTCAAGCCCGTCTACCAGCACAAGGACGGGACCTTCGCGCCTCCGGTCTACGTGACGCCGCGGCAGTTCACCGTGGTGGAGGGTCTGCTCGCCTACCACACGAAGGCGCTGCGAGACGTCTTCGACATCCGCGTGTTCCTTGCGCCGCCCGAGGACCTGCGCCGCCAGTGGAAGGTGGACCGCGACTGCTCGCGGCGCGGCTACACCACCGACCAGGTGCTCGAGGAGCTGGACCGTCGCGAGCCCGACTCTGCCGCCTTCATCCGGCCGCAGGAGCGCTACGCCGACATCCTCGTCTCGTTCAGGCCGGGCGACCGCAGCGATCAAGGCCACCTCGACGCCGAGGTCACGCTTCGTCAGGGGCTCGTCCATCCCGACGTGGCGCCGCACATCAACGCGGAGGACCGCGGGATGACGCTGTTCGACGGCAACGGAGAGCGAACTCTCCTGATCTCGGGCGACATCGACCACGACTACGCGGCACAGATCGAAGAGGCCATCTGGGACCGGGTCCACTTCGCGAGCCATCTGCGTTCGGAGCGCCTCGGAGAGTTCACGATCGGAACCCAGCTGTATCGCTCCGAATCCCTGGCGCTCGTCCAGCTGCTGGTCCTCTACCACCTGGTCACGGCGAGGGCATCGGTCGCCCTCGGCGGCGACGGGTCGCGAGTCGACCGAGTCGTCGAGAAGACGGCGCCCGAGCCGGACACAGTCACCCCCTGAGGATTGGGATGATGTCGTCCAACCTTCGACAAGGAGTACGCACACATGGCAGTTGAGCTCGACCATTCCTTCACCACCGCGAAGCCGATCGACGAGAGCTTCGCGGCGATCGTCGACCTCGAGCGCGTGGTGCCGTGCGTCGAGGGAGGCAGCGTGCTCGAGAGCACCGGTCCCAACTCCGCCAAGGCCGAGATCAAGGTGAAGATGGGAGCCATGTCGATGACCTTCACGGGCAACGTGGAGATCGTCGAGCAGGACGCCGACGCCCGTCGCGCGGTGATGAGCATCAAGTCGAAGGAGGCCGGCGGTCAGGGACACGCCAACGCCGAGGTCGTCTTCCAGCTCACGGACGGCGGCGGAACGATCCACACCAACGCCCAGATCACCGGCAAGGCGGCCTCGATGGGCGAGGGGGTCGTGGTCGGCGTGCTGGACGGGCTGATCAAGGACTTCACCGGGAAGCTCACGAACATGTAGTCCGATGGCCACGATCGCGATGCGACAGATACGCGAGGGCGAGGTGCCCTTCGACGGCGGAACCGCGATCCAGGAGGACCCGGGCCGGCCCGTCTTCCACGGCAACGGCCCGGACGACTACGTCTGCGTCGCCTGCGGCAACGTCCTCGCCGTGGCGATGCAACCGATACAGATGACGAAGAAGGTCCGCGTACGCTGCGGGCGGTGTTCCACCATCAACGTCGCGGTGACCGAAGAGCCCGAAGCGCCGGCGCGCTGAATCAGGCGCCCAGCAGTGTCAGCAGCGCCCCGCGGTTGGAGCGGTAGGCGGCTTCCCCGTCGCCGTCCACTGCCGCGACGCGCACGAGCGGCGGGTGGCCCATGGCCGGCGTGGCGAGGTCACGGAGCGCATCGTGATACGCCCGTTCGCGCTGCAGCCCGCCGAACCCGAAGCCCTTGGCGGCCAGCCCCCGTGAGAGGCCATCGGTCGTCGAGCACCAGGTGCGGCACAGCTCCATGTGCTCCTCGACGTCGAACCCGACCGTCGCATCGCCGGGATACAGCTCGAGGGTCGCCAGGCGGAACGAGGTGAAGTGAGGCGACTCGTCGACCTCGATCACGGTTCCGGTCGGCTCGTGCACGAGGTCGACGGGGAGCAGCAGGTTCTCGCGCGATGCGTACAGCACCGAGACGTCGCCTTTGAGGCGACCGTAGATCGCGCCCAATTGCTCGAGCGCGGCCGTGACGGGCGCGACCAGCGCCGGATCGCGCCGGAGCTTCGCGACGCGCTCGAGCCCGACGTGCCCCTGCTCGCAGAGCCAGTCGAAGGACTGGCTCTCGAGCACGATCCCATCCTCGGCCGCCGCCTGCGCGAAAGCCGACTGCACGTCGCCGAGCGCCACCACACTGATGCTAGGCCACCCGTTCCGCCGGGTCGTCGAGAGCCCGGCGGATCGACAGGCGGTGCTACACCGCGTCCGCAGCGGGCCTGGCGGTCGCGCGCGGGCGGCGCGAGTCCAAGCCCCATGCGAGGTACAGCATGAGCAGCCCGTAGAGGATCACGATGATGCCGATGATCAGCACCAGAGGTCCGATGAAGTTGATGTTCGAGGTGGAGACGAGATTCCAGTAGTTGTCTCGCCGCGTCTCCAGCACAGGGATCACGTCCGAGCTGAAGTACGCCTGGACGTCCGGGACGGTCTTGATGGGCTTGCCGTCGAAGCGCGTCCCGGTGATCTTCGTGTCGTCCCACGCGGCCGTGACGGCCGGGAGGTTGGTGACGGCCTGCGTGAGGTGCGGGAAGTTCTGCGACAGCGCGTCGAGCAGCTGGGGCTCCGTGACGTGCAGCGCACCCTCGAGGAACTTGAGCAGGGGTGGGATCTCCGCCGACACCGACGACAGCGGAATCGCCTGCAGCAGCGCCAGCGTGTGCGGGAAGTTCTTCTGGAGCGCAGCCACGACGTCGGCCTGCGAAAGGCCCGTCTGCTTCGAGACGAACGCGATCAGCTTCGGCACCTCGGCCGCGCCGCCACC
>JAXDIG010000036.1:0-35361 GCA_034664125.1 Thermoleophilaceae bacterium | reverse complement strand
CGGGACGCTGATGGAGGAGTCGATCTCGCGCATGGCGGGGTCCGAGCACGGCGTCCGGCTCGACCCGGAGGACCTGATCGGCGCGGCCTGGGCCGCCGGCCGCCCGGCCGCCGAGCGGGACACGCTGTACGGGATCCGCCGCCGCTACGAGCTGCCGGTCGCGGCGTAGCGGGCCGCGGCATCCCGCGAAAACTGCGGCAACAAAGGGGTGGACCACCGCGGCTTGGCGTTCCGCCGGCGGGGGGGGTATGTCGAGAAGTCAGTAGATACGGGCCAAAACTCGACAAACCCCGAGGGTCGCCGTGCCCGTGGCGGGTTACCCCTTGATTGTTGCTGTTCGTTCGAAGCGCCCGCCCCGCCCCGAGTCACACCTCCTTCACGCGTTCTTCGCGCCTTCTTCACCGTTCCGCGCACCTCGGCCTGGCACGCTGAACCCCCGGATGCGGCGACGCGAGTTCATCGGCCTGGGGGTGGGAGGGGTCGCGGCCGTGTCGCTCGGAGCGGCCTTCTGGAACGAGCTGTTCGGCTTCGCCGAGTCGCGGCCGCTGAAGCGAACGCTCGGCTACGGGCCGCGGCGCCCGCCCGACGAGAACGGCGTGCGCCTGCCCGAGGGGTTCCGCTCGCGCATCGTCGCCCGCGGGCAGGAGGTGGTGCCCGGCACGGGCTACCGCTGGCACATCGCCTCCGACGGCATGGCCACCTTCCCGGAGCGCGGGGGAGGGTTCGTGCTGGTTTCGAACTCGGAGAACCTGCAGGGCGGTGTCTCGGCGCTGCGCATCGGGGCCGACGGCGAGGTGCGCGACGCCTACCGGATCCTCTCCGGCACGACCGCGAACTGCTCCGGAGGCGGCACGCCGTGGGGCACCTGGCTCTCCTGCGAGGAGGTCGAGGACGGCAAGGTGTGGGAGTGCGACCCGTCCGGGCGCAAGCCCGGCGTGGCGCATCCCGCGATGGGGATCTTCAAGCACGAGGCCGCCGCGGTCGACCCGAGCGAGCGCCGTGTCTACCTGACCGAGGACCTGATCGACGGCGGCCTCTACCGGTATACCCCCGAGCGGTGGCCCGACCTGTCGGCCGGGGGGCTCGAGATCGCCCGCGTGGCCCGGGGCGGCGCGGTCGAGTGGGTCGAGGTGCCCGATCCGTCGGCGGCCCGCGCGAGCACCCGGCGCCAGGTCCGCGGCAGCACTCGCTTCAAGCGCGGCGAGGGCATCTGGCTCGAAGGCCACGTGCTCTACGTCTCGACCACCGCGGATGATCGCGTGCACGCCTACGACACCAGAAGCGAGCGCATCCGCGTCGTCTACGACGGGCTCGCCTCGGCGAGCGCGCCGCTCCTGCGCGTGGACCAGCTCACCGGGTCGAGCGCCGGCGAGGTGTTCGTGTGCGAGGACATCGCGACCGACGAGATCGACATCGGCGTGATCGAGCGCGACGGCAGCGTGTCGAGGTTCCTGTCGGTCACGGGGCCTCAGCACCGCGGCTCGGAGCTGACCGGCGTGACCTTCGACCCGACCGGCTCGCGCATGTACTTCTCCTCGCAGCGCGCCTTCCCGAAGAGCGACACGCTCCCCGGCCCCGGCGCGATCTACGAGGTGACCGGGCCGTTCCGCGGAGCGGCTAGGCCCCGACCCACCTGATCCTGGCGCCGGCCAGGCTCGGCGTGCCGCGGCGCGAGGGAGTCTCGGCCACGGGCTCCTCGACTCCCAGCTGTTCCAGACGCTGGAGCACGGCGGTGCGCTGGGCGTCGAGCTCGCCGAGCCGCGCGAGCAGCTCGTCCCGCACCGCCTGGAGGCCCTCGGTGGACAGCAGCGCGGCGCCCGCCGTCTTGGCGGCGGGGCGCGGCTCGTCTGCCAGAGCCGGGGGAGGGGGGAGGCGCACCAGCGCCGCCTCGAGCTGGGCGATCTGCCGGCGCAGCTCTCGCCGGGTCGCGGCCTCGTCACTCGGCGGACCGGCCACGAAGGTGCCCCGGCCCTGCTCGCTGCGCACGACCCCCTCGGACTCCAGGCGGGCGTAGACCGCGCGAGCGGTGTTCACGTTCACCGCGGCCGTCTCGGCCAGCTCGCGCACGCTGGGAAGCCGGTCGCCGGGGGCCAGCGCACCGTCGCGCAGCGCCGCGCGGATGCCGGCGGCCAGCTGGGCGCCGAGCGGAACGTCGGCGTGGCGATCGACCGCCAGATCGAGCTTCGGACCCATCACACGCGAGCATAGCCGACTGTGTGGCTGTACCAGCTCAGTGTTGCAGCTGTGCCATTACTGTGATAGCACACTGCCGATGGTGCGCGCCGCGGCCGATCGGATCTTCCTGCCGACCAAGAGCATGCTCGAGCAGGTGGGCGACATGATGGTCCTGACCGGCAAGACGCTGGTTTCCGCGGTCCGGCCGCCGTACCCGTACGGCACCGAGTTCGTGCAGCAGTTCCTGTTCATGCTGCGGCTCTGCTGGCTGCCGCTCACCGTGTCGATGATCGCGGTCAGCTACGGCGCGCCGGGGCTGCAGGCGGGCAACTTCCTCATCCTGTTCGGGGCGATCGACCGCCTCGGCGGCTTCTTCGTGCTCTCCTCGATCCGAGAGTTCGGGCCGAGCGTCACGGCGATCATCCTGGCCGGCGTCGGCGGCACCGCGATCACCGCGGACCTCGGCGCGCGCAAGATCCGCGAGGAGCTCGACGCGCTGCAGGTGCTCGGCGTCGACCCGATCAAGAACCTCGTCGTGCCGCGCTTCCTGGCACTGATGGTCGTGACGGGCCTGTTCAACGTCTACGCCATCTGCTTCGGCATAACCGGAGGCGTCCTGGCGACGCTCAGCTTCGACGCGCCGCTGGGGGGCTTCTTCGCCACCCTGCTCAACAACGCGTCGATCCCCGACCTATGGGGCTCCGTGCTGAAGACCACCCTGTTCGGGGCGATCATCGCCGTGGTCAGCTGTTACAAGGGGATGACGGCATCGGGCGGGGCTGAAGGCGTGGGCCGCGCGGTGAATCAGGCCGTGGTGATCGAGTTCCTCGGCATCTTCGCGTTCAACTACGTCTTCACCCAGACGCTGCTCGCCACCCATCCCGAGATCTCGGTGATCAAGTGACGGCGTGGATCGCCTCGTTCGGCGAGATCGCCAAGTTCTCCGCGCGCGTGGTCATGGAGATCTTCGACGGACGCGCGTTCCGCTTCTTCGGCGAGACGCTGCGGCAGGCCGGCATCCTGATCCTGGGCTCCGCGATCGTGATCTGGGGCCTCGCGTTCCTGCTCGGGCTTCAGTGTGGGATCGAGGGCGCCTACTTCAGCCGCAGCGTTGGCGCGCCTGCGAACGCCGGCACTTTCGCGGCGTGGTGCGACCTGCGCGAGATCATGCCCTACGCCTTCGGCTACATGATGTCGGCCAAGGTCGGGACCGGCCTGGTCGCCGAGATCGGCGCCATGCGCATCTCGGACGAGATCGACGCGCTCGAGGTGATCGGGATCTCGTCGCTCACGTTTCTATGCGCGACGCGACTCCTGGGAGCCTGGCTCGTGCTGCCGGCGGTCTACATCGGAGCGGTGGGCGCCGGCTTCGTCGCGTCGTACGTCGCCGTGGTGCAGCAGATCGGCGAGGTCAGCTCCGGCGGGTACTTCGTCATCTTCTGGATGTTTCAGAACCCGCCCGACCTTTTTTATTCGCTGATCAAGGGCATGGCCATGGCCACCGTGATCGTGCTGGTCGGCTGCTATTACGGCTACACCGCCAGCGGCGGACCGGTCGGCGTCGGGACGGCGACCGCCAAGTCGATGGTGCTGAACACGGTGATGGTGCACCTGGTCGGCATGGTGGGCACCCAGATCTTCTGGGGCTCCAACCCGCGCGCGCCCGTCGGCGGATAGGTCAGTTCTCGACGAAGTACGGCCCGGTGCCCTGGCCGCTCGAGAACCAGCGGCTCGTGACGGTCTTCTTGCGGGTGTAGAAGTCGACGGCGTCGGTGCCGTGGGCGTGCAGGTCGCCGAGGAAGGAGTCCTTCCAGCCGGAGAACGGGAAGAACGCCACCGGCGCGGCTACGCCGATGTTCACGCCGATCATGCCCGCCTGCACCTCGTGGCGGAAGCGGCGGACCGAGGCGCCCGACTCGGTGAAGATCGACACGCCGTTCCCGAAGCGGGAGGCGTTGACGATCTCGATCGCCTCGTCGAGGCTGGCCGCCTGCACCACCGACAGGACCGGACCGAAGATCTCCTCGCGCGCGGCGTCGGTGTCGGGCTTGACCTCGTCGAGGATCGTCGCGCCCAGGAAGTTGCCTTCCGACGGGCCGGCCTCCCGTCCGTCCAGAGCGAGGTTGGCGCCGTCGCCGACGGCCTTGTCGATCGCGGCGACGATGCGGTCGCGCGCCTGCTCGGACACGACCGGGCCGAGCTGGGTCTGCTCGTCGAGTCCGTCGCCGACCTTGAGCTGCTCCGCGGCCTCGCGCAGCGGGGGCATGAGCGTGTCGTGGGCCTCGCCGACCGTCACCACGACCGAGCCGGCCATGCAGCGCTGGCCGGCGGCGCCGAAGGCCGACCCGATGATCCCCGGCACGGTCTTGTCGATCACGGCATCGGGCAGCACGACCATGTGGTTCTTCGCACCGCCGAGGGCCTGCACGCGCTTTCCGGCCTTGGCGGCGCGCTCGTAGACGATGCGCGCGACGGGTGCCGAGCCCACGAACGAAACGGCGTCGATGCCCGGGTGTTCGAGGATGCCCTCGACGACCTCGCGTCCGCCGTTGACGAGGTTGACCACTCCCGGGGGGAGGTCGAGGCGGTCCAGCAGCTCGAACGCGATCTGCTGGGTCAGCGGCACCTGCTCGGACGGCTTGAGGATGAAGCTGTTGCCGCACGCGATCGCGAACGGCAAGAACCAGAACGGCACCATCGCCGGGAAGTTGAAGGGGACGATCGCGGCGCACACGCCCACGGGCTGCCGGACTGTCTCGGCGTCGACGTTGCGCGACACGTCCTCGAGGATGCGGCCCTGCATGGTGGTCGGCACGGCGCACGCCGCCTCCACCATCTCGATCATGCGGCCCACCTCGGCGCGGGCGTCGCCGATCGTCTTGCCCATCTCGAGCGTGACCGAGCGGGCCAGGTCCTCGCGCCGCCCGTCGAGCGCCTCGCGCAGGTCGAATAGCCGGCGCGCGCGCTCGATCACGGACACGGCTCGCCAGGCGGGGAGGGCCACGCGCGCGGCGGCGACGGCCGCGTCGAGGTCGGCCGCCGAGGACAGCGGCACCCGCGCCAGCACGTCGCCGGTGGCGGGATTTACGACCGGCAGCTCCTCCGACGAGGTCGCCGGCGTCCACTTGCCGGCGACGTAGTTGTCCAGCAAGCGGACGTTTGTGACTTCCTGCGTGGCCATGTCTCCTCCGTGCTTCGTCGCGTCACAGGGGACGCTACACGCCGAAGCCGGCCGCTAGCGGAATAGGTCCTGCTCGGCCGGTCGCCGCAGGGCGGCCGCGCCCGGCCCGTCCGACGCACTGACGTAGTCGGCTAGTCCGCGCACCAGCACGGCCGGCCGGCGCGAGTCCTTGGCGCGCGCCAGATCGGCCGCCGCCGCCGCCGCGTCGGCGATCGCGATCACCGTCACACGCAGGTCGCGGCCGTAGGCGTCGGGCCGCCCGCTCCAGTCGTCGAGCGGCGCCAGGCCGGCCACACCGATCGCCACGTCCGTCTGCCCGAGCCGCCAGGGGCGGCCGAACGAGTCCGCGATCACGAGCGCGGGGCGCACCCCGAGCGCGGCCCCGAGCTCGGCGCGTAGCCGCCGCGCCGACCCGTCGGGATCCTCGGGCAGCAGGATCAGCTCGCCAGGCCGCGAGGCGTTCGACTGGTCGACGCCGGCGTTCGCGCACACGAACCCGTGGCGCGTCTCGCAGATGAACACGCCGTCGCGGGCGCGCAGCAGCTCGCTCGACTCGTCCAGGACCGCCTGCACCAGCCGCGCATCCTTGCCGTGCTCCGCCGCGAGGGCCAGCGCCCGCTCGCCGGGCTCGATGCGCTCGAGCTCGCGCACCCGGCCCTCGCTCTTCGATACGACCTTGTGCGCGACCACCAGCACGTCGCCATCGCCCAGATGCGCCGGCGCCGCGGCGGCCAGCAGCGCGGCGAGGTCGTCGCCGGGGCGCACGTCGGGCAGCGCATCGAGCGCGCGCGCGGAGAGTCCGTCGGCGGGGGCCACGCCTGGAAGGCTAGATCGACGGGGCTACGCGGGGACTGGCGGGCGGGGCCAGGCCTGCGATCGGTCGAGCTGGCGCAGGGCGCCGCGCGTCGACGGGGCCTGGCCGCGCCGGCCCTCCAGGGTGGCGGCAAGCAGCTCCAGGTCCTGGCAGGTGTCCACGTCCAGCTCGAGCGTCGGCACGCGCTCTATCGCGCAGGGCACGCCGGCCGCGCGCGCGGCCGCCGCGTGCCGCTCGCAACTGCCCGGCCCGAAGGCCGGCTCGATCGCGTCGGGAGGGCTCAGCAGCAGGGCGTTGGTGCCTTCCCCGTGGCGGTCCGGAACGATCACCGCCCCGAGCTCCTCCTCGCGACCGCGGCGCAGCAGGGCCGCGACCTCGCCGGGGTCGAGCAGCGGCGTGTCGCCGGGCACCAGCAGCACGCGCGCGAAGCCGTGCAGCTGTGCGTACTCGATGCCGATCAGCGCGGCCGCCGACTGGCCCGTCTGCTCGGGGTCGCGCAGCACCTGCACGCGCTCTCCGAGCGCCGCCGACTCGGCGACCCGATCGCCCGTCACCACCACCACCGAGTCCAGTCCCGGTACCCGCCGCAGCGAGGCGAGCACGTCGGAGAACATGGCCTGCGCGAGCGCTTGGCGCGAGCCGGCGCCGAGCGCGGCGGCGAGGCGCTGTTTGGCGGCGCCGAAGCTCTTGACAGGAAGGATCGCGATGGTGCTCATCGGAAACGGAAGCCGGGTCGGCCGAGAGTAGCGCGAAGCGCCTCTGCGGCCGCGCATCAGTTCCCGAGACTGCGCCCAAAGTCCAGGATCTTTCGTGCCACTTGCCTCTTGCGGTCGGGCCCGTCCATCAGCGTGTCCGTGACGAGGTGGGGGAGCTCGCCCGCGGCCTCGTCGGCCACGAGCCCGTCGACGACGCCGGCATAGGCCGTCGCGATGCCCGTCGCGCTGGTTTCGATGCCGGCCCACGCGCAGAAGAGCTCGCTGGGGCCCTTCACGGAGCGGCGGTCCACGAAGGGGCTGACCGCGACCACCGGAGCGGCCGCGCCCGCCAGTGCCTCGCGCATCCCGGGCAGCGCCAGGATCGGGCCGATCGAGATCACCGGGTTCGACGGGCCGATCACGATCAGCTCGGCCTCGGCGAGCGCCGCGAGCACGTCGTCCGTCGGCCGGGCCCGCTCGAGCCCCTCGAGCTCGACGCCCTCCACCGGCGGGGCGGCGCCCTCCACGATCATGTACTCCTGGAACGGGATGGTCCGCCCGCGGTGGCGCACCCGCGTGGCCACCGGCTCGTCCGCCATCGGCAGCACGCGCGCGCCAACGCCCAGGGCCTCGACCACGGCGCCGTGCGCCTCGGTCAGCCGCCGGCCCGAGCGCAGCTCCTCGGTCCGGATCAGGCACATCGCGAGGTCGCGGTCGCCGAGCCGGAACCAGGCGGGACGGCCGGCGGCCTCGAGCGCGTCCATCACCTGCCAGGTGTCTCCGCGCAGCCCGTAGCCGCGCTCGTCTATCTCGTCGGCCAGCCAGTAGGTGATCAGGTCCGGATCCGGCGAGACGTGCACGCCGTGCACCTCGGCGTCGTCACCGGTGTTGGCCACCACCACCAGGTCGTCGCACTCGTCGAGCAGCCCGCGGGCGAGCTTGGCGCCGCCCGTGCCCCCTGACAGCAGGACGACGTTCAGGCCGGCACGCCCTCCGGCCAGCCGTCGACGAAGATGTCGAGCACGAGGTCGGAGCCCTCCGCCGCGTAGGCGTCGAGGTCGGTGATGCCGGCCTCGGCCAGCACCTCGTCGTCGATGAACGTGTTGCCCGTACAGGTGCGCGGGTCGCGCACGAGGACCGCGTGTGCGGCGTCCGCGAGGATCTCGGGGGTGCGGGCGCGCGCCATCGCCTCGTCGCCGCCGAGCAGGTTCTGCACCGCGGCCGTCGCGATGATCGTCCGCGGCCAGAGGCAGTTCGCGCCTATCTGGGCGTCGGCCTCGTCCGCGGCCACTCCGAGCGTGATCATCGACATGCCCATCTTCGAGAGCGTGTAGGCGCTGTGGCCCGCGAGCCAGCGCCGGTCGACCGACAGCGGCGGCGACATCGTGAGCACGTGGGCGTGGTCGGAGTCGCGCAGGTAGGGCAGGCACGCCTGCGTGACCACGAACGTGCCGCGAGCGTTGATCTGCTGCATCAGGTCGAAGCGCTTGACCGGCAGGTCGCGCATGGGGGCGAGGGCGATCGCGCTGGCGTTGTTCACGACCAGGTCGATGCCGCCGAAGCGCTCGGCCGTCTGTTTGGCGGCGGCCTCGACCGCGTCGGCGTCGCGGATGTCTCCGACGATCGGCAGCGCCTCGCCGCCGGCGGCCTCGATCTCCTCGGCCGCCGTGAAGACGGTTCCCGGCAGCTTGGGGTGCGGCTCCGCCGTCTTCGCCATCAGCGCGACCTTGGCGCCGTCGCGGGCCGCCCACAGCGCGATCGCGAGGCCGATCCCGCGGCACCCGCCGGACATGAACATGACACGACCTTCGAGGCTCATGAGGGAAATCTAGCCGGAAGCACCCGGCTCGGCCGGGTGCGCTCGGAGCCTATCCCGCATCAGCGGGAGCACGTCCTCGCTGAACTGCTCCAGGAAGCGCGACTGGTCTTCTCCCGGCGCGTGCAGCTGCAGCTCCTCGAAGCCGAGGTCCACGTAGGCGCCGATCTTCTCGACGACCTCCTGCGGGTCGTCCGAGCAGATGAAGCGGCTGGGCGCCTGTTCGACGTTGGCGTCGGCCACCCGCTCCATCTCGATCGGGTCGTCGATGCCCTCCTTCTGCTCCGGCTTGAGGGCTAGGGCCGCCCAGGGGTGAGTGTTCGTGACCGCGCGCTCGGGATCGCGGTCGTAGGAAACCTTGATCTCGATCATGCGACGGATGGACCCCGGGTCGCGCCCCGCCGCCTCGGCGCCCTCGGCGACCTTGGCAAGCAGCTCGTCGTAGAGCTTCGGGTCCTTGCCGCTCGTGCAGATGAAGCCGTCGCCCACGCGGCCGGCGAGCTTGGCGGCCAGCGGTCCCGATGCCGCCACGTAGATCGGCACCGGCTGGTCGGGGCGGTCGTAGATCGTGGCCCTGCGGGTGCGGTAGTAGTCGCCCTCGAAGTCCACCCGTTCCTCGCTCCAGAGCCGGCGGATCAGCTCGATCGCCTCGGCCAGGCGCCGGCGGCGCTCCTTGCGGTCCGGGAACTCGCCGCCCGTGACGGGGGTCTCGTTCATCGCCTCGCCGGTGCCCACGCCGAGGAACACGCGCCCGGGGGTCAGGCAGCCGAGCGTCGCGAAGGCCTGCGCCACGACCGAGGGGTGGTACCGCAGGGTGGGCGTCAGGACGCTCGTGCCGAGCACCATGCTCGATGTGCGCTGACCAGTGGCTCCCAGCCATGGAATTGCCGCCGGCGAGTGGCCGCCCGTATGGCGCCAGGGCTGGAAGTGGTCGGACACGCCGGCGAGCTCGAACCCGCGGCGCTCGGCCTCGACGGTGAAGTCGAGCAGGGTGCTCGGGTCGAACTGCTCGGCGGAGGCCTTGTAGCCGATGCGTAGGGGCATGGCCGAGATCGTATGAGGTCGTCCGCGCGCAGCCGGCCGAGCCGGCTGCTTTGCGGCTGGGGTAGGCTGGCCCGCGGTTTGCGACTCGAGAATCGGACTGCGCTGGTGACGGGCGGGGCGTCCGGCATCGGGGCCGCCACGTGCCGGCGGCTCGCCGCCGAGGGTGCGCGCGTGGCCGTGACCGACATGAACCTCGAGGGAGCCCAGGAGGTCGCCGACGAGGTCACCGGCGCCGCTTACGAGCTGGACGTGCGGTCGGAGGACTCGATCCGCGCGGCGGTCCAGGCGGCCGAGGCGGACCTCGGCCCGATCGACGCGCTGGTGAACAACGCCGGCTACGACGAGTGGGGCTGGTTCACCGACACCGATCCGGCGCTCTGGGACCGTGTGCTCGCCGTGAACCTCCGGGGCGTGATCGCGGTGACCCACGCCGTGCTGCCGGGCATGCAGGAGCGCCGCCGCGGCCGGATCGTCAACACCGCCTCCGAGGCGGGCCGGGTCGGGTCGAGCGGGTCGGCGATCTACTCCGCCGCCAAGGCGGGCGTGATCGGCTTCACCAAGGCGATCGCGATCGAGAACGGCCGCTACGGCATCACGTCCAACGCGGTGGCACCGGGCCCGATCGAGACGCCGCTCCTGATGGGGGCGCCGGAGGCCTTCGGCGACCTCGGCAAGCGGCTCGTCGAGAACATGGTCGGCTCGACGAACCTGCGCCGCCTCGGCCAGCCCGACGAGGTGGCCGCCGCCATCGCCTTCCTCGCCTCCGACGACGCCTCCTACATCACGGGCCAGGCCCTGGGCGTCAGCGGAGGGCTTGCCAGAATCTGAGCGTGATCTCCATTCGCGAGGTCGGCCCGCGCGACGGCTTTCAGAACGAGCCGGAGGTGGTCGCGACCGACGACAAGGTGAGGCTGGTGGAGATGCTCGCGCGCACGGGAGTGCGGCGGCTCGAGGTGACCAGCTTCGTGCGCGCGGACGTGGTCCCGCAGCTCGCCGACGGGGCCGAGGTGCTGCGCCGGGCGGACATCCCCGACGACGTGGCGGTGTCTGTCCTGATCCCCAACGAGCGGGGCCTGGAGGGCGCTTTGCAGGTGCGTGAGCACTTCGAGGAGGTGAACCTGTTCCTGTCGGCCTCCGAGACTCACAACCGCAAGAACGTGAACCGCTCGATCGAGGAGTCGCTGGCCGGGCTGGAGCGCGTGATCGAGCGGGCGCGCGGCGAGGGACTGCGCTGCGAGGGCGTGATCTCGGTCGCGTTCGGCTGTCCCTACGAGGGCGAGGTGCCGCGCGAGCGGGTGCTGGCGATCGCCCGGCGGCTGGTCGACGCCGGCTGCGAGGAGATCGCCTTCGGCGACACCACCGGGATGGCCAACCCGGCGCAGGTGAGCCGTTTCTTCGAGGACCTCGACCTGGGCGTGGAGCTGACCGCCCACTTCCACAACACGCGCGGCCAGGGGCTGGCCAACGTCGTGGCGGCGCTGGGGGCGGGCGTGCGCTCCTTCGAGTCGTCGTTCGGGGAGCTCGGCGGCTGCCCCGTGCCCCCCGGCGCGACCGGGAACATCGCCAGTGAGGACCTCGTGTCGATGCTCCACGAGATGGGGCAGGACACGGGTATCGACCTCGAGCGGCTGCTCAACTGCGCGCGCGAGGTTCAGCGCATCCTAGGGCGACCGTTGGGGAGCCACGTCCTGACGGCGGGGCCGGTCGACTGGCATCCGCAGCCCGAAGCGGCCGGCTCGGCCGGCCGCGAAGGCAGCGACTTCTGAAGAGCGACATCGAGGAGCTCGCGGCGATCGAGCGCGGCTCCGCCACGCCCGGCGAACGGACCTCCGCGGAGTGGGTCGCGAGGCGGCTCGGCGAGGAGGGCGCTACGGACGTGCGCCTTGAGCCGTTCAGCTACCAGCGCACCTTCGCGCACGCCCAGGCCCTGCACTTCGGGGCCGGACTGATCGCCGCCTTGAGCCGGCGCCGCCTGGCGGCGGCCGCCGCGCTCGCGTCCTTCGAGCTGGAGTACTCCGGCCGCCGCCAGTGGCTGCGCCGCGCGCTGCCCAGCAGCGCGGGCACGAACGTGGTCGGGCGCCTGCCGTCGATCGGGCCAGTCGAGCGGACGCTCGTGCTCGTAGCCCACCACGACGCCGCGAAGACCGGCTTGATGTGGGACCCGCGACTGAGCGAGCTCGGCAACCGGGCCGCCGCCCGGACTGGGAAGCGGGCCTCGCTGGCGCTGCTGCCGGAGCTCGCGCTGGCCGCCGCGGCGCTGGGGCTGCGCCGGCTGCCGGCGGCGGTGCTCGGCCTGGCCATCGCGCTCTCGCTCGACCAGGCGCGCCGGCCGGTGGTGCCGGGCGCCAACGACAACGCCTCGGGAGTCGCCGCCGTCTTGGCGCTCGTCGGGAGCCTCGCCAACCGGCGCCCGCCGGGGCTGGCTGTGATCGCCGTGTTCCCGGGCTGCGAGGAGTCGGGGATGGGAGGCATGGCCGCCTGGATGGCGGCCGAGGGACGCGCGCTCGACCCGGAGCGAACCCTTGTGCTCGGCCTCGACACGGTCGGCTCCGGTGAGCCGATCGTGCTGGAGGCGGAGGGCGGCATCTGGCCGGTGCGCTACGACGAGGACGACATTGCGCGGGCCGAGCGGGCCGGACTCCGCCGCTGGCGGCTCGGCGCCTGGACCGACCCGGTGCTCGCGCGCCTGGCGGGCCTGCCGGCGATCTCGATACTGAGCGTGCGCGACGGGGGCTTCCCCAACTACCACCTGCCCAGCGACACGCCAGACCAGGTCGACATCGCGTGCGTGGAGGCCTGCGTGAGCGCCGCGGAGTCGATCGCCGTGTCGGCGTAGAGCGCCCCACGGCCCTGCGCCCACTGGCCGGGCGTCGTCTTCGACATCATCGACGGCGTCCTATGCATGGTGGGGGTGATAGCGATGGCCGGCTTGGTGGGCCTGGCGTAGCGCAACTGAGCCTGGCGCGGCCGGCCGCGCTGGCGATCGGCGCGGGCGCCGCCACGGTGCTGCCCGGGTTCCTGGTCGGCGCGCTGGCCCTCCAGATCCGCAGCGACCTGGACGTGAGCGTGGGAGCGGTCGCGGCCGGGGTGACCGTGTTCTTTGCCGCCGGGGCCGTGGGCGCGGGGCCGGGCGGGCGACTGGGCGAGCGCGTGGGGGCCCTGCGCGCGATCCGCGGGTGCGTCGTCGCGGCCGCTGTGCTGCTGCTCCTCGCGGCGGTGCTGGCGCAGTCGCTCGCGATCCTGCTCGTGCTGCTGGCGGTGGCCGGGCTGGCGAACTCGGTGTGCCAGCCGGCGATCAACCTGTTCATGGCCGACCAGGTGCCGCTCGATCGGCAGGGGCTCGCCTTCGGGATCAAGCAGTCGGCCATCCCGACCGCCGTGCTGGTGAGCGGACTGGCGCTGCCGGTGCTGGCGCTGCCGCTCGGCTGGCGGGCAACCTTCGCGATCTGCGCCGTTGGGATCCTGCTCGTGGGGGCGGCGGTGGGGCGCGCCGCGCCGAGCTTCGTGGCTCCGCCCGAGCGCCCGCGCCCGCCGCGCCCGAGCCGCAAGCTCGTGGTCACGGCCGTGGGCGCTGCGCTCGCCTCGGCAGGCCCCAGCGCGCTGGGCGCCTACCTGGTGGCCTCCGCCGTCGACGTCGGCATCGCCGAGGGCGCCGCGGGCGTGCTGTCCGCGGCCGGCAGCGCCTCGAGCCTGCTGGTCCGGATCGTCGTCGGGCATCGGGCCGACCGGCGCCGCGACTACGGCTTCTCCACGATGGTGGCGCTGCTGGTGTCCGGAGCGGGCGGGTTCGCGCTGCTCGCCATCGGGGAGCCGGCGCCGTTCGTGGCCGGCGTGTTCGTGGCGTTCGCGCTGGGGTGGGGGTGGCCGGGCCTGTTCAACCTGGCTGTCGTCGACCTCCACCGCGAGGCGCCCGGAGCCGCGACCGGCATCTCGCAGACCGGCATCTACGTGGGCGCCGCCGGTGGACCGGCCGCCTATGGGCTGCTCTCGTCGGCGATCGGCTACGCGGCCGCCTGGGGGGTCGCCGGCGCCCTCTCGCTCGTGGCCGCCGCGGCGGTGGCCTGCGCGGCGCGGGCGCCGAAATAGCGTTTACCCCGTCTAGTTCCCTGGTACCTCTTTAGGTGAGTCGCCGAGGCCGGTTTTCGGCACATATTGGGTTCCCCCGAATCCTGGCCTCGGCAGTTGGCTGCAAGCCCGGACCACGGCATCCGGGCTTGCTGCCGTTTTGGGAGGTCACGCCCGCGTCTGCGTTTCGTAACGAACTGCAGCACCCAGGGCGAGGCCCTCCCGCCGGGCTGGGAGTGTGGTCGTCGAAAGTCGCGCATATGACGCAAAACGGAACAATCACTCCCGCCGACGCCAGCGGCGCCTGTCCTCGTTGCTGGAGTTCCCGGCGTCGTGCCGCGGTCGCCCGCTAGCGGCCCGCGAAGTGCGGGTCGCGCTTTTCGAAGAACGCGCGGGCGCCCTCGGCGAAGTCCTCGCTGGCCGCGAGCGTCTCCTGCGCCGCGACCTCCTGCTCGAGCGTGAGCGAGAGCGCCGGCTTCGCGGCCGCGTCGAGGACGCGCTTGGCCAGGCCGATCGCGCGTGGGGCGCACGCCAGCAGCTCGTTGGTGAGCGCCTCGGTGGCGGCGTCCAGCTCGGCGGCGGGCGCGATCCGGTTCGCGAAGCCGATGCGGTGCGCCTCGCGGCCGTCGATGACCTTGCCGGTCATGATCAGCTCCTTGGCGTTGCCGAGGCCGACCACGGCCGGGAGGCGAGAGCAGCCGCCGACGTCGGGCAGCAATCCGATGCGGACCTCCATGATCCCGGCCACCGCGTCGTCGGCCATCGTGCGGAAGTCGCAGGCCAGCGCCAGCTCGAACGCGCCCCCCAGCGCCGCGCCGTGGATCTGGCAGATCGTCGGCTTGGGCATCTCCTCGAGCAGGTTCCACCAGGCGAGCAGCGGACGGCGGAAGGTCCGCAGGCGGCTGGCGTCCTCGGACAGGTCGCGCAGGTCGTTGAGGTCCATGCCCGACGAGAACATCGCGCCCTCGCCGCGCACCACGACCACGCGCACCCCGGCATCGGCCGCGGCGGCCTCGATCGCGGCACCGAGCTCCTCGATCATCTCTCCGTTGAGGGCGTTGCGCTTGTCGGGACGGTTGAGGACGAGGTGGCGGACCGCTCCGCGGTCCTCTGTGCGGACCAGTGACATAGGGGTCAGGCTACCCCGGCGCGCCACGCGGCGGGGTTGAAAGGTTCCGCCCATCGCAAAGGAAGGCATGTCAGCGGGTAGAAGGCCTGTGCCCATGCGAGTCCCCGATTCACGCAAGCGAGACAAGCGAGCGCCCCGCGAGTTCGTGGGGGCGATCATCGGCGCCGAGGTCGGGACCGGCGTCGGCCTGCTCCTGGTCGGGGATATCCCGCTCGCCCCCCTGGCGCTGGCCGCGCTCGGTGCGGGGATCTGCGCGGGGGCGGTCCACATGCGCACCATGCTGCTGCGCCGCTGGCTGCGCGCACAGCTGCGCGGCGCCCGCTAGGAGCGGCCCCGGCCAGGGGGCCAGCCGCGCCCTGACGGCTGCAAACCGTCGCAGCCCTTTGTCCTCGGTCGGCCACGTACATTCATGTACGCGACCTCCCTGCGTCCTCGTTTCGCTCGCCATGGCACGACCCGCCCCCTGGCCGGAACCGCTAGTACATTCATCCGCACCATGTCGGACCTCGAAGAGGCGCTCGAGCGCGCCCGCGGCGGCGGGCCGCAGCGCCACCGCGACAAGTCGCAGGAGCAGGGCAAGCTGCCCGTCCGCGAGCGGGTGGCGCGCCTGGTCGACCCGGACAGCTTCGTGGAGGACGCCCTGCTGGCGAACTGGGAGCAGGACGGCTTCGGGGCCGACGGCGTGGTCACCGGCATGGCCAACGTGGGCGGCCGGCCGGTCGCCCTGATGGCCAACGACCCGACCGTCAAGGCCGGCTCCTGGGGCCCCAAGACCGTCGAGAAGATCATCCGCGTCCAGGAGCAGGCGCTGGAGCACCTGGTGCCGATGATCTACCTGGTCGACTCCGCCGGGGCGCGCATCACCGAGCAGGTGCAGATGTTCCCCGGCCGCCGCGGCGCGGGCCGCATCTTCCACACCGAGGTGAAGCTGTCCGGCGTCGTGCCGCAGGTGTGCGTGCTGTTCGGCCCGAGCGCGGCCGGCGGCGCCTACATCCCCGCCTTCTGCGACATCGTGATCATGCGCGACGGCAACGCCTCGATGTACCTGGGCTCGCCGCGCATGGCCGAGATGGTGATCGGGGAAACCGTGACGCTCGAGGAGATGGGCGGCGCGCGCATGCACACCGGCGTGTCGGGCTGCGGCCACTTCCTCGTGGAGTCCGACGAGGAGGGCATCGACCTGGCCAAGCGGTACCTCGGCTACTTCCCGGTCAACTGGCGCGAGGAGCCGCCCACGGCTCCCCCGGCCGAGCCGTCCGCGGAGTTGCCCGACATCCCGGTGGACGAGAACAAGCCCTTCGACATGCTCGAGCTGATCGACGCGCTGGTGGACGCGGACTCCTTCCTCGAGGTGCACCAGCGCTGGGCGAAGGAGCTGATCGTGGGCTACGCGCGGCTCGACGGTCGCGCGATCGGGATCGTCGCGAACCAGCCGAAGCAGCGCGGCGGCGTGCTCTTCGTCGACTCCTCGGACAAGGCGGCGCGGTTCATCTGGACCTGCAACGCCTTCAACGTGCCGCTGCTGTTCCTGGCCGACGTGCCGGGCTTCATGATCGGCACGCAGGTGGAGCGCCAGGGCATCATCCGCGCGGGCGCGAAGATGATCTCGGCGGTTTCGGAGGCGACCGTGCCGAAGCTCTCGGTGATCGTCCGCAAGGCCTACGGGGCAGGGCTGTATGCCATGGCCGGACCGGCCTTCGACCCGGACGCCTGCATCGCGCTGCCGGAGGCGAAGATCGCGGTCATGGGCCCGCAGGCGGCCATCAACGCCGTCTTCTACAACCAGCTGCAGGCGATCGAGGACCCGGACGAGCGCGAGCGGCGCACCGACGAGCTGCGCGCCGAGTACAAGGCGGAGATCGACATCCTGCACCTCGCGTCGGAGCTCGTGATCGACGCCGTGGTCCAGCCCGCCGACCTGCGCACCGATTTGATCAAGCGGTTCGCGGCCTACGCGTCGCGGGACCGTTCCTGGCCGGCCAAGCGGAATCCGATCACGCCCGTCTAGATTCAAAGGGGTGACCTCTGAGGCGCCCGCCACCGACACGCCCCGCTACCGCTGGGCCGTGCTCGCGATCGGCGCTGCCTCGACCGCGGCGATGGCTGCCGCGCAGGGTGGGCTGCCCGCGCTCGGGCCGGCCCTGCAGCACGCGTTCGGCCTGAGTCTCGTGGAGGTGACAGGGGTGTTCACCGCCTTCGGCGCCGGAACGGTGCTGACCGTGTATGCCTGGGGCGCGCTGGTCGACCGCATCGGCGAGCGCGCCGTGCTCGCGCTGGGACCGGCGCTCGCCGGCCTGGCGCTCTCGTCGGTGGCCCTTGCGGACGGCTACGGGGTGCTGCTGGCGGGGGTCTTCGTGGCCGGCCTGTTCGCCGCCGCCGCGACGGGCGGGAGCGGACGCGCCGTGTTCGGCTGGTTCCCGCGCCGCGAGCGCGGACTCGCGCTCGGCCTGCGCCAGACGGCGGTGCAGATCGGCGCGGCGGCGGGCTCGTTCACCCTGCCGCCGCTTGCGGCGGCCGTGTCGCTGGACGCCGCCCTGCTGCTGCTGTCCGGCATGCTGGTCGCCTCGTCGCTGGTCGCGGCGATCTGGCTGCGCGACCCGCCGGCGCGCGTATCCAGCGCCCCGCCGTCGCCGCCCGCCGCCCGCGACCCGCGCATATGGCGGCTCGGCATCGCGAGCGCGCTGCTGATCGTGAGCCAGATCGGGGTCACCTCCCTGCTCGTGCTCTACCTGTACTCGGAGCGCGGCTGGTCGGCCACGGCGGCCGCGGTCGCACTCGGCGTCGTCCAGCTGGGCGGCGCCGCGGCGCGAGCGATCGCCGGCCGCTGGTCCGACGTCCGCGACGAGCGCATCGCGCCGTTCCGCCGGCTCGCCGTCGGCGCCGGGGTGCTGCTGCTCGGCGCCGCGGCCTTCGCCAACGCGCCGGACGCGGTGCTGGTGCCTCTGCTGATGGGCGGGGGAGTGCTCGCGATGAGCTGGAACGGCCTGTCGTTCACGGCCGCCGCCGAGATCTCGGGCGGCGCCCAGGCCGGACGCGCCATGGGCATGCAGAACATGCTCATGCGTGCCGCGGGGGCGATGGTGCCCCTGGGGCTGGGCGCGGTTGCCGCGCACGGGTCGTGGCGAGCCGCCTTCCTGGCGATGGGCCTGGCGCCCCTCGCCGGGCGCGCGCTGCTGGGGCCGCTCGTCGATGACGAGGACCAGCGCCGGATCGAGCGCCACGCACGACTCAGCGCGCGGTCCAGCCCAAGTCCATCGGCACCGCCGCTCCGGTGAAGGCGCGGCCGCCCGGGCCGCCCAGGAACGCGACCACGTCGGCCACCTCCTCGGGTTCGATCAGGCGCTTGACGGCGTGCGGCGCCAGGATGATCTCCTCCAGCACGCGCTCCTCGGGTACGCCGTGGGCGCGGGCCTGATCGGCGACCTGGGCCTCCACCAGCGGCGTGCGCACGAAGCCGGGACAGACGGCGCTCGTGAGAATGCCCTGGTCGGCGCCCTCCAGCGCCAGCGTCTTGACCAGCCCCAGCACGCCGTGCTTGGCCGCGACGTAGCCGGACTTGAACGGCGAGGCCACCAGGCCGTGGGCGGAGGCGATGGCGATGAACCGCGCGTCGCCGGCCTCGCGCAGCGCGCTCCAGGCGTACTTCGTGAGCAGGAAGGGGCTCGTCAGCATGAGGGCGATCAGCCGGTCCCAGGCGTCCTCGGGGAACTCCTCGACCGGGTCCACGTGCTGGATGCCCGCGTTCGCCACCACGCCGTCGAGGCCGCCGAAGCGCTCGATCGCGGCGCCCACCGCCGCGCGATTGCCCTCCCGCGTGGTCAGGTCGGCCTTGAACGGCTCGCCGGGCCCGTCGGGGTCCGGATCGAGGTCCACGGCGAGCACCGCTGCGCCCTCCGCCTCCAGCCGTGCGGCGATCGCACGCCCGATGCCGCTCGCCGCCCCCGTGACCAGTGCTTTGCGCATGAGCGCTACCTACCCAGTGCGCCTAGGATCTCCGCCCATAGATGACCGCGCGCGAGGGAACGGTGCTGTGGGAGCCGCCGAAGGAGCTGCTGACCGGCTCCAAGATGGCGCGCTACATGGAGGGCCGCGGGTTCTCCGACTACCGCGAGCTGTGGCGCTGGTCCGTGGAGGACCTCGAGGGGTTCTGGCGCTCGCTCTGGGAGCTGTACGAGGTGGGCCCACCGCCCGAGCGAGTGCTGGGCAGCGGCGCCATGCCGGGCGCTGAGTGGTTTCCAGGCACGCAGGTCAACTACGCGGAGCACCTGTTTCGGGGGGCGCGCGGGGAGCGGGCGGCGATCGTCCACGCGAGCGAGTCGAGCCCGCTGGCCGAGCTGTCGTGGGATGACCTGCGCGACCGGGTCGCGCGCTGCGCCGCCGGGCTGCGCCGCCTCGGCGTGGGGCGCGGCGACCGGGTGGTGGCCTACATGCCGAACGTGGCGGAGACGGTGGTCGCCTTCCTCGCCACGGCCAGCCTCGGGGCGATCTGGTCGAGCTGCGCGCCCGAGTTCGGCACGCCGACGGTGGTCGACCGCTTCAGCCAGATCGAGCCGAAGGTGCTGATCGCGACCGAGGGCTACCGCTACGGCGGGCGCGACTTCGACCGGCGCGAGCACGTGCGCGAGATCCAGGCGGCGCTGCCCTCGCTTCAGCACACCGTGATGGTCCCGTCGGGCTGGGACGAGCTGCTCTCGGAGCCCGCCGAGCTGGCGTTCGAGCGCGTGCCGTTCGACCACCCCCTCTGGGTGCTGTTCTCGTCCGGCACGACCGGGCTGCCGAAGGCGATCGTCCAGGGTCACGGCGGGATCCTGCTGGAGCACCTGAAGAAGCTCAACCTGCACTCGAACCTGTCCGGCGAGGACCGCTTCTTCTGGTACACGACGACCGGCTGGATGATGTGGAACTTCCTCGTCGGCGGGCTGCTGGCGGGCTCGGCGATCGTGCTCTACGACGGTCAGCCGGACCCCCGGGGGCTGTGGGACTTCGCGGCCGAGGCGGGCGTCACGTGCTTCGGCACCAGCGCCGGGTTCATCGGCGCGTGCATGAAGGCCGGCGTCGAGCCGCCGGCGCTGCCGCAGCTGCGCAGCATGGGGTCGACCGGCTCGCCATTGCCGGTGGAGGGCTTCGGGTGGGTCTACGAGAAGCTCGGCGACGTCTGGCTGTTCTCCACCAGCGGCGGCACCGATCTGTGCACCGCATTCGTGGGCGCGTGCCCGGTCCTGCCCGTGCGCGCGGGGGAGCTGCAGGCGCGAGCGCTCGGGGCTTCGGTCGAGGCCTGGGACGAGGAGGGGCGGCCGCTGGTGGGCGAGGTGGGGGAGCTGGTGATCACCAAGCCGATGCCGTCGATGCCGCTGTTCTTCTGGAACGACCCGGACGGCGAGCGCTACCGCGAGAGCTACTTCGACGTGTACCCCGGGGTGTGGCGCCACGGGGACTGGATCAAGATCACCGCGGGCGGCTCGGCGGTGATCTACGGGCGTTCCGACTCGACCATCAACCGCGGCGGTGTGCGCATGGGGACGAGCGAGCTGTACTCGGCGATAGAGGGCGTGGACGAGGTGCTCGACAGCCTCGTGGTGGACGTCGACGACCGGATCGTGCTGTTCGTCGTCACCTCGGCGGAGCTGGACGAGGGGCTGGCCGGCGAGATCCGCAAGCGCGTGCGCCAGCACTGCTCGCCGCGCCACGTGCCGGACGCGATCCACCGCATCGACGAGGTGCCGCGCACCCTGTCGAACAAGAAGCTCGAGGTGCCGGTCAAGCGCATCCTGCAGGGGGGCGACCCCGCCAAGGTGGCGAGCCGCGACTCGCTCGCCAATCCCGCCGCGCTCGACTGGTTCGCCGAGCGGGCGGCGCAGCTCACGTCGCCTCAGGCTGGCTGAGCGCGGTCGCCTCGACCGGCGCGGCGATGCCGGGACCGACCTCGGCGTCGAGCCGCTCGATCAGCTCCGCGCAGAAGGCCTCGGCGCGCTCGAGGACCTGCTCGTCGACGCGCCCCGAGGCGTAGTCGACACGGTCGCGGCAGGTGACGGTGATGGCGGGGAAGCCGGCGGAGCCGGCGGCGGAGGCGTCGCTGGCCGAGCGGCTGACGATGGCCCGCGCGCCGTCGTCGCCGTCGTCCTCGGCGATCTGATCGCAGAGCGCGACCAGCTGCTGGTGGCACCGCAGCGCCAGCAGCGCGCCCTCGCGCCGGGTGTAGCGAACAGCCCCGGAGCCGACCCGGTCTACGTTCAGGAACACGGTGCGGTCCTGCGGGAGCCGGTCGCGGTGGGCGTTGAGGAAGGAGCGCATGCCCGCGCAGCCGGCGTTCTGGGCTCCGGTGAACAGCACGTGCACGTCGAAGTGCTCGAGCGCATCGCCGCCGCCGAGGCGATCGGCGAGGCGCAGGACCACCACGCTGCCCGACGCGTTGTCGTTCTCGCCTCCCCTCGTGCCGGCGAGGGCGATGTCGGTGAGCAGCGCCACCGCGACGATCAGCAGGATGGTCGGCACGAACTGGACGACGGTGAGCGGCGTGCCGTCGACGCCCGCGAGGCGAGCCATGACGCACGCGAGCACGCCCAGCTCGGCCCAGAACAGCGGCTCGAGCCCGCCGATCGGCCGGCGGATCAAGCCGCCGATGGCGGCGCGCCGGCGCGCGGTGCCGTCGTTGTGGGCGATGCCGCCGCGGCCGGCGTCGTAGTGCGCCACGAGGACCACGGCGGCGGGCTTGTCGTCCCCGCCCCAGGACACCACGTTCTGCGACGCGCGCCGGCCGAGCAGGCGACGCAGGGTGGGCACGAGCACGCCGGCGTCGAGGAAGGTCAACAGAACGGCGGCGAGCGCGAGCGCGGCGCCGGCGACCGGCACGTACACGGCGAGGACGCTGGCGCCCACCGCGGCCGCGGCCAGGATGGCGTAGGAGAGCGGCCAGGCGGGGTGGACGATGAGCGACTCCGTCTCGGCGTCGCGCCCGAGCTCCTCGAGCCGCTGCTTCAGATGGAGGGCGGTACGGCGCTCGGCGTCGGTGCCCGGGCCGCGCCGGCCGAGGTCGAGGATGGCGTCGAGCTCGGTGAGCGGGTCGAGAGGGGCGGGGGGCTCTTCCGGCTTGTCGGTGGGCTCTTCCTCCCGCGTGGTCATGACCGGGTCGGGAGTATGGCGCGCGCGGTTAGAGTCCCCCCGCAATGGCCTCGCGACGCCCCGGCCCCGGCGAGCTGCTGGCCGGCGCGAGCGGCCTCCTGCTCCTGGTCGTGATGTTCCTGCCGTGGTTCGGCCTGGATGGGCGGGCCCGCGTGCCCGGCTCCGGCCGGGTGATCAGCATCGACGCCGGCAACATCGACGCCTGGGAGGCGTTCGGCGTGATCGACGTGGTACTCGCGCTCGCCGCGGTCCTCGCGATCGCCGTGCTGGTGGTGGCGCTGGTGTCGACGCCGCCGCCGGGGCTCGCCGTGGCGGCGACGGGAGCGGCCGCGCTGGCGGCGCTGCTGATCGTCTTCCGGCTGATCGACGTGCCGGACATCGCGGTCGCCGACCCGGGGGACACCGCCTACGAGACCGGCCGCCGCCTGGGCGCGTTCTTCGGGTTGCTGTGCACGGCGGGGATCGCCCTGGGAGCGAACCGGGTGGCGGCAGCAGCGGGAGCGGCCGTGCCGGAGGTCGCTCCCCGCGCCGCGCCCGAGCCGGCCGCGCCCGCCGCGCGTGAGCCCGCCGCGCCCGAGCCGGCCGCGCCCGCCGCGCGTGAGCCCGCGCCCGCCGCCGCCGGCCCGCTCGGCGGCTGGTCGCTGCCGGCCGTCGACGCGCAGTGCCAGGCGGCCTGGCGTCGCCACGACCGGCGCCTCGGAACCCGCTACGCCCGCTACTTCGAGGCGCACCCCGAGCTGGGCGGGGAGCAGCGCACCTCCGCCCGCGACCTCACTGCCGCGCTGCCGCCCGGCTGGGAGGCACTCGCCGGCACCATCCCGACCGACGGTTGGCAGCGCCAGCACCTGTCCGCGAAGTCCAGCCAGACGCTCGGCGTGGGCCTGCTCGGGGTGGCCGCAGAGCGCGACCCCTCGCTGGCGTGGCTGTGGGAGGCGCTGGCGCCGCTCCCGCCCGCGGCCGACACCGTGCCGGCGGTCGAGTTCGCGCACGTGGTCGGCCCGGAGCTCCTCGGCGAGCGTCCGCGCCAGACCAGCATCGACGTGCTGATCGACGACCCGCACGTGCTGATCGGCATCGAAACCAAGTGGCGCGAGCACGGCATCGGCCCGTGCCGGTGCCGCGGCGAGGGCTTCGGCCCCGCGCCCGGCGAGCGTTGCTCGCGCCAGGTGGAGCAGCGCGACGCCTACTGGGACACCGCCGCCGCGGTGCTCGGCTTGGACGGCCGCGGCCCGGATGAGCCCTGCTCGATCAGCCCCGTCTACGAGGCGGTGCGCCACGCGGCCGCGCTGCGCGCGCTGACTGGGCCCGACCGGCCCGCCGTCCTCGCACTGCTCTACGACGCGGACAATCCCTACTTCACAGCGGACGGCGACTGGCCCGGCTGGCCCGCGCTGCTGCGCGAAGCGGTCGACGCCAACGCCGACCCCGAGCGGTTCCGCTTCGCCGCGGTGTCGTGGCAGGAGCTCGTGCCGGCGCTGCCGCTCGACGAGCGGACGCGCGCGTGGGCCGCCGACAAGCACGGCCTCGGCTGAGTCAGTGGGCGAAGCGCAGGATGAGCTGGAGCGACTTCGGCGGGCCGGGCCAGTGCTCCACCAGCAGCCGCGGCCCCGACCCGTGCAGCAGCACGCGCACGGCGATCACGACGAGGATCGCGTCGTCGAGCTGGCCCGCCACGGGGATGAAGTCGGGCACGAGGTCGATCGGCGAGGCCAGGTAGACGATGACCGCCACGAGCAGCGCCTTGCGCCACCACTCCACGCGGGGGTCGGCGAGCAGCCGCTTGAAGAGCACCACGCAGTCGGGGACGAAGCGGGCGAGGGCGCGAGCGTCCGCGCCACGCCCGGCCGCGACCAATGCGAGCACCACGGCGGCGTACACCACAAGCAGCACCGCCGCGGCGAGCAGTAGCGATTGCCCGAACGTCACGCCGTCAGCGTAGAGGCGCGAGTGCGCTCCTCAGTACCCGGGGTGGGACTCGAACCCACATGTCCGCAAAGGGACAATGGCTTTTGAGGCCATCGCGTATCGCCAATTCCGCCACCCGGGCTTGGCCTTCAGATGGTACGGGCGCCGGGGGCAGTTAGGCCGGCTGGATCTGGCCCGGCCCGACATCGCCGCCGCCGTAGCGGTCAGCCTCGTCCTGCGTGACCTCGACCTCGACGTTCCACTGCTGCTGAAACGCGCGCATCGCGAAGGCGACCAACAGGAGCTGGACCGGAACGAGGATCAACGTGAGCATGCCGAGGATCGACGGGTCGAGCGTCGGGTCCTGGAAGCCCGGCTTGTCGCGGTCGAACCAGGCTGGGCCGGCGACGGCGGCGATCACGGCGAAGAGCAGCGCGAGAGCGGCGGCCACCGGGAGGACGCCGCGGTTCCAGCGACTCACGACGAACGCCATCCCGATGTAGATCGCGGCGTATACGAACGACACGATCTGCGCGCCCTGCAGCTGGGACCAACCGCCGATGGTCACGACGAGGATGAGGGCGGCGCTCGTGATCAGCAGCAGAATCACGACCGCCTTGGTCGCCTTGGACTCCGCCTTGTCCCGATTGGGATGCACGAGGACCGTGTCGGCCATCGGGGTCACAATACCCTTTGTCTCCCGGGATTGCCCCGGGTTTGGCGGGCGTGCTGGAACTGGTAGACAGTCCAGGTTTAGGTCCTGGTGCTCGAAAGAGCGTGGGGGTTCGAGTCCCTCCGCCCGCACTGGTCCGTGATCTTGCGGCACCGCTACGATCACGGCCTGGGGGCAGTAGTTCAGCTGGTCCAGAACGCCGGTCTCCAAAACCGGAGGTCCCAGGTTCGAATCCTGGCTGCCCCGTTTTCGATGGTCGTGGTTCCGTATGTCCTGTTCTTCCTCGCCGGCCTTGGCTTCGGCTATGCGGCGGCGGGGGTCTGGAAGTCGCTGCCGCTGGCATTTCCGCTCGTGCTGGCGCTCATCGCGGCCCTCAACGAGGGCGTTGGCGACACGCTGCTCGTCCGCCTCGCGGTCGCGCTGCTGGTCACCGCCGCCGGCGTAGCGCTCGGCGCCGTGCTGGATCCGGGCCAGGAGCAGCGGGTGGCCGAGCCCGGCTGGCGGTAGCTTTCCGCCCGGACCGCGATCCGGGAGGAGAACCGCATGCCCACAGTCGAAACCACGGGCGGGCCCGTGGACGTCGATGAGCTTGGCCTGACGCTCATCCACGAGCACTTCAGAGCGACCGACGAGGCCGGCCGCTTCCAGTTCCCGCACCTGTACGACGAGCAGGCCGACTGGGACGCCGCTATCGCCGACGCCAACGCGGTCAAGGGCCACGGCGTGACGACGGTCGTCGAGCCGAGCGCGATGTTCCTCACCCGCGACGCCGCATTCAGCAAGCGCATCGCGGACGAGAGCGGCCTCAACGTCGTGCTCGCCACCGGCATCTACACCTACGACCACCTCCCGCAGTTCCTGCTCAACCGCGACGAGGACGGCATCGCGGCGATCTTCGTCCACGAGCTCGAGCACGGCATCCAGGGCACCGGCGTCAAGCCCGCCTTCATCAAGTGCGCCGCCGACGAGCCGGGCGTCACGCCGAACGTCGAGAAGGTCCATCGCGCCGTGGCCCGCGCCTCCAAGCAGACCGGCAGGCCGATCATGGCCCACTCGCGCCCGGCGAGCGGCACCGGCCTGGAGCAGATGCGCGTCTTCGGCGAGGAGGGCGTCGATCCGGCGACCGTGCAGATCGCGCACACCGGCGACACCGACGACCTCGACTACATCGAGCGCCTGCTCGACACCGGGTGCTGGATCGGCATGGACCGCTACGGGCTCGACCTGTTCCTGGCGACCGAGCAGCGCAACGCGACCGTCCTGGCGCTCCTCGAGCGCGGCTACGCCGACCGCATGTTCCTCTCGCAGGACTACTGCTCGACGATCGACTGGTTCCCGCTCGAGGTCCAGGAGTACCTGAGGGCCAACGAGGTGCCCGACTGGTCGATGACCTTCCTGTTCGAGCAGGTGATCCCCGAGCTCAAGGCGCGCGGGTTGTCCGACGATGACCTCAACCAGATGATGGTCGAGAATCCCAAGCGCTGGCTAGGATCCTGACCTCACCACGCGGGCGTGGTGTAACGGCTGCACAAGAGCCTTCCAAGCTCTTAGTGAGGGTTCGAGTCCCTCCGCCCGCTTCAAGAGGCTAGACTGGCCGGCCCCGGGGCGTGGCGCAGTTTGGTAGCGCATTCGGCTGGGGGCCGAAAGGTCGCTGGTTCAAATCCAGTCGCCCCGATCCAGCGAAACCGCCGCAAGATGGCGGTTTCGTGCGTTTCGGCCCCAGTTCGCGCTTCCGATCAGCCGCTCGCCCCCGGGCGCTGAGCTCAGGGACGAGCCGCCGCGGAAGCTAGCGCTTGGTGTACGTCGCGGTGAAGCTGCGGTCCCCGTTCGCGGTGATCGAGTGCACCCGCGCACCACCGTCGGACCACGACGTGAAGTCGTAGGTGCCGGACGGGAGCGTCTGCGGTGTCGGCGCGGCCAGGCCGTTCGCCGAGCCCTGGATGACCGTGCGCGTGAACGGCGTCGTGAAGTTCGCGCTGTTCAGCGTGAGAGCCAGGCCGCTCGGGTTCGACGCGAACGACAGCGTGACGGTCTTCGGGTCGAGCCGGATCGTGCGGGTGTCGGTCAGGCCGCCGCTGTCGGTCGCGGTGAGGGTCAGCTCGAGGTACGCCGGGTACTCGTGGTCCGGCGCCGGGAACGAGTCGTGGTCGGTGCCCGTCCAGGTCTGCGGGGTGTGGTCGTGGCAGTTGGACGGGCAGTGCTGGATCACGAGCTTCCAGTTGAGGCGGGTGGGGTCGAGGTCGCCGTCCTGCTCGTCGGTTGCGCTGCCGGCGAACGCGATCGGGTCGTCCACCTTCCACGTGAGGCCCGTGCTGGGCGTGATGATGGTCGCCGTGGGAGGCGTGTTGCCGGCCGTGATCGCCACGGCGTCGGTCGCCGACGCGCCGTGGTTGTCGGTGACCTTGACGCCGGCCAGGTAGCTGCCGGCGGCCGCGTACCTGAAATCGGCCTCCGGGCCCGTGGCGTCGTCGTACGCGCCGTCGCCGTCGAGGTCCCACGAGTACGAGAGCGGGTCGCCCGGATCCGGGTCGCTGGACCCGGCGCTGGCGTTGAAGTGCACGTCGAGCGGTGTGTTGCCGTTCGTCGGGCTGGCGCTGACGACCGCGCGCGGAGCCTGGTTGCCGGCGGTGTAGTGGATGCGCCTGATGCGACCCCCGTTGATGTCGGCGTAGAAGAGGTCGTTGCCCGGGCCGAACTGGATCTCGACCGGATTGGACGCGCCGTCTCGGAAGGTTCGGACCGTACTCGGGTCGGGAAGCGCGCCGGCGCCGCGCTTCATCACCCAGATGCAGCGGCGGGAGTAGTCCGAGAAGAACAGGGCGCCGTCGAACTCCGCGGGAAGCGTGCTGCCGGGCGGCGTAAACGCCAGGCCCGAGATCGACGAGCTGCCGGGCGCGCACGACTCCTCGGGGAAGACCTTGTCGCTGTGCCTGTACGTGAAGAACGGCGCCCTCACCGCGGTGCCGGCGTAAAGGCTCTCGCACAGGCTCAGATCCAGCGAGTCGTAGCCGCCCTGGCGCCCGTTGCCCTCGTAACAGGGCCAGCCGAAGTTCTCGAGCCAGCCAGGGGGCTTCGGCAACCGGTTGATCTCCTCCCAGGTGTCCCAGCCGACGTCTCCGATCCAGGGCTCGCTCGTGCCCGGCCTGATCGTCAGCCGGAAGGGGTTGCGCATGCCGTAGCCGATGATCCGGCGTGCGTCCGGGTCGCTGCGCGACGCAAGCGGGTTGTCGGGCAGAGCCTGCCCCGTGTCGGGATCGACGCGGATGATCGTGCCGTTGAGCCCGGTGGGGTCGGCGCCGGTACGTACGTCCTGGCTGCGCAGCGCGCCGCCTTCGGCGCTCGGGGGAGTCTGGGTGCCGGCCACGCCCGCGGGTGGATCGCCACAGGGGTTCTTGGGGGAGCCCGTCTGCCCGTAGTCGGCGAAGTTGAAGCTCGCGCCGTCGCCGCCGGTGGCGTACAGCGCACCGTCGGCGCCGAACTCGATGTCCCCGGTCGAGTGGCTCGGGAACTGCTGGCACCAGTCCTCGATCAGCACCTGCTCGGGGCCGGCCTGGTTGCCCACGGCCTCCAGACGCGACAGCCGGCCGCTGACCACGCAGCCGTTCGTGGTGGCCCCGGGCGGCGTGGGACAGCCGTCGCTGTCCTCGTTGCCCACGCCCCACGTCGGGGCGGTCCCGCCGATCGGCGCGTCGTACGTGTACGAGACGTAGACGAAAGGCTTGGCCGGGAAGTCCGGGTCGAGCGCCAGGCCGAGCAGCCCGCGGTCCCAGAAGTTGTGCACCTTGGCGCGCAGGTCGGCGAAGGTGTCCGGGTCCGGGTCGTCGAGCCCGTCGAACACCTTGATCAGGCCGCCCTTCTCGCTGACGAAGACCCTGCCGTCCGGCGAGAAGCGCACCGAGGTGGGGAGGCTCAGCCCGCTGAAGGCGGTCGTCTCCTGGAATCCGGGCAGCAGCCCTTGCGAGCCGGTGCGGAACATCACGTCCCCGCCACAGCCCGACCCGTCGGCGTTGGAGGCGCACGCGCGGTAGTGGTAGAGCGTGTCGGGGCTCAGACCGGTGACCCGCTGCGAGACGTTCTGCTGGTTGCTCCCGGACCCGCCGTCGCGGTGGGTGGTCGATGTCCCGTACGAGGTCGACGTGCCGTATTCGAACCAGTACGTGGCCGGCTTGCCACCGGCGCTGCCGTGCGCGCGCAAGGTGGCCGCTCGGTCCGAGACGTCCGCGGGCGGATCGGTCGCGCCGCTGGCGCAGCCGGTCGCGATCAGGACAGCCGCAGCGAGCACGGACGCGCCGACGCGTGGCGACGGGCGGCGAAATGGTTTGAGCACGGGACGGAGCAGCCGGATCTGGTGATCGGTCGATGACCTTGCCGATCGCCGCGTCCGTGCGTTGACCTGTGCTGACTATCTACCCGAACCGAGCGGCTGTCAACGCACGAGGCGCCGCCGGTGCACCGCGGCCACCCCGAACAGGATCAGCACGCCCATTCCCACACCGCCGCCGCACTTGGCCTCATCGAAGCGTGCGGTGTACTCGGCGTTCGACGCGCCGGTCGTGACCGTGTGCCGCGCCGCACCGCCGTCCGACCAGGACGAGAACGACCAGAGCTTGTCCGATCCGGCCTGCGGAGAGGGCACCTCCACCGTGAACCGGTAGCCCTCCCACGAGATGAAGCCGGCCGGGCCGGTCACCGTGGTGCCGTCCACGTCCAGCTGCAGCCCGGACGGCTCCGTCCTGAAGATGATGCCCACCGTGCTGGGCCGCAGGTCCTGGCTGACCGTCGAGCTCAGCCCCTTGGAGTCGATGGCGGTCAGCCGGACCTCCAGATAGCTGCTGGCGGCCGCGGCCAGATCCTCGGGGGCCGGCGCGTTGAAGACGATGTTGTTCCCGGGTTGCGGCCCGAGGAACGGATGGGTGTGCGAACCGTGGTGCAGCAGCACGGTCCAGGACATCGAGAACGGCGTGAGCTCCCCATCCTGCGGATCCGTGGCGGCACCGCGCAGCGTGATCGGCTGGCCGACCCGGAAGCGGAAGTCCGCGGACGGCGACTGGATCGTCGCAGTCGGCGCCGTGTTGCCCACGTCGATGCGGACGGTGTCGGTGGCGCTTGCCCCGTGCGAGTCGGTCACCCGGAGTGTGGCCTGCCGGGTGCCGGCGGCCTCGTAGACATGGCCGGGCTTCACCGCCGTGGAGTGCGCCGTGCCGTCCCCGAAATCCCAGTCGTAGGTCAGCGCGTCGCCATCCGGATCCTTGCTCTCGCTGCCGTCGAAGAACACCCCGAGCGGCGTCCCCCCGGCCGTCGGGCCCGCTTGGGCGACGGCCATGGGCGGCGTGTTGCCGGTGAAGGCGATGCGGCGCACCTGGCCCGCGCTGCCCGAGGTCCAGGTGATGTAGTAGAGCGCCTGGGATGTGGCCCAGGGCCCGAAGCGGAGGTCGACCACCGCCCCCATGTCGGTGCCGAAGTCGAGTCCAGCCCAGCCCAGGCCGGTCAAGCGCAGGCTGCGGATCTTCGCGCACCCGTAGTCGCCGAACAGGTAGCGGCCGTCGTAGGTCGAGGGCCACAGGCCGTTCGGCACGAATGCGCCTCCGGTGATGGCCGTGCACCCGCTGCTGTGCGGGTAGTCGAAGATCGGGTTGGTCGCCCCCGCCGGCGGGGGGCCGCAGCTCGTGGTGGAGTTCGTGGCGCAGTGGCCCTCGCGGAGGTTCCAGCCGTAGTCAGCGCCAGGCCGGGCCTCGTCCACCTCCTCCCAGGAGCTCTGGCCGACGTCGTTGATGAAGAAGCGGGTGCCGGCCGCGTTGGGGTCGAAGCCGAGGCGGAACGGGTTGCGCAGGCCCCACGCGTAGGTTTCCTGGCACACCGTGCCGGGATCGGTGCGCGCGGTGACGTTGCAACGCGCGGTGCCGGCTCCCTGGAACGGGTTGTCGGCCGGGATGCCTCCGCTCGCGGTGATGCGCAGCACCTTGCCGAGCAGCACGTTGCGGTCACGCGCCGCATCGTTGCTCCCGGCGCAGCCGCTGTCGCCCGCGTAGTCGCAGCCGCCGTCGCCGACGGTCACGTACAGGTGGTTGTCCTTGCCGAAGACGAGGTCGCCGCCGTTGTGGTTGCCGCCCGGAGACGGGATGCCGTCGAGCAGGACCCGTTCGCTGCCCGGAACGATCTTGTTGTCGTCTCCGAGCGTGAAGCGCGACACGCGGTTCACCGGGCCGCCCGGCGGTGGGGCCTGCGCGCAGGTGCCGTACTTGTCGAACGTGTAGTAGAGGAACACCTGGTGGTTGGACGCGAAGCCCGGGTCCACGGCGACGCCGAGCAGGCCGCGCTCGCTCTGAGCGCAGACGCGGGCCGACAGGTCGAGCGCCGGGGCGGCAAGCAGCGCGCCGGCCTGGTGAACCCGTAGCTGTCCCTGCTTGCTGGTCACGAGCAGCCGGCCGTCGGGGGTGAAGGCCATGGCGGTGGGCTGGCCCACCGCCGCTACCAGCGTGTCGGAGAAGCCTTCGGGCAGCGTGGCGGCGCGGCTGGCCGCGGGCACGAGTGCCAGCAGGGCTCCCAGCACCAGGCCGGCGATGGCCATGGGCGTCCGCATCGTCACCGGATCTACTACCCCCGCGGCGCATCTGCAAGCCACATCCGTCGCGCGCTATGGTCGCGCCGTGCCTCGCCACACCGCGGCCACAGAGCTGCTCGGCATCGAGCTCCCGATCCTCCAGGCGCCGATGCTGAACGCGGCCACCCCGGAGCTGGCGGCCGCGGTCAGCGAAGTCGGCGGGCTGGGCGCGCTCGGCTCGGCCATGCTGTCGGTGGAGGAGCTGCGCCGTGAGGCCGCCGCGGTCCGCGAGCTGACCGACCGCCCGTTCCAGCTCAACTTCTTCTGTCACCCGCCGCCCGAGGTGGGCCCGGAGCTGGCCGCTCGCGCGCGCGAGCACTTCGCCGCGCTCTATGCCGAGCTGGACCTGGGCGAGCCGCCGGAGCCGGAGGCGCCCGAGCTGCGCTTCGACGAGGCGCGGCTGGAGGCGCTGCTCGAGATTCGCCCCGCGGTTGTTTCGTTCCACTTCGGCATGCCCGCGCCCGAGGCGGTCGCCGCGATCCGCGACGCGGGCATGCCCCTGCTCGCCACCGCCACGACCGTCGCCGAGGCGCTGCAGCTCGAGCAGGCCGGAGTGGACGCCGTCGTCGCCCAGGGCAGCGAGGCGGGCGGTCACCGCGGGAGCTTCCTCGTCGACGGCGACGACGGGCCGGTGGGGACGCTGGCGCTTGTCCCGCAGGTGGTCGACGCGGTCAGCGTGCCGGTGATCGCGGCGGGCGGGATCGCCGACGCGCGGCAGCTCGCCGCCGTGCTCGCGCTCGGTGCGGGCGCCGCGCAGATCGGCACCGCCTTCCTGGCCTGCCCCGAAAGCGGCATCTCCGACGTCTACCGCGAGGCGCTGCGCACCGCCCAGGCGGAAGCCACCACGCTGAGCCGATCCTTTTCCGGCCGGCCGGCGCGCGTGCTCGCCAACCGGGTCACGCGGGAGCTCGAGGCCGTCCTCCCGTACCCGGCGCAGCTGTCGCTGACGATGCCGCTGCGAGGGATCCTCCCCGCGGGCGACCCGGGCGCCTTCCAGCCGCTGTTCGCCGGGCAGAGCGCCGCGCTCGCCCGGGCCGCCCCGGCCGGCGAGGTGGCGCGCGAACTGGCCGGCGGCGCCGACGAGCTGCTCGGCCGCCTCGGCCGTGGGGAGCGCGGCTGACCATGGAGATCGTGCTCGCCCGACACGGCGAGACCGAGTGGAGCAAGGACGGGCGCCACACCGGCCGGACCGACATCCCGCTGACCGAGAACGGCCGCCGGGAGGCGCTGCTGCTGCGCGACGCGCTGAAGGAGTGGAGCTTCGAGCGCGTGCTCTCCAGCCCGCTCCAGCGGGCGCTCGAAACCTGCCGGCTGGCGGGGTTCGGCGACCGGGCGCAGATCACCGATGACCTGCTCGAGTGGGACTACGGCGAGTACGAGGGCATCACCACCCCGCAGATCCGCGAGTCGCGCCCGGACTGGAACCTGTGGCGCGACGGCTGCCCCGGCGGCGAAACCGCCGCCGACGTGGGGCGGCGGGTGGATCGCGTGCTAGCCGAGCTGGAGGGGGTCGAAGGCGACGTTGCCGTGTTCGCGCACGGCCACGTGCTGCGCGTGATGGCGGCTCGCTGGGTCAGCCTCCCCCCGGAGTCGGGGGCGCTGCTCGCGCTCAACACGGGCACCGTCTCGGTGCTCGGCTACGAGCGCGAGACGCGGGTGGTCAGGCGATGGAACGCGCCGGTTCCCGGCGCGGAAACACCGCCCCGATGAGCGCCACCAGGGGTATGAACAGCCCGACGACGCCGGTCAGCTTGCGCCCCTTGCGGAAGCACACGACCGCCAGCGCGATCCCGATCGCCTGGATCGGCAACGCCACCCAGGCGTGGCTGTCGTCCATCCCCGCCAGCACCAGCACGGCGTCCCAGACGGCGATCCAGAACTCGAGCCCGAGCACCGCGATCACGAGCAGCGCGGTGGTCACGACCACCGCGTCGATCGACTGGCGCCCCTTGGGGCTCCAGTAGACGTCCTGCAGGTTCAGCCACAGGGCGAACTCGTCCATGGTCAGGCCCATCCCGATGCCGAAGCCGATCGCCACGAGCTCGAACCAGGGGCTCCCGACGTCGGTGGAGATGCCGAGGTAGCCCATCGACAACAGCAGCAGGATGCCCCACACGAGGTGATGGACGTGCGTGCCGCCCTTGGTTTCCACGTTGCCGGGCCACCACGACACCTGCGCGCGGATCATGTGCGCGCTCGTGCGGATGAAGCCGAACGCGCACACGAACGCGAGCAGGATCAGGAAGTGGGTTTCCTTGCCCGCAGCCTGGATGTGGTGGTCATACGCCCGGCTGATGTCGTCCCAGAGCTGTTCCACCCGAGGGCGATCGTAGCCTCCGCCACCGATCGAAGGGCTCGACTGTTCACCTCCTTTGACACCATCGTGCTCGTGCCGCTGACCGTGACCGCGCGGTTGTTCCCCGCCCTCGCGCCGAGGCTCCCGAGGCCGGCGTGATCGACGGCGTCCTGGGCGGGCCGGTCGACCAGGACTACCTGCTGCAGGCACGTCAGATGCAGGCGATGTCCTTCGCCGTGCACATCCCGCTGGTGTGCTTCGGGATCGCCTTCCCCGCGATGGTGCTGTTCCTCGAGGGGCTCTGGCTGCGCACGGGCGACCCGCTCTACCGCGCGCTCGCCAAGCGCTGGTCGAAGGCCATGCTGATCCTGTTCGCGGTCGGCGTGGTCACGGGCACGATCCTCTCGTTCGAGATGGGCCTGCTGTGGCCGGAGTTCATGGCCACCTTCGGTGCGGTGTTCGGGCTCGCCTTCGGAATCGAGGGCTTCTCGTTCTTCATCGAGGCGATCTTCATCGCGATCTACGTGTACGGCTGGGATCGCCTGCCCGCCCGCGTGCACGTCGCCGCGGGCGTGCCCATGGTGCTGGCCGGCATCAGCGGCTCGCTGATGGTGATCTCGGTGAACGGGTGGATGAACCACCCGGTCGGCTTCTCGATCCGCAACGGCGAAGTGGTGGACGTGAAGCCGCTCGAGGCGCTGTTCAACGCGAACCTCTGGCACGAGCTGGTACACATGTACCTCGCCGGGTTCATCGTGGCGGGCTTCCTGGTCGCCGGGGTGTACGCCTACGGGTGGCTGCGCGGGCGGCGCGACCGCCACCATAAGGTCGGCCTGGTCGTGGCGCTGTCGGTGGCCGCCCTGGCCGCCCCCGCTCAGCTGCTGGTCGGCGACTGGGCGGCGCGCACGGTCGCGGAGCGCCAGCCGGTCAAGCTGGCCGCGTTCGAGGGCCTGCACAAGACCACCAAGGGCGCACCGTTCTCGCTGCCGGGCGGACTCGAGATACCGGACCTGCTCTCGGTGCTGGCCTTCCACGACCCCAACGCCACCGTCACGGGCCTGGACAGCGTGCCCGCGGACGATCGCCCGCCCACGGGCATCGTGAAGGTCACGTTCCGCGCGATGGTCTTCATCGGCACCGCCCTGACCGCGCTCGGCGCGTGGTTTCTATGGGTCTGGTGGCGCCACGGGCGACTGCCCAGCTCGCCCTGGTTCCACCGCGCGCTGGTCGCGGCCGGTCCGCTCGCGCTGGTGGCGCTGATCTCCGGCTGGATCACGACCGAGGTCGGCCGGCAGCCGTGGGTCGTCTACAAGGTCATGCGCACCGAGAGCGCGGTCACGGGAGCGAGCGGGATCCCCGTCGGCTTCGCCACGCTCGGGCTGGTCTACGCCGGCCTCGTCGCGGTGGCGTTCGTGATGCTGCGCAGGCTCGGCCGCCAGCCGCTCGAGGTGGAGGCCTGATGCTCCCCGACCTGGCCGCCGTGATCGCGCTGCTGGCGCTCACCGGATACGTGGTCCTCGGCGGGGCGGACTTCGGGGCCGGCTTCTGGGACCTCACCGCCGGCGGGGCCGAGCGGGGGGCTCCCGTGCGGGGAATGATCAAGCGCGCGATGTCGCCCGTGTGGGAGGCCAATCACGTCTGGCTGATCTTCCTGCTGGTGGTGCTCTGGACCGGTTTCCCGGTGGCGTTCGGCTCGATCACCTCCACGCTCGCGATCCCGCTGTTCGCCGCCGCGCTCGGCATCGTGCTGCGCGGTGGGGCGTTCGCGCTCAAGGGCCAGGCGGCCACGATCGCGGAGGCGCGCGCGCTCGGCGCCATCTTCGCGCTCGCCTCCGTCGTCACGCCGTT
>JAXDIG010000032.1:0-33286 GCA_034664125.1 Thermoleophilaceae bacterium | reverse complement strand
CTACTCGCTCTCGAACGCTCCCACGGCCCTCGCGCTCGTGGGCATCGCCATGAGCGTCCCGACGATCCTCCTGCTGCTCGTAGGAGGGGTTGCGAGCGATCGGTTCGATCGCCGGCGCGTGATGCTGGCAGCGGACGCAGCGCGGGGGGTGGCGGTCGGCGCGCTTGCGGTGCTGTCGATCACAGGCGCGATCGCGCTCTGGCACGTGATCGTGATCGTGGCCTTCTACGGCGCGGCCCAGGCATTCTTCGATCCCGCGTTCGACGCGGTCGTTCCGGACGTGCTCCCGGCGGACGAGCTTGCCCAGGCCAACTCGCTGGATCAAGTCGTCCGCCCGCTCGCGCTCAGGCTCCTCGGGCCCGCCCTCGGCGGCGTGTTGATCGACACGGTCGGCACGGGAGGGGCGTTTGCGCTCGACGCGCTCTCGTTCGCCGTGTCGGCCGGCGCGCTGCTCTGCATGGGAGCGCTCCCGCGGCGGGCCGCGAGGGCGGTGAAGGGCACCATGTCATCCGACCTGCGCCAGGGCTTCGCCTACGTGCGGCGCCACAACTGGCTCTGGGGCACCTTCGCCATCGCCGCCATCTCCTACCTGCTCTTCCTGGGCCCGACCGAAGTGCTGCTGCCTTTCCTGGTCAAGGAACACCTCGGCGGCAGCGGCACCGACCTCGGCCTGGTGCTCGGCGCGGGCGGCGTCGGGTCGATCGCCTGCGCTCTCGCTATGGGCCAGAACGGCATCCCCCGACGCGAGATTCTCTTCATGTACGTCGCCTGGACGCTGGCCACGGTCGCGATCGCCGGCTACGGCCTGGCCACCGCCATCTGGCAGCTGATGCTCGTCAGCCTCACGTTCAATGCGCTCGAAACCGCCGGCACCATCATCTGGGCGACGGCCAAGCAGAAACACGTCCCGGCTGCCCTGCTCGGTCGCGTCTCGAGCCTCGACTGGCTGATCTCCATCGGCCTGCTGCCGCTCTCCTTCGCGCTCACCGGCCCGGTAACCGAGGCGATCGGCGTACGCACGACGCTGGTCGGGGCCGGCGTGCTCGGCGCCGCAGTGACGCTGGCCGGCCTGCTGCTGCCGCGAATGCGCGAGATCGAGGGAGCCGCGCCGCTGGCTCGCCCCGAGGTCGCGCGTGAGCTTTCGGCGTCTAGCGCCCCGGGTTGAACACCGGGGCGAGCGTCTCGCCGGCCAGCGTCACCGCGTCCAGGTCGTGCACGTCGGGCATGGCGAACGTCAGGCCCTCGATGCCCACGTCGCGGAACGCGTGTGCGTGCTCGAGGATCTGCTCGGGCGTGCCGGCCGTGGTGGCCGCGATCCGCTGCTCGGGGACGCCCGCGGCCCGCATGGCGTCGAGCTTGGCCCGCACGCCGTCCTCGGTCTCGGCGATCGCGAGCGGCATCATCGACGTCTTGGTGATCTCGTCCGGGTCACGCCCAACGCTGTCGCAATGGCCCTGTAGGACGCCGAGCAGGTGCTGGGCGCGCCCGGGGTCGCCGAACAGGTTGCAGCCATCGGCGTACTGGGCGACCATCCGCAGCGTCTTGCGCTCGCCGCTGCCCCCGACGACGATCGGGATGTCGCCGCGCAGCGGCTTGGGGTTGTTGTAGGCGCCGGTGACCGAGTGGTGGTCGCCTGCGACCGTCGCCTGCTCTTCGGTGAACATCGCGCGGACGATCCGCAGGTGGTCCTCTAGGCGCTCGAAGCGCTCCTTGAGCGGCGGGAACGGGAAGCCGTAGGCCACGTGCTCGGCCTCGAACCAGCCCGCGCCGATGCCGTGGAACGCGCGGCCGCGGGAGATGACGTCGAGCGTCGTGGTGATCTTGGCGTGCTGCGCCGGGTTGTGGTACGTGACGCCGCCCACGAGCAGGCCGAGGGCGATCGTCTGCGTGCGGGCGGCGATGCCGGCGAGCATCGTACTGCCGTCGAACATCCAGTTCTGCGGCGGGCCGACCGGCGGGATCTGGTGGTAGTGGTCCATCAGCGTCACCGAGCTGAAGCCCGCCCGCTCCGCCGTCGTGGCGATGTCGACCAGCTTGTCGAAGACCGCGTCGGGCCCGACCCCGGGGTAGTTGAAGTTCGGAAGGTGGAGGTCCAGCTGGATTGGGGCTCGCATGCCAGCCACGTTACTTAGGGGGCGACGGCTTACCCCCGCGGCGAGCCGGCCCGGAAGGCGTCGAACAAGTCGTTCACCGCGGCGTCGCGCGAGCTGAGCGGTGCCAGGCGGAAGCGGCGTTCGATCGTGGCGAGGATCGACGTCGTGTCGTACTGGGTGTGGTCGACGCTGAAGCGCTCGCGCAGCCTGGGCGAGAGCACCAGCGCGGGGATGCGCGTGCCGGGACCCCATATGTCGTGAGGTCCGCGGGTCGTGCCTTGTCCGGGCGGTGGCACGTGGTCCCAGGCGCCACCGAACTCGTCGTAGGTCACGACGACGAGCGTTTGCCGGGCGCAGCGGCTCGCCTCGATCGCCGACAGGAGGTCGACCAGGTGGTCGGATCCCGTGCCCACGCTCGCGTAGCCGGGGTGCTCGTTCTCGGCGCCGACGGGCTTGACGAAGCTGACGGGCTTGAGCTGGCAGTGCCGCTTCGAGCTCATGGCGGCCTCCATGAACTCGTCTTCGTCGCGCAGATGGGCCTTGCGCGCGGCGGTGCCGGGGGCGAAGGACGCGAAGTAGTTGAGGGGCTGGTGGTGGTACTGGAAGAGCTTGTCGGGGCAGTTGGGGAAGGTCGCGTTGGCGGCGGCGCCCGGGTCCGTGCAGGTCGGGCCGGCGCCGTTGGTCCACCCGGGGGCGCCGATGTCGCCGTTGGCGTTCGACCAGCCGCCGGAGTACCAGGCCCAGTCGATGCCCTTGGCGCTGAGCCGGTCGCCGATCGTGGGGGCCGTCTGTGCCGGCAGCCGGCGCGTGGCGGCGGTGCCGGGGGCGTAGGGCTGATAGGGCGGTTGGATGGTGTTGACGGCGTGGGGGCCGCACGTGACGCCGGTCGGCGTGGGCCCGCGTCCGGGGCCTGGGTGGCAGGAGGCCGTGAGCGGCTGGTCCTTGACGCCTGTCCCCGCCGGCGAGGCGTAGAGCGGGTAGTTGCTCGGCATTCCGTTCCCGTCGATGACCGAGTGCAGGTCGTCGGGGCCGCCGTCGTCGACCGCGCCGGGCCAGGTGGGCGTGGCGGCGGCGACGAGCCACTGGTGGTTGAGGAACGAGCCGCCGAACGCGGCCTGGAAGAAGCTGTCTGCGACGGCGTACGACGGGTGACCGGGGGCGTGCAGGTACTTGTAGATGGGCAGGGCCGTGGTGTCGTAGTGGCCCATCGTCAGGCCGACCGCGTCGCTGCCTGTCACGTAGCGGTCCTGCTTGCCGCCGTCGAGCTGGTACTGCTCCTGGTAGTAGCGGTGCACCAGGTCGCGCGTGCAGCCACCGGGGAGGCCGCTTCCCTTCGCCACGCCGTCCGCGGCGAACACGCCCGGCGCCGGGCAGGTGGTGTCCGTCGGAGCGATGAAGGCGTCTATCAGGAACGGGTCGTTCCTGAAATGGCTCGTGAACGCGGTCGGAGTGGTGGAGTCGCTGCAGCCCGCGCTGAGCGGCGGCGACGTCAGGTTGACGTCGTTCTGCAGCAGGCAGGAGTACAGGGTGCCGCTCTGGCCCACCTGCTTGGTATGCGCGGCATCCGCCTGGGCGAGCCCGTTGACGCCCTCCCAGCCCCCGTACAGGTTGTCGAAGCTGTGGTTCTCCTGATACACGACGACGATGTTCTGGATGCCTCTGTCGCCGTGACGATGCCGATGGTGGTTTCCGTGAGCCATGCCGGCCGCCGGCGCGAGAAGAACGAGCGCGGCGGCGGCTGAGAGGGCCAGGGGCACCAGCGGGCGACGAAGCACGGGCATTCCTCCAAAGACGGGTTCATCGGCGCAAGCGGCGCTGATGTTCGCAGGGCGGCCGACGCCGATGTTGCACGTTCGTAAAGCGGCGGATCCTTCTATGTACCCGAAGCCGCGAAGTTGTCGTCGCCGCGGATCAGCAGTGGCCGCCGCGCGCGCCGAACAGCGCCCCCCTTCCGGTGTTGATCGGGCCGGTAGCCTCCGCCTCGGTGAAAGGCGACGACCAGGATGAGCAGGTCCGACGGCGCCAGTCGCACGACCGTGCCGCGACGAGGCACGAGCGAGCCGCTCGCAGCGAACGCGAGGCGGCTGACGCGTCAGAGATTCTGCGCGACGCCGACGCAGCCGAGCGTCATCGTGAGGCCGCTCGCCGGCTCGAAGGTGACGCCGACGACGAGCGGCACAAAGCCGACGAGCGCTAGCAAGCCGAGCTCATCGGAAGGCGAGCAACGGCCAGCGCGTCCGCTGGCCGCGCTCCTCGAGACAGCCCTACCGCGCAGTGTGGGTGCGCGCGCCGCGGTCTGCCCTGACCTCCTCGCGCACGTCCCAGCGCGTCATCAGCGCCGTGCCGAGCTCGAGCACCCCGGCGATCACGAAGAAGCGGGTCGCGCCGCCGTGGTCGCTGAAGCCCGCGACGAACGGGAGCACGATGAGCGCGACGCCGACCCCGAGGTCCATCATGAAGTGGGTGCGCAGCGGGATCAGCTTCACGAGCGACATGCGCCAGCGTGTGGACATGCCGGTCAGCAGGACGACGACGCCGACGATGACGCTGAGCGTGGTGGCGGTGTCGTTTTCGCTGAATCCGAAGATCCAGGGGGCGGCGATCAGCAGGATCGCAGCCACAGGCTCGATCATCTGATGGGCGCTGAGGGGGAGAGGTCCGCGTGGCATGGTTGGTTCTTCCTTCTCTTGGTTCGATTGACCTGGTTCGACTACCCGCGCTTGTGTCGTCGAAGCCGATTGGCGTGAGGGCGGCTCCTCCGGGTAGGCCTCCTCGGTGCCAGAGCTGCGATCTGTCCTCCAGGCCATCGCGGGCGTCGCCGAGCTCGCGGTCAGCCCGGTCGGCCTGGTCGCCGACGAGGTGCCGCGGCAACGCGCGGCTCTGCGCGACACGGCGCACCGGCCGTGGCCGCTGCCGACGGATCCCTGGCTGATGGGGCAGACCTGGTACGAGCTGCTGTTCGCGCACTGGGCGGTCGCGCCCGAAGTGCTCGGGCCGCTGGTCCCGCACCCCCTTGAGCTCGACCTGCGAGACGGACGGGCATGGCTCGGGATCACGCCGTTCCGCGTGGCCGGGCTGCGCTCCCGCGGCACGCCCCCGTTGCCCTGGATGTCGCGCTTTCCGGAGCTGAACGTGCGCACCTACGTGGACTACGGCGGGCGCCCGGGCATCTACTTCTTCAGCCTCGACGCGGCCCGGCTCGCCGCGGTGGTCGCCGCGCGGCGCGGATACCGGCTGCCCTACTTCCACGCACGGATGGCCGCGCGCCGTCAGCGCGCCACGGTTCGCTACGAGAGCAGGCGGATCGACCCGTCCGGGCCGGCGGCCGAGTTCCGAGCGCGATACGGGCCCTTGGGCGCGCGGCTACCGGTCGACGACGGCTCCCTCGAGCGCTGGCTCGCCGAGCGCTATTGCCTCTACGTCGTCGACGACCGCGGGCGGGCGCTGCGTGGCGAGATCCATCATTCCCCGTGGCCCCTGCAACCGGCTGGCGCAACCATCGAGGTGAACAGCATGGCCGCGCCGCTCGGCCTCGAGCTCGACTCCGAGCCGCTGCTCCACTACAGCGCCCGTCAGGACGTCCTGATCTGGTCGCTCGAGCCCGCCTGAGCGCCTCGACCGGTGCGGGCGAGCGCGCCGCCGACGGCGATCAGGGCGACGCCGAAGGCGAGAAAGCCGAGGTCCCAGCCGAGCGGCCCGCCGAGGTCGTCGCGCACGTGGTGGATTCCCAGCAGCTGGTGGTCGACCAGGCCCTCGATCAGGTTGAAGGCCCCCCAGCCGGCGAGCAGCATCCCGACGTGCGCGCGCCACGGCGGCGCCAGCTCGCCGCGCCGCCACGCCCGCACCATCAGCAGCATCGCCGCCGCGACGAGAAACCAGGTCGCGAGGTGGAAGAAGCCATCGGCGAGCGTGTTGTCCTCCAAGCCGGCGACCGTCGTGGCGGGATGATCGCCGGTGGAGGTGAGCATGTGATGCCACTGCAGGATCTGATGGAGCACGATGCCATCGATGAAGCCGCCGAGGCCCAGGCCCATCAGCAGGGCCGGCGCCATGGGCGGCCGGGACGTCTTCACCGCTGACGCGTCGACGGCCATCTGGACCTCCGCTCGGTTCGGGTACGCCTTCATACCCGCCGTCCGCGGATCTACCCGTGAGCCGGCCCGTAGCGCCGGCGGCTCGATACTACGGCCGGTGGAGAACGCCTCGATCGCCGATCGCCTTGACGCTTTCGCGGCCTTGCTCGAGCTGGGTGATGCGAACCCGTACACGGCCCGCGCGTATCGCCGTGCCGCCGAGACGATCCGCGGCTCGGCGGTCCCTGTCGCGGAGCTGGTGCGATCCGGCCGCGTGCGCGAGCTGCGTGGAATCGGCCCGGGGATCGAGGCGCGGCTGCTCGAGCTCGTCGAGACCGGCGAGATTGCCGAGCTGGCGGAGCTCGAGCGCGAGCTTGCGCCGGATTTGGTCGGACTCGGCCGCTACCTCGGTCTGGGCGCCAAGCGCTCGGTCGAGATCGCGCGGACGCTCGGGGTTCACACCGCCGAGGAGCTACGCGCCGCGGCGGCCGCCGGCCGGCTGCAGGCTGTGCCGGGAATCGGGCCCAAGACCGAGGCTCGGTTGCTGCAAGCGCTCGCCCGCGAAACCGAGCCGAAGCCCAGGCGTGGACTCCTGCTCAACCGCGCCTGGGACCTGGTTGGCGGTATTGCGGCCGCCCTCGACGGCGAGGTCGCCGGCGACGTACGGCGGTGGCGCGACTCCTGCGAGGTCTTGGCCGTGGTATGCGCCGCGCCGGATCCGGAGCCGGTACTGGCCCGCTTCGCCGCGCTGCCACAAATCGTCGCGGTCGTCGAGCGGGGCGAGCACGGCGCGGTGGGCGTGACGGTCGACGGCGTGCCGGTCGAGCTCGTGGTCGCCGACCCCGGGCGCCGCGGGACCGCGCTCATGCGCGCGACGGGCTCGCCGGCTTACGTCGCCCCGCTCGAGCCGCTTCCCGACGCGCCCGACGAGGAGGCCGTCTACCGCGCGCTGGGCATCCCCTGGTGCCCACCCGAGTTGCGCGAGGAGCCGTTCCGCGGTGGGCCGCCGCCGCTCGTTGAGCCGAACGACATTCGTGGCGACCTGCACTGCCACACGACGTGGTCGGACGGCAGAGCGAGCGTCGAGGAGATGGCTCGCAGCGCTCAGGGGCGCGGGTACGAGTACATCGCGATCTGCGACCACACGCCCGCCGTCGGCGCCGTGCGCGGCCTCACCGCCGACGACGTGCGCCGCCAGGGCGAGGAGATCGCGGCCGCCAACGAACTGCTGGCCCCGTTCCGCGTACTGCGCGGGATCGAGTGCGACATCCTCCCCGACGGGCGACTCGATCTCTCCGACGACGTCCTCGCTGAGCTCGACTGGGTGCAGGCAAGCGTGCACGGCGGGCAGCGCATGCCGCGGCGGGAGCTGACCAAGCGCGTCGAAGAGGCACTGCGCAACCCATACGTGCGCTGTCTCAGCCATCCGATGGGACGGCTCATCAACCGGCGACCGGAGAACGCCCTCGACCTCGAGCGCGTCTGCCAAGTAGCGCTCGAGCAAGGAGTCGCGCTGGAGGTCAACGGCCTGCCGGACCGCCTCGACCTCCGCGGCGAGCACGTCCGCGACGTGCTGCGAGCAGGGGTGCGGATCGTCTGCTCAACCGACGCGCACTCGGTGCGCGGCCTCGACAACATGGGCCTCTCCGTAATGACCGCGCGCCGGGGCTGGGCGACTCCGACAGACGTGGTCAACACCCGGCCGCTTCGATCGCTCCTCGACCGGCACCGAACGTCACCGCGGCTCAGGGCGTGCCGGCGATCGGGTACTCCGGCCACCTGAAATGCGGCCGCTGGAACTCCATGATCCAGGCGAGCACCCGCGGGTCGCGTTCGAACAGGTACCGCGATCCCTCCACGACTTCGAGGAGCAGCTGTTCCGGGCTCAGGTCGAGGCGCTTCAGGTCGGGCCCGAACGCCGCGAAGGTAGTGTGCATCTGGCGGCAGTCGTTGCCCGCCAAGATCCGGTCGGACTCCGCGTGCACGCGCCTGGCAAGCTCGGCATCGCGCATCTGCCCCACGGGTCGCGTGTGGATCACGGGGGTGGCATCGATGATCCCGACGTTCTCGTAGTCGAGCAGCTTCGGCCACAGAGAGTCCAGCCCCCAGCCCCACCCGGTCGCCGTCAGGTCCAGGGTCGGCAGCAGCCTCTCCAGCACGGCTGTCCTGAATCCCGGGACCATGATCTCGACGAATCCCACCCATCGGCCGCCCCCGAGGCGTTTGTTCTGCATCGTGCTGAAGTGCGCGTAGTGGGAGGTTTCGTGTAGCGCCGGCGCGAAGAGGTCGAGGCCGACCCCGCGCGCTACGTCGAACATCCGGCTGATGGTGGCCTGGTCCGCGCAGATGTCGTCGTCGGGCAACCAGACGTAGTCGTACTCGCGCCACCCGTCCCAGCGGTTGAGGAACTCGCGGATGCCCGACCACTTCGGTCCGGGGATGACGGGCGCCACTTCGCACTCCTCTTGAGGCGCCATCGCCTGGTAGGGCACCAAATGGAGGTCCCACTGCCTCGCCTTGCCGCGGTCGAGCCAGCACCGGTGCAGCGAGTTGGCGCCGGCACGCGCGAGGACGAGGTTCCTGCTCATGCCGCCGCCTGGCGGGTTCTCCCGAGCAGCTCGCTCAGCTCCCACCACGATCGGACCACGCCGGTCGCGCCCGCGTCGAGGAGGGCGGCGGCTCGCTGCTCGCGTCCATCCGGCTCCACGAAGGCGAGGTTGCCGACCGTGGGGAAGCCCGCGCCGACCGCCGACCGCACGCCGGCCACGGCATCCTCGATCGCCAGCGCGCGGTCGCGCGCCACCCCGAGCGCCTCGCCGGCGAACGCGTAGACCGCGGGATCGGGCTTGCTCGCCGGCGCGGGCAGCGAGTCCTCCGCGCTGAACCGCACGTCAGCTGGGAAGAGGTCGTCGAGGCCGGTGGCACGAAAGCACGCGTCGAGGCGCGCGATCGCACTCGAGCTGACCACCGCCAGCCGGAACCGGCGCGCAAGCGCCCGCAGCGGCTCGCGCACGTCGGGGTCGGGCTCGAGGACTCGGCTGAGAAGGGCGGTCACGGCTCGTCGCTCCTCCTCCACGTACGACTCGAGCTCGATCGGGTCCAGCGGCACTCCGTGCCGGGCCGCGAGCTCGAGCGCCGTCGACCTGAAGCTGCGCCCGAGGGCCTCGGCGCGGAGCTCGGCCGCGGTGAAGCGCCGGTCGATGCCCAGGTCCGTCATCAGCCGGTTGGTGACCTCGGCGGAGGCCACGAAGGCCGGCTTCTCGGACGGGAACAGGTTCCCGTCCGCGTCGCACAGGAGCACGTCGAGATTCACGCTGCGATCCTGTCTTCACCGAGTCGGCTCGCCAGGGCGCCCCGCACGCCTTGGCGGTCGATCGCCTCGAGACACTCGGACAGCTGCGTCACGAAGATCGGATCGTCCGCGAGTTCGCCGAACCCCCCCGACGCGGCGATCAGGGGCCGAGGGTCCGTGCCGCCGCCCACCGCGGCCTGCCGTAGCCGCCCAGCAATCGGGTCCTCGAGTGCCAGTCGCCCCCCTTGTTCGTCGGTTCCGCGCAGGTAGCGGAACCACCCGGCGACCGCCATCGTCAACAGGCCGCAGTCAGTGCCGCGGGCACGCGCCTGAGCGATCGACGGCAGGACGTGCGACGGAACTTTGGAGGACCCGGCCCGGCAGAGGCGCTCGAGCTCGTCGCCGATCTTGGGGTTGCCCAGCCGGTCGATCAGCGTGCGCGTGTACGACGGCAGCTCGATCGAGGGCACCCGCGGCAGCAAGGGCGCGACCTCGCCGTTCATGAACCGCTCGACGTAGCCGGCGAAGACAGGCTCGCCCATCACCTCGTCAGCTCGGCTCAGCCCGGCCAGCGAGCCCAGGAACCCGATCGCGCAGTGGGTTGCGTTCAGCAGGCGGGTCTTCGTCAGCGCGTAAGGCGTCACGTCGCTCACGAACTGGACCCCGACTCGATCCAGCGGCGGCCGCCGGTTGCAGAACCGGTCCTCGACCACCCACTGCGAGTACGGCTCGGTCACGACCGGCCAGCGATCGAGCACGCCGAAGTCGCGCGCGACCTTCTCTCTGTCCGCAAGCGTGGTCCGCGGGGTGATGCGATCGACCATGCTGTTCGGAAACGCCACGTGCTCGTCGATCCAGCGAGCAAGCCCGTCGTCGGCGCGCTCGGCGTGGGACACGACGGCGGCCCGTGCGACCGCTCCGTTGCCGGGCAGGTTGTCGCACGACAGCACGGTGAACGGCGCGCGGCCGGCTCGCCGCCGGCGGCGCAGCGCCTCGACGAGGTAATCGATCGCACACGACGGGCGGACGGCGCCGGGCTCGTAGGCGCCCGCGGTGATCGTCAGGCTGACCACGGCGGTGGAGTCATCGGCGAGCGCGCGGAGGGCCGCCTCACGATCCTCGGGCGCGAACAGGTACCTCGTCATCGCCCCGACCACGCGTGCCTGATCCGCTCCGGCGTCCCGGGCGACGACTGTGTAGAGCCCGTCCTGGGGCGAGAGCGCGGCGCGCAGCCGTGGCCGTCGCAGGCCCACGCCGACGATTCCAAAGCCCTGCTCCCCCTGGCGGGCGAGATCGTCGAAGTACACCGCCTGATGGGAGCGGTGGAACGATCCGACGCTCATGTGCACCACCCCCGGCCGCAGGCCGCGCCGGTCGTAGGTCGGAATCGACACGTCCGCCGGGAGACGGCGCAGGTTCTCGTCGCAGAGAGGCACGGCGACGCTGCGGCGCGTCACGCCGGGACCCCGATCGACTCGAGGACCTCCGCGGCGCCGTCGAGCGCCTGCCGCATGCAGTCGTCCATGTCGATGTAGACGTAGTTGGCGAGCCGTCCCGCGAAGAACGTGCGGTGTGACCCGTTGTCCTCGCGCAACAGGTCCTGGTAGCGCTCGTTGAGCGTTCTGTTGCGCTCGCTTTCGATCGGGTAGTAGCGCGTGGGCGCGCCGGTGAACTCGAAGCCGAGGACGGTGCCCTCGCACTTCTGCCCCGAGGCGTGCTTGGTTTCGTGGATGCGGATGAACGGGAACTCGGCTCCGGGGTAGTTCACGACCATCGTCCGCTGCGCGTACTCGACGTGGGGAACGTGCACGCTGCGAACGTCGATCCCGCGCCACTCGAGCGCGCCCAGGCTCTGCCCGCAGAAGACGTCGAGCGGGCAGGTGAGGATCACGATGTCGGCGTCGAAGCGCGCGCGGTGGGCGCCTAGGTTTGCCCGGGTCACGTCCACGCCCGTGTGCACCTGGATAAGCGGACTCGCCAGCAGCCCGTCGATCAGGTCGGTGTAGCCGTTCGGGCCCGCCGGCCATCCCTGGAACGGGTCGGGGAACAGGTAGGGGTCGTTGTCCCAGCGAACGGACACACGGCGTGGCGCCCATTGCGCAGACAGCTCGCGGGCCGGCCGACCCCACTGCTTTTCCGTGTAGGGGCGGATGAACCGCTCGTAGAGCGCGGGCCCCATCAGATCGAGGCACCACTCCTCGAAGTTCGCCGCCTCGGCGCGTGCTGCGGCGTCGAGGCCGCGGCGCTGGTCGAGCTGCCGGTGGATCTCCGCGGCGTCCGGCTGGCGATCGATGTCAGACAGCAGGATCGGCCAGTTGAAGGTCTGGCCGCCGGCCAGGATGTCGACCCGGTGGCGATACGGGCGGAACGGCGTCATCTCATTCGCGAGCGCCCAGACCTCCTCGTCCTCCGTATGGAAGATGTGCGAGCCGTGTGGCTCGTAGAGGACGCCGTTCATGTGCTCGGACCGGATCAGGCCGCCGGGCACGTCAGCGCGTTCAAGCAGAACGCTGCGCACGCCCTCGCTCGCAAGTCGGTGGGCGATCGTGCAACCGGTCAGTCCCGCGCCCACGACCAGGACATGGGGCGTGGCGGAGTTGGTGAGGCTGGTCAAAACGGAAATCCCTTCGGGTCAGAAGGTCCGTTTCAGACCGCCGTGCGACCTGTGCCGTCCCTGCCAGTGTTCAAGACGACGGGCGGCAAGGCCAGCCGTCAGCTGTCAGCGCGTGTACCCGCAACGAGCGCGGTTAACCAGACCAGCGCATCTGTTTTGTCAGCCGAGGCTCGGGCCGCCGTGACCCCACACCTGAAACAGGTACTTCAAGAGTCACTCCTTCCACACGAACGTGACGGCAAGATCCTTGTGGTGAAAGAGCGCCCCGTCCCGTGCCCCGGACAGCGCTTCGAGCCGTTGGTACCCCACATCCTCGGTGTCGCCCGCACTCGGGATTAGAGAGCGGCGTCGATGGCCTGCGCCATCGCGTGCAGGCCAAACGAGCCTTCGAGTCGCGCCGCCACCCGGCCGGAGCGGTCGAAGGTGAAGAACCACGGCTCGGTCTGCAGGTGGAAGGCCGCCAGCTGAGGCCGCAGGCCCTTGTTCACCTGGTTGTCGTTGTAGACCTCCTGGTGGATGAAGGCCATGCGCGAGCCGTACCGGGCCTTGAGCTGCTCGGCGATGTCGGTGACCGGCCCGCAAACGCGCGACTGGCAGAGCAGCGGCGTGGCGAACAGCAGCGCGACGGGCTTCTTTCCGATCACGTCCTTGAAGCTGACCTCGTGCATCGTGTCCGGCGGCACCCGCGTGTCGATCGCGGCGAGGTTGCCGCTCGCCGACTCCTCGGTGGGCGTTGCGATCCGAGGGGGGCGGTCACCGACGTTGGGAATGGGGCTGCCGCCGGTGACCTTGAAGCCCACGAGCGACCTCTGCAGCTGCTGGCCCCGCTTGCTCAGCACCAAGGCCGCCATCGGCCCGGTCGTCCTGAGCGGGATGTCGGCGCTGTAGATCGCTTTGATCGCCGCCGCGTCGGCGGCTGTCGTGCGGCTCCTGTAAGCCGCACTCGGGACTATCGAGTCGAGGGGCGCGAGATAGGGGCCGCGCGCGGGAGCATCGATCGTGGGCGCCAGGTAGACGGCCGTCGAGGCGTAGACGAACTTGCGGCTGTTGTCGATCAGGCCGAAGGCCAGTCGCTGCGTGCCGGGCAGGAAGACCGATGCCGCGAGCGCCGCGTGTGGGCCATCCGGCACCGTCTCAGCAAGCTGCTTCAGCGTGCGGCCTTCCGGCTTCGGAAAGTCTCGGGGCTGCGGCTGCTTCGCTCCCTCGACAACGCTCGGGAGCTTCGTTTCGTCGCCGGGGCTGCCGCCTCCTCCGCCGCATCCCGCGGCGGCTAGGACAACGACCAAGCCGAGGGTGGATAGAACTCGACGGCGCATCGGCGGCGGAAGAGTAGTGAGCGCGGCGGGTGCCTCAACACCTCAACCGATGTTAGGGTGTCCGCCCGTGCCGGATGACCGCTGCGACCTTCTCTGCCTCGACCTACCGCGCGCCGAAGCACTGCGCCGGGCGCGGCTCCTTCCCGCCCGCGCGGGGCGCCTCGCCGAGGCGGCTCGTGCGCTGGCCGACCCGACGCGGCTGATGCTCGCCGCCGCCCTCGGCGAAGGCGGTGAGCTGTGCGTGTGCGACCTGAGCTGGATCGCGGAGCGTCCGGAGAACCTTGTGTCGCACCACCTGCGCACGCTCCGTTCCGCGGGACTGGCGCGGTCACGGCGCGACGGGAAGATGGTGATGTACTCGCTGACCGAGCGCGGGCAGTCGTTGCTCGACGCGACTCTTAGGGAGGACCCGGTCGGCGTGTGAGCGACGTCGTCGTTCAGCCGCTCCACACGACCGCGCGCAGCACGGCGACGGCCTCGCCCGAGTGGTTCGCGGCCGCGCGGCGAGCCAAGTTCCTGTCCTGGCTGAGCCTCGTCTGGATGGGCCTGGAGGGCGGCATCGCGATCGCGGCGGGGATCATGGCCGGCTCGATCGCGCTGATCGGCTTCGGGATCGACTCCGCGATCGAGGGCTTCGCGAGCGTCGTGATCATCTGGCGCTTCACCGGCGCCCGGACGTTCTCGAACGTCGCGGAGGAGCGCGCGCAGAAGCTCGTCGCGATCCAGTTCTTCCTGCTCGCGCCGTACGTGACCTTCGAAGCCGTTCGACACTTCGCCTCGGCCGAGCGGCCAGAGGTGAGCGTGCTCGGCATGGTGCTGACAGCCTCGAGCCTGGTCGGGATGCCGGTGCTGGGGATCGCCAAGCAACGGGTCGCGCATCGGCTCGGATCGCAGGCGACCCATGGCGAGGGAACGCAGAACCTGCTCTGCGCATACCTCGCCGCCGCGGTCCTGCTCGGCCTCGCCGGCAACGCCCTGTTCGGCTGGTGGTGGCTCGACCCGATCGCCGCGCTGGTGATCGCGGGGGTCGCGGTGAATGAGGGGCGTCGGACGTGGCGCGGGGACGGCTGCTGCGCCGCCGCGTCCCCGTGCCTTTGAAGTCCTAGCTTTGCCGCGTAGGCGCGCCCGTCGCCACCAGATGAAGACCCTCGCCCAAGGATTCTCGCGCGTCCAAAGAGGCCTTGACCTCAAGTCGGGTCGAGGGTCACAGTAGCGCCAGGCTCACTCACCAAGGAGACGCCAAGACATGGATACCGACGCCACGATCGCCTGCTCGCTCAGCGCCGACGAGCTGCCTAAACGCCTGGAGCAAATCGGCGCGGTCGGCCGTGACTCGCTGCTCTCGGTGAGCGCCGACGGCGAGCTGCGATTCCGCGCGGGCGCGGACACCCGCGACCGCCTCGAAGCCATCGTCGCGGCGGAGTCGGAGTGTTGCTCGTTTCTGAGCTTCGACCTTCGCGAGAACGCAGGCGACCTGGTGCTGACGATCAGCGGGTCGGCAGACGCCGAGGCGGTTGTCTCGAACCTCGTGCGCGCGTTTGGGGCCTAGCGGCTACGTCCGCCCCGGACTGGCTCCATGTACCCGCCGGTGTAAACCGATCCCGCCGGGGCGGTCCGAAGCGCGGGCGGCAAGGTGAAGTCGGCCTGCGAGGCCGCCAGGGTGGCGGGCGGTACGGAAACGGTCGCGCTCAGATAACCCTCGAGCTGGACGCCGGGGTCGCCCTGGATGGTCTGTGTGCGCCGGTAGCGCAGGAAGGGCAGCGTTACCGTTCCGCCCCTGACCGCGACGGTCTGCAGCGTCGGCGCCGCGAGAAGCCACCAGTCCTGGTTGTTGTCGGTCACGCGCACGCCGATGCGATGACCGGCTGCGAGCTTCCAGTCGGCCGACCACAGCTCGAGCCGTATCGAGGAATCCCCCGCCCTGCGGACGAGATGGCCCTGACGGGTGATGAGCGGGCCGGTGCCCTTGGCGTCGAGGTCGTACACGTCGACCGCCAGATTGGCGTTCGGCAGGCTCGTCGTCACGTTGACCACCATCGTGCCCGAACCCGCGAGGTGCAGGTCGTATGGCAGCGGCTTGGAGATCGTCCAAACGCCGGAGTTCGAGGTCGGGTCATCGACGGAGCCGGTCGGGTAGGACTGTGCGTTGTCGTTGTAGCTGCCGGCGCGAAGGGCGGTCGTGTAGTCGAGGCGGTCGGCCGGCGGCCACTTGGCCTCCGAGCGCCACTTGCCATCGTTCGTCTGCACGGCGACCGGCGGGTCGCCGACCGTCGGTGCGATGCCTTTGAGGAAGCGGTCATACACCCGCATGACCTCGGCAAACCACCCCGCCCGGCCCATCTTGAGCTTGCCGGTGTCCGGGTCGGTTTCGTTTCCGCGCACGTGGTCCCACGGCCCGAGCCACGCGCGCTCATAGCCGGTGTGGTTGGCGAGATACTGCTGCAGGCCGTCGGAAACCGTGTTGTTCTCGGTCAGGCCCTGGGTGAGCAGGAGCGGCACGCCGGAGCCCGCGGCCCCCGGGATCAGGTTGCGCTGCTTCCAGAACTCCGACCCGTGGTCGTCGTTGGCGGCCTGCGCACCGAAGTTCAACGCCAAGCAGAGGGGGTTGTTGACGCTCTTGACGTTGTAGTTCGGGGTGTCGCTCAGCGGCCCGGGAGTGGCCGCGATACCGTCATAGAGCGCCGGCGTCGCGACCGAGTTCAGCCGGCGCATTCCGTCGCCGTAGAGGTAGCGGTAGTCGTCGTAGACCGGCTCCTGGGAGACGACGGCGGCCAGGCCCGCCGGTCGCAGGTCGACTCCGATCAGGCCGGTCAGCCCGTCGTAGGACTTGCCGTACATCCCGACCCGTCCGTTGGACCAAGACCGGCTCGCAGCCCACTGCACCGCGTGGACCACGTCGGCCTTCTCGCCAGGCCCCGACCAATCCAGACAACCGTTCGATCCGCCGAAGCCGCGCAGGTCGACCATCACGAAGCTGTAGCCCTTCTTCAGCAGGCCCGAGCCCTCGACGAAGTCCTGGAAGCGCTCCGACGGGCCCGCGTTCGGACCGACCGGGTCGTATTGGGTGCCCTCGGCGGGGCCCGCCGGCCCCGTCTGGCCAGAGTGGTTGAAGTACGGGCCGATCGAGACGATGACCGGCGTCTTGGTGGCGTCCGTGGCCCCCTTGGGACGCAGGACGTCGGCGTGCAGCGTGACGCCGTCCGAGGACGGGATCCAGGCCTCGGACCAGTCAGCGTCGGGGTAGGCAACCCCTGCGGCCGCGGCCACGGCGGGCGCGCCGGACAGCACGGCCACGGAGAGAACCAGCGCCGGCAGGAGACGGCGCATCCATCGCCCAGACCCAAGGCGGGGTTTGACGGAGGCCTCGATTGCGGGGTTTCGCATCTTCAAAAGACCGAGCTCATCGCCGACCGTCTCTGGCGTCGAGCCAGGTCCGTTGCGAATCCATTCCCAATCAGTGAAGAGAGGAAACCGCGAACCCGGGTTCCCGGGCTCGGGATTCGTGCTCTTTGCGGGGCTGTTCGAGGAACCAGGCTTCGGGCACGGCGCAGGCGGAGTAGCGTGGACTGCAGCGCGAGCCCGAGGGTCCTTTCGCCCCCTCCGCCCTTGGTCGCCGCTCTGGAGGGGCGCGGGAGAGTTGAGCCGGCCGTGCCGTCTGCAGATCGCTTTCAGCTTGCCGTCGAGACGCAGGGGCACACCCTGTTCTTGCGCCCGAGCGGCGAGTTCGACCTGGCCGCTGTCGGCCGCGTCGAAAATGCGCTCGGCCGGGTCTTCGAAGTTGCCGCGACCAGTCGGGTCGTATTCGACCTGCGACGTCTCACCTTCCTTGATTCTGCGGGTTTGCGGACGATCCTCAACGCGAATGAGCGAGCGCGTACCGGAGCTTTCGAGTTGGTGGTGGTCAGGCCACGAGGCATGGCGAGCCGCATCTTCACGCTCACGCGCGTCGGTGAGGAACTCAGGATGGTCGATGAGCCAGAGGCCAAGCATGACTCCCGTTGACGAACTGACGCCCGACCGCGAGAGGCGACTGCTCAACCAGAGTGCATTTCCGCGCTCCTTCGTCAACTGTTCATGCGAGCGGGGGTGTCTTTTGTGCGCTCACACGGGCTTCGTCTCGCGGGCGGAGGCCAAGCAGTTCGGCCACCGTGATCCCGCTCCTCCAACCGCTTCCGCTTAACCCGAAACGGCCCAGCGCGGGGATCAGATCAACACCAGCGCTCGCTGCTGCTTGCCATGCAAGCGGCGGTCAGAGTGGACGACGCTCCGCTACCGCTTTCGGCGTGAGGGTGTCGCATAAAGACGCGCTCGTTGCCGGGGTTATGCGTTGGGTCGGTCCGAGTGCTCCGGCGGGGAACCGAGCGTGTCGCTGCGATGTAGTGGGTTCGGATGAGGCGTTTCGTCGCGATCTTGGTGTTGGTGCTTGCGGGCTGCGGTGGCGCGGCGACGGCGGGTGCGCAGCGTGGACGGGTCGCGGCGCCGGTGGTGTCGTGTCGGGACGGCGGTCCGGGCGCGGGGCCGGTGAAGGGTCGGGACGTGACGATGGGTCCGCTGACGATCCTGTTCGCGCGACGGACGGTGCGCGATCCGCGGGATGGGTTCAACGGGCATGGGTGGAAGCTCCCGGTGACTCTGCTCGCCGGCGAGACGGCCACTCTGTCGGTGCCTCGTCGGCTGCGGGGCCGCGTCGGGCTCGTCTTCACGCGCGCGACACAGTCGCGCGTGTGGCGTCGCGGTGTGCGCGCGGCCGACTCGAAGGTGAGCTTTGAGGCCTGCGCTGGCGAGGACGCGCCCGCGCGGACGGGCTGGCCCGGTGGCATCGTTGTGGAGCGGCCGCGGTGCGCGACGCTTCGGGTGCAGCTCGCGGCCCCGGCCGAGCCGATCGAGCGCCGCGTACCGCTTGGGAAACGCTGTCGGTGACGCCCTGCAGCTGAGCCGGCGGCGCCTGGAACGGACTTGGGCTGTCCGGCTGGTATGCGATCGGGGAGCGCTCCGCGCGCGGGATCGAGCGTCGTTGCCGCGAGGACATCGCGTTCCGGGTGATCACGGCGAACCAGGTGTCCGATCACGCCACGGCCGGCGCGAGGGCTAGCCACTCCGGTCGTACGAACCAGGACTCGTCAGCAACGTGGTCAACCCCGGTGCGTTCGTTGCCGACAAACCTCTTGAGTGACCACGCAGCTTGGACCGACGCGGCCCGATCGCTTGACGATCTGGCCTGTGGAGGGCGACCTCTTCGGCATCGATGTCCGCTGGACGGGCGGCGCCGGCAACCGGCGCGCCACGGTCGTTGCAAGCCTCCTCGGTGACGCTGGCATACGCGGCCGCCTCACTCAAACCATCGACGGCGCCTGGGAAGTGCGAGTCGGCCCGGTGCCGGGCGGTGACGTCGCGCGTGTGATCGACGAGTTCGTGTGGTGACAGCCCAGCCGTCCGGGACATACCACCAGGTGCTGCGCCATCGGCCTGCCGAATCGGACCGCTGGCTCGACGAGTAGTCGTGAAGCCACACATCAAGCAACTCCTGGTCATCGCGGTCTTCCTGGTTGGAGGGCTGACCTTTCGAACCACCATGCAAGAGGACCCACCGGTCTCGACTCCCCCCGCGCCGGACACCGGCCTCAGCTGCTTCCGCCAAGGCGGTGAACACGACTACTGCGACTGCTTGGACCGCCTCGAGTCCGCTCGCGCGGCTGCTGGACAGACCACGACCGAGCTTCCCCCGCTCGATCATCCGCTGATCCGCTACGCGCTACAGCATCCGCGCCTGTACCCGATCATTACCGCGGATACCGAGCGCTGTCTGAGGCCAATGTTGCGGCAGCCGATTCCGCCCGGCAGCCCGGCGTGATTCGCGCATCGGTCACGGCTCTGTGACCCGACGCGCTGATGCTTTCGCGGATTCGAGTAGCGCTGCCTCGGCCTTGGCTTCGCCGGCTTGGCTGTCTGAGCCGAGCGCTTGGAGCGCGGGCCCCGCACCCACGGCATTCTGCGCCGGACGCAGACGTCCTTGGTGCTGTGCGGCGGGAACTCCCTGCAAAGCAGCACTTTCTTCTGCCGCTCGGCGACCCGGACCACCCGTTGTCCGTTGAGTGTCCGCTCGAACAGACGCACTACCGGCTGCTGAAGACGGAAACGCCTGCGATTTGCAGGCCTTCTGCAAAGCGGCTGATGGGATTCGAACCCACGACCTTCTGCATGGCAAGCAGTTCCCGTTACGCCGTCGAGGCGTACGCTCCCGCTCTGGAAGCGGGTTCGCGGCGACTCGTCGTCAGAGGGCGTCTCCGGGATTCGACGCCGTTCACCGGGAGTTTCCGGACTGAATCCGACTGAGTGCCGATCACACCCTCTCGCCGGATCGGAGTAGGGAGAAGGCGTTCTCGCGTTTGAACGCTGGCGGGTCCGCCTCGCATGCCTTCTAGGCGGTGCCGTGCAGTTCTGCCAGCTCGGCGAGATCAACTCGGTCGCGTGGTCGATCGGCGGCGCGTTTCATCGCTCGCAGGTGGGCGAGGGAGCAGATCGGAGCGACGGCGTCCGACGCGATTTCGACCCGGATTTGATCTCGTCGCAACTCGGCGAAGCTGGGCATCCCCTCCATTCGATTTAGCACCTGCACCTCGCCGTGCTTCGTCTGGACCTTGAAGCTGACCGGCTTGACGAGTGCGGCTCCGGTTAGGGGTCCCTCGATCGGATGTTCGCCGCCGAGTTTCTGAAGGCATTCTGCGAGGCGGTCCATGTTTCGCTGATCTGGCGCGGCCACGATGTCGATGTCTCGCGTGGCGCGCACGACCCCGTGAGCTCCGACGGCGAGGCCTCCGACGATCACGTACGCGACTTCCGCCGCGTTGAGCGCTGCCACCACGCGGTCGGGTTCGAAGGCCGGCTCAGCGCTCATCGAGCCGCCGGCCGCGCGCGAACCGCAAGACAGCACGGCTCGCTTCGATCATCAGCGCGATGCGGGCGCTTGGAGTTAGCTGGCGATGGACCCCGATCCGCACGGGGTCGTTCCAAGTCCCAGGCTGCGTTTGCGGGGAATGCGGTTCGACAGGCGCGGCGTCCATGACGACCTCAATGATGACGTTGCGCCGGATGGCAAGCACTCGGGGAACCCTGCCGCCCATCCTGGGCGGGGTGCGTGCCCGGCGTCGCGGGTCCGTCTCTGCGCGTGCTGAGCCTTGATTCCGCAACGGCACCTCAACCGTATTAACGAGCCCGTCCCCGGGCGTCTCGGACTGGAACATCTGGGGCCGCAGCCGGTAGGGCGCTCAGACTCTCCATGCGTATTGAGTCTGGCGTGGGCGATGCGCCACGTGTCGCGGGTCGGCGTCGTTGAAACAACGCGTCAGCGGCTGCTAGAGGACTCTTCGGGCGGACACACGGCGGGCTCCTTTTCGCACAGGTACCTCATGTCGCTGCCGCGCATGTCGGCCCGCTCTAACACGCGACCGGTCGCGTCGTAGGCGACTACTTCGCGGAGGCGCCGCCAGGCATCGGCCAGGAGCACGAAGCCGCCATCGCCAGTATCGCCGACCAGCGAGGGTCCGTCGAAATAGTGGAGCTCGACTCGCTTGACATCGCGCGTGGTCAGCCCGAGCAGCGGGAACCGCCCCCGGTCATCGAGAACGTCTCGCGGTCCGAGGAGTGCGGGACCCAAGACGACAACCGCGTGTTGGCCCAAGCGCTGACGCCAGCCCTCCAGGGTGTCGACCATGGCGAGGCCCTCTCCGAGCCCGAACTCGAGCATCGGGCCTTCATCGGAATCGGCCCTTCGCACGTAAAGGCCCACGCCGTCGGCCTCCGCGATCAGGCGGGCCTCACCACCCTCGCTGTCGCTGAACCAGTGGGGGACGTTGTCGCCGGGCTCCAACGCCCGCCCCGGCGCACGGTCGCTGTCACCCGAAACCCAGCCGGCAAAGGAATCCGCGATGCCGTCGACGGCCGCACGTGTTGCCGGCACGGCATATGTGCCGCCGCCTATCAGCGCGGCGATGCCGAGCGCGATGGCCAACGCGCGTGCGCGAGGACCGGCTCGGAACAGACGCCCAGGCTGCGCGGAGGGCCTTCGCGACGTCCGTTCAGCCTCGGCGGCGACACGGGCGAATTCGGCGCCCAGATCGTCCAGCAGCTGGATGTGCTCGGTCATGGATTGACCCCCGTAGGTGTCGGCATATCGATCAGGTCTGCGATGCGTCGTAGGGCCCGTGATACGCGTGCGCGGGCGGTTTCTTCTGACACGCCGAGAGTGGCGGCGACATCCCGGTATGCGTGTTCGTCGATAACCCTGAGCCGGAGCGCCTCGCGTTGCTCCGGCGGCAGGGTGGCAAACGCGTCCGCGACGGTCTTGCGCAGGTCGGCCAAGCCCGCCAGCTCGACGACGCGTTGGTGATCGGCATCGCTCACGGCCGGCAACTGGATGCCGAGACGCTCGACTGCCTTGCGCTGGACGACCCCGTTTCGGGCGTATCGCCCGAGCTGATGTCGGGCAATGCCGTAGAGCCACGCCTCGGCCTCTGCATCGGTCCGTCCTCGAAACCGTCCGCGGTGGTCGAACGCCTGCGCGAAAGTCTCAGCGGTCAGATCGCGCGCGACTTCGACATCGAATGTCCGCCGCAAGAAGAACGCCAGCAGTTCCTGCGCCTTGGCCTCGTAGACGCCCGAGAACGCGGAAGGCGCGTGCACGGCGTCTCGCAAGTTTGCTGAGAGTCCGTTAGCCACTTCGTCCTTTAGGTGCCACAAGGCGCCAATGTTGTGACGACACGGCGCCCAAGCAGCGGCGACGCCAAGGGTCTCAGCACCGTGGCCTAGGCATATCTCAAAGACCCTTCGGGAGCCGCACCACCGGGAGGCGCTGCGGCGATGTACTGATCGTTCGAACCGACGACCTTCTGCGTGCGGACAGAACGTTTCCGTCTCACGCTCCGTAAATCACCTGCAACTGCCCCACATTTTCTCGGGAGAGCAGTTTCATACGAGTCGAATCCGGATTGAATCCGGACCGACTCAGAAGGTCCAGCCGGCTGCCCACATAGAAAAGATTTGCAATGCAGGCCTTTCCGCAAGCGGCTGATGGGATTCGAACCCGACGACCTTCTGCATGGCAAGCAGCTGTCGCGGCTGGGTCGAGGCGGCTGATTCCGCTTAAACGGCGCGAATCCCCGGAGCGCGCGATGCTGGGCCGTTCGCTCTGAGTCTGCTTTCACATATGGTCACCGTGATGGCGTTCCCGGCCGCCCCCGGACTCCGTTGCTGATTACCGAAACCACGCCTGAGACCTGGCGGTCACTTCAGACCGAGGTCGCCCAGATTCTGGAGGAGTGCGGCTTCCAGGTCGAACTCGAGCGGAACGTGAAACTTGTCCGCGGGGCCGTAAAGGTCGACGTCTTCGCCGAGGAGACCTACGCCGGGCGCCGCAGCGCGGTCATCTGCGAGTGCAAGTACTGGCGGAAGCGGGTTCCGCAAAGCGTCATTCATGGGTTCCGCACTGTCATGGCCGATTCCGGAGCGAACTTCGGGTACATCATCTCCTCGGCTGGCTTCCAGTCGGGAGCGCACTCGGCAGCGGAATTCACGAATGTACAGCTTTGCGACTGGCACGAGTTCCAAGCGGAGTTCTTGCCCACTTGGATCGAGCGGCATTTCCTGCCGACGCTCGCAGACCGCTTTCGTCCTCTGAGCCAACTACACGGCCGCACGCACAGGCCGATGAGTAGCCGACATCCGATGTCTCACGAGCAGTGGACGGCGTTCCTACATCTTGCTAACAGATGGACACCGTTCGTCGAAGTGATGGAGGAGCTCACTCCGTACAGGGCTTCAGCAGTCCCGCAGCTTCCGCTTCGGGAGAATTGGGCCGAGCTGCGTTTCAGCAAGAAGCACGATCCCGAATCCCGGAACTTTGGACGCAGGCTTCCGGCAGGCCTGATCGACGCGGCCGGGTACCGGCAAGTGATGGAGATTGCTCTGGAACATCAGGCCAATCTCTTCGCGGAGATCCGGCCAACCGTTGGCATCTTGCTGCCCGAGCTGCGACGCGCTGGATGGCAAGACATCGAAGAGGACGAAGCGGTGACGAGCGACCGGCGGCCCGTCCAGGACCACGCGCCCGACTTCAGTCGGACCGGCTTGCCAAATCGATCGAATCGATTGTCCCGCCGACGCCGCCCGTAACGTCGCTTGACAGCTAGGAAGAACGCCGGACGATCCCTCATGGTCCTCTGGATTGGAGTGGTGCTGCTCTCCTCTGCCTCGGCGTGTACCTCTGGTCTCGCGCTGACCTCCCGGACCAGATCAAGTTGCCCCTGAGCCATAAGCGCGTGACGTTGAGGCAGTCGAGGACGGCCACCAGGCGACCTTGATGTCGGCTGCCGGTCCGCGAGCACCCGGGCCATCCTGAAGATCGTCTCCCAGTCGTCGAGCGCGACGGCACCTGCTTGAGCGCCTTGGTCCCGAATTAGTCCCGAGAACCGCACCTGATTGAGAACGGAACCTCCGCATGAAGCCAAGAATGCCCGTCCCGTGCGTTTCGTCGGGGGCGTTCGCTGTGATGTAGCGATGAGCACGCCAGAGGCTTTCGAAGGAGCGCTGGCGAGGGTTCTCACGGTTGAGGACTTTGGGCAGCGCATCTTTTTCGAGTTCCGCGCAGGGAACTACGGCTTTCTCAGCCGCCCTGGCGATCCGTTCGAGGTCGAGATGGACGACATCGTGCTCGTCGACCTACAACGCGTCGAGATCGTTTCGGCACCGGATGGGCTGTGGTTCAAGACTGCGCCGGCGGCGGTTGTCCGCCGTCGGAACGACGACACGACACTCCTGTCGTTGAATGGAAACCTGGTGGTCGTCCCTACGACCGATGTTGAGTACGAGGTCGGGAATACCGTTCAAGTCGACTCGCAGGGCCGGGTCGTGGAGGTGTTGGCGCCCGAGCCCGTATCCCCGTTCAGAGACGATGATGAGGTCTCGATCGCGCACTTCAAGGTGGATCCGGAGAAGCTGACGGAGACGTTCGAGGACTTCGGGGGGATGAAGAGCGTCGTCGAGCGCGCGAAGGAGCTGATCGAGCTTCCCCAAGACAAGAGAGATCTGCTCAAGGAGACCAAAGCCCGGCCGGTCAAGGGAGTCCTGATGACGGGACCCCCTGGCACTGGGAAGACCATGCTCGCGCGAATCATGGCCAAGGAATCCGGAGCCACTTTCTACGGGATCAATGGGCCTCAGATATTCAGCAAGTGGCTCGGAGACAGTGAGGCGATCTTGCGCCGGGTGTTCGAGGATGCGGCCGATCGGGACCGCTCAATCATCTTTTTCGACGAAATCGATAGCGTCGCTGGGCGACGAGAGGAGTCGTACGAGGGGTCCCGTCGCGTCGTCGCTCAGCTCCTCGCGCTGATGGACGGCTTCAAGCGAAACGACAACGTCATCGTCGTCGCGGCGACCAACCGTGTCGAGGACATCGACAAGGCGCTCCGGCGCCCCGGGCGCTTTGACTGGGAGATCCCATTCTCCGAGCCAACCGACGAGGACCGCGAGAAGATCCTCGCGGCGTCGTCTCGCCACCTCAACATCGCAGACACCCCTCCGCTTGAGCTGCTGGCGACGTTGACGGGAGGCTGGACCTCGGCGCAGCTTGCGGCGATTTGGAACGAAGCGGCCCTACTCGCTGTTGCGGACGGCAGGGGTCAGCTCAAGACTGAGGATTGCTGGGGTGGCTTCGAGCGTGTCAGGGAGAGCCGCGCGCGCCAGCTGCGGCGACCGACCCCCCGAGAGCCCGCAGGGGACGAACGGTGATCGGTTGGATTCGCAAGAAGTTAGCCGGGCTGTTCGGGAAGAAGCACGTCGAGGGTCCCCGGCGGGAGTTCGTCTACCTGGACGAGGTCAGCGTCTACAGCCTGCTGGCGTCCCGGAAGGGGGCAATTCCGACCGAGCTGACCGACACCGAATCCGAGACGGTTCGCCATTCGCTCGGGGGTTCGCTCGGCGCAAACATCCCCGTTGGGAGTGCCGGGCTCCGCTCCCAGCTTGAGGGCTCGCGAACGCGGGGCACGCAGGTCGTCCGCAAGTCGACCGTTCAAGCGTCGTTCAAGGATCTCGTGGAGCACGAAACCGGAAAGATGCAGCTTCATGACAGCGTTTCGGTAGAAGCGCCGCCGCCGACATCCTCGCTCGAGGATCTTGAGCGGATTCGAGACGAGGGCGAGAGCGGCCATCTGATCCCGGTCTCAGGACTCGCGCGGGGTGACCTGCTGGAGCTTGAGGTCACCCTCGATGCTGAAGCAATCTTTCAGGCGAGCCTGATGATTGCCACCATGCTCGGTTTCTTCGAGGAGGCTCCCGAGTTCTTCAGCATGGACCCTAGAGACCTCGCTCAGGCACGGGGCGTGAACAGGGTTTTCGACGAGCTGCTCGCAGGCCTGGTTCCGATCCGAGGTCAGTCGACACGCTTCGAGCGCATCCTGTTCAACGGCCAGGAGTTCATTGCCTCGAAGGACCTTCTTCGCCAGCTCAATCCGAACGTCGATCTCGATCGCAAACCCCTTCATATCGTTGGCGTTACCGAGGCCGAGCTCTTCTGGCGTGACCTTCGCCGTGTCCTTTTCTCGGACTCACGGTTCTTCGTGATGTTTCGCCTCAACGAGGACGGCTTGAGCAGCAGCTGGCATCCAGTGAAGGTCGTCGAACTCCTTGAACGATTCATCCCGCAGGTCGGAGCCATGATCAATGACGTCGGACCCGGATTCATCGCAGGCGTCGCGGAGGGGGCAGCGACTGCGGACAGTCAGCAAGGGCCCGAGGAACGCGCCGTGCTTGATGAGTACGCCGAGGCTGTCGCCGAAGAGGCCGAAACGCAGTGGTCCCCGGACGACGCCGACGCGGTCGGCATGGACACGCTTGCCGTCGACTTCTCAACAATCGAGAACCAGCGGAGGACCCTTGCTCCGCTCGTGAAACGGATCGAGGAGCGGACGAGCCGAGAATTGGATCGAGCCCGCCTCTCGGACATGCGCGAGCGCCTGATGGACGAACACGGATACCGGTCCAGCACGTCGTCCGACGGCGTTCTACCTGGCGCTGAGCCGGGTATCGACCGCCCGCGCGAGTACCTCCTCGACTCGGAGATCGTCGCGATTCACTGGTAGCTCGGAGGAGGGCCTTTGCTGGCAACACGCCAAGGCCGCGCGCTGAGGCCGGCACGCCCCGCTCGCGCTGCCTAGCCAGGCAACCACCCGTGTCGAGATGTTGTCGCCCGAGGCGGCGCCCAGACTGGGGCTGTGTCCGAACCTCGTGGCCACCCTCGTCGCGCAGCTGTATCTCCGGGGCTTTGCGCGTGAGCGCAAGCGGGGCGAGTGGCAGGCGGTGGTGGTAGGCCGCAGGACTAGCGAGCGCCACCTATCCAACGTTCGCGACATCTTCAAGGAGCGAGACTGGAACACGGTCGTCGACGAGGAGGGCAATCGCGACTACGCGGTCGAGGAGCTGCTGGCTGAGCGAATCGATGGGCCTGCTGCGCCCGTCTTCGAGCCGCGGATGAGTTCCCGCTGGCCCCTCAGGCGCGCCGAGCAATGGCTAGGTTCGTCGCTGCTCAGCTAGCGCGAGGCAGGCATTCCCGGCAGGCCCTGAGCGCGTTCATTACGAGGGTCACCCGGCAGTCCGTGGCGCTCGCGGCCCAGTACTACACCGATGAGCAGTGGCGCGAGGCCATCGGGCACGTTCCGACCGAAGAGGAGCGCGAACAGCTCATCCACAGTGAGGAGCATTTCGAACTCCGGCCGACGAACGCGCTGCTTCTGGAGACCCAGCTCGCGACCATCGAGGACGTGGCTGATGTCGCCATGAAGCGGACCTGGACTCTCGTGCGGTTCGACGAGCCCTGCCTCTTTACGAGCGAGCACCCGGTCATCTATCTCAATGAGCGTGACCATCCGCTCGCCTACGGCATGGCCACGGCTGACCAGGTCTACCTTCCCGTGAGCAACGACCACGCTCTGCTCATGTCGCATCCCTGGTCGGATTGGCCGGAGGCGGTGGTAGCTGGGACCCTGGCCCTTGCGCGACAGCTCAACTGGGCGATGCTCCGGTTCCCAACGAGCGAGCGGCTCCTAGTTCACCCGGATATCCGTGGCCACCCGTTTCCTGGCATCGCCGAGCTGCTCTCGACATAGGGCGCCATCGGACCTTCGACGCCGGCCCGCGCACCGTGGAGCAGCTCGAAACGGTCCTCGGATGCCCGCTCAACGAGGCGTTCGAGATCTACTCAGGACGCCACGTTTGTGGACTGATTGTGGACTCGGCCCACAAGGCGGGGCGGGCGAAGGCCTCCGGCGCCCATCCGGAGGGCGCCGATCACGCTTCATAGAGCAGAACGTGCGAAGCGGCTGATGGGATTCGAACCCACGACCTTCTGCATGGCAAGCAGTTGCTGCTAGCCCGACACGTCGGCGTGTTTCCGCTCTGCGAGCGGGTTCGTGGAGAACGGGCCGCAGAGAGGAGACTCCCGGGATTCGCCGCCATTTGCCGGGAGTTTCCGGACTCAATCCGGACTGAATCCGGACTCGCGGGCGTCCGGCGGGCCCAGAGCCCTGACTGCCGGGAGCGATGCACACGTTCGGGTCGCTCGCGATCGACCGGGCAAGCATCGTTCAACTCCGGGCTTGGATGGGACGCGCTGCGGTAAGCACCACGATGAGGTACCTGCACCACAAGAGAAGTAGATGGGAGTCCGAGGCGAGGCGGGAGCCGTAGCTCCCGCCTCGTCGCCTACGGCATCAGTTGAGGGCTACCGCCATTCGGCGAGCTCGTCGATCCTTGCCTCCGCTAGTGCTTCATCTCTGAGCGCGAAGTCGCGAACGTGGACGATCCGGTTGTTGTCGATCGTGAAGACGTTGAACAACTGGCCGTGCAGCTTCACGCCGGCAAGCTCTCGGAGCTCGGGGCTCGCAACGCCGAGGACGGCGTGGTTGTCGGCCCCGATCAGCTCGATGTGCTTCACGTCGGGGTACTCGTTGATGCTTTCGCTGAGCATCTCGCGTACGTCGTCCCGGTTCGCGCATTGCACGCCGGGCACGAGTCCCTGCCAGACGACGTCGGGTGCGAAGCATGCGACGGCGGAGTCGAGATCGCGTCTGCGCATCGCATCCAGCCATGTCATGACGGTCTCGATGTTCGCCCGAGCCGCGGTCCTGGTCATAGGTGAGTCCTCCTTCGAAAACGCATTGCACCGTTGTGTGCGTGGTAGCCCAGGAAGGAGGGGCTCGGGCGCCGCCCCCGAGCCAGGCGGCGGGATACCGCCAGACTTGGGCACTGCCGAGCGCCCGATGCGCGAGCGCACCGTTGTGCTCTTGCGTTACAACGTGGTTCTAGCGTCAGCCAGGCACGCGCTAAAGCATAGATCCCTGACGTCAAAAGTCGAGTCGCTACAGCGCGCCGCGCTTCACGAGCGCGTGGCCGCCTGGCTCGAGGAGACCATCGGAGGCGGAACCGCCGAGCACGCGGAGCGCGCCGGCCACCACCTCGAGGAGTCCTACCGTTACCGAGCTGAGCTGGGCCTGCGCACGGACAGCGGTCACGATCTCGCCGGCCGTGCCGCCGAGCTGCTCGCCATCGCCGGCCGACGTGCGTTCGGGCGCGGCGACATGCCCGCGGCCGCCAACCTGCTGTGGTTCCATGCGGATGTCCTGATGGATCTCGTCGAGGTCCTCCGGCTGGCGGGCCGCTCTGACGAGGCCGCGGAAGCGGCGGGGGAGGCACTGGCGCTTTACGAGCGCAAGGGCATCGTCCCTTACGAACGGGGCGCTCGAACCGTTCTCGAAGGCTTCCGGGCCGAAGCCGCCCTTTAGCTCCGCGCTTCACGCCCACGACCGCAAATGGAGGCCTTTCACGGAGCGGCTGATGGATTCGAACCCACGACCTTCTGCAGACGCCCGCAGACGACGGCGTCTCTTGGTTTCGGTTCCCCGCGGCACGGTGTGGCGATGGGTTCAGGTGACGGCAGCGTCAACCGGAATCGCGAAGAACGCTTCGATCGCCTTGTTGCGCGGGAGAGCGCGGCCCTCTGCGTAGGCTGCATCCGCGGCCTTGTCGCCGATCGCCGCGCGAGCCGGGTCGGTTTGTGCAGCTACGGCCCGGCCCCAGCTTGGATATACCTCTCGCAAGGGCCGTTCGGTCGGGTTGATCGTGTCCGCGAAGCCAAGTGTGCGGACCGCCTCCTCATACCGTCCGAGCCCGGCAAGCGCCGCCGCCGCGCCCTCAATTTGGAAGGTCAGCGTCGTGAGGTTGCGATGCAGCAACGCGTGGCGAGCTGCGCGCACGTAGCTCGACCAGGCGTCCACGAAGCGCCCCACTTCGAGCCAGGAGTCGCCGAGTATGTAGAGGCCGACCTGTCCGGGCCACGTCGTCGGCTCCGCGGATTGATCGATGGCGGCCGCCGCCTCCTCGTAGCGACCCGCCGCGTAGTACCAAAAGCCATCCGTCTCGCGACCAAGCGCCTGGATCGCCGGATCGGAGTCGGTGGCGAACTCGTCGAGAGTCGCGCGCGTTTGCTCCAACCATTCGGGCCCGAACTCGGTGAACCACTGCGCTTCGTACAAGATCTCAACCGAGGTAAGCCCGGCGGCGAGGACACGGTCGCCCCCCTCGTGGGCGGCCTTGATCGCTTGCGAGAAATCGGGTTGCGCGCCCGGGTCGTCAGCGCTTGCCAGCGCGAATAGGAGGACCGCTCGCACTAGCGGATCTTCGATTCCGGAATCGAGCGCGCGCTCGAGAGTCGGCCTCAAGCCCGGAAGCTCGCTGCTCTCCGCGAGCCTCGACACAGCAGCGCCGATCAAGGACGCGAACACCTCGACGTCGTGGTCGGCCGCCCAAGCGAGCAATGTCGGCAGCTCGTGGGCCTCGGCGCCGGCGGCCGCCTCTGCCCCGTAGCGATCGATCGGGTGGCGAAGCGCGAACGGCCAAAGCTCGTCGGCGACGACACGTGCGTGGCGCTCGCGGAGAGCCAGAAGGTCGCCAGACTCTTCGAGCAGCTCGCGAGCGTAGCTGCGGAGAGTGGTCGGCATGCCGAAGCGCCCGTCTTCGCGGCGGCGGACGAGGGAGAACTCGACGAGGGTCGCCAGCGCTTCGAGGACATCGGCGTCGTCGTCGCCGCAGACCTGCTCGATTCGCTCGAGGGTCGCATCGCTGGCGAAGATCCCGACCCGGCGGAAGAGCTTGGCGGCATCGCGGTCGAGCAGTCCGTAGGTCCACTCGAGCGTCGCGCGGAGCCCGCGCTGGCGCTCGGGCAGATCCCGGCCGCCCCGCCCGATCGCGTCGGGAGTGCCCTCGAGGCGCTCGAGGAGCGATGCCGGGTCGAGCACGGCCAGCCGCGCCGCCGCGAGCTGGAGCGCCAACGGAGAGCCGTCGAGCGCTCGGCAGAGGCGGGCGATCGAGGGAGCGTTTTGCTCGGTCGGTTGGAAGCCGGGGGCTGCTCGCCTCGCGCGCTCGACAAGCATCTCAGCGGCAGGCGACTCGCCGAGCGCTCCCAGGTCGTCGCGCTCGGGAACGGCGAGAGGCTCGACCACGACGACCTCCTCATCGGCAAGCCGTAGCGGCGCCTGGCTCGTGACCAGGAGGCGGACGTCGGGGGCTTCAGCGATCAGTCTGGCGAGCATCGGTGCCGTCACCAGTAGGTGCTCGAAGTTGTCGAGCACGAGCAGCAGGTCGCGCCTCGAAAGCGCCGTCGCGAGCGCGCCGGCCGGATCCTCCCCCGTGAGCTGCGCCCCCACCGCGTGCGCGATCGCCGCGGGCACGTCCTCAGGGCGAGAGATCTCGGCGAGCTCGACCAGGAACGCGCCATCGACGAGGCGATCGAGGAGGTTCTCCGCCACCGCGAGCGCCAGCCTGGTCTTGCCGTTGCCGCCGGCGCCGGTCAACGTGACCAGCCGGCTGTCGCCCGCTAGTCGCGCGACTAATTCTTCGAGCTCACGATCGCGACCGTGAAGCGGTGCCCGCACCGACGGCAGATTCGTGCGCAGCGGATCAAGCGAGCGTGGGGGACGCTGCTCACCGGTGCCAAAGGCAAAGAGCCGCCGCGGCTCGCCGAAGTCCTTCAACCGGTGCCGGCCGAGGTCCGTCAGCGCCACGTCCGGCACAATGGCGGCGGTCGTCTCGGACAGCAGCACCTGCCCGCCGTTGGCCGCCGACGCCACCCGCGCCGCGTAGTGCACGTCGCTGCCCCAGTAGTCGTCGTCGCGTACCCGCGGCTCGCCGGTGTGCAAGCCCATCCGCACGCGAAGCTCGACGCCCTCGGGCCACGGCGCCGGGGCAAGCGCCTCCTGGCCTGCCCGTGCGGCCGCCACCGCATCGGTCGCCGACTGAAACGCGACGAAGAACGCGTCGCCGTCTGTCTTCACTTCGACGCCGCGGTGCGCGTTCCAGACCTCCCGGAGCGTCGCGTGGTGGAGGGCAAGCACCTCGCCGTAGGCATCGCCGAGTCGCTCGAGCAGGACCGTCGATCCCTCGATGTCGGTGAACAGAAGCGTGACCGTCCCGGTCGGAAGCTCGCTTCGCCCAATCACGTTCCAAGCATGCCAAATGGCCTCGAAGGGGTGAACCCCTGGACTGGCAGGCTGCCACTTCCGCGTCGGAGCAGCCAAGGTTCGGCCTGCGCCCGCCGGCTCGACCGTGCGGAGCCCAGCCGCTGGAAGACGGCCCGGCACTCGGCATTCTGCGTCGGACGCAGCGAACGCCTGCGCTTTTGCAGGCCCTTCGGCAAGCGGCTGATGGGATTCGAACCCACGACCTTCTGCATGGCAAGCAGACGCTCTAGCCAACTGAGCTACAGCCGCGCGCTGCGTCAGGATAGCGCGCGTCCCCCGGGCCGCGGCTAGGGCTCGTCGAGCCCGTCGAGGTCAAGCTCGAACCACGCGAGGCTGCCGCCCTCGGCGGTGGCCTCGCGGCCCCACCGGTCGGAGAGGTGCTCGATCAGGAGCAGGCCGTAGCCGCCGTCGGCGTGCCGGATGCGCTCGTTTGGCTCGGCGCCGGGCCAGCCGGGATCGACGACTTCGACGCGTACGTGCAAGTGCGTCGACTCCACCTTCACCTGCACGACCTCGTCGGGGCCCGCGCCGCCGTGCTGGACGGCGTTGGCGACGAACTCGCTCAGCATCAACGCCACGCGGTGGCGCACGCCGAGCGGCAGCCCCGCCTCGATCGATATGACGGAGCGACGCGCGATGCTCGCGGCACCCGTACCACCGGGAATTGAGAACGAGACTGTCTTCGCCTCCGTCATTGGCCAGGGAGGTTCGGAACGACTCCCGCGAACCTACCTGTTCCGCCGGACCCCGGCTACGCTAAGTGACCCTCCGGCGCCGTGGCGGAGTGGTTACGCAGCGGCCTGCAAAGCCGTTCACACCGGTTCGATTCCGGTCGGCGCCTCTACTGGGTTTGCATGGGCTGCGGCGATAGGGGGAACACCGTTCGACTACTTCGGCGAAGCGCAGGCCCCTAGCGTTCCACGCGATAGCGCACATGCGTCGCGTGCGGTGAGTGGAGGGTCTCGACCGGCGTCAACCCGAGCTCGGCGATCCCGTCGAACAACCGCTCGCCCTCCCCGAGAAGCACAGGGGCGATGTCGAGCGTCAGCTCGTCCACGACCCCGGCCGTGAGCGCCTGACGCACCGTTGAGGCGCCGCCCGCGATGTCGACACCGCGCTCGCCGGCGATCGCCGTGGCCTGCTCGAATGCGGCTTCGAAGCCGTCGGTGACGAAGTGAAACGTGGTGCCGCCCTGCAGCTCGATCGGTTCGTGGGCGTGGTGGGTGAGGACGAAGACGGGGGCGTGATACGGCGGCTCGTCGCCCCACCAGCCGCGCCAGTCCTCGTCCCAGGCGCCGCGGATCGGGCCGAACATGTTGCGGCCCATGACGTAGG
>JAXDIG010000059.1:0-16344 GCA_034664125.1 Thermoleophilaceae bacterium | reverse complement strand
ACCAGCCGGCTGTGCGGGCGCAGGTGAACATCGGCGTGAACAGCTCCGGCGGCACCTCCGCGAAGTCCAGCACGACGGCCGACCAGAACTCCACGTTGGTCGCCAGCACGCGGTCCGGGCGGCGCGCCTTGAGCTCGGCCAGGGCGGCCTGCTCGAGCGCCTCGGCCACCTCCAGGCGCTTCGCGCCGATCTCGGCGGCGGTCCGGCGCAGCACGCGGGCGCGGGGGTCCTCGGCGCGGTAGACGCGGTGGCCGAAGCCCATCAACCGCTCGCCGTTGTCCAGCGCGTTCTTGACCCAGCGCTCCGCGTCGCCCTCCTGCTCGACCGCGTCGAGCATCTTCAGCACGCGCGCGGGGGCGCCGCCGTGCAGCGGGCCCGAGAGCGCGCCGACGGCGGCCGACAGGGCCGCGGCGACGTCCGCGCCCGTCGAGGCGACGACCCGAGCCGTGAACGTGGAGGCGTTCATGCCGTGCTCGGCGGCCGAGATCCAGTAGGCGTCGATCGCCTTGACGTGCTTCGGGTCGGCCTCGCCGCGCCAGCGGATCAGGAAGCGCTCGGGGATCGAGGTGGCCTTGTCCACCTCCCGCTGGGGGACGGGCGGGCGGCCCACGCCACGGGCGGACTGCGCGACGAACGACAGTGCCATCACGGACACGCGCGCGAGATCGTTGCGCGCCTGCTCGTCGGAGACGTCGATCAGCGCCTCCAGGCCCCACTCGGGGGCGAGCATCGCGAGCGCGGCCTGGAGGTCCGCGCGGGGGTCGGCGGTGCGCACGGTCAGGGGGTGCGGCTCGGCGGGCGGCATGCCCGGATCGAAGCTGCCGTCCACGAGCAGGCCCCAGACCTTCTCGAAGGGCACCTTGCCGACCAGCTCCTCGATGTCGACGCCGCGGTAGCGCAGGGCGCCGCCCTCCTTGTCGGGCTCGGCGATCGACGTGTCGAAGGCGATGACTCCTTCAAGCCCGGAGGGAACCTCGATCAGATCAACCATTGCCCGCGAGGATACCGGGACGGAAGTGCCGCTCAGGACAGCGGCGCGACCGCGTCGCCGACGGCAATCCGGCCGCCGCTGACGATGTCGGCACGCAGGCCGCCGCGATGCACGAGGCCGCGCAGCACCCCAGGCCGCGTGAGTCCCTGCAGGTGATCGCACGGCTCGCACAGCTCCTGCCCGACGCACTCCACCCCGCCCACGGCGAAGCGCTCGCCGACCAGGTCGTTCAGCCGGATGCCGCGCGTGAGCACCTGGCGGCGCGACTCGGCCGCCGACAGCTCGACGCCGGTGTCCGCGAGGAACGCCTCGAGCGCCTCGGCCTCGATCAGCGTGAGGTCGCGCGCCTGGCCGTAGCGGTCGCCCACGATGCCTTCCCCTGTGACCTCGACCGCTTCGACGCGGCGTGGCAGCTCGCTCTCCGCCGACGCGACGTGGATTGCCTCGACTGAGCCCGGCACGCCGTCCAGGGTACATTGCGACGGTGCGGATCCTGGACGAGCAAGTCGAGCGCTACCTGCACGAGCTGCGGCCCCGGCGCTCGGAGGTGATGGCGGAGATGGAGGCCGTGGCGGAGCGCGACGACGTGCCGATCGTGCACTGGGAAACCGGGCGCTTCCTCGCCGTCCTGTGCCGCACTCTGGACCCGGTCGTGCTCGAGGTCGGCACGGCGATCGGCTACTCGACGCTGCACATGGCCGAGCAGCTGGAGCGCGGCCGCGTGATCACCCTCGAGCTGCGCGAGGATCGGGCGCGCCAGGCACGCGAGTTCTTCGAGCGCGCCGGAGTGGCCGACCGCGTGGAGTTGATCCAGGGCGACGCCCGCGAGACGATCGAGGCGGTGGACGGGCCGATCGACCTGCTGTTCGTGGACGCGGCGAAGGACGAGTACCAGCGCTACATCGAGCTGGCCGAGCCGAAGCTCTCCGAGCGGGCGGTGCTCGTGGTGGACAACATGCTGATGTCCGGCGAGGTGGCGCTCCCGGAGGGCGCCGAAACCCGGTGGCGCGCGCAGTCGCTGGCGGCCGCCCGGGCGCTCAACGCGGAGCTGGTCGACAGCGACCGCTGGCTCGCGTGCGTGCTGCCGGTGGGCGACGGCATCGCGTTCGCCGCCCGGAGGTAGAGCGGATGAAGGCGCTGCTAGCGCTGTTCGGGGCCGTCCAGCTTGTGCTGGGCCTCCTGCTCTGGATCACCCCCGGCTTCTTCTTCGACGAGATCGGCCCTTACGGGGTCCGCAACGACCACTACATGGGCGACCTCGCCACCTGGTACATCGCGCTCGGGGTGGCCACGCTGGTGGCGGTGCGGCGCGCGCGGTGGCGGGTGCCCGTGCTCGCGCTGGCCCTCATCCAGAACACCCTGCACGTCGTGAACCACGCGATCGACGTGGGCAACGCCGATCCGGAGTGGCTCGGCCCGGCGAACCTGGTTTCGCTCGCGCTCACCTCGGTGCTGCTGGCCTGGATGCTCAACGCGGCGCGGGAGCCGGCGCTATGAGGGTGTTCGTGGCCGGCGCGAGCGGCGCGCTCGGCCGCACGCTCGTGCCGCGGCTGGTCGCGGCGGGCCACGCGGTGACCGGCACAACGCGCTCGGAGGCGCGGGCGGAGGCGATCCGCGCCGCCGGCGCCACCCCGGCGCTGGTGGACGCGCTCGACGCCGACGCGGTGCGCAGCGCCGTCGAGCAGGCGGCACCGGAGGTGGTCGTGCACGAGCTGACCGCGCTGCCGGAGCGTTTCGACCCGCGCCGGTCGGACGTCTACGAGGCCACCAACCGGCTGCGCGGCGAGGGCACGCGCAACCTGCTGGACGCGGCCCGGGGCGCGGGGGCGCGCCGATTCGTCTGCCAGAGCATCGCCTTCGCCTACGCGCCCGGGGCGCGGCCAGAGGTGATGGACGAGGACGCGCCGCTCAATCTCGGCGCGCCGCCGCCGTTCGGCGAGGGCGTGCGCGTGATGGACGAGATGGAGCGCGCCGTGCTCGGTGCCGACGGGCTCGAGGGGCTCGTGCTGCGCTACGGCTGGTTCTACGGCCCGGGCACCTACTACGCCGAGGACGGCAGCACGGCGCAGGACGTGCGCAGGCGCCGCTTCCCGGTGATCGGCAGCGGCGCCGGCATCTTCTCGTTCATCCACGTGGACGACGCGGCGGAGGCGACCGTGGCGGCCGTCGAGCGGGGCGCCCCCGGGGTCTACAACGTGGTGGACGACGAGCCCGCCGCCATGCGCGACTGGCTGCCCGCCTACGCCGAGGCGATCGGCGCGCGGCGGCCGCGGCGTGTCCCGGTCTGGCTCGCTCGGCTGGTCGCCGGGAAGATGGTGAGCACGATCAACACCCAGCCGGGGGCCTCCAACGCGAAGGCCAAGCGCGAGCTGGGCTGGGAGCCGCGCTGGCGCAGCTGGCGCGAGGGGTTTCGCGAGGCGCCGCGCTAGCCGAACTGCGCGACGGCCACCACGAAGAACGCCCCTCCCGCGAACACGAGCGCGATGCCGGTGGCCACGAGCGCCTTCAGCTGCGTGATGTGACCGAGCACGCCGAGCACCAGGCCGGAGGCGAGCAGGACGAACGACGCGGTCAGCAGCGCGCGCAGGTCGTCCGGCCCAGCCTCTCCGAGCCCGGGGAGATCCACTGCCGCGAGGAGGTGCGAGCCGCGCAAGGAGGCGAAAGTATCCTTGTGGGCGGATGAGCGACGAGTTCCAGACGATCGACGAAGCCCGCAAGGGGCTGGCGGACGCCGGGTACCTCGCTGACGAGTCGACGGCGCTGGTGTCGTTTCTGGCCGGGCGCCTCGGCAAGCCGGTGCTGGTGGAAGGCCCGGCCGGCGTAGGCAAGACGGAGCTGGCCAAGGCCGTGTCGCGCGCCACCGGGCGCGAGCTGATCCGCCTCCAGTGCTACGAGGGCCTCGACGAGGCCAAGGCACTTTACGAGTGGAACTACCGCAAGCAGCTGCTGCGCATCCAGACCGAGGCGCGCGAGGCGGGCTGGGAGCAGGTCAAGGACGACATCTTCGGCGAGGACTTCCTGCTGGCCCGGCCGCTGCTGACGGCGATCTCGTCCGAGCAGCCGGTGGTCCTCCTGATCGACGAGATCGACAAGACCGACCAGGAGTTCGAGGCGATGCTGCTCGAGGTCCTGTCCGACTTCCAGATCTCGATCCCCGAGCTGGGCAGGGTGGACGCGCGCACCCGCCCGCTGGTGCTGCTCACGTCCAACAACTCGCGCGAGCTGACCGAGGCGCTCAAGCGCCGCTGCCTCTACCTCTGGCTCGACTACCCGGACGTGGAGCGCGAGCTGGAGATCGTGCAGCTGCACGCGCCCGAGCTGGACGAGGCGATAGCGCGCAAGCTGGTCGAGGTGGTGCACATGGTGCGCGCGCTGGACCTGAAGAAGCCGCCCTCGATCGCCGAGTCGATCGACTGGGCGCGCGCGCTGCTGCTGCTTGGCGCCGAGGACGTCGACCAGGCCGTGCTCCAGAAGACCATGTCGATCATCGTCAAGCACCGCACCGACCTCGACCTGGTGGCCGAACGGGTGGGCGTCAAGCTCGGCAACGGCATCTTCGGCGCCCAGCGCGCCGGCTGATCGTGGGCACTCCCGGGCTGTACGGAGGGATGCCGGAGCCGCCCGGCCCGCCGGGCATGGCGCCGCGTCTGCTCGAGTTCGCCGACGAGCTGCGCCGCGAGGGCGTGGCGGTCGGGACCTCCGAGCTGCTCGACGCCTTCGAGGCGCTGGACGCGGTCAGCTGGACCTCCCAGGTGGACTTCCGCGAGGCGCTCGCGACCACGCTGGCCAAGTCCCAGGAGGACCGCCACGTGCTCGATGTGCTGTTCGACCGCTTCTTCTTCCGCGCCGTCGAGCGCGAGGCCGTCAACCGCGGCCTGACCGAGGAGCGCTTCCAGGGCGCCGAGGGGCTGGACCTGGACGCCCTGCGCGAGCGCATCCGCGACGCCCTGCGCGCGGGCTCCGACGGCGAGATGCGCGACCTCGCCCGGCTCGCCATCGCCGCCTTCGGGCGCCAGGGCGAGGGCTCGGGCGTGATCGGAGTGGACGTGCAGCGGATCAGGCGCACGCTCGGGCTCAAGGGCGAGCGGCTCGGCGCCGAGCTGCCCGACCCGGACGCCGTGCCGCGCGACGCGCTCCAGGAGTTCGAGCAGCACGTGCGCCGCGAGCTGGAGCGCCAGATGATCGAACGCACGCGGTCGCTGCCGCCGGCCAAGCCGCTGCGCGAGTTCGACCGCAGCCTGCCGTCCAACCCGGCACAGGACCTGTCGCAGGTGCACCGCGTGGTGGCGCAGATGAAGCGCCGCCTGGCCTCGCACGGCCGCGAGCACCGAGGCCGGCGCCGGTCGTGGCAGGTGGACGTCCGTCGCACGATGCGTGCGTCGCTCCAGACCGGCGGCGTGCCGCTCGATCTCAAGTACCGGCCGCGCCGCCCGCGCCGGCCGGAGCTGTACGTGCTCTGCGACGTGTCAACGAGCGTGACCAGCGCCAGCGTCTTCTTCCTGTCGGTCCTGCACGCCCTGCACGACCAGTTCCGCAAGCTGCGCTCGTTCGTGTTCGTCGAGCGGATCTCCGAGGTGACCGACGTGTTCGAGCGCGAGCGCTCGTTCGAGGCGGTTTCGCGCAGGATCGCCACCGACGCGGGCGTGGCTGACGTGTCCGGCTACACCGACTATGGGCGCGTCTGGCTGGAGTTCCTCGACAAGGTCGTCGACGACCTGGACCACCGCTCGACGGTGATCGTGCTCGGCGACGCGCGCACCAACGGCCGCGAGCCGCACGCACAGGTGCTGGCCCAGGTGGCCGAGCGCGCCGGCCGCACCTTCTGGATCAACCCCGAGCCGCGCCTCTACTGGAACTACGGCGACTCCGTGATGTCCTCCTACGAGCCCTTCTGCGACGGCGTCTTCGAATGCTGGACGACCAAGCAGCTCGAGGTGTTCGTGAACGCGATCGCCGACATCAAGACCTTCTGAGCGGGTCGGGACTGCGCAGGGCCGCCCCGCCGTAAGAGAGGCATGCGGCGGCGCGAGTTTGTCGGCGGACTGGGTGCCCCTCTGCTGCTGTCGCTTTTCCCCGGCGGCTGTCGCCGCCCCGGGGTTGCCGCGCGGCGGGGCGCTCCGCTGGCGCTCGCGACGGCCGACACGGAGTCGCACGTCGCGGTGCTGAACGCGGTGACCGGCCGCGTGCGCGCCCGGGTCGCGACCGTCGAGGAGCCGCGCAGCATCGAGTCGGCGGGCGCGAGCCGGGCGGTGGTCGCGCACACGACCTCCGGCGCGGTCACGCTGCTGGAGGGCGTGCCGGTGGGGGTGCGACGAGTGCTGCGCGGCATGGCCGAGCCGCGCTACACGGCCGTCGCGCCGGGCGGATCGCACGCCTACGTGACCGACTCGGCCAGAGGCGAGGTGGTGGTGATCGACCTCGAGCGCGGCCGCGTCGTGGGCGGCGCCGAGGTCGGGGCGCTGGCGCGGCACATCACGATCGCACCCGACGGGCGCACTCTCTGGGTCGCGCTGGGCAAGCGCGCCCCGGCGGTGGCCGTGGTCGATCTCTCCGATCCCCGGCGTCCACGGGCGCGCGGCCTGCTGCGTCCTCCGTTCCTCGCCCACGACGTGGCGTGCTCACCGGGCGGCCGCCGGCTCTGGATCACGTCGGGCGACCGCGACCGCCTCGCCCTCTACGCCCGCGGACGCGCGCACCCGCTCGCGGTCCTGCCCGCGGGCACGCCGCCTCAGCACGTCAGCTTCGGCAGCGGGCGGGCCTACGTCGCCAGCGGCGACGACGGCTCCTTGGCGGTCCAGCGCATCGGCGACGGGCAGGCGCTCGGGCACACGGCCGTGGCGAAGGGCTCCTACAACGTGCAGCACGGCGCTGGCCGCGTGGTCACGCCTTCGCTGGACGACGGCACGGTGACGATCGTCGGCGAGAGCGGTCGCGTCATCGCCCGCACGCGGATCGCCCCGGCCGCCCACGACGCCTGCCTTATCTGGGCCTAGCCTTGCCGGGGAGTGACGCCCGCGAAAACGGGCATGGAGCAACTATCACGCCATCTCAACAAATCGCCGATACGGTGGATTGAGAGCCAATGGAGCGAGTCCGCATCGACATCTCGCAGGATCTCGACGGCGACGCCGTCGTGCACGCCTGCTTCGACCTGAGCCAGGACCAGATCGCGGCGTCCGCGCACGCGGTCGCGGCCACGGCCGCCGAGCGCTTCCGGACGTCGGAGATGTCCGCGGACGACGTGGTAGAGCTGCGCGAGCTGACCACGCTGGCGGACGAGCTGGGCGAGCTCACCGCCGGGGCGAGCACGGTCGTGCTGCGCCCGGCGCGGCTGTTCGCCTTGCGCGACGCGGTCACCAGCTTCGTGGAGACGCGCGAGCAGGCCGAGTGGATCCGCGACGAGGACCGCCAGCCGCTGGCGCTGGTGCGCGAGATGCTCTACCAGCTGGAGCAGCTCAGCGCCGAGGCGACACGCGCGGCGCTGTCGCCCGCCGACAACCGCTCGCGCAGCTAGCCAGCTAGACTGCGGCGCGACAAGCCAGGGGGGCTCGCGGGCAGCGGGCTGAGATAGCGCTTTCGATGGCTTGGCGGAAGCAGCCGGCTCGACCGGATGCGCACCGACCGAACGATCGCCCGGCGCTGACCCTTCGAACCTGTGGGGTAATGCCCGCGGAGGGAGCGATGCAGACAGAGGCAGAAGCTCCCGTGACGGAGCTTCTTTCGTTTCGGGAGGTCACCCGGCGCTACGGGGCGCTGACAGCCCTCGCGGGCATAGACCTCGACCTGCGCGCTCGGGACGTCACCGCCGTCGTCGGCCCGTCCGGCTGCGGCAAGTCGACCCTGCTGGAGCTGGTGGCCGGCCTGCAGGAGCCCGACGAGGGGGTCGTCGACGTGCTCGGCGCGACCGCCGCCGCCGGGCGCCGCGAGGCCTGCGCCTACATGCCCCAGCGCGACCTGCTGCTCCCCTGGCGCGACGCGCTCGCGAACGCCGCGCTCGCGCTCGAGTGCCAGGGCGTCCCGCGCTCGCAGGCCCGCCGGCAGGCGGCGCCGCTGTTCGAGCGCTTCGGCCTCACCGAATTCGAGCAAGTGCGCCCGGCGGCGCTGTCCGGCGGCATGCGGCAGCGCGTGGCCTTCCTGCGCACGCTGCTACAGGGTCGCCCCGTGCTGCTGCTCGACGAGCCGTTCGGCGCCCTCGACGCGATCACCCGCGCCGACCTGCGCGAGTGGCTCGCCGGGGCGCTCGCCGAGGAGCCCCGCACGGTCCTGCTGGTCACGCACGACGTGGAGGAGGCCGTCTTCCTGGCCGACCGGATCGTGGTGCTCTCCCCCCGCCCCGGCCGCGTGGTCGCCGACTTCGAGGTGGACCTGCCGCGGCCGCGCTCGGTCACCGGCACCGCGTTCGCCGAGCTCAAGGCGCGTGCCCTGGAGGCGCTGAAGGCATGAGGCTCGCGCTGGCACTGACCCTCGTCTGCCTGTTCGTGCTCGCCTGGCAGGGCATCGCCTCGCTGGATTCGGTGGACGACCTCACGCTCGCCTCCCCGGTCGAGACGTTCGACGCCCTCCAGGACGACTGGGGGCTGCTGATGGACAACGCCCGGGTAACGCTCGTGGAGGTGGTGCTGGGGCTGGCCCTGTCCGTCGCGGCCGGCGTGCTGTTCGCCGTCTCCATGCACCTGCTGCGGCCGCTGCGCGACGCCGCGTACCCGCTGCTCGTCGGATCGCAGGCGATCCCGATCGTGGTGCTGGCGCCGCTGTTCGTGCTGGCCTTCGGCTACGGGATCGCCCCCAAGCTCGCGATCGTGGCGCTGATCTGCTTCTTCCCGATCACCGTCAACCTGCTCGACGGCCTGCGCTCGACCCCGCCCGAGCTGCTCAAGCTGATGCGCAGCATGGGGGCGTCGCGCCGGCGCACGCTGCTCTCGGTCGAGCTGCCCGCGGCCCTGCCCTCGCTCTTCAGCGGCCTCAAGGTCGCCGCCACGGTGTCGGTGATCGGCGCCGTCTTCGGCGAGTGGGCGGGCGCCGACGAGGGCCTCGGCCGGCTCGTCCTGCTCGGCAACAACCAACTCCAGACCCCTCGCGTGTACGCGGGGATCGTGATCCTCACGCTCATGGCGGTCGGCCTGTTCGCGCTGACGGCCCTCGCCGAGCGCCTGGCCTGCACGTGGAACCGAAAGGAAGCGTTCGCATGAAACGAGTCGTGCCCCTGTTGGTGCTCGCCGTGCTCGCCGTGCTCGCCGGCTGCGGCGAGAAGGAGGACGTGCTGGAGCCCTCGGGCTCGAAGCAGATGACGCTGATGCTCGACTACTTCCCCAACGCCGACCACGCCGGCGTCTACGCGGCGCAGGCGGGCGGGCACTTCAAGCAGGCCGGGCTGAAGGTGACGATCCGCCAGCCCCCCGATCCGGCCGCGCCGATCAAGCAGGTCGCAGCCGGGCGGGTGGACCTCGCCATCTCCTACGAGCCAGAGGTCCTGCGCGCCCGCGACCAGGGCCTGAACGTGGTCAGCGTAGGGGCGATCGTGCAGAAGCCGCTCACCTCGATCATCTCGCTGCCGGAGGCGAAGATCCGCAAGCCCGCCGACCTGAAGGGCAAGACCGTCGGCACCGCTGGGATCGACTACCAGTCGGCCTATCTGCAGACCATCCTCGACGACGCCAACGTGCCGCGCGACGCGGTCAAGGAGCGCAACGTCGGCTTCAGCCTCACCCCCGCGCTGCTCACCGGCAAGGTGGACGCTGTGCTGGGCGCGTTCTGGAACTACGAGGGCACCGAGCTGAAGCTGAAGGGCAAGCGCCCGCGCATCATCCGCATGGAGCAGGCCGGCGTGCCGGCCTACAACGAGCTCGTGCTGGTGGCCAACGCCGACGCGCTCGAACGCGACGGCGACAAGATCCGCGCCTTCATCGGCGCCCTGTCGCGCGGGGTGCGCGACCTGCGCGCGAACCCGGACGAGGCGATCAACGGGCTGCTCGACGCCAACCCCGATCTCGACCCCGAGCTCCAGCGCGCCGTGGTGAAGGTGACGCTGCCTCTTTTCGCTGCGCCGGAGGGCAAGCCGTTCGGGTGGCAGGACCCCGAGGAATGGGACGCGTTCGGCGCGTGGATGCAGGAGAAGAACCTGCTCAAGGAGCCGCCCGACGTGCGCGCCTCGTTCGACAACAGCCTGCTGCCGGGATCGGGCCTATGACTCGTCGAGGTCCAGCGACAGCGAGTTGATGCAGAAGCGCTGACCGCCCGGCCCCGGCCCGTCCGGGAAGACGTGGCCCAGGTGGCCGCCGCAGCGGGCACAGGTGACCTCGGTCCGGGTCATGCCGTGGCTGTGGTCGGTGTGCAGCTCCACCGCGTCGGCGACCGCCGGCTCGGTGAAGCTGGGCCAACCTGTACCTGAGTCGAACTTCGAGTCGGAGCTGAACAGCTCCGCGCCGCAGGCTCCGCAGCGGTACATGCCGTCCGCCTTGGAGTACGTGTAGGCCCCGGTGAAGGGCGGCTCCGTGCCCTTCTCGCGGAGGACGTGGAAGCGCTCGGGCGTTAGCTCCTCGCGCCACTGGACATCGGTCTTCTCGAGCTTCTCGGCCATACCTCAAAGGTACCGACGCTGGAGCGCGTAGAGCCCGGCCAGCGCGGCGTGCTCGTCGTAGGGCGCGAAGAAGGCCCGCACCTCGTCCTCCGTCGCCCGGCGGCCCAGCCCGGCCAGCTCCCCGACGAGCTTGACGTAGGCGAGGTCGAGCGCCGGCAGCATGTCGTCGCGCCCCTGGCCCTCGAAGGCGAGCATCTCGATCGTCCAGTTGCCGATGTTCGGGATCGCCTTCAGGCGCCGCCACGAGGGCTCGTGCGCCTTCAGGTCGGCGCGGCCCGACGCGACCTCGCGCGCCGCCCGCACCAGCGCGATCGAGCGCTTGGGAGCCAGGCCGCAGGCGTCGAGCTCGGCAGGCGCGCAGCGCGCCAGGCGCTCGGCCGAGGGCGGGGTGCTGAGCGTGCCGCAGTCGGTGCGTGTGCCGAGCCGGCGCACGATCTTGCGCTCGATCGAGGCGGCGCGGCGTGCCTCGATCAGCTGCTCGCAGACCGCCCAGGCGAGCGCCTCGAAGGGCTCGGGGCGCCGGCGCGGTCGCAGCCAGGGCCGCCAGCGGATGACCGGCCCGACGAGCGGGTCGCGGCGGAAGCGGCGGTGGAACTCGCCCAGGTCGTGGTCGGTGCCGAGCGCGAAGCGCATGCGCTCCACGGCCGCCCGCGCGACGGCGTGGCTCGGCCCCTCGGCACGGAAGCGCACCGCACCGCCGGAAACCCAGGCGCGCACCACGGCGGCGCCGCCCTCGGCGTACACCACCCTTACGAGCGCTCCGCCTTGGGCGAGCAGCACCCCGTCGCGGCCGGCCGTGGGCAGCCTGTAGGCGCCCACGGGAGCGACGTCGACTTCGGCTACGGCGGCTATCGGTCCTTGAGCAGGTGGATGTCGACCAGGAACGAGCGCGAGGCGGCGACCTCGGCGCGCCGGGCGCGGCCCCTGCCGCCGCCGAGCCGCAGCGACTGGGCCGTGCGGGGGCGCCTCAGCACCCTCACGAGCAGAAAGCAGGCGACGCCGAGCAGGAAGCCCCCCGTAGCCGCCGCCACCGCCGCGGGCAGCGAAACCGGCCGGACGCGCTCGATCGGGCGCGGCTCGGCCAGGACCGGCAGCGGCCGCACCTCGGCCTCGTGCTCGGGGTCGGGAAGCGCTTCTGGCTCAGGCACCGGGCGAGTGTACCCGTGCGATCGAACGGCAGTCTCAGAGCTGACGCTCGTAAACCCGGTATTTCTTGTCGATTCGTCCGCCGAGGGCTTCCATCCCGCGGTTCAGACCCTTGTTGGTCTCGAGCACCCACCCGCCCTCGCCCCATTTGATGCGGGTGACCTCCGACATGGCGAAGTGCTCCATGTAGAAGCCCGCGGCCACGCCGGTGTGCTGGTAGGCGGGCTTGACGCCCAGGAAGCCGATCCGGCAGCGGTCGATGATCCGCTTGCGGCGCAGGTAGTGCCACCACCCCAACGGCAGCAGGCGCCCCTTCATGCGCGCCAGCACCTGGTTGATGTCCGGGACCGTGATCGCCACGCCGACCGTCTCCCCCGCCTCCGTCTCGGCGACCATGAACCACGGGCGGTCGAAGACCAGGTGCAGCTCCTGCGCGTAGGCGTCCAGGTCCTCCTTGGTGTACGGGACGAAGCCCCAGTTGCGCGCCCAAGCCTCGTTGTAGAGCTCTCCGAAGGCGTCCAGGTCGCGGCGCAGGCTGCGGCGGGTCATCTTGCGGATCTTGATTCCGTGCTTGGGCTCCAGGTCCGCGGCCAGCCTGCGGATCACCGGCAGGATCTTCTCCTTGTTGGCGATCACCATCTCCCACATGTTCAGGTCGACCGCCTTCTCCATCCCCGCCTGCTCCATCAGGACGTGGTAGTACGGCGGCTGCCAGGGCTGGCGGATCAGCGGCTCGAGCTCGAAGCCCTCGATCAGCACGCCGACGTCGTCGTTCATCGTGAAGTCCATCGGACCCACCATGCGATCGCGGCCGCGCTCGCGCAGCCAGGCGGCCGCGGTGTCGAGCAGGGCGGCGAGCACCTCGGGGTCCTCCTCGAACTCCAGGAAGCCGAACATGCCCCAGGCGTTGTCCTGGAACTCGTTGAAGTGACGGTCGAGCTGGGCGCTCACGCGCCCCACCACGCGGCCGTCGCGCCAGGCCAGGAACAGCTCGGCCTCGCCGTGTTTGAAGAACGCGTTGAAGCGCGAGCTCAGGAAGACGTGACGCTCGAGCTTGAGCGGGGGAATCCAGGGCGTCCCGGTAGCATGCAGCCGGAACGGCAGGTTCACGAATTGGCGCCTGTCCGCAAGCGAGCGGACCGGTCGGACCTCAACTGACACGGCGCGCCACCCTACATGCCCACAGCCATCGATCTCTTCGAAAAGGCTCGCCGCCACGAGCGGCTGGAGCAGCTCCGCGCCGCGCGCGAGCACGATCTGATGCCCTATTTCCGCGTGGTGGAGGCGGAACCGGGCCCGGTCGCGCTGATGGAGGGGCGCGAGCGGATCACGCTCGGATCCAACAACTACCTCGGGCTGACCGGCGACAAGCGCGTCAAGGCCGCGGCCCGCGAGGCGCTCGACCACTACGGCACCGGCCTAACCGGCTCGCGCTTCATGAACGGCACGACGCCCCTGCACCTGGAGCTCGAGCGCGAGCTGGCCGACTGGATGGGCTCAGAGGACGCGCTCGTCTTCACCACCGGCTACCTCGCCAACGTCGGCGCGATCGGCACGCTGCTCGACCCGGGCGACACCGTTGTCTGCGACTCGGGCGATCACGCCTCGATCCTCGACGCCGTGTCGCTCTCGCGCGCCCGGGTGCGGCCGTTCCGCCACAACCGGCTCGACAAGCTGGAGACGATGCTGTCGCGGGCCGAGTCCGACGGCGGCGGGGTGCTCGTGGTGGTCGACGGCCTCTTCTCGATGGAGGGGGACCTCTCGCCGCTGCCCGACGTGACGGCGCTGTGCCGCGAGCACGGCGCTCGGATGATGGTGGACGAGGCGCACGCGGTCGGGGTGCTCGGCGAGCGCGGCGCCGGCGCCTGCGAGCTGCTCGAGTGCGAGGACGAGGTGGACCTGCGCATGGGCACCTTCTCGAAGTCGCTCGCCTCCTGCGGCGGCTTCATCGCCGGGCCGCACGACGTGATCGACTTCCTGCGCGTCCAGTCGCGCCCGTTCATGTTCACCGCGGCCGCGGTGCCCGCCGCCACCGGCGCCGCGCTTGGTGCGCTCCGCATCATCCGCTCCGAGGAGGGCGCCGAGATGCGCGCCAAGGTGCTCGACAACGCCCGCTACCTGCACGAGGGGCTGGCCGCGCTCGGCTACCAGGTGCTGGAGCCGAACCGGCTGCCCGACGGATCCGACCTGATCACGCCGATCGTGCCGGTGATCATCGGCGACGACTGGAAGGCCGTGCTGCTCTGGAAGGCGCTCTACGACGCCGGCGTGTACGTGAACGTGGCGATCTACCCCGCCGTGCCGCGCGGGGGCGCGCTGCTGCGCACGTCCGTGATGGCCACGCACGAGCGCGACCACCTCGACCGCGCGCTCGCGATCTTCGAGCGGGCGAAGGACGAGGTCGAGGCGATGACGCCGCCGGACGTGGGCTGACGCGGCGCACGCAGTTCCCGAGGGCTAGCCGGGCTTGGGCGGGTGCCGGCGCCCGGCCGGCGCTGAGCGCGCGTGGCCACCGCGGCCAGCCCCGGCGGTAGCCGGCCGTCCGTGGACAGCCAGGACCCGGCGAGGATCAGCAGCAGCCCGGCCACCGCTCCTGCCGTGATGCTCTCTCCCAGGATCGCCACCCCGAGCCCGAGCGCGACCACCGGGTTCACGTAGGTGATGATGCTGGCCCGGCTGGGGCCGATCTCGGCGATCAGCCGGAAGAAGATGAGGAAGGCGAGCGCGGTGCAGATCAGGCCCAGCACGACGACCGACGCGAGCGTCTCGTCCGAGGGCACCTCGGCCGGGAAGCCGCCGATCGCGAGCGGCAGCAGCATGATCGAGGCGATGCCGAGCGCCCCGGCGACGGGCCCGAGCGGGTCACCGGAGGTGAGGTGCCGCTTGGCGATCAGCGGCCCGCAGGCGTAGCCGAACGTGGCCGCCAGCACCGCGGCGGCGCCCACCAGCTCCGAGCCGCGCGTGCCGATGTCGATGCCCACCAGCGCGACCACCCCGCCCAGCCCGACGAGCATCCCGATGAAGCGGGTGCGCGTGGGCTGCTCGCCCTTGTCGAAGCGCAGCGCCAGGAAGGCGATCACGAGTGGGACGGCGGCGATCAGGATCGCCGCGAGCGAGGACGAGACGCGCTGCTCCCCGAACGCGATCAGCGGGAAGGGCAGTGTGATCTCGAACAGCGCGAACGCCGCCAGCCAGCGCAGCGGCAGGCCGCGCAGGGCGCCCTTGTGCCAGGCGATCGGCAGCAGCACCACCGCGGCGAGCGCCACCCTCGACCAGGCGACGAAGCCCGGCGACAGGTCCTCGACCGCGAGCTTGATGAACAGGTAGGGCACTCCCCAGACCACCGAGACGGCGGCGAACAGCACCCATCCACGCGGGCTCATGCGATCGCTCTCAGCAGTCCGGCGGTCACGGCGGCAACCACGATAGCCAGGGGCCGCGGCGCGAGCTTCTGACGACTAGCCCGCCGGCAGCAGCCGGCGCAGCCATCCCGGTCCGCGCGGCGCCCTCCGCTCGTCCGCGATCTGGGCGCGCAGCACGCCGACCACCGCGGCCGTGCGCTCGAATGGGTCGGCGACGACGGTGCCGTCCATCCCGATGGCGGCCACGAGCCGGCCCTGGACCTCGGCCAGCAGTACGTCGCCGTTGGGTGCCCGCTTGCCGTCCAGCTCGGCGAGCTCGCTGATGCGCTGGCGGTCGGCGTCGGTCGAAAGCTTGATGGTGATGGAGTCGGTCATAGTAACCACCTTTCCCGGTTAGACGGAATCGTAACACCGTCTATCATGGATAGCTAGTTATGCCTCCCGGAGATTCCGTACCGGAGAAGAGGGCGCCGGCCCCGCTCGAGTTGGTGCAGCGGTTCGTGAACAGCGTCTACCTCGAAACCGGCGAAGACGAGCTCACCGGCACGGACGAGCTGCACGAGTGGCTCGCCGAGCGCGGCCTGATCTCCCGCGACGAGGTGGTGACAAAGGCCGACCTGAGGCGCGTGGTCGACGTCCGGGAAGGCCTGCGCGCGCTGCTGACCGCAAACAACGGGCTGCCGGTCGACGTGGAGCGCGTGGCACGCCTCGACCGGGCGGCCGCACGGGCCGGCGTCCGCGTGGTGTTCAGCCCGAGGGCCGACCCACAGCTCGCGCCCGATGCCGCCGGCGTGGACGGGGCGGTCGGCCACCTGCTGGCGATCGTGGCGGGCGCGGTGGAGCAGGGCCGCTGGCAGCGCCTGAAGGCCTGCCCGCGTGAGGTGTGTCAGTGGGCCTTCTACGACCACTCCAAGAACCACTCGGGGCGCTGGTGCCGGATGGAGGTCTGCGGCAACGTCGAGAAGGCGCGCGCCTTTCGCGAGCGCAAGCGCAGCGCGCGGGAGTAGCCGGGGGACGCCCACGGCGGGCCTGGCCCCTGAACTACGGCAATCAGGGCAGCACTATCCGGGGGTGGGCCCCCAGATGGTTGCCATGTCTGACGTTCGGGGCCCACCCCCCATGGTTGCCGTCGTTTGCGTGCGGCGGGTTACCTAAGTAACAAGTGCGTGACGACCGGCCGACGCCCCACGGGCGTCCGGCGGCGCGAGCCCCCGGATGCCAACAACCGGCCGGCGCTCCACGGGGGTGCGGGGGCGCCCGCCCCCCGA
>JAXDIG010000052.1:0-50570 GCA_034664125.1 Thermoleophilaceae bacterium | reverse complement strand
GACACCCGCGCGTGGTGCCGGGCCGCCGGCCTCGACTGGCGCGAGGACCTCTCGAACGACGACCCGCGCTTCGCCCGCGCGCGGATCCGCCACGAGGCGATGCCGGCGCTGGGCGAGCGTGCCGAGGGCGCCATCGCGGAGACGGCGCGCCAGCTGCGCGAGGAGGCCGACGTGCTGGAGGCGGCCGTGGAGGCGGCGTTGGAGGAGCTCGGCGGCGGGCCCGGGGTGTCCGCGTCGGTGCTGGGCCGCCAGCTCCCGGCGGTGCGCCGGTTGGCCCTGCGGCGCCTGGCGGAGCAGGCAGGCGGCGAGCTCGGCGCAGGGGAAGCCGATCAGATCCTGGCCCTCGGCGGGCGCGGCTCGAAGTCGCTGGACCTCGGGGGCGGGCTGAGGGCGGTGGTCGAGTACGGCACGCTCCGCTTCACGCGCGCGCCCGAGGAGGCCGTCCCCGATCCGGTCGCGCTGACGGTGCCGGGCCGGGCTCGCTTCGGATCCTGGGAGGTGGAGGCGACCCCGGGCGCGCCGGGCGACGTGAGCGTCGCGGGCGTGGGGGGCGGGCTGACCGTGCGTGCGTGGCGCGAGGGCGACCGCATGCGCCCGGTCGGCCTGGGCGGCACGAAGACCCTGCAGGACCTGTTCACGGACCGAAAGGTGCCGCGCTCGCTGCGCCACACCCTGCCGGTCGTGGTCCGCGACAACGAGATCGTCTGGGTAGCGGGCGTCGCGGTGGACGAGCGCTTCGCGGCCCCAGGCGACGGCGGCGACCTGGTCGGGCTGAGCGCACGGGCGCTGGCCTAGCCCCGGCGGTACGTGTGCGCCACTGATCTGGGCGCGACATACTTGACTCACCTGTTCTGACGTAGTAGGCTCACCTTGTGAGCAAGACAAAGAGCCTCCCGACCAGCCTCATCGAAGCGATCCGGTACTTCTCGGACCTCGATGTCTGCACCGAGTTCGTAGCGAAGCTGCGCTGGCCCAACGGCCCCGTCTGTCCGAAGTGCGGAGGCGTGGAGTACTCCTACCTCAAGACCCGTCGCCTCTGGAAGTGCCGCGAGTGCAAGAAGCAGTACTCCGTCAAGCTCGGGACGATCTTCGAGGACTCGCCGCTCGGCCTGGACAAGTGGCTGCCCGCCGTCTGGCTCGCCGCCAACTCGAAAAACGGCATCTCGTCCCATGAGCTAGGCCGTGCGCTCGGGATCACGCAGAAGTCGGCGTGGTTCATGTTGCAGCGCATCCGGCTCGCCATGCAGACCGGCAGCTTCAACAAGCTCGACGGCGAGGTCGAAGTCGATGAAACGTTCATCGGCGGCAAGGCCCGCAACATGCACAAGTCGGTCCGTGACCGGAAGGGACCGCGGACCGGCTGGTACGACAAGACCGTGGTGTTGGGATGCGCCAGCGCGACGGCGAGCTACGCGCCAAGGTCGTGCCGAACACGAAGGCCAAGACGCTCCAGCCGGAGGTCAAGGACAACGTCGCTCCCGGTTCGGCGATCTACACCGACGACAGCCACTCCTACCGAGGCCTTGGACGCGCCTACGACCATCGTACGGTCGATCACGCCGAGCAGTCGGGTCCACACGAACGGGCTGGAGAACTTCTGGTCGCTGCTGAAGCGCGGCCTGAACGGTACCTATGTCTCAGTGGAGCCGTTCCACCTGTTCCGCTACCTGGACGAGCGGGTCTTCACGTACAACAAGTTCGACTGGGATGACTACGGCCGCTTCTCTGCCGTGCTTGGCATGGCTGCCGGTCGCCGGCTGACCTATGCGGAGTTGACCGGCCGTGTCTCTGGGTAATTAGCGCCCCTGCGGGCCGCTGCAAGGCCGAAGGCCATTCGGGCGAACGGCCGAACCGCTTGATTTGCAGGACTTTTCTATTCGGTCACAGTTTGCCCAATCGGTCCTATTAGGCTAGGATCGACCGTGTACGTATTTGACGCCAGCAACCCCATCTGCTATAAGCGCGCACTTTCCGGCGTGGGGAGAACTGCCGTGCCTGTAGCTGAGCGTCGCATCAAGGCCCAAAAAGAGCTCAGCCACCAGCTAGAGAAGTATCCTGGCAAGTGGGTCGCCGTGAAGGACGACACCATCGTGGCGGTCGCGGATACGCCTAAGGAACTCCTTGAGCGAAGCGGGGGACAAGAGATCGACCGGCGTTTCCGCGTCCCGGCCAGGTCGGGCGCAACTCTCCTCTAGCTCCGCGCCCTCGATCTACGAATTCCAGTACTCCGCTTGGGGACCCGAACCGCTTGCCCCGTTCGTGCCCATTCGGCTCCGGGGGCCGAACGGTGCAGTTGTGACCGACGAGGGACTCGTAGATACCGGTGCGGACACGTCCGCCTTCCCGCTGTGGATCATGAAGAAGTTCGGCATCCTCAAGCGGGAGTGCCGTCAGGAGAAATTCGACACTGCCGGCGGCAAAGCCAAACAGTGGATCTGGGAAGACGGGATCGACGCCACGATCCTCGGCAAGAGGGTCAAGCTTCACGGTGTCTTCTGCGACACGCCAGTGATCCTTCTCGGCCGCAATGACTTCCTAGGCCGGTTCAAGGTCGCCTTTGATGAACGCGCCTTGAGTTTTTCGGTTACCCCGTACTAGGCTGGCGCTCGCCATGCCGACCCTCCTCACGCGGATTCAGAGGACGCCCGATCAGCGCAAGGTCGTTAAGTACGACGTTGGTCGGACCCTGGGACTAGTGATCATCGCTGTGGTCACGCTGGTCGGAGCAGTGGCGCTTTGGATGGCCGACAAGACCGAAGCCGGGTACGCACTCTTCTCATTGGGCGAGGCAATCGTGGCCGGAGGGCTCGGTGTCGCGATAGGCGAAAAACGAGGCGCTATTGGCGCTGGAGCAGAAGACGGGGACCGCCTCGGGCCTGGCGCTTGAGGTTCTGGCTCTGCTCGAGCTGCGAGCTGGCCCGCGAACTCGACTGGCACGCTAACCAAGTCGATGACACGCTGGCAGCATTGGTGCGCTCAGGGCTAGCACACCTGCACGGCGACTTCGCGTTCGCCAGCCGCGCGGCCGTCCGCGCCGCCCAGCTGGTCTAGCCCGCTGGCCGGGCCTATGTAGCGAGGAGCAGAAACCCGATCACGGTAAAGCCCAAACCGATCACCGCGAGCAGGGTGTTGACATGTCTGTGATTGACCCTCGCCGGGGCGGTGTAGGTGTTGGCCACCCGAAGTCTCGCCGCCACGGTCAACAGGACGCCCGCAGGGATCAGCAGAGCACCCGACAGACGCGAACTGGCTCCGCCGCAGACCGCCGCGCCCATGGCCAGCAGCCACCCTGCGTAGAGCAGTGTCCGAGGCATAGCCCCAACGTTGCCAAACGGGCTAGTCGTCCTGCTTCTCGGCCCGCCGCTTCTCGTCAACCTCGCTCTTGGGCGTGTTGACCAGCTTGCGGGTCAGATCCTCGAACCGCTCGAACTCCGATCGGCCAGTGGCCTCATCGAGCTGCGGGGCCGGGGTGTTGCCGTGTTGCTTCCGCCAGTCGTCCTCGCCCTGCTTGCGGTCCCTCGCCAATTCGTCATCCTCCAATAGCTCTGTGAGCTTCCACGCCGGGATCACTCCCGCCATGCCGCTGTTCAGCGCAACCCGGTCGCCGGTCTTCGTTTCCTCGTCTGCTTGATACACGTCGGCCCAGTCGCGCAGATGGCACCAATCGACGCCGATGAGCCTCACGGCCATCCCCGCGAGCTCGGGATCGTCCCCCGGCTCTAGCTTCTTGCCGCTCGGGGGGATCGGCACGTAGCCGAAGACCGGCGAGCCGCTGTACCCGGGCAGCGACCGAACCTCGACCAAGAAGCTGTCCTGCCAAAGCTTGTATTTCTTGTGCCACAGCGGTTCCTCGGGCAGCATCGACACGTTCCCGAACCGCACCGTCGGGGTGTTGCGCTGCTTGCCCTCATGGGTCACGAACCGCCCGACCATGAATGTGTCGGTGCCACGCGCGAAGTAGAAGTAGCCCTCCTGCGTCGGAGCTACCAACGAATCGGAGGACACCGCCAGAAAGCGATGGCGATCCGGGGACAAACCCAAGTGCGCCACCGCGACGTCGTCGCCGTCGGGATGAGGAACCCACGTCTCGCCATCCACCGGCACAACCTCGAAAGCCCCGTCTCGATTGTTCAACCGGACAGCGCGAGCCTGATCAGCTACGTGACGGTTCGTCACCGCGTAGAGGGTGCCGACGAACTGTCCGTCGCTGTTAGGCGGCTCCCCCTCCATCGGAACGGAAACCAAGAACCCTGACCCACCTATGGCCTCCCCAGCCTCGGCGGCGTCCACGCTCGGGTAGAGGTAGATCGCGCAGTCAAGGAACTGGCCCGGGATCGCTGGCATCGCTCTAGTCCAGTACGTATAGACGCTACCCCGGGAGCCGCGACCACAGACCGGCCCCCGGAAACGCTGCGGCGACCATACCGCAGGCCACCCGCCGTGCGGGATTCTACCGCGATCTGGGTGAGTCATCTATATCAACACCCTGATCTGTTACGTTGATGTAACAGATGGCGACTCCCGAGACAGACCCGCGGATCGACACTCGCGTGCTCGATGGGGCTCGGCGTGCGGTCGAGCGCCATGGGTGGGAGGGGCTCACGCTTCAGCGGCTTGCCGAGGAGGCTGGGCTGTCGCGGATGACCCTTCACCGGCGCGGGGTTTCCCGGGATGCCCTGCTTGCCGCCATGGCGGAGCAGATCGAGCGCGAGTACCGCGAGGCGCTGTGGCCCGCCTTGACCGCCCCGGGCACCGCGCTCGAGCGGCTCGAGCTCGCCCTGGCGTCGCTGTGCGACGTGGTGGATCGGAACCTCGAGCTGCTCGACGCGCTCGGTCACGCCGAGCGCGACGCCCTCTTCCACGAGCAGCGCCGTCCCGCCCTGACCAAGCACGTGCTCACCGAGCCGGTGCGGCGCCTGCTCGCCGACGGCGCCGCGGACGGTTCGCTGAGCGTTCCGGATCCAGAGGAAACCGCGACCGTGCTCTTCAACCTGATCGGCCACACCTACCGGCACCTGCGCGCCGGGCACGGCTGGTCGTCCAAGCGCACGCGGCGGGCCGTGCTGGACCTCGCGCTGAGAGGGGTGGTGGCCCGGTGAAGGCCGACCTCGACCGTCGCGGGCTCGGCCTGCTCGGCGGAGCCCACCTCAGCGTCGACCTCTGCCAGGCCGCCGTGCCCGCCCTGCTGCCCTTCTTCGTCCAGCAGCGCGGCTACTCGTACGCGGCCGCCGGCGCGCTCGTGTTCGCCGCCACGGTCGGCTCGTCGCTGATCCAGCCGCTGTTCGGGCACGCCGCCGACCGGCTCCAGCTCCCCTGGCTGATGCCGGCCGGCGTGCTCATGGCCGGCGCCGGCATCGCCCTGGCCGGCGTCGCTTCCACCTACCTGCTCACGTTCGCCGCGATCGTCCTGTCCGGGATCGGCGTGGCCGCCTTCCACCCGGAGGGCGCTCGCCACGCCAACTACGCCTCCGGCCCCATGAAGGCCCGGGGGATGAGCCTGTTCGCGCTCGGCGGCAATGCCGGCTTCGCGCTCGGCCCGGCGCTCACCACCGGCTGCGTGCTCGCGGTCGGGCTGCCGGGCACGCTGATGCTCGGGCTGATCCCGGGCGCGGCGGGCGCGGTGCTGCTCGCGAAGCGCGGTCGTCTGCGCGGCCTGCGCGCGCGTGGTGCCGCGGCTGCCGAGTCCGGCACGGAAGCCGCGCTCCAGGATCGCTGGGGAGCCTTCGGGAGGCTCACCGGCGTCATCTCGCTGCGCTCGTGCGTGCACTTCGGGCTGCTCGCGTTCGTGCCGGTGTGGTTCGTGACCACGCTCGGCACCTCGGAGGCCGGTGGCAACGCCGCCCTGACCGCGATGCTCGCTTCGGGCGCGGCGGGCACCGTGATCGGCGGGCGGATCGCCGATCGCGTCGGCCGGAGGACGATCCTGCTGGGCTGCCTGGCCGCGACGGCGCCGCTGCTGGCCGCCTTCATCCTCGCGCCGGCCGCGCTTGCCTTCCCACTGGTCGCACTGATCGGCCTGGTGGTCGTCGGCACCTTCGCGATCACCGTGGTGCTCGGCCAGGAGTATCTGCCCAACCGGCTCGGCATGGCGTCCGGCGTGACACTGGGTGCGGCCATCGGCGTCGGCGGCGCGCTCGCCCCGGTGCTGGGCGCGCTGGCGGACGCGCACGGCATCGAGTCCGCCATGTGGGTTGTCGCGGCGCTGCCGCTGCCGGCGCTGATGCTGGCCCTGACGCTGCCGGCCGACGGGCGCGCGCGCAGCGCGCGTCAGGTGCCGAAGACGCGGTCGCCCGCGTCGCCGAGTCCGGGACGGATGTAGGCGTTCTCGTCCAGCTCGCGGTCGACCGCGGCGGCCCAGACCGGCACGTCGGGGTGGTGCTGCTCCACGGCCGCCAGCCCTTCGGGGGCGACCACGAGGCACACCAGGGCGAGCCGGCGAGCTCCGGCGTTCCTGAGCTTGTTGAGCGCGTGCACCGCGCTGCCCCCCGTGGCCAGCATCGGGTCGACCACGAAGACGTGTGAGTCGGCGAGCCCGGGCGGCAGCCGCTCGTAGTAGTCGACCGGGCGGTGCTCCTGCTCGTCGCGGTACACGCCGACGTGGCCGACTCGCGCTCCGGGCAGCAGCCGCAGGAAGCCGTCGACCATGCCAAGCCCGGCACGCAGCACCGGCACGATCGTGATCTCGGTGGGCAGGCGGCTGCCGCGGGCCGGCTCGAGCGGGGTCTGGACCTCCACCTCGGATACCGGCAGGTCGCGCGCGGCCTCGACGGCGAGGATCGCCGACGCCTCGAACAGCGCCTGGCGGAACTCCCCGTGGCCGGTGTCGCGATCGCGCATCACGGTCAGGCGGTCGGCCAGCACGGGGTGATCGACCACGACGAGGCGCTGCGGCATGTTGCGTACGCTAGCCGGAAGCACCCGGCTCGGCCGGGTGCGCACGGGACCGAATAATCTCGACGGTCCTTGGCAGCACCCAGGCGCAACCTCGAGATCAAGGCCCGCGACGCCGACCCGCGGCGCTCGCTGGAGCAGGCGCTGGCGCTCGGCGCCGAAGATCGCGGCGAGATCGCCCAGCGCGACACGTACTTCGCCGGAGCGCGGGGCCGCCTCAAGCTGCGCGAGCAGGATCCGGGCGAGACGGAGCTGGTCCAGTATCGGCGGGCGGACGAGGCCGGTCCCCGGACCAGCGAGTACCGGCTGGTGCCGGTCGGCGAGGGCGACGCCCTGCGCGAGGCGCTCGACGCCGCGCTCGGGACGCTCGTGGTGGTGGACAAGCGTCGCCGGCTGCTGCTGTGGGACGGGGTGCGCATCCACCTGGACGAGGTGGAGGGGCTGGGCAGCTTCGTGGAGCTGGAGGCGCTGGCCGAGGCCGGTGGCGACCTCGAGGCGAAGCTGGAACGGCTGCGCGCGGAGCTCGCGATCGCCGACGACAGCCTCGTCGCGCAGAGCTACTCGGACCTGCTGCTCGACACCCCCGGCCTGCTGCTGCGCGCCGCCGAGACGGCCATGCGCAACGCCTACGCGCCGTACTCTCACTTCAAGGTCGGCGCCGCGCTGCGGACGCCCGCGGGCGCCGTCTACACCGGCGCCAACGTCGAGAACGCGGCCTACCCGCAGAGCCAGTGCGCGGAGGCGTCGGCAATCGGCGCGCTGGTCGCCGCCGGCGAGCGCGAGATCGCGGCGGTGGCGGTGGTGGCCGAGCAGATGGAGATCTGCCCGCCCTGCGGCGGCTGTCGCCAGCGGCTCTCGGAGTTCGCGGGGCCGCAGACGCCGGTGTATCTCGGCGAGTCGTATGCCACGACCCTGGGCGAGCTGTTGCCACTCTCGTTCAACCTGAAACCACCCCCTGCGCACTCGGCCGAGCCGAGTGCTTCGGGCCGCCCGTGAGCTACCGCGAGGCGGCCGAGGTGCTCACCGAGCGCGCCGGCCTGCGGCCGCGCGTGGGCGTGGTGCTGGGCTCGGGGCTGGCACCGGTCGCCGATGCCGTGGAGGACGCGACGGTGATCCCCTACGAGGACCTGCCCGGCTTTCCGCAGCCGGGCGTGGAGGGCCACCCGGGCCGGGCCGTGGCGGGACACATCGGCGCCGTGCCGGTGGTGGCGTTCCAGGGGCGCGCCCACCTCTACGAAGGGCTGGACCTCGACCAGATCCGCACCCCCGTGCGCGCTCTGCACGCGGCCGGCGCGGAGATCCTCGTCCTCACGAACGCGGCCGGGTCCATGCGGGCGGACCTCGGCCCCGGCCAGCTGATGCTGATCGAGGACCACATCAACCTGACCGGGGTCAACCCGCTGGCCGGCCCGAACGACGACGAGCTCGGGCCGCGCTTCCCCAGCCTCCGCGATGCCTACGACCCGCAGCTGCGCGCGGACATGCGGGTCGCGGCGAGGGAGATCGGAGTCCAGCTCGAGCAGGGCGTCTACCTGGCGGTGAGCGGACCGAGCTTCGAGACGCCGGCCGAGATCCGCGCCTTCCACACGCTCGGCGCCGACGCGGTCGGCATGTCGACGGTCCACGAGACCACCCTGGCGCGCCACTGCGGGCTGCGCGTGGCCGCGGTTTCCGCGATCACCAACTTCGCCGAGGGCATGAGCGACGAGCCGGTCAGCCACGAGCAGACGCTGCGCGACGCGGCGCGCGCCACCGGCGACCTGGCGCCGCTGATCACCCGCTTCGTCGGGAGCCTCGAAGGAGGCTGAGCCGTGAACACCGCCGAGCTGATCAGGCGCAAGCGCGACGGCGGCGAGCTGACCGACGCGGAGCTCGCCTTCCTCGTGCGCGGGATCGCCGACGGCACGCTGACGGACGCCCAGGTCGGCGCGCTCGCGATGGCGATCCTGCTCCAGGGGATGACGGCCGAGGAGCGGATCTCGTTCACCCGCCACAAGGCGCGCTCGGGCGAGGTGCTCGACTGGACGGACGCCGACCTGCCCGGTCCGGCCCTCGACAAGCACTCGACCGGGGGCGTGGGGGACAAGGTCAGCCTGCTGCTCGCCCCGATCGTCGCCGCCTGCGGCGGCGCGGTGCCGATGATCTCGGGTCGCGGCCTGGGGCACACCGGCGGCACGCTCGACAAGCTCGACTCGATTCCCGGCTATGACAGCACGCCCGACCTGGAGCGGTTCAGGGACGTCGTCGCGCGCACGGGGTGCGCGATCGTCGGCCAGACCGCTCAGCTCGCGCCGGCCGACCGCCGCCTCTACGCGATCCGCGACGCCACCGGGACCGTCGAGTCGCTGCCGCTGATCGTCGCCTCGATCCTGTCGAAGAAGCTCGCCGCGGGCCTCGACGCGCTGGGGATGGACGTGAAGGTGGGGTCGGGCGCGTTCATGCCGACCCGCGAGCAGGCCGACGAGCTGGCGCGCGCGATCGTCGAGGTCGCCGAGGGCAACGGCCTGCCGACGTCGGCGCTGTTGACCGACATGGACCGGGTACTCGGGCGCACGGCCGGCAACGCGGTGGAGGTGCGCGAGTCGATCGACCACCTGACCGGCGCGAGCAGTGACCCCCGGCTGCGAGAGGTGACGCTCGCCCTGAGCGCCGAGCTGCTGCGCCTGGGCGGGGTCGAGCCGGACGAGGGCGCGGCGCGCGCCGCGGCGGAGCGGGCGCTCGACGGCGGCGCCGCCGCCGAGCGCTTTGGCGCGATGGTCGCGGAGCTGGGCGGGCCGCCGGACCTGGTGGAGGCGCCCGAGCGCCACCTGCGGGCGGCGCCGGTCACGGTCGCCGCCGAGCCGGCCGAGGCGGGCACCGTGGCGAGCGTGGACGTGCGCGCCGTCGGCCTGGCGGTCGTCGCGCTCGGCGGCGGGCGCCTGCGCGAGACGGATCCGGTCGACCCCACGGTCGGCCTGACCGAGGTCGCGGCGCCGGGCGAGCGCGTCGGGGCGGGCGAGCGGCCGCTGGCGCTGGTGCACGCCGCCAGCGAGGAGGCCGCCGGGCGCGCGGCGGAGGCGCTGCGGGGCGCGTACACGCTCGGCGATCCCCCGGTGGGCGACCAGCCGGTCGTGCTGGAGGTGCTGCGGTGATTCCCAAGGCCGAGCTGCACGTGCATCTCGAGGGCACCGCCCCGCCGGAGCTGATCCGCCGGCTGGCCGAGCGCAACGGCATGCCCGTGCCCGAGGGCGTGTTCGACGGGCCGCACCGCTTCGCCTACACGGACTTCCTCGACTTCCTCGAGACCTATGACCGCGCCGCCAGCGTGATCCGCACCGGCGAGGACTACCGCGACGTGACCTACGAGTACCTGGCCGGCTGCGCCCGCGAGGGGGCGATCTACGTAGAGCTCACCGCCTCTCCCGACCACGCCGCGCTCGTCGGCCTGAGCGACGAGGAGCACCTGGAGGGCATCGCCCGCGGCATCGACGAGGCGTGCCGCCACTTCGGCATCGAGGCGCGCATCCTGATCTCGGCCGTGCGCAACTTCGGCGTCGAGCAGGCGCTGCGCGTAGCGCGCTACGCCGCCGAGCGGCCGCACCCGTACGTGGTCGGCTTCTCGATGGCGGGCGACGAGGAGAACTTCCCAGCCGGCGACTACGCCGAGGCCTTCGAGATCGCCGTGGCCGCCGGCCTCGGCTGCACCGTGCACGCCGGCGAGTGGGCCGGGGCGGACAGCGTGCGCGCCGCGCTCCGGCTGCCGGTCACCCGGATCGCCCACGGCGTGCGCTCGATCGAGGATCCGGCGCTCGTCGACGAGCTGGCCGAGCGCGGCATCGTGCTCGAGTGCTGCCCCACCAGCAACGTGGTGCTGGGGGCGTTCGAGCGCTACGAGGACCACCCGCTGCCGCTCCTGCGCGCCGCCGGCGTGAGGGTCACGCTCGGCTCCGACGACCCGCCCTACTTCGGCGCCTCGATCGGCGGCGAGTACGCCGTCTGCGCGGAGCGCTTCGGCTTCGACGACGAGACTCTCCGGGAGATCACGCGCACCGCGCTGAAAGCCGCATTCTGCGAGGAAACGCTCAAGAATGACTTAATCCGAAGCCTGTAGATCAGGGTGTAGGCTGGCCGCGTCCTTGGCCCCCAGGGCCTTCACCCGGCATCGGCAGTGAGGGAGATTCCTCGTGAGCAAGACCTTCCGGCTATTGGTCCTGGCGCTTGTCGCGGCGTTCGCACTCGGCATGGTCGCCTGCGGTTCCGACGACAGCGGGGGCGGAGACAACGGCAACGGAAGCGGAGGCACGCAGGCCAAGTCGATCAAGGCCGGACTCGTCACGGACATCGGCGGGCTGAACGACCGCTCGTTCAACTTCCTGGCCAACAAGGGCCGCAAGGAGGCCCAGGCCAAGCTGGGCCTGGACACGCGCGTGCTGATCTCCAGCAAGGCCGGCGACTACATCCCGAACCTCACCACGCTCGCTCAGCAGAAGTACGACCTGATCATCGCGAACGGGTTCCTGATGGCGGACGCGCTCAACACGGTCGCCAGCAAGCTCCCTCAGTCGCAGTTCGCGATCATCGACTACTCGGCTCCGGCGCTCAAGGACAAGCCGACGAACGTCGAGGGACTGCTCTTCAAGGAGCAGGAGGCGGGCTACCTGGCCGGTTACCTGGCCGGCCTCTGGGCCAAGGACAACGGCGCCAAGGCCGTCTCCAGCGTCGGCGGCCAGGACATCGCGCCCGTGCAGCACTACATCGCGGGCTTCCAGGCGGGCGCCAAGAAGGCCTATCCCGGGATCGAGACGCTGAACGCCTACTCCCAGGACTTCGTCGACCAGGCCAAGTGCAAGGAGATCGCGCTCGACCAGATCGCCAAGGGCTCCAAGGTCATCTTCCAGGTGGCCGGCGGCTGCGGGCTCGGGGCGCTCGACGCCGCCAAGCAGAAGGGCGTCCAGGGCATCGGAGTCGACGCAGACCAGTCCTACCTCGGCGACCACATCCTCACCAGCGCCCTGAAGCGGGTGGACGTGGCGGTGTTCGACGCGATCAAGCGCGCCCAGGAGGGCAAGTTCAAGGGCGGCACGGACGTGATCCACGACTTGACGAACAACGGCGTGGGACTCGGCAAGATCAGCCCCGCGGGCCAGAAGTACGCCGACCAGGTCAAGCAGGTCCAGGACCAGATCGTCGCCGGCGAGATCAAGGACATCCCCGACACGGTCAAGTAAGTTCGTACTCGGTGAGCGCCGCAGCACCCGCTCTCGAGCTACGAGGCATAACGAAGAGGTTCGGTCCCGTCGTGGCAAACGACGGGATCGACTTCGACCTGCGCCCGGGCGAGGTGCATGCGCTGCTCGGCGAGAACGGCGCGGGGAAGTCGACGCTGATGTCGATCCTGTACGGGCTCTACCACCCCGACGAGGGTGAGATCCGCGTGAACGGTGAGCCGGTGCGCGTCGACTCGCCCTCTCAGGCGATCGACCTCGGCATCGGCATGGTGCACCAGCACTTCATGCTCGTGCCGGTGATGACCGTGACCGAGAACATCGTGCTGGGCGGCGAGCCGCGCCGGCGCGGCGGGCTGCTCGACGTGCGGGAGGGCGCGCGCCGCGTGCACGAGCTGTCAGAGCGCTACGGCCTCGCGGTCGACCCCGAGGCCGTGATCGAAGACGTGTCCGTCGGGGCGCAGCAGCGAGTCGAGATCATCAAGACGCTCTACCGCGACGCTCGCATACTGGTGCTCGACGAGCCCACGGCCGTGCTGACCGCGCAGGAAACGGCGGAGCTGTTCGAGGTGCTGCGCACCTTGCGCGCGGACGGCGTGTCGATCGTGTTCATCAGCCACAAGCTGGGCGAGGTGCTGGAGATCGCCGATCGGGTGACCGTGCTGCGCCGAGGCAAGAAGGTCGACACGGTGCCCACCGCCGGTGCCACCGAGCAGAGCCTCGCGCGCCTGATGGTCGGGCGCGACGTGCTGCTGCGCGTGGAGAAGCCGGAGATCGAGCTCGGTCCGCCGGTGCTCGAGGTGGATGACCTGGATGTGCGCGACGACCGCGGGCTGGAGGCGGTGCGCGGCGTCTCGCTCAACGTGCGCGGCGGCGAGATCGTGGCGCTGGCGGGCGTCGACGGCAACGGCCAGCACGAGCTGGTCGAGGCAATCGCCGGGCTGCGCGACACCGAGGCTGGGACCGTCGCGATCGCGGGGCAGCAGGTGGGCGGGCACGGGGTGCGGGCCACCTGCGACGCGGGCGTGGCCCACATCCCCGAGGATCGGCAGCTGCGCGGGCTGGTGCTGGACTTCACGCTGGCCGAGAACCTGGCCTTGCGCGAGTACCGCTCGCCCCCGCTGTCGCGGGCCGGGTGGCTGAACGTCGGTCGCATCAACGCGCGCGCTCGCTCGCTGCTGCACGAGTTCGACGTGCGCGGCGGCAGCGAAAGCACGCTCGCCGGCTCGCTGTCGGGCGGGAACCAGCAGAAGGTCTGCATCGCCCGCGAAATCGCGAGCAACCCGCGCCTGCTGATCGCTCACCAGCCCACGCGCGGGCTCGACGTGGGGGCGATCGAGTTCGTCCACCAGCGGCTGATAGCCGAGCGCGACAAGGGCCGCGGCGTCCTGCTCGTCTCGCTCGAGTCAGAAGAGGTGCGTTCGCTCGCCGACCGCATCCTCGTGATCTACGAGGGGCGGATCGTCGGCGAGTTCCCGCCCGACGCGTCCGAGGAGGAGCTGGGCTTCGCGATGACCGGCGGCAAGGGCCGGGCCGCGGCGTGAGCGACCCGCTCGAGGGCCCGCTGACCGCGCAGACGCCGGCTTCGCGGCTGGCCGCCTACATTCGCGGCGGCGGCGTGATCGTGCCGCTGCTCACGGCCCTGCTCGCGTTCGCGATCGGCGGCCTCGTGGTGCTGCTGACCGGCAACGACCCGATCGCCACCTACCGCGCGATCTTCGACGGCACCGGTCTGCAGTGGCTGTTCCCGTGGGTAACCGGGGACGACCGGACCACCGCCGCGCTCAACCTCCAGCAGACGCTGATCGTGACCACCCCGCTGATCCTGGTGGGCCTGGCCGTGGCGTTCGCGTTCCGGGCGGGCCTGTTCAACATCGGGGGCCAGGGCCAGTACATCGTGGGGTCGATCGCGGCCGTGTGGGTGGGCTCGTCCTTCGCCGGAATGCCGGGGTTCCTCCACATCGTGCTCGCCATCGCCGCCGCCTGCCTCGCGGGCGCCTTCTGGGCCGCGATCGCGGGCCTGCTGAAGGCGACTGTGGGTGCGAACGAGGTGATCTCGACGATCATGCTCAACTACATCGCGCTCTGGATCGGCGTGTATCTGTTCGCGCTGGGCGGGCCGCTCCAGAACGATCGCGACCCGAGCGTCCCGGTTTCGAACGACATCGTGGAGTCGGCGCACCTGCCGGTGTTCTGGGGGGACCCGGTGCTGCAGGGGCTGCACGTCGGCCTCTTCATCGCGCTGGCGGCGGTGGTGGTCTTCTGGCTGCTGCTCAACCGCTCGACGATCGGCTACGAGGTGCGCGCGGTCGGCCTCAACCCCGAGGCGGCCCGCTACGGCGGCATGAACGTCGCGAAGAACTACGTGCTCGTGATGGCGGTCTGCGGCCTGTTCGCCGGGATGGCCGGCGCTCTCGACGTGCTGGGCTGGGAGTTCCGGCTCGCGACGAACGACATCCAGGCCTCCCAGATCGGGTTCCTCGGGATCGCCGTGGCGCTGCTCGGACGCAACACCGCCGTGGGCACGGTGGCGGCCGCGCTGCTGTTCGGCGCGCTCGTCAGCGGGACGTCGCAGCGCAACCTAGACCCGTCGATCTTCCCGCCCGAGCTGGCCTCCAACCTCACGTTGATCATCCAGGGCCTGGTCGTGCTCGTGGTGAGCGCCGACGTGCTGGTGCTCGGGGTCCTGCGGCGCGGACGCGGCCTGTTGCTCCGGCGGCGCAGACCGGCCCCGGCGCCGGAGGCCGAGGCATGAGCGCGAAGCAGATCGGCTGGGCGGGCGTGGTGCTCGGCGCGGTCGCCTGGTACATCGCGCTGCCGCCGCTGCTGGTGCGCACGCCGGCGCCCTCGCTCCTGCTCGCGCTGGTGGCCGTGGCGGCCGGCGTGGCCAGCGCCAGGGCCGGGGAGCGGCGGCTGGGGCGCGGCGCGATGCTGGCGGGCGTCGTCGGCGGGATCGGCGCCGTCGTGGCGACGAAGTCGGGGGTGGGCAACCTCGAGAAGGTCTTCGTCTGGTCGGCGCTGTTCGCCGCGACGCTGCGCTTCGCGACGCCGCTGCTGTTCGGCGCGCTCGGCGGGATCATGTCCGAGCGCAGCGGCGTCATCAACGTCGGGCTCGAGGGCATGATGCTGATGGGCGCGTTCTTCGGCATCTTCGGCGCGGACCTGTTCGGGAACTGGTTCCTCGGGATGCTCTCGGGCATCGCGGCGGGCGGCGCGATGGCCTTCGTCCACGCCGTCTTCTCGATCGCTCTGCGCGCCGACCAGGTGGTGAGCGGCGTGGCCGTCAACCTGCTCGCGCTCGGCCTCACCGGCTACATCTTCATCGCGCACTACGGCGACCAGGGCACGCCCGGCGAGATCCCGAGCGTGCCGGAGGTCAAGCTGCCGCTGGTCAAGGACATCCCGTTCGTGGGCGACGCGATCGGCGAGATGAGCCTGCTGACCTGGCTGGCGCTGCTGCTGGTGCCGCTGATGGCGCTCTACCTGTACCGGACGCCCGCGGGGCTGCGGTTGCGCTCGGTGGGCGAGAAGCCGCGGGCGGCCGACAGCGTGGGCATCCGCGTGCTGCGCACCCGCTACCTGGCCGTCGTCGCCTCGGGCTGCCTCGCCGGGCTGGGCGGGGTGTACCTGTCCATCGCCCTGGTCCACTCGTTCAACCAGGGCATGACGGCCGGCCGCGGCTTCATCGCACTGGCGGTCGTGATCTTCGGCGCCTGGCGGCCGTACGGCGCGCTCGCCGGTGCGTGCCTGTTCGGCTTCTCGAGCGCCGTGGCGCAGCGGCTGCCCGCGTTCTCGGAGTCGCTCGCGGTGCTGTTCCAGGCCCTGCCCTACCTGCTCGTGCTGGTGGTCGTGGCCGGGTTGATCGGCCGCTCCCGACCGCCGGCGGCCATCGGCGTGCCCTACGTTAAGGAGTAGCCGTGGTCGTTTCGAGAATCGCGCTCACCAGCCATATGGCAGAACCGTCCGGTGGCCGGCTGAGCGACGAGGTCGAGCTCTATCAGCGCACCTACAGCACGCTGCTGCGCTCGAGCGGGGAGACGGCGCTGCGGGTGCTCGAGTCGTCGCACCGGGCGATGGGCTCGAGCCTGCACCCGCTCGCGGCAAGCGACGAGCCCGACTTGGGCGCGTTCATCTACGCGATCCGCCGCCTGCCCGATGCGATCGCCGGGGCGGACCTCGTGATCATGGGCCAGGAGGCGGAGGTCTTCGCCCGCGCGGGCATCCGCATCGACGAGTGGGACGAGGCCGACGCCCCGGCGCGCCGGCGGCGCTGGCACGACAGCGGGCAGGGCATGCACGCGGTGCTGCTGGCGAGCGCGTCCGACGTGGACGACCTGATCCCAACGCTGGTCGCCTTCCAGATCGAGTGGAACAAGCTGCGCGTGCGCCAGCGCGCGGCCGGCTGGCCGCCGGAGCACGCGCCGACGCCCGAGGAGTGCGCGCAGACGCTCGGCGGATCCGCCGAGGACTGGTCGCGGCTGCGCCAGGCCTGGGGCGAGCGCTTCGACGAGCGGCTGAGCCTGATCGCCGAGCGCCGGATGAACCTGCGCGTGCGGATGCTGGGCGGGACCCAGGTCGGTTACGCGCGCATGACGCGGCGCTGGTGGACCCCGGTGCACGGGCGGCTCGCCGAACAAGGCCTGACCGACCGCCCGATGTACCTGGTCAGCTCGAACACGCATAGCCTCGTGAACATCGCCACCGGGGTCGCGCGCGAGCGCGAGGCGTCCCTGGTGGAGTTCGTCGAGAGCCTGCCGGAGGGCGACATCCTGCGCGAGGAGCTGGCGGCCTTCCGCGAGGGGCGCACCGAGGGCTCGTGGGAGAACTTCCTCTACTTCGTGGCACGGCTGTACTTCGACTCGCACGGCGAGGAGGGGCGGGCGGCGCGGCGGCGGTCGGAGCAGGAGAGCGGCGTGTCGCACCTGCCTTCCAAGACGGCGCTGAGGGTGCCGGCGCAGATCATCCCGCTGGCCAAGCTGCAGCCCGAGCGGCTCGACTCGCGGCTGGGAGAGGTGGACGCCGAGGCGCTGGCGGCGAGCGATGCCGTGGTGGTGAACATCGACTACCCGCTCGGCCTGGCCGCCTACAACATCCTGCGTGAGGTGGCGGTGGACAGCGCGGCGCTGCGCGGGGTGTACGTGCTGGGCAAGGCGGCGACGCTGAACGCCGACGTCGGCGACGTGATGATCTCGAGCGTCGTCCACGACGAGCACTCCGGCTCGACCTACTGGCTCGACAACGCGTTCAGCGTGGACGACCTGACCGCCGACCTGCGCTTCGGCAGCGGCCTCGACAACCAGCGCGCGGTCACGGTGAAGAGCACCTTCCTGCAGAACCGCGCCTACCTCGACTTCTACTACCGGGAGGCGTTCACCGTCGTGGAAATGGAGGCCGGCCCGTACTGCAACGCCCTCTACGAGATCGCCGACGCCGACCGCCATCCCGTCGGCGAGGCGGTCAACTTCTCGAAGCTGCCGCTCGACTTCGGGATCATCCACTACGCCTCCGACACGCCCTACACCCAGGCCCGGACCCTCGGGGCGCGCGGCCTCAGCTACTACGGGATGGACTCGACCTACGCATCCTCCCTGGCGATCCTGAGGCGGATATTGCGGCTGGAGGGCGCGCTGGAGTAGCCGGAGTAGCATTTGTTACATGAACGAGCGGGTCGGCATCATCTTCGCCGTGCTGCTCATCGCCACCATCGTCGTCGCCCCGTGGCTCTCTGCCGAGACGCGGCCGGATTTCCTCCGACCGGACCTCAGGCACCGCCATCGCTGGGACGGCCCGATGAAGCCCCCGCGGCCGTAGCGCGAGCCACGCACAAACAGCGACAACCGGAGGTCGCCGCAGGTGTGATTGCTCCGTTCTGCGTCATATGCGCGCGGTTTGACGACCGCACTCGCCGTGTGTGTTCCCGTCTCAGCCGGTGACAGGGACCTTCACTGCGCCCTCCACGGGCGCAGCCGCGGCCACCACGCCGGCACGTTGCGCCGGTACTCCTCGTACTCGCTGCCGAAGCGCTCGCTCAGCACCGGCTGCTCGTAGCCGTACACGAAGGCCGCCACCACCACCATGAACGCCAGCGCGTAGAGCAGCAGGGCCGGGCGGCCGAGCAGCGCCGCCTGGCCGATGATCGTCGCCGCGACCGCCACGTACATCGGGTTGCGCACGTACCTGTAGAGGCCGCCGACCACCAGGCGCTCCGGGGGCGCCACCGGCGCCGGCGTGCCGATGCCCTCCACGACGAAGCGCGCGAAGGCGTGCAGCAGCACGGCCACGCCCGCCGCGATCAGCAGGCCGCCCGCCACGCGCAGGGCCAGGGGCGGGTCGGTCGAGTCCCAGCCGGTGAGCAGCCACGGCACCACGCCCGCGGCCACGCCCGGCGCAAGCGCCAAGAAGACCAGGCTCCCGGCCGCGGCCCGGGCCCGGGTCATGCCCCTACAGGATGCCAGGCCGTCTTGAGCTCGGTGACGGCCTCGAGCCGCGACAGGGCGTCGGCGACGGCGTCCTCGTACGAGCAGGTAGGTGCGGCGTGCCGCACGCGCGTGACGCTCTCGGCGGCCAGTCGGTCCACTGTCTCCGCCAGCGACGGGTCGGCCGCCGCGTCCACGACCGCGTCGACCCCGGGGTGTGCGGCCAGCGCCTCCGCCAGCTCGGCCCGCCGCCCCGACAGCAGGTTGACAACCCCGCCGGGCAGGTCCGAGACGCCCAGCACCTCGCCCAGGTCCAGGCCGCCGAGCGGGGCCGACTCGGACAGCACGGCCACCACCGTGTTGCCGGCCGCCAGCGCGGGCGCCAGCTCGGCCACCAGCCCGAGCAGCTCCGGCTCATCGGGAGCCACGACGCCAACCACGCCCGTCGGCTCGGGCAGCGAGAAAGACAGGAACGGTGCGGCCACCGGGTTCACACCCCCGAGCACGGCCGCGAGCTTGTCGGTCCACCCGGCGTAGTGCACCAGCACGTCGATGGCGCCCTCCACCTCGCCGCGCTCGATCGCGAAGTCGGCGGCGCGCGACTCCAGCGCCTCCGCGGCGCGGTACAGGATCTGCCCGCGGTTGTAGGCCGTGCGCGCGGCCCATGGGCCGGCCGCGCGGCGCGCCGCCGCCACGGCGTCGCGCACGTCCTTGCGCGAGGCGCGCGGCACGTTGCGATCGCCATGACGGTCGTAGCGGCCGGACTCCGAGCGCACGAACGCCCCTCCCACGAAGAGCTTGTACGTCTTGGGGACGGCGAGCCGGCTCATGACACCTTGAGGTAGGGGCGCAGCCCGGCCGGGCCGCCCTCGCGGCCGAAGCCGCTCTCCTTGTAGCCGCCGAACGCCGCGGTCGGGTCGAAGTGGTTGTAGGTGTTCTGCCACACCACCCCGGCCTGCAGCGCCTTGGCGACCTCGAAGGCCTTGGCCCCCTTGTCGGTCCAGATCCCGGCGGCCAGGCCGTAGGTCGAGTTGTTCGCCTTCTCGATCGCCTCCGCCTGGGTGCGGAACGTGAGCACCGACACCACCGGGCCGAAGATCTCCTCCACGGCGATCCGGTGGGCCGGCGCCACCTCGGTGAAGATGGTCGGGGCGAACCACCAGCCGCGCTCGGGCAGCTCGCAGGCGACCGTGCGCCGCACGGCGCCCTCCTCCTCGCCGGCCGAAACCAGCGACCGGATGCGCTCGAGCTGCTCGCGCGAGTTGATCGCGCCCACGTCGGTGTTCTTGTCGAGCGGGTCGCCGACGCGCAGGCGCCCCATCCGCTCCCAGAGCTTCCCGATCACGGTGTCGGCCACGCTCTCCTGGATCAACAGGCGCGACCCGGCGCAGCACACGTGACCCTGGTTGAAGAAGATCCCGTTCACGATCCCCTCGACCGCCTGGTCGAGCGCGGCATCCTCGAAGACGATGTTGGCCGACTTGCCGCCGAGCTCCAGCGTCAACGGCACGCCGCGACCGGCGAGCGCCGCGTGGATGTCCTTGCCGACGCCGGTCGAGCCGGTGAAGGCGACCTTGTCGATGTCCGGCTCGCGCACGAGCGCCGCGCCGGCGGCGCCGTCACCGGGCACGATGCCCACCACGCCCGGCGGCAGCTCGGCCTCCTGCAGGATCTCCGCGAGCAGCAGGGCGGTCAGGGGCGTGGTTTCGGCCGGCTTGAGCACCGAGGTGTTGCCGCAGGCGAGCGCGGGCGCGAGCTTCCAGGCCGCCATCAGCAGCGGGAAGTTCCAGGGCACGATCTGAGCGGCCACGCCGAGCGGCGCGACCTGGCGGCCCCCGACGCCGTAGGACAGCTTGTCCGCCCAGCCAGCGTAGTAGAAGAAGTGGGCCGCGGCGAGCGGCACGTCGAGGTCGCGCGACTCGCGCACCGGCTTGCCGCCGTCCATCGACTCGACGATCGCTAGCTCGCGGGCGCGCTCCTGGATCAGGCGCGCGATGCGGAACAGGTACTTGCCGCGCTCGAGCCCGGACAGCGCGGCCCAGGCCGGCTGGGCGCGGCAGGCGGCCTCGACGGCGCGGCGCAGGTCGGCGGGCCCCGCGAACGCCACCTCGGCTACGGGCTCTTCCGTGGCCGGGTTGACTGAGGGGACCCGCGTGCCGTCGAGCGGGTCGCGGAAGTCGCCGTCCACGAACAGCCCGTAGCTCTCGCGCAGGCGCACGTGGTCCGGCGACTCGGGCGCCGGCGCGTAGTCCCAGGCGATGCTCGTACGCGTTTGAGGCGTGGTCATTCCGTGGAGAAGTCCTCCGGCCGCGCGTAGCGCCCGGTCTGGGCCTTTTGGTACTGCATCAGCAGGTCGTTCAGCAGGGAGGACGCGCCGATGCGGAAGCGGTCCGGCGTGAGCCACTCGTCGCCGAGCGTCTCCTTCACCAACACCAGCCGGTGCAGCGCCGCCTTGCTGGTCGAGACGCCTCCGGCCGCCTTCATGCCGACCGCGCGGCCGCTGCGCTCCGCGTAGTCGCGGATCGCCTCGAGCATCACCAGCACCACCCCGGGAGTGGCGCCGCTGGCCGCCTTGCCGGTGGAGGTCTTGACGAAGTCGGCGCCGGCCTCCATCGAGATCATCGACGCGTGGCGCACGTGGTCGTACGAGCCGAGCTCGGCTGTCTCGATGATCACCTTGAGGTGCGCGTCGCCGCAGGCCTCCTTGACGCGGACGATCTCCTCCATCACGCGGTGGTCCTCGCCGGCCAAGAAGGCCTCGCGGGAGATCACCATGTCGATCTCGTCGGCGCCCGCGGCGATGGCGTCCTCGGTGTCCCGCAGCTTGACCTCGAGCGAAGCCTGTCCGGACGGGAAGGCGGTGGCCACCGAGGCGGCCTTCACGCCGGTGCCCTGCAGGGCCTCGCGCGCCACGCCCACCAGCGACGGGTACACGCACACGGCGGCGCAGGACGGCACCTCGGGCATGGTGGGCGCGGGACACACGGCCTTCGCGCACAGGTGGCGCACCTTGCCGGCGGTGTCGGCGCCCTCGAGCGTGGTCAGGTCGACCATCGACACCGCGAGGCGGATGCCCTGCTGCTTGGCCGTGGTCTTGATGGAGCGCTTGCCGAGCACGGCGGCGCGCTCCTCGATGCCCACGCGGTCCACGTGTGGGAGGCGGCGGATCACATCACCAGTATGGCGCGGCCGTGTCGCAAGCGCTCGGCTTGGCCGAGCGCGCGCGATCGGCCTCAGCCATCGACATAATCGGCCGGCAATGCGGCGTGCGACGGTGATCGTCCTGGATGCCTGCGGCGTCGGCGCGCTGCCGGATGCGCACCTCTACGAGGGCGACGCCGGCTCCAACACGCTCGCTCATCTGGCCGACCATGTGGGCGGGCTGGAGCTGCCCGCGCTCCAGCGGCTCGGCCTCGGCTCGATCGTGCCGCTGCGCGGCGTGGACCCGGCCACCGAGCCGGTCCTGCACGGGCGACTGGCGCCGCTGGGGCCCGGCAAGGAGTCGACCACCGGCCACTGGGAGCTGATGGGCGTGGTGCCGCAGAGCTCGCTGCCCACCTATCCGGACGGGTTCCCGCCGGACGTGATCGACGCGCTCGAGCGCGCCACCGGTCACACCTTCTGCTGCAACCGCCCGTACAGCGGCACCGAGGTGCTCGACGACTTCGGGCCGCACCACCTCGAAACCGGCGAGCTGATCCTCTACACGTCGGCGGACTCCGTGCTGCAGATCGCCGCCCATGTCGACGTTCTGGACGAGCCCGCCCTGTACGCCGCCTGCGAGGCGGCGCGCGAGGTGATGAACGGCGGGCACGGCGTGGGGCGCGTGATCGCGCGCCCCTTCGAGGGCGTCCCGGGGGGCTTTGCCCGCCGCGAGGGGCGGCGCGACTACGCGGCCCCGCCGCCCGGCCGGTCCTACCTCGAGGAGCTCCAGGACGCCGGCGTGCCCGTGCACGGCGTCGGCAAGATCCGCGACCTGTTCGCCGGCGTCGGGATCGACGTGAAGCACGAGGCGGGCACCAACGCGACGGGGATCGCGGCGACCACGACCCTGTTGCGCGAGCTCGACACCGGGCTGATCTTCGTGAACCTCGTCGACACCGACCAGGTCTACGGGCACCGCCACGACGTGGAGGGCTTCCACGACGCCCTGAAGCAGATCGACGCGGCGGTCGCCGGCTGGCTGGAGCTGCTCGGGCCCGACGACCTGCTCGTGCTGACCGCCGACCACGGCGTCGACCCCGACGCCCCCCACACAGACCACACGCGCGAGTACGCCCCGCTCCTGGCCGTGTTCGAGGGCCACGGCGGCCGCCGCCACGACGGCCCGCTGGCCGACGTGGGGGCGAGCGTGATGCGCTGGCTGACGGGGCGCGACGCGCCGGAGCTGCCCGGAGAGCCGTTCCTCTAGCGCCCGCGCGCGGCGGCCATGAAGCGGTCGAGCCGGTCCGCGTCGAGCCCGAAGTCCGCGCCCCGACGCAGCCCCGAGCACACGTCCAGGCCGAACGGGCCCACCGTCTCGATCGCCTCGCGCGCGTTCTCCGGGCGCAGCCCGCCGGCCAGGTAGAGCGGCACGTCGAGCGCCTCGCGGATGCGGCGGCTGATCTCCCAGTCGTGGCGGCGGCCGGTACCGCCCAGCTCCTTGACCTCGAGTGCCGGGTTGCCGGAGTCGAGCAGGATCGCGTCGACGGCTGGCGCGAGCGCGACCGCCTCGTCAAGCGACTCCGGCCCGGTCACGTGCACGACCTGGATCAGCTTGACCCCCGGCAACGCTCGGCGCAGCTCCGCGTGCGCGCCCGGCGGGAGCGCGTCCACCAGCTGCAGCGCGCGCGCCTTGATCGCGCGGTTCTGCTCCACGATCGCCTCGGCCGAGGGGAGGCTCGTGAGCAGGAAGGCGTCCACGCCGGGCGGCACCTCCGCGGCGATCTCGGCCGCGCGCTCGTCCGAGATCACGCCCGGACCGCTCGGCATCGCCGACACCAGGCCCACCGCCGAGGCACCCGCCTCGACCGCCATCCACGCCTCCTCCACGCTCTGGATGCAGCAGACCTTGACCCGCGGGTGCGCCGGCGGCTTCATGACGGGCCGACAATCTACGCTCAGCCGGTGCAGCGAGTCTGCGTCTTCTGTGGATCCAGCCCGGGCGCCCACCCCGCCTACGCCGAGGCCACGGCCGAGCTCGGCCGGCTGCTCGTCGGCGACGGCATCGGCCTGGTCTACGGGGGCGGGGCGGTCGGGCTGATGGGAGTGCTGGCGGACTCGGTGCTCGCCGCCGGTGGCGAGGCGACCGGGGTGATCCCGCAGGCGCTCATGGACAGGGAGATCGGGCACCGCGGCCTGACGGAGCTGCGCGTGGTCGGCTCGATGCACGAGCGCAAGGCGCTGATGGCCGACCTGTCCGACGCGTTCATCGCCCTGCCCGGCGGGCTGGGGACGCTCGAGGAGCTGTTCGAGGTCTACACCTGGGCGCAGCTCGGGCTGCACCGCAAGCCCTGCGGTCTGCTCGACGTGGAGCGCTACTACGCCGGCATCGTCGACTTCCTCGAGCACGCGGTGCGCGAGCGCTTCGTACGCGAGGAGCACCGGGCGATCCTGATGGTCGAGCGCGACCCGCGCAGGCTGATCGACCGGCTGCGCGAGTTCGAGCCGGAGGCGGCGCAGCCGAAGTGGATCGACCGTGACGAGACGTAGCCGAGCCCGCTCTACACTCGCGGGCTCATGACGGACCCGCGCATCGGCGACATCCTGGTTCAGCCGGACGAGCTGACGCACCGAGTGCGCGAGCTCGCGCAGGAGATCTCCCGTGACTACGCCGGGCGCGACCTGCTCCTGATCGGCGTCCTCAAGGGCGCCGTCTTCTTCCTCTCCGACCTCATGCGCCACCTCGAGGTGGACTGCGAGGTCGACTTCATGGCCGTGTCCTCGTACGGGTCGTCCACCGACTCGTCGGGAATCGTGCGCATCCTCAAGGACCTCGACGCGCCGATCGAGGGCCGCGACGTGCTGATCGTCGAGGACATCGTGGACTCCGGCCTGACGCTGTCCTACCTGTTTCGGATGCTGACCGGGCGCAACCCGGCCACGCTCGAGGTCTGCGCCCTGCTCACCAAGCCGGAGCGGCGCGAGGTCGACCTGCCGATCCGCTACGTGGGTTTCGAGATACCCAATCGCTTCGCGATCGGCTACGGGCTCGACCACGCCGAGCGCTTCCGCAACCTCCCCTACGTGGCCGTGCTAGAGGGCGAAAACGGGTAAGGAGAGCGCTACACCGCTGCTACGCTGTGGTTTCACCCGAGGCGCACTTTGAGACGAATCGTCGCACTGTGCGTACTGGTCTGAGCCGAGGTCCGTCGTGAGCAGATTCTTCAAGAGCGCTGCGTTTCCAATCCTGATCGTCGTGGTTCTGGCGTTCTTCGCCCAGAAGCTGATCAGCCCTGGGAAGACGCAACAGGACCCGGTCTACTCGCAGTTCCTCAACCAGGTCGATGACGGCCAGGTCAAGAAGGTCACGCTCCAGACGAAGAACAACAGCATCGACGTCGAGCTGAAGGCCAACGGCAAGAAGTACCGGACCGCCTATCCGGACAACACCGAGCAGAACCTGATCAACCAGCTGCGGGCCGAGGACATCCCGATCGACGTCAAGGCCAAGGGCGGCTCCGGCTGGCTCACCGCGCTGACGTACATCCTGCCGTTCGTGATCTTCCTGCTGTTCTGGCTGTTCATCATCAACCAGATGCAGGGCGGCGGCTCGAAGGTGATGTCCTTCGGGAAGTCGCGCGCGAAGCGCATGTCGGTCGACGCTCCCAAGATCACCTTCCGCGACGTCGCCGGCGTGGACGAGGCGGTCGAGGAGCTGCACGAGATCAAGGAGTTCCTCGAGAACCCGAAGAAGTTCCAGGCGCTAGGCGCGCGCATCCCCAAGGGCGTGCTGCTGTACGGGCCGCCCGGCACCGGCAAGACGCTGCTGGCGCGCGCCGTCGCCGGCGAGGCAGGCGTGCCCTTCTTCTCGATCTCCGGCTCGGACTTCGTCGAGATGTTCGTCGGGGTGGGCGCCTCGCGTGTGCGTGACCTGTTCGAGCAGGCCAAGCAGAACTCGCCCTGCATCATCTTCATGGACGAGATCGACGCCGTCGGCCGCCACCGCGGGGCCGGGCTCGGCGGCGGTCACGACGAGCGCGAGCAGACGCTCAACCAGCTGCTCGTCGAGATGGACGGGTTCGAGATGAAGGACAACATCATCTTGATCGCCGCCACCAACCGTCCCGACATCCTCGACCCGGCCCTGCTGCGCCCGGGCCGCTTCGACCGGCAGATCGTGGTCGACCGTCCCGATCGCAAGGGCCGCACCAAGATCCTCGAGGTCCACACGCGCGGCAAGCCGCTGGCGAAGGCGATCGACCTCGACACGCTCGCCGGCCAGACCCCCGGCTTCACCGGCGCCGACCTTCAGAACCTGGTCAACGAGGCGGCCCTGCTGGCCGCCCGCCAGGGCAAGCGCGAGATCGACCACCTCCAGCTGGAGGAGGGGATCATGCGCGTGATCGCCGGGCCCGAGAAGAAGACTCGCGTGATGTCCGAGAAGGAGCGTCGCGTCACGGCCTTCCACGAGATGGGCCACGCGCTGGTCGCCCACTACCTCCACAACACCGACCCGGTCCACAAGATCTCCGTGATCTCCCGCGGCCAGGCGCTCGGCTACACGATCTCGCTGCCGACCGAGGACAAGTTCCTCACCACGCGCGCGGAGTTGACGGACACGATGGCGATGACGCTGGGCGGCCGGGCCGCCGAGGAGCTGATCTTCAGAGAGGTCACCACGGGTGCCTCCAACGACCTCGAGAAGGTCACCGCCACGGCCAAGCAGATGGTGATGCGCTTCGGCATGTCCGAGAAGCTCGGGCCGCGCGTGTTCGGCCACGACCACGGGATGCCCTTCCTGGGCCGCGAGTTCAGCTCCGAGCCCGACTACTCGGACGAGATCGCGCGCGAGATCGACGACGAGATCAGGCGCATCGTCGAGGAGGCGCACCAGTCGGCGCGCCAGATCCTCGAGGAGTACCGCCAGACGCTCGAAACCACCTCCGAGATCCTGCTGCGTCGCGAGACGATCGAGCGCGAGCAGTTCATCGACCTCCTCGAGGGCAAGTCCGAGGAAGACGTCTTCGGCCGCGACGAGCCGCCCGTTCCCGTGCTGCCCCCTGCACCGCCCGAGGCGCCGGAGCGCAAGCCCGAGCGGGCCCCGAAGACACTTCCGCGGCCGGGCCTGGCGGGTGGATCGGCCGAGATGCGCGGCTCGGACGCGCCCGAGAAGCCCGAGCCGGCTTAGCCGTTTGGTCCCAGCCGCGCGGCGGGGCCCGGGGCCGGCCGTACGCCCGTCCGCCGACCTGCTCGCTCGCTGCGCTCGCTCGTTCGCTCCGCCTCCGGCTCGCTCTGACACGGTCGGCGGCCAGACGTACCGCCGGCCCCGGGCCTCGGGCGCCGCGCCGCGCGCGCGCGCGGAACGCCGAGCCGGTCGGGGGGTCCGCACGAAACGTCCCGCATAACGAGGCCTCTTCACCGAGGGGGGTTCCGGAAGAAACGGGACCTATGCTCCCGCATCTTCCGGGACCCTCAGCTCTTAGCTTGCCCTTGGCCAGGGCCACGGGCGCTCGCGCCCTCGAGCGAGCCGCCCGCCTAGCTCCGCGCGCCAAATTCTCCTGAGGCGCTAGGAGCGAACGCGTACCGGGTCTAGGCTCGCGAGTGAAGGCCGATGTTCCTCCGTGCCGGCATCACGATCGCGGTCCTGACGGTTTCGCTCAGCGTCGCCGGGGTTTCCGGCGCGGCGAACCAGACGGTGATGGCGCTTCCGAGCGACGACTTCTCGCCCGCCGACGTGACCGTCAACGTGGGCGAGAAGGTCACCTGGTCCAACAGCGGGGGGAACCACAACGTGGTGCTCGACGAGGGCAATACCCGGCTGAACGCTCCGAGCACGAGCAGCTGGACCGTGGAGCGCACCTTCACCGCGGTCGGCACGGTCCGCTACTACTGCGAGATCCACGGCGACCCCAACGGGGTCGGCATGGCGGGCATCGTGCGCGTGGTCGACCCGTCCGGCGGCGGCCCGCCACCGGGTGGCGACCCGCCCCCGGGCGGCAGCCCACCGCCCGGCGACAACCCGCCCGGAGGAGGTGACCCCGGACCGGGCCTGCCGCTCCTCATGGTGTCCCTCAACGTGAGCGACGCGACGCCGCTGGCCGGCAAGCGCCTCCGCCTGTTCGGCGTAGTGCGGCCCGCGCGCGACGGCCGCAAGGTCCAGATCCAGAGGCGTGGGCGCAACGGGCAGTTCAAGGCGATCGCCACGACTCGGCTGAAGGACGCCGGCGCGGCGAAGTCGGAGTTCAGCCTGCTCCTGCGAGTCGCCGCCGACGCCGTGCTGCGAGCACGCGTCGCGGGCGATGACGAGCGCGGCACGGGCCTGAGCAAGACCAGGAAGGTCGACGTGCACAAGCCGCGCCGCCGCTGACGGGGTCCGCGTAGCCTGAGGCGATGGTTTCCGCCGCCAGGCTGCGCCGGCGCTGCCTCGCATTGCCCGGCGCAGGCGAGGAGTTTCCGTTCACGCCGGGCCTGTCCGTCTTCAAGGTGGGCGGCAAGATCTTCGCCCTGTCGCGGCTCGACGCCCGGCCGTTGACGGTAAGCCTCAAGTGCGAGCCTGAGCTGGCCGAGCAGTTTCGCGCCACCCACTCGTCGATCCAGCCGGGCTACCACCTCAACAAGCGCCACTGGAACACCGTCGAGATCGACGGGTCGGTTCCGGACCGGCTCGTGCTCGACATGGTCGAGGACTCGTACGACCTGGTTATGGCGGGACTGCCGAAGCGCGTGCAGGCGATGCTCGGCTGGCCGTCCGCCTAGCCCGCGATGTTGAACGCCTTGAGCGGGTAGTGCTTGTAGTGCCCGAAGCGCGTGCCGGACGGCGCCTTCTCCCAGTCCGTCGCGTAGCGGGCAAGCGTGAGCGCCCGTGGCATGTACCAGGCGATTGGCCGGTGCTGGCAGCTCTGCGCGTAGCCCGGCCGGTTGAGCCAGAGGTAGGCGTCCACCTTGTCCGGCCGCGCGGTCTGCGTCGTCGGAGCCGGCCCGAGGCCGCGGAGGCCCGGATTGCACCAGACGGTGATACGCCGCCAGATGTGCCGGGAGCGGTCGATCCACTTGCGGTAATGAACCGGTCCGCGCCCGTTCTCGGCCGTGTTGATGATGAAGTGCTTGCCGCCGGTGAGGCGCGAGATCTCGAGCCCGTGCTGGATGTTCGCGCCCGTCCAGTCGTAGTGGGTCACGTTGAGCATGAAGCCGCGGACCTTGGCGACGCCGACCCTGCGCAGCTGCTTGGCGGTGCGCTTGGCGGACTCCCAGTCGGACGCGCCGGCTTCGATGTAGACGGTCGCGTTCGGCAGCTTGGACAGCACGTCAACGCCGTGCGCGAGCACGCGCAGCCGGTCGTCCTGGCGTGAGCGCGCCAGGCAGTCGATCGTCCCGAGCGAGTCGGGCTCGAAGGCGATCACGACGCGGTCGTTACCGATCACGCGGGCGAGATCGTCGTACCACGCCATCGTCGCGCGGTCCTCGGCCGGGCCTCCGCCCTGATAGGCCGGCCCGCAGGCCGTCGCCTGCGCCCGCAGCACGGTGAAGATCGGCACCTCGCCGCGCGCCTTCGCGGGATCGATCAGGCGGCGCACCTTCACGGCGAAGTTGGGTTGCGTGAACCGTCCCAGCCAGAGCGCCTTGGGCTGGCTGGCGATCTTCCAGATCAGGTCCGCCTGCTCGCGCTGGCCCGTGCGCTCGAGATGACTCCACTCCTGCATCGAGGGTGACTCCGGGTCGTTGTAGAACGTCTGTCCCGCGAGCGGGTTCGGGTCCGCGGACGAGACGCCGCGCGGATCGGCGGCGGATGTGGTCGCGGGCAAAAGGGTCGCCGCGAGCACGAACAGGATGAGGTTCTTCCGGAGCATGCCCGTGAGGGTGCCCACCGGAATGGCCCTCCAAGGCCGAATTCGACGGATGTTCGAGGGCGCTCAGAAGTACTTCGCGGCCAGCAATTCGACGGTGCCCTTGGTGCGCATCGTCGCGGGCCCGAGCAGCTGCTCGATCGCCTTGGCGTTCAAGGCTGAGTCGCGTATGCCGCCGCTCGGAAGCCAGTAGAGCTCCCGCTTTTCGAACGCAGCCGGTCGTCGTCGGTCGCGAGCGCAAGCGTCTGTTCGCGCGCGGCGGCGGACGGCTCCGCGCCCAGCATGGACACCTGCAGCTTGCCCTCCGAGGCCTTCACCGACTTGGCGGGAAAGGGTCGGTGCTCGGCGATCGCCCGGACTTCCTGCGCGGTTCGCAGGAAGACGCTCACGTCGTAGCCGAGCGACTTGGCCAGGGCGTCCTCGATCGTCGCGGTCAGCCGCCCGGGCGACTGCCTGCCGGCGTCGAAGACGACGTTCCCGCTCGTCCGGAACGTCTGGACACACTCGAAGCCGCTGCGCTCGAAGCAGGACGTCAGCTCGGCGCTGCTGACCCTGCGGTTGCGCCCCAGGTTGACCCCGCGGAGGAAGGCGGCGTAGCGCGGCATCAGCCGCCGAGCCACTCCCGGATGCGCACCGGCGCCGCCGGCGACGACAGGTCGCCGCTGTCGCGGATCTGCTCGGCCGCCGCCACCATCGCGCCCACGGCTATCCAGGCCAGCCCGCTGCCGACGCTGATCCGCGTGCCGCCGGCCGCGGCGATCTCAGCCACCGACAATCCCGGGCGTGCGAGCACGTTGACCGGCTTGGACACCGCGTCGCAGACGGCCCGGATCTCGTCGCCGCTGCGCAGCCCGGGGGCGTAGAGCACGTCCGCGCCGGCGCGCTCGTAAGCCTGGAGGCGCGCGATCGTGTCGTCGAGGTCCGGGTTGCCGCGGATGTGGTTCTCGGCGCGGGCGGTGAGCGTGAACGGGAAGTCCAGGCTCCTGGCCGCCTCCACCGCGGCGGCCACCCGCTCGACCGCGTGGTCGAGGCCGTAGAGCTCGCCGCTCGGGTCGTAGTCCTCGATCGAGCCGCCCACGGCGCCCGCGCGCGCGGCCTCCGTGATCGCGGACGCCGCGTGCTCGGGCCGGGGCCCGTAGCCGTTCTCCAGATCGACGGAGACGGGCAGGCCGGTCGCCTGGTCCAGCGCGCGCGTGTGATCGACGATCTCGTCGAGCGAGACGTTCCCGTCGAGGCGCCCGAGGGTGAAGGCGAAGCCGGCGCTGGTGGTGGCGAGCGCCTTGAAGCCGAGCGCCTCCAGGACGCGGGCGGAGCCCACGTCCCAGGGGTTGGGAATCACGAATGCCTCGCCCTCGTGGAGAGCGCGAAAGTCGGCGGCTTTGTGGGCCTGGGTCGGTGGCATCGGGCGCACGCTACCTTTGCCGGAGCTCATGGCACGGCACAAGGTCGGAATGCTGATGCTCCACGGCGGCACCCCGCGCGACCGCGAGGCGCACGAGCAGCTCGCCGCCGCACTGCCGGAGGGTGCCGAGGCCGGCGAGCCCGACGACCTGGGTGTGTTCGAGATCGCGCTTGACGCGACGGACCGAGAGGACGCGCTGCGGCAGGTCTGGAACGCGGTTGCCGCCTCGGGGACCGACGACCACATCCTCTTCCTCGAGCACCCGGACCTGCCCGAGCACTGGCGCCCGCGCAGCGGGCAGCCAGCCGCCTAGCCGACCTCGACCTCGTTTCCGTCCGGATCGATCAGGGGGGCGGCGCCCTGGCTCCCGCGGAACGCCATGTGCAGGTGCTCGGTGGGCTGGCCGGATACCACCGAGAACGAGCCCGGGGCGGCGTCGAAGCTGGCGCGCTCAGCGAGGTCGGTGGCAAGGCGGAAGCCGGCCTGCGGAGCGACGCCCTCGTAGAAGCGCTTGGAGGCCGCCACGTCGGCGACCCGGATCCAGAGATGGTCGACCACTGCGCCCCTCCGCAGGTCACCGTGGTGGACGCCCTCGGCGCTGTTGCCGTCGGGGTCGAGTAGAAATCCGCCGTAGTAGTCCTCGCTGTACTGCGGCCGCGGGCCCGGAGCGCCATCGTCCGTGTAGCCGGCGGCTATGCCGGCGCGCCAGAACTCGTCCACCTCGGCGCGCGACGGGGCCACGAAGCCGATGTGCAGGCGCCGGGTGACGGGGTTGTCGGCATCCGCCTCGGCGATCGCGAAGTCGCCCCATTCGGCGGTGCGGTCGTCGCTGAGGGTCTTCGCGATGCCGAGCGCGGCCAGCACCGTGTCGTAGAAGTGCTCGGACGCGGCGCGGTCGGAGACGCGGATCGTTACGCGGTCGAACACGCCGCGACTATGGCAAACCGACGTCGGCGGCCTAGTTGCGGGCGTATGACCGGCCATCACCTGGAGATCCTTCCGCTGTCGCGCCACCGCTGGGTCGTGCGGTACGAGGGCGATCCCACCCCTCTCTCAGAGCATCCGACGCAAACCGAGGCCAAGGCCGCGGCTCGCAACCACGCCAGGCAGTTCGGCGAGCGCGTGCTGTACGTGCACGAGCTGGACGGCGACCTCCACACCGAGTACGTGGAGCCCGACTACCGCGCGCCGACGCCTGCCGACGTCAAGGGGCCGACCGCCCAGCCCTGACCACGCCGAGGGCGACGGCCACGCGCGGATCGGCGAGCGATTCCGCCGTGAGCGACGCCCCTTCGATCGGCGTGTCCGGGAAGTAGGGCACGGCGATCACGTACATGCCGGCGGCGCGGGCCGCTGCGACTCCGGGCGGCGAGTCCTCGAGCGCGGCGGCCCGCTGCGGAGCGGCGCCCAGCGCGGCGCACGCCGCCAGGTAGAGGTCCGGCGCCGGCTTGGGAGCGTCGACGTCGTCGGCGGAAACCACCACGTCGAAGTAGCCGTGCGCCAGCCCCGACACCGACAGCGCCAGGTCCACGAACTCGCGCGACGAGTTGGACGCCAGCCCGACCGGCAGCCCCTGCGCTCGCACCGCCCGCAGCAGCTCGAGCGCGCCGGGGCGCGGCGGCACGCCGGCCGCGACCTCCTCCATGACCAGCTCGTGCAGCTCGTCCATGAGCGCCTCCCCGTGGCCCGGCAGGCCGAGCATCCGTTCCAGCTTGACCGCGGACTTGGCGCGCGACGAGCCGATCAGGTCGCGCTTGTGGGCGTCGGTGAAGGTATCGCCGTGGCGGCGGAACAGCGTTTGCTCGGCCCGGGTCCAGGCCTCCTCGGTGTCGAGCAGCAGCCCGTCGTTGTCGAACACGATCGCCTCGAAGACCCTTTCCATGTGGCGGCGATCATGCCGGGTCAGCGGGACGGCGTCGCGGCGAGCAGGAAGTTCACGAGCGCGTCGAGGTCGGCGTCGCTCATGCGCGGTCCGAAGTCGGACGGCATCACGGAGGCCGTGCCCGGTGCGAGGATCTTGGCTCTCAGCGAGGCGCGCGTGTGGGCGGGGAGCTTCAGGTCGAGGTCGGGACCGATCTGGCCGGACGAGCGGGCCGCGGACAGGTGGTGACAACTCCCGCAGCCCATGCGTGCGAAGACTGCGCGTCCGGTGGAGGGAGCGGCGGGCGGGCGCTCCACCTGGCCGCTGCCGGCCGCGCGCGTGCCGTCCCCGTCCGTGACCAGCGCGACCGCCGCGAAGGCGAGCGCCGCGGCCACCAGGCCGGCGGCCAGCGGAGGCACGCGCAGGCCGCTCACCCGCGCTGGGGCGCCGGACGCTGGCGGCGGCGCCGGAGCGCCGCGCTCCCGAGGGCGGCCGCGAGGCCGGCGACCGCGGCGACGGCGAGGGCGAGCAGGACGTCGGGGCCGCCGCCGCTCGATCCGGCGGCCACCTCGCCCGCAGGGCTCGAGTTGCCCGCAGGGCTCGACCCGCCCGCGACCGGCGCCTTGCCGCCGCCGTCCGGGCGCACGCGCACGGGCGGGAACGTGTGCGTCATCGTGAACCCGTCGTCCACGACGTAGTGCCAGGTGCCCGCGGTCGGGAACACGACCCGCGCCCGGTACACGCCCGGCGTCCCCGTGGCCCGCGCGGCGAACGCCTGCCGAACGGATCCGCGCTTCACGATCACCCGCGGCTCGACGTCCTCGAGGGGGGTCCGGCCGTGCTGGAGGATCGTCAGCTGGACCTGCCAGTCCTTGCCCGGGCCGATCCCGTCCGGCAGGGGATCCACCCCGACCGTCGCAAAGCCTCCGGCCGTCGCGCCCGCCGGCGCAAGCAGCGCCGCCGCCACGGCGATCGCGGCCGCCAGTCTCGTCGTCATCCCTCGCTCCTCTCGCGGGTTCTGCACGGTGGTACAAGCGCCGGGCGCCCGAGGTTCCCGCGAGCGGGGGGCGATACTTCGGCGCCGTGCGCTCTTACTCCGTCATGGGCATCGTCAACGTGACCCCCGACTCCTTCTCCGACGGCGGGCTCTTCCTCGACCCCGACGCCGCCGTCGAGCACGGCCTCCAGCTGGTGGCCGAGGGCGCCGACATCCTCGACGTCGGAGGGGCATCCACGCGCCCGGGGGCCGAGCCGGTGCCGGCAGCCGACGAGCTGGAGCGGGTGCTGCCGGTGGTCGAGCAGCTCGCCGCCGCCGGCCACCGGGTTTCCGTCGACACCACCAAGCGCGAGGTGGGCGAGGCGGCGCTCGCGGCCGGGGCGACGCTCGTGAACGACGTGTCGGCCTTTCGCTTCGCGCCCGAGCTCGCCGCGCTGGTGGCGGACGCGGGAGCCCTCTGCTGCCTCGCCCACATGCGCGGCGAGCCCCGCACGATGCAGGCGGCGGCGCAGTACGACGACGTGGTCGACGACGTCAAGGCGTTCCTCGAGGAGCGGCTCGCGTTCGCCGTCGGCGAGGGCATTCCCGAGGACCACGTGTGGCTCGATCCGGGCATCGGCTTCGCCAAGACGGTCGAGCACAACCTCGAGCTGCTGCGGCGCCTCGACGAGATCGTGGCGATCGGGCGCCCAGTCGTGATCGGCACCTCGCGCAAGAGCTTCCTCGGCAAGCTGGCCGGCGGGCGCGACGAGCACGAGCGCCTGCCCGGGACGATCGCCAGCAACGTCATGGCGCTGGAGCGCGGTGCGCGCGTATTCCGCGTACACGACGTCGGCCCCGTCGCGGATGCCCTGGCGATCGCCGCTGCTACGGTCGGACCATGACTTGGGAGCGGGAGGAGGACGAGTTCGACGACGAGCTGGACGAGGACGCGCTCGACGACGATCGCCAGGCCACGGCTCCCGCCGTCACGATCGAGATCAGCGGGCTCTCGCTCTACACCCGGCACGGCGTGCACGAGGCCGAACGCGAGCTCGGCCAGCGCCTCGTGTTCGACGTCTCGTTCGAGCTCGACGAGTGCGACGCGACGGTGACCGACCGCGTCGAGGACACGGTCAATTACGCAGAGGTGTGCGAGCAGGTGGCGCTGGCGGCGCAGGAGCGCTCGTACAACACGCTCGAGCGGCTCTGCACCGCGGTAGCGGACCGGCTGATCGGCCGCTTCGGAGCGGAGTCGGTGCGGGTCAAGGCCGCGAAGCCCGAGCCCCCGATCCCGCTGCCCGTGGACGAGGTGTCGGTGGAGGTCTGGAAGGAGGCTTGAACGAGGTCGGCTACCTCGGCCTCGGCTCCAACGAGGGCGACCGGCTCGCCAACCTGCGTGCCGCGCGAGCCACCCTCGAGAGCCGCGGCATCGAGGTGACCGCATCCTCTTCGGTCTACGAAACCGCGCCCCAGGGCGAGGTGACCGACCAGCCCGACTTCCTCAACGCCTGCGTGCGTATCCACACCGACCTGGATCCCGAGTCCCTGCTCGATGCCTGCAAGCAGGTGGAGCACGAGCTCGGGCGGACACCCGTCGGCGTGCGCCACGGGCCGCGCCCGATCGACGTGGACGTGCTGCTGCTGGGCGACCGCGAGCACAGCTCGGACCGCCTGACCCTGCCGCATGCCGAGGTCCTGAGCCGTCGCTTCGTGCTGGAGCCGCTGCTGGAGCTCGACCCCGAGCTGACGCTGCCGGACGGCACCCGGCTGGGGGACCACCTCACGGCGGTCGCCGGCCAGCCTGTGGAGCGCTTCGGAAACCTGTGAGCCCTGGGCCACGAGCCAGGTGGAGCGGGGGTCCGGGGGCGTGAGCCGCCGGCCGGCATCCCCCCCGGCTGGGGGGTTTGCTGTGTGGCCGGTTGAGTGACTGCCAGAAGTCGGGGAGGCTCTAGGCATGGAGGAGACGCTCGAGCTGGCCAGCTTTCGTGGGAACGACGATCCCAGCCTGGTGGCCGCCGCGCTCGCCTGCCGAGCCTGCCTGTCCGGCGACGTCGACTGGTCGCTGCTGATCGACGACTTCGACGCCGAGGTGATCTGCCGCTGCCGCGCCTGTGGATACGCGCGGCCGGTGTCGCTGACCTCAGAGCAGGCGCTGCGTCTGGCCCTGCAGGACCGCTAGCGGGGTACAACACACCCATGGCGGTCCCGGCGCGAACCGACGCACTCGACGTGATCGTCGAGCTGCTGGCCGAGCTGGACCGCCAGCCGGCGGGGTCGGACGGCCCCGGGTTCTACGACCGCCTCTGCACCGCCCTGTGCACCGTGGTGAACATGCAGCGCGCTGGGCTGCTGCTCTACGACGAGGCGCGCCAGCTGGTCGTGCCGGTGGGCAGCCACGGGATGGATGCGCCTCTCCTGCGCGACATCTACGGGACCCTCGAGGAGACGCCGATCGCGCAGGTCGCGCTCGCCGAGGACCGCGTGGTCGAGGCGAGCGGCGATCTGAGCCGCTGGGTCCCCGAGCGCTACGCGCACTTCCCCGGCATCGAGACGCTGACCTGCACCCCGGTGTCGGCCGGCGGGCGCTGGCTGGGAGTGATCTTCGCCGACCGCGGCGGCGGCCACTTCGAGCTGACCGAGGCCGAGCGCCACGCGATGTGGACGCTCGGCAAGACCGCGGCGCTGGCGGCCAGCGTCCGCATCGCGACCACCCAGCAGGGCCGGGCGCGCCTGCTCCAGGCCCGCATGGACCTCGCGCGCGAGATCCACGAGCGCGTCGTCCAGCGGCTGTTCGGGGTGTCGCTCGTGCTGGGCTCCGAGCACGGCCTCAGCGAGGAGGCGCGCAAGCGCTGCGCCGTCGAGATGCAGGCGGCGCTCAAGGACCTGCGCGACGCCCTCGGCCGCCCGTTGGCCCCGCCCACCCTCGGCACGGGCGCCACGCTGCGCGAGGAGCTGGCCCGGCTCGGACGCCACTACAAGGACCTGCCGCTGGAGCTCGACTGGGTCGACGACGTGGAGGTGCCGGCGGATGTCGAGTCGCTCGCCCAGTCCGTTCTGGCCGAGGCGCTGCGCAACGCCGACAAGCACGCGCGGCCCTCCCGCGTGCGCGTGCGCGTGGACCGCGTCGATGGCGCATTCGTGCTCGAGGTGCGCAATGACGGTGCCCGCAGCGACACGCGCGGCACCGGCATGGGCCTGCGCCTGGCGGCGGTGGAGGCGCTCGGGCGCGGGGCGCTGGTGGAGTTCGGCCGCGAGGGGCCCGAGTGGCGCGTGCGGCTGGTCGTGCCGGTGGAAGAGCAGGTGGAAGAGTGACCCCGGAGCGCAACCTGCGGGTGCTCGTGGTGGACGACCACGATGTCGTCCACTGGGGCTTCCGCCTGCTGCTGACCGAGCAGGCGTGGGTGGAGCGCTGCCTGTCGGCTTCGAACGCGGAGGAGGCGCTCGAGCTGGCGCGCCGCTACGCGCCGCATGTGGCGCTGGTCGACCTGTTCCTGGGCGAGGAGTCGGGCGCGGAGCTGTGCGAGGCGATCCGGCGCGCGTCGCCCACCACGCGCGTGCTGCTGATCTCCGGCGCCGGCTGGATCTCGCCGCAGGCCGCGAAGGCCGCCGGGGCGTCGGGCTTCGTCTCCAAGGACTGGTCGGCCGACGACGTGGCCGCGGCGGTGCGCATGGTGGGGAAGGGGATGACCGTGTTCGCGCCGCGAGCCGAGCAGCCCGCGGCGCCGCTGTCCGAGCGCGAGCGCGAGGTGCTCTCGCTGATGGCCACGGGCGCGACCAACAAGGAGATCGCCGACCGGCTGTTCCTCTCTCCGCACACGGTCAAGGAGCACACGAGCGCGCTCTACCGCAAGCTGAACGTGCGCAACCGCGCCGAGGCGGTGCAGCGCGCGGAGCGGCTCGGCCTGACGGTCTGAGCCACCCAAAGCGGCAGCTGGGGCCTCGAAACGGGGACATGCACCCCCCGCCGTTCCCCACAAGACCCCCCGACCGGGGGGAAGCCTGCCCCGTAATGCTGAGACGGTTCCCGTGTACGGAATGGTTGCAAGGGATGGCTTCCACCAACCGACACCTCGCCAATGCGTAGCGCCGTCGTCGAAACCGGCCCCGCTCCGCTGTGGCGCAACGGCCAGACGCGCGGCGCGACGATCGCCTCCGTGGCGATGGCGGTGCCCGACAACGTGGTCACGAACGCGACCGTCGCCGAGGGCGCCGGAGTGACCGAGCAGTGGATCGTGCACCGCACCGGAGTGCACGAGCGCCGCCACGTGGCCGGCGGAGAGCGCCTCCAGGATCTGGCCACCGCAGCGGGGCGCCAGGCGCTCGAGGAGGCCGGTGTGGCCGCCGAGGACGTCGATCTCGTGCTGGTGGCCACGGTTGGCGCCGACGAGCTCCTGCCCAACGCCGCCCCGCTCGTGGCGCTCGACCTGGGCGCCGACAAGGCGGGCGCGATGGACCTGGGCGCTGCCTGCACAGGCTTCCTCTCGGCGCTCTCGCTGGCCGCCGCCCAGGTGGAGTGCGGGCGCTGCGAGAACGTGCTGGTGATCGGCGCCGACGTCCTGAGCCGCTTCACCGACAAGTCCGACCGCGGCACGGCGGCCCTGTTCGCCGACGGCGCGGGCGCGGTGGTCGTCGGTGCCGCGAACGGTGGTCCCGGCCTGATCGGCCACATCGCGCTGCACGCCGACGGCGCCGGCGCCGCGGCGATCTGCGCGACCCACGACGACCAGATCATCCACATGCAGGGCCACGACACCTTCAAGGCCGCGGTGCACCGCCTGTCCGAGTCGACGCTCGAGGCGGTCGACCGCGTCGGGCTGCAGCTCGACGACATCGGCCTGTTCGTCTACCACCAGGCCAACGCGCGCATCCTGGCCGCCGTGGGCGAGCGGCTCGCCGTCGACGGCGCGCGCGTGATCGACTGCATCGACCGCTACGGCAACACCTCCTCGGCCACGCTGCCGATCGCGCTGGCGGACGCGCGCGAGCGCGGGATGCTCGAGCCGGGCATGAATGTCCTGCTGGCGGCCTTCGGGGCGGGCTTCACCTGGGGTGCCGGAGTGATCCAATGGGGGGCATGAATGGACGCCCCGAGGGTTGCGCCCTCGTCACCGGTGGTTCGCGCGGCATCGGCCGCGCGATCGCAAAGGCGCTCGCGCAGGACGGATGGCCGGTCGGCGTGAACTACCGCAGCGACTCCGAGAGCGCCGAAGCGGTGGTCAAGGAGATCACCGACGCCGGTGGCCGGGCCATGGCCGTGCAGGCCGACATCTCAGACCCTGATGTCGCCGACACGCTCTTCAAGCAGGTCGAGGACGAGCTCGGGCCGGTGCTGGTGCTCGTGAACAACGCCGGCGTGCGCGCCGACGGCCTGTCCCCGCAGATCGACAACGAGGACTGGGACAGGGTGATCGACACCAACCTGTCCGCCGCATTCCGGCTGACCCGCCGGGCGCTGCGACCGATGATCCGCAACCGCTTCGGCCGCGTCGTGAACATCGCCTCGGTCGTCGGCACGGAGAAGGCCAACCCCGGCCAGGCGAACTACGCGGCCTCGAAGGCCGGCCTGGTGGCGATGACCAAGACGGTGGCCACCGAGGTGGCGCGCCGCAACGTGACGGTCAACGCCGTGGCACCGGGGCTGATCGAGACGGACATGACCGAGGGGCTGGGCGAGGGGCTGCTGGAGCTGGTGCCCGCGCGCCGGGCCGGAACCCCCGAGGAGGTGGCCGCCTGCGTGCGCTTCCTCATCTCGAGCGACGCCGGGTACGTGACCGGCGTGTGCCTGACAGTCGACGGCGGACTCACCGCTTGACCATCTAACGAAGGAGGATCGATGTCTACCACCGCAACACGTGAGCAGATCGAGAGCAGGGTGTTCCAGGCGCTGGAGGAGTTCGGCGCCGAGCCCGATCAGATCTCGCCGGACGCCGAGTTCGAGGCGCTTGATATCGACTCGCTCGACCTGGTCGAGCTCGCCCAAATCGTCGAGGACGAGTACGGCGTGCAGCTCAAGGGCGAGGACATGGAAGGCATCACGAGCGTCCGTCAGGCCGTGGATCTGGTGGCGTCGAAGCTGGGATGACCCGCAACGTCGTCATCACCGGGGTGGGGGCCGTGACGCCGCTCGGCGTCGGCGCCCGCACGCTCCATGAGCGCTGGAGTGCCGGCCAGTCCGGGATCGAGGACGGCTTCGGCCGTGCGACAGAGTTCGAGCCCAAGGACCACCTCTCGACCAAGGAGGTGCGCCGCGCCGACCGCTTCACGCAGCTGGCCCTGGCCGCTGCGGCCGAGGCGCTCGAGGACGCCGGCTGGGATGACGGCCCGCCCGGCGACCCCGACTTCGCCGCGTGCCTGATCGGCACCGGCATCGGTGGGATCGACACGCTCGAGCGCCAGCACCTGATCCTGCAACAGCAGGGTGCCGACCGCATCTCGCCGCTGTCGATCCCGCTGCTGATGGCCAACGCCGCCTCAGGCGTGGTGGCCATGAAGCACGATCTGCGCGGCCAGTCGTTTGGCACGGTGTCCGCCTGCGCGGCCGGTGCCCACGCGATCGGGATGGCGGCACGGCTGATCCGCTACGGCGACGCCGAAACGGTCGTCACGGGCGGCAGCGAGGCGGCGATCACGCCGCTTGCGACGGCGGCCTTCTCGCGCATGGACGCGCTGTCTGACAGCGGCATCTCGCGGCCGTTCGACCGCCGCCGCGACGGCTTCGTCATGGGCGAGGGCGCCGGCATCCTGGTGCTCGAGTCAGAAGAGGGGGCCCGCGAGCGCGGCGCCCGCATCCTCGGCTACGTGCGCGGATATGCCTCGACCTCCGATGCCCACCACCTGACGGCTCCCGAGCCGAGCGGCCGCGGGGCGTCGAAGGCGATCGAGCTGGCCTTGCGCGACGCCGGCGTCGGCCCGGACGACGTCAAGTACGTCAACGCGCACGGCACCTCCACCCCCTTGAACGACCGCGCCGAGACGAACGCGCTGAAGAGCGCTCTCGGCGAGGAGCGCGCCGCGCAGGTACCGATCAGCTCGACCAAGTCCGCGATCGGCCACCTGCTCGGAGCCGCCGGGGCCGTGGAGGCGATCGCCACGCTGCTCGCCCTGCGCGACCGGATCGCGCCGCCCACGCTCAACTACGAGGAGCCCGACGAGGGGCTCGACCTGGACTACGTGCCGAAGGAGGCGCGCCCGCTCGCCAACGGCGACGGTCCCGCGATCGGCATCTCGAATGCATTCGGATTTGGCGGGCACAACGCCGTGCTCTGCCTGGAGGCTGAGTGAGCGCTCTAGCTGAACGCACTAGGAACAACGGCCGCCTCGCGGTCGTCGAGCAGCCGCGCACGCTGGACGCGTACGGGCGCCTGGAGGCGCTCTGCGACCCCGGGTCGCTGAACGTGATCCGCTCGACGGTGCTGCCGCGCCGCGACTCTGCGCGGATGGTGCCGGGCGACGGCGTGGTCGGCGGGAGCGGGACGGTCGCCGGGCGGCCGGTGTTCGCCTATGCGCAGGACCAGAGCTTTGCCGGCGGCTCGCTGGGCGAGGCACACGCCGAGACGATCATCCGCGTGATGGAGCTCGCCGAGCGCGCAGCCGCGCCGGTCGTCGGCTTCATCGCCTCCGGCGGGGCGCGTATGGACGACGGCGTCGCGGCGCTGGCCGGCTACGGGCGCATCTTCAGGCGCAACGTGCGGCTGTCCGGTCGCGTGCCGCAGATCTCTGTGATCAGCGGCGTCTCCGCCGGTGGCGGCTCGTACTCGCCCGCCCTGACCGACTTCGTCGTCATGACGGAGGAGTCGGCGATGTTCCTGACCGGCCCCGGCGTGGTGCGCGAGGTGATGGGCGAGGACGTGGACGCTGCCAGCCTCGGCGGCCCGCGGGTGCACTCGGCCAACGGCGTCTCGCAGTTCGTGGCCGACGACGACCGCGCGGCGGTGGCGCTGGTGCGCGACCTGCTCTCCTACCTGCCCCAGCGCGCCGGCGAGGCCCCACCGATCGGACCGCCGGCCGCGGTGCGGCACGTCGATCCCGCTTCGCTGGTGCCCACGAGCGCGCGCAAGGTCTACGACGTGCGCGGCGTGATCGAGGCGCTGGTGGACGACGGCACGCTGCTCGAGGTGTCCGACCGCTGGGCGCGCAACATGGTCACCGGGCTGGCCCGCATCGAGGGCCGGCCGGTGGGAGTGATCGCCAACCAGCCGTGGTACCTCGGCGGCGTGATCGACGCGACGGCCGCCCAGAAGGCCGCGCGCTTCGTGCGCACGTGCAACGCGTTCGGAGTGCCGCTGGTCGTGCTGGTCGACACGCCCGGGTTCCTGCCCGGCACCAAGCAGGAGGGCCTCGGCGTGATCCGCCACGGGGCCAAGCTGCTGCACGCCTTTGCCGAGGCCGTCGTGCCGAAGGTCACGGTGGTGCTGCGCAAGGCCTACGGCGGCGCCTACATCTGCATGAACTCGAAGGACCTGGGCGCGGACCTGTCGCTGGCCTGGCCCGGCGCGGAGATCGGGATCATGGGGCCCAAGCAGGCGGTCGGGGTGGTGCACCGCCGCGCGCTGGCCGACGCCGACGACCCCGACGCCGAGCGCGACCGGCTGGCCGAGGCCTACGCCGACGAGCACGTCTCCGCCGCCGTCGCGGCAAGCCAGGGGTTCGTCGACGAGCTGGTCGAGCCGCGCGACACGCGCCGCCGGCTGGCGAGCGCGCTCGCTTCGCTGTCCCACGGTGGTCAATACGGCAACGGACCGGGCAACATCCCGCTATGACCACTTACGTGGCGCTCGGCGACAGCTTCACGGCCGGCCTGGTGGCCGGCGAGCCGCGCTGGGCGGACGAGGTGGCGCGCGCGCTCGGCCCGCTGACGCGCTACGAGAACCTGGCGTGGGTGGGCGCGACCAGCGCCGACGTCGAGGAGAAGCAGCTCGATCAGGCCCTCTCGCTCGACCCGGATGTGGTCACGCTGGTGTGCGGGGCCAACGACGTGCTCGAGTCGGTGCGCCCCGACCCGAGTGCGTACGCGGCGCGGCTGGCGCGGATGTTCGCCCGGCTGCGGTCGGAGGCGCCCGGCGCCGCCGTGGTCACGGCCACCTACCCGGACATCTCGCGCTTCCTCGACCTGCGCCCGCGTACGCGGGCGCGCGTGGAGCAGGGCATGCGCCGCTTCAACGCGGCCTGCCGCGGCGTGGCCGAGCGCCACGGCGTTGCGCTGCTCGACGGCTTCGAGGACCCCGCGGCCGCCGAGCGCGACACCTACGCCGACGATGGCTTCCACCCCTCGGCGGAGGGGCACCGGCGCGCGGCGGCAGCGTTCATGCGCGCCCTGCGTACCCGCTTTCGGATGATGGACGCTCCGGCGACATGACCCTCTTCGAGCGGGACTTCGACGCGCTCGCCGTCGGCGAGCGCTTTCAGACCGAGAGCCGCACGGTCGCCGAGGGCGACATCGCGAGCTTCGCCGCGTTGACCGGCGACACCCACCCGCAGCACGTCGACGCGGAGTGGGCCTCCGGCAGCCGCTTCGGCGAGCGCATCGCGCACGGGCTGCTGGTGCTGTCCTACGCCGCCGGCCTGATGCCGTTCGACCCCGAGCGCGTGGTGGCTCTGCGCCGGATCGGCGACGCGGTCTTCAAGCAGCCGGTTTTCATCGGAGACACCGTGCACGTGGAGGGCGAGGTCGTGCAGACACGGCCGATCGACGACGAGCACGGACTGGTCGCGTGCCGCTGGAAGGTCGTCAACCAGCACGGGAAGCTGGTGCTTCGGGCGTCGGTCGAGCTGGTCTGGCGACGCGCCGCGGTGCGGGAGCCGATACTCCTCTAGTCATGCTGCTGGAGGGCAAGCGACTGCTCCTGACGGGCGTGCTCACGCGCGGCTCGATCGCCTTTGCCGTGGCGGAGCGAGCCCAGCAGGAAGGCGCCGAGATCGTGCTGACCGGATTCGGCCGCACGCGCCGGATGACCGAGCGGGCGGCGACACGGCTGCCCGATCCCCCCGACGTCCTGGAGCTCGACGTCAACTCCCCCGACGACCTTGCGGCGCTCGCCTCTTCGCTGGGCCACATCGACGGCGCGCTTCACGCCATCGCATTCGCTCCGGGAGACGCCCTGGGCGGCAACTTCATGAGCGCGCCGCCCGAGTCCGCCGAGATGGCCTTTCGCACCAGCGCCTACTCCTTCAAGGCCTTGGCCGGGGCCCTGGCGCCGCTGATGGGCGATGAAGGGGGCTCGTTCGTCGGGATGGACTTCGATGCCTCGGTTGCCTGGCCCGTCTATGACTGGATGGGCGTCGCCAAGGCCGCGCTCGAGTCTGTGTCCAGGTATCTCGCCCGTGATTTGGGTGGTTCGGGCATCCGAGTGAACCTGGTGTCTGCCGGCCCGGTCGAGACGCCGGCGGCCGAGGGCATCCCCGGCTTCGACCGGCTGGCCGCGCTGTGGGGGAAGCAGGCGCCGCTCGGGTGGAACACGAGCGACCCGGCGCCGGTGGCCGACGTCGTGTGCTTCCTGCTGTCCGACCTCTCGCGCGGGATGACCGGAGAGATCGTGCACGTGGACGGCGGGTTCCACGCCATGGGCGCTCCGCTGGAGAACTAGGCGCCCTCCATGCTGCTCGCGATCGACGTCGGCAACACCCAGACCCACCTCGGCATGTTCCGGGACGACGAGCTGCTGCAGCACTGGCGCTTCGCCACCGTACGGTTCGCAACGGCGGACGAGCTGGCCATGGTGCTCGACTCGCTGCTCAACCTGCGCGGGCTGGGCCTGGGCGAGGTGGACGCCGCGATCGTCTCCTCGGTGGTGCCGACGCTGGCGCACGAGTACGAGCAGCTGATCGAGCGCTACCTCGACGGGAAGGGAGCGCTGGTCGGTCCGGGGCTGAAGACGGGCATGCCGATCCGCATAGACACGCCGCAGGAGCTGGGCCCCGACCGGCTCGCCAACGCCGTGGCAGCGTACGACCGGGTTGGCGGCGCGTGCATAGCCGTCGACTTCGGCACGGCCATCAACTACGACGTCGTGTCGAGCCGAGGCGAGTACCTGGGCGGCGTGATCTCGCCGGGGATCGAGATCTCGCTGGAGGCCCTGGCCGCGCGGGCGGCGCGGCTGCCGCGGGTCGACATCGAGGAGCCCCGCCACGCGATCGGCAAGGGAACCAAAGAGGCGATCCAGTCGGGAGTGGTCTACGGCTTCGCCGGCCAGGTCGACGGAATCGTCGGACGCCTGCGCGAGGAGCTCGGCGAGGAAGCGACCACGATCGCCACGGGCGGCTACGCCGCCGCGATAGTGCCCTCCTGCGACCAAGTCGACGAAGTGGACGAGCTGCTGACCCTGACCGGCCTCAAGCTGATCTGGGAACGCAACCGCCCACAAACGTAACGCTCGCAACACCCCCGTGCGCCCGGGCGCGCCATCCTGGGCGCCATGAGCCACGAGTCTGCCTTTACCCCTGCAATACATGGGAAACGTCAGGTTCGTGAGGAAGACCGGCTGATTGCGGAGATCGCGGAGCGTCAGTACGGAGTGGTTGCTCGGGCCCAGCTCACGGTGCTCGGCTTGGGGACTGGCGCCATCGAGCATCGACTGCTGCTCGGGCGCCTCCACCCCCTTCATCGCGCTGTTTACGCCGTGGGCCAACGGAAGCTTCCAAGGGAGGCCCGTTGGATGGCGGCGGTACTCGCCTACGGGCCCGGGACCGTCCTGAGCCACGGCCCGGCGGGGGCCCATTGGCAGATCGTCCGCGAGCGGGGCCCGTGCCAAGTCACCGTCGCGCACGCACGCCGCTCTCGCCCGGGAATCCATGTACACGAGGCTCGACTGCGACCCGACGAGGTCACCACCCACGCCGGCATCCCCATCACCACAGTCCCGCGCACCCTCTTCGACCTCGCCGCCGTGCTCCCTCAGCGCCAGCTGGAGAGAGCTCTCAACGAAGCCGAGGTCCTGCGGCTGTGGGATGAGCTCTCCCTCGACAGGCTCCTTGTTCGCTATCCGCGACATCGCGGCAATCGAGTCATTCGAGCTGTGCTCGACAAGCGCCGGGCCGGCGCCACCGTCACCAAGAGCGAACTCGAGGAGATGTTCCTGACGATCGTCGACGCGGCTACCCTGCCGCGGCCGGAGATCAACGCCTTCGTGAAGGGCTTCGAGGTCGACGCTGTCTGGCGCGATCGGCGGCTCGTGGTCGAGCTCGACGGGCGGGACACCCACAGCACGCCTGCCGCGTTCGAGCGGGACCGCGAGCGCGACCGCGTTCTCCAGGTGGCCGGCTGGCGACCCGTGCGGATCACCTACCGGCAGATGCGCGATACGCCGCGAGCCGTGGAAGCCGACGTGCGGCTGCTGCTCGCGGCGGGCGTACGAGAGGGGCGGTAGCGCCCGCGGCGCTACCGTTTCCCCCGCCATGCCCGCCCTCACCGACCCCTGGACGCTCGGCGGCCGCACCTTCGAGAACCGCTTGGTCCTCGCGCCGCTCGCGGGCATCGGCAACTGGTTCGTGCGGCTTCAGGCCCGGCGCTTCGGGGCCGGCCTCGTCACCTCCGAGATGGTTTCCAGCTTCGGGCTCGCCTACGGCAACCAGCGCACCGTCGAGGAATTCCTGCGCATCCACCCGGACGAGCACCCCGTCTCGATCCAGCTGTTCGGCCACGACGCCGCCATCATGCGCGAGGCGGCGGCCATGGTCGCCGACGCCGGCGCCGACCTGATCGACCTCAACATGGGCTGTCCGGTGCGCAAGGTCTGCAAGACCGGAGCCGGGGCCGCCCTGCTCGACGATCCCGCCAAGGCGGTGGCCATCGCCAAGGCGGCGGGCGAAGGCAGCCGCCTGCCCATTACCGCCAAATTACGGCCGGGTAGGTCGCCGGGGGACCGCAGTGGGGTCGGCTTGGCGAAGCGGCTGGTGGACGAAGCGGGGGTCGCGGGGATCGCGTTCCACCCCCGCCACGCCTCCCAGCAGCACGCGGGCAAGCCGGACTACGGGCTCGCCCGCGAGCTCGCCGAGACGCTGCCCGTGCCCGTGATCCTCTCCGGCGGGCTGAGCGACGAGGACCGGACGCTCGAAGCCTTCGGCGAGAGCGGAGCGGCCGCGGTGATGCTCGCGCGCGGCTCGCTCGGCAACCCGTGGCGCTTCGCACGCCTCCTTGGCCGCTACAGCGGCGACCCGACCAAGACCGAGGTCGCGGAGGAGCTCAGCACGATCATCGAGGCCGCCGAGGACCACCTCGGACCCGATCGGGCAGGCCGCTATCTGCGCAAGTTCTACCCCTGGTACGCGGACACGCTGGGCCTGACCAAGCGCGAGCGCGAGCCGCTCGTCACCGCCCCCACCACGGCCCATGCACGGGCCGCGCTGGCCACGCTGAGCGGGCGCGAAATCGTCCTTGCGGCGTAGTCGCGCGTTGCTACACTCTCGCGTCCCTCCGGCACGCAGTCCGCGGAGGGTTTTCTTATGCCACGTGACACCGTTCTCACCCCACAGGGCCTCGAGGAGCTCAAGGCCAGGATCGAGCACCTGCGCGGCGACCGCAGGCGCGAGGTGGCAGAGCGCATCAAAGAGGCCCGCGAGTTCGGCGACATCTCCGAGAACTCCGAGTACGACGACGCCAAGAACGAGCAGGCGATGCTGGAGAAGCAGATCTCCGATCTCGAGGAGAAGCTGCGTAACGCGCGGGTGATCGACGAGAAGGACGTGGACACCGGCGTCGTGAGCATCGGCGCCACCGTGCACGTCAAGGATCAGAAGACCGACAAGTCGACCAAGTTCAAGATCGTCGGCTCCGCCGAGGCAAACCCGTCGGAGAGCCGCCTCTCGAACGAGTCGCCCGTCGGCCGCGCGCTGCTCGGCCACAAGCGCGGCGACACCGTGAGCGTCTCGGTTCCGCGCGGGCCCGCCCGCAAGCTGAAGATCACCAAGATCGAACGGTGATGCGATCCGGGGGCTCGCGCCCCCGGGCCCCCGCGGCACCTGGCCGGTCGCGGTAGGGTCCCGGCGCCTATGGACGATCGGCGAGCGAAGCTCGAGCGCCTGCGCGAGCAGGGGATCGACCCGTTTCCGCACGAGTTCGACGGAGTCGTGCCGATCGCCGAGGTTCACCGCGGTCACGACGATCTAGACGCCGGCGCCGAAACCGACGACGCCTACCGGATAGCCGGTCGCATGACGGGGCGTCGCGGCCACGGTGGGGCCGCCTTCATCGACGTCGTCGACCGGTCCGGCAAGCTGCAGGTCCACGCCAAGCGCGACGTGCTGGGCGAGGAGTCGTTCGACCTGCTGACCTCGCTCGACCTCGGGGACCTGATCGGGGTCGACGGCACAGCGTTCAAGTCGAAGCGGGGCGAGCTGAGCCTCAGGGCCACGGGCTGGAAGCTGCTGGCCAAGGCGCTGCGCCCGCCGCCGGACAAATTCCACGGGCTCGAAGACGTGGAAACCCGCTACCGCCACCGCGAGGTCGACCTGCTGGCCAACGAGGAGACGCGCGAGCTGTTCATCCTGCGCTCCAAGGTGCTCCGCGCGATCCGCCGCTGGCTCGACGAGCGCGGCTTCCTCGAGGTCGAGACGCCGATCCTCCAGCCGCTCTACGGCGGCGCCCTGGCCCGCCCGTTCACCACGCACTACAACGCCCTCGACCGCGACTTCTTCCTGCGGATCGCCGACGAGCTGTACCTCAAGCGCCTTATCGTGGGCGGCCTCGAGCGCGTATACGAGATCGGCAAGGACTTTCGCAACGAGGGCCTCTCGCCCAAGCACAACCCGGAGTTCACGATGCTCGAGTGGTACGAGGCCTACGCGGACTACGAGGACATCGCCGCTCGCCTCGAGGAGCTGATCGCGGACGTGGCCGCCGAGGTCGGCTACGACGGGCCGATCGACTTCTCGGCGCCGTGGCGGCGCATCACGCTCCGCGACGCGATCAAGGAGAAGACCGGGCTCGACATCGCCACCGACGACCTGCCCGGCGAAGGGACCTGGGCCAAGCGCGTGGACGACCTGCTCTCCAAGCGGGTCGAGCCCGACCTGGAGAACCCCACCTTCATCCTCGACTACCCGAAGGAGCTGTCGCCCTTCGCCAAGGACCACCGCTCCGAGCCCGGGCTGGTCGAGCGCTTCGAGGCCTTCGCCGGCGGCATGGAGTTCGCCAACGCCTTCACGGAGCTCAACGATCCCGACGAGCAGCGCGCCCGCTTCGAGCAGCAGCGCGCGGACCAGGCCGCCGGCGACGACGAAACCCAGCCCTACGACGAGGACTATCTCTCCGCGCTGGAGCACGGGATGCCACCGACCGGCGGCATCGGGATCGGCATCGACCGGCTTGTGATGATCCTCAGCGGCCGGCAGTCGATCCGCGAGGTCGTGCTGTTCCCGGCGCTGCGCAGCTAGCCGGTCGCGACCGCTCGGCCCAGCGCGTCCTGTGCGGCATCCACGTCGTGCGTCGCCCTCATGAGCTCGCGCAGCGCCCGGCGCTGGAGCCCCGGTCTGACCGCGCGGGCCGCCGCGGCCGCGCGGCGGCTCGCGCTCACCGAGTGGTCGAGCGCGCCCAGCAGCGCGTTGAACTGCTTCAGGGCGGAGTTGGGCGGCTGGAGCCGCGCCAGCTCGCTGCGCGTGCTCTCCAAGGCCTCGCCGAACTGGTCGAACTCCCTGGCGATCCCCCGGCTCGACTTCGCCGAGACGTCGAGCGCGGCCAGTTCCTGGTTCACGCTGGCCAGCCGCCTGATCGTCTCGTTGTAGCCCTGCGCGAACGCGTCGGGCTTGGAGTCGCTCCCGCCGCCACATCCGGCGAGGGTCAGGAAAACGACGATTAGCAGGGCTGTCGGGACGCGGTGCAGGCCACTCCTATACCCGCCACGGCGGACGGCATTTAGGCATCCATTAAGGCGTGAGAAGCCGTGGAGGCCGTTGGTAGACTCGGCCCACGGGCCGGTAACCCGTTTCTCGCTCTCATCATGATCGGCGTAGATGCCGATCTTGAGGGAAGAAGCGGGTATCACCAGCCTCGTTTTCCCGACAGATAGGCAAGAGCAGTGTTTGAGCGCTTCACCGAACGGGCCCGGCAGGTGGTCGTCCTCGCCCAGGAGGAGGCCCGCATCCTCAAGCACAACTACATCGGTACCGAGCACATCCTGCTCGGCCTGCTCCGCGAGGAGGAAGGCCTGGCTGCGCGTGTCCTCGAGTCGCTCGACATCACCGTCGAGCGCGTCCGCGCTCAGGTGGTCCGCATCGTCGGCTCCGGCGAGGAAGTCACCTCCGGCCAGATCCCGTTCACCCCGCGCGCCAAGAAGGTGCTCGAGCTCGCCCTGCGAGAGGCCCTCAGCCTGGGGCACAACTACATCGGCACCGAGCACATCCTGCTCGGGCTCGTGCGCGAGAACGAGGGCGTGGCCGCCCGCATCCTGCTCGACTTCGACGCCGACTCGGAGAAGATCCGCAACGAGGTCATCCGCATGCTGTCCGGCCCCGGTGGCCGCCAGGGCCGCTCGGGCGCGGCCGCCGGCGCCCAGGGCGAGGGCAAGAAGTCCTCGAAGCTGCTCGACCAGTTCGGCCGCAACCTGACCAAGCTGGCCGCGGAGGGCAAGCTCGACCCGGTCGTCGGTCGCGAGACCGAGATCGAGCGGATCATGCAGATCCTCTCGCGCCGCCAGAAGAACAACCCGGTGCTCATCGGCGAGCCCGGCGTGGGCAAGACCGCGGTCGTCGAGGGCCTGGCCTCCCGCATCACCTCCGGCGAGGTGCCCGAGCTGCTGAAGAACAAGCAGATCTACACGCTCGACCTGGCCGCCCTGGTGGCGGGCTCGAAGTACCGCGGTGAGTTCGAGGAGCGCCTCAAGAAGGTGATGAAGGAGATCACC
>JAXDIG010000034.1:0-37981 GCA_034664125.1 Thermoleophilaceae bacterium | reverse complement strand
CGGCGTGGGCCGGGCACTTGAGGGTGAGGGACCGGGACTGACCGGCGGGGACGTCGACCTCGCCGGTGACCGAGACGGGCTCGACGTCCCTGGCCTCGGCGCCGGCCGGAAGCGCCGCAGCGGCGATCAGCCCGAGCGTCGCGGCGCGCTTGATGGTGCGTGTGGGCCCCCGCCTGGTCACAGTTTCCGAACCTAACATCGGTCTGGAGTTGGCGCGACCGCTTCTGGGCAGAAGATTCCGCTATCTGGGTGCGTGGAGGGTCCCCGCGACGGTGGTGGGGGGGCCGTAGCATGGGGACTCGTGGCCCGGGTCTTGTCCCTCGTTGTCGGTTCGTTGCTGCTCGCCTGCGCTTTGGCGAGCTCCGCCTGGGCGCAGGCCGGCGGGGGCAGCTCGGGGTTCGGCGGGGGCGGCGGGGGCGGAGGCGGAGGCGGCGGGTTCGGGGGCGGCGGAGGGTCGGGCGGCGGATCGGGCAACCCGATCGTGGTGGTGTTCTTCTTCGGGGTGTTCGGGATCTTCCTCGTGTACCTGGCGATCCACAGCTGGCGGTATCGGGTGAAGGTGCGGGAGCGCGATTCGCGCGTACGCACGGCGTCGGCCGAGGCGGCGTCGGATGACCCGTACTTCGCCGCGGACGAGCTGGAGGCGCAGGCGCGCGGGCTGTTCGTGGCGTGCCAGGAGGCGTGGGACGGGCGCGACGTAGAGCGGCTGTCAGAGCTGGTGGGGGACGACCTGATGGTGGAGTGGCGGCGGCGGCTGGACGACTTCGCGGCGAAGGGGTGGCACAACCGAGTTTCGGTGCTCTCGGCGCCCCGGATCGAGTACGTGGGGCTGGTGAATCGAGAGGACGACACGGAGGACCGGGCGGTGGTGAGGATCACGGCGTCGCTGAGGGCGTTCGTGGTGGATGGTTCGGGGCGGAAGATGCTGAGGACCGGGGCGAAGACGGAGCAGATCACGCTGTGCGAGTACTGGACGCTGGCGCGCTCGGGGGATGCGGCGTGGAAGGTGGTGTCGATCGAGCAGAGGGCGGAGGGGGACCACCACCTGGACTCGGAGATAGTGGCGTCCCCGTGGTCCGATTCGTCGTTGGCGGACGAGGCGCTGACGGAGCTGGCGGTGGAGGACGGGCTGCCACCGGGGTTTACGACCGCGGACCTGGCGGTCGTCTCGTTCGACGGCACCGCCCGGGAGCACGCGCTGGACCTGTCTTTGGCCGACGCCCGCTTCGCGCCGGACGTGCTGGAGGCGGCCGCGCGCCGAGCGGTGGCCGCGTGGGCGGAGGCGGTGGACGGGGACGACGCGGCTCTTCTCGAGGTGGCGTCCCCCGAGGCGGTTTCGCAGCTGCTGTACGGAGGAGACGCGTCGCGGAAGACCCGGCTGGTGGTGCGCGGCCCGCGGGTCCGGGGGATCCGGGTCGTGGCGGTGGACGTGGAGCACGAGCCGGCGACGATGACGATCGAGGTCGAGGTCGGTGGGCGGCGGTATGTGGAGGACCGGGATACGGCGGCGGTGGTTGGCGGGTCGAAGGAGCGGGCGGGTAACTGGACGGAGTCCTGGGTGCTCGCGCTCGAGAAGCCCGGCGACGCGCCGTGGAGACTGGTTCAGCCGTCGGGATTATCTAGTCAACCGCCCGCGTGAACACCGCGTCCGGCTGCGTCCAGCTCCGGCCTCCGAGCGGAATCCGGATCCCTTTCCGAAATCGGAGGCCACGTCGGTTTATCACCGCGATCAGCTAGGACTCGCAGCCGGTCCCGTCCCCGTCGCTGTCCAGGTCGTACTCGTCCGGACCCTTCACAGTCACGTACCCGGTGTACTCCGGGCCGTCGCCGGAGCCGCCCGCACAGTCGTAGTCGCTCGCGTTGGGATCGAGGCACGGGTCATAGCTGGGATGGCAGTTTGCCGCGGGTTCGGGTTCGGGCTCGGTGGCCGCCGCTTCCTCTTGGCGCTGTAGCTCTCGCTCCCGCTCCCGCCGGCCGGCTGCTCGCGCCCTTCGTGCTCGGGCGCGCTCGCGGCGAGCCTGCGCTCGTTCGCGTCGGAGTTGGGCTCGCTGCTTTCGCAGCTTTTCGCGCTCCTCTTGCACCTGGGCGCGCACAGCCGCCTGGTCCTCGGCGTCGTTGCCAGTGGCCTTCTGGATGACCGTGTCCGCAGCCGGACGCGTGTCGCCCGACTTCTCGGAGTCGGGGACGACCACCGCCAGGATCACCAAGGCCGTGATCGCGTATGCGGTCCAACCCTTCCAGGTCCTTGGGCGAAGTCGGCCGCCCCACCCCGGCGCGGAAGGTGCCGGAGCGATCGGCGCCCCGACGGACGCACGTTTGACCAGGAACAGTCGCACCTCTGCGGACTCGTCGGCCTCGAGCAGGTCGGGATCGGCTGCGACGTCCTGGTCCAAGAGCGCCCGGCGGATCTGCGAGCGAGCCAGATCGGTGAGCTCCTTACGGCCGAACAGCGACATTAGGTCGAGCACCGTGGTGGTGTACTCGCCCCCGTTCTGCTCGACCGTGTAGCGGACGACCTGTTCAGGACGGTGTTGCATTCGCTCTCTCCCAAGTGACCCCCGGCGGCAGACAGGCGGCCGCAATGCGGGTGGCATTCCTGGTACTCGGCAACAACACCTAAATGCTTGACAAGATTCCTTGCAAAAGCGTCCGCGTCCCCGGAAACTCGCTATTCCCGACCGACTTTATAGACAATGCGCTACAGTCCCCCGCCATGCGCTCGGTCGACGTCCATCAGCACCTCTGGCCCGAAGCCGTTCTGAGGGTCCTCGAGAAGCGACAGGCGGCCCCGAAAGCGCGCTGGCATCACGACCGCTGGCACATCGATCTTCCCGGCGAACCCGGCTTTCAGATCGACCCTGCCGACCATGACCCGCACACCCGGGCCAGCGGCCTGACCGTCGACAAGGCCCTCGTCGCCCTCTCCTCACCCGTCGGCCTCGAGGCCCTGCCCGCCCGCGACGCCCTTGCCGCGGTGGCCGCCTGGCAAGAAGCAGCCACGCGGCTGCCGGACGAGCTCGGCTGGTGGGCGGCGACTCCGGCTGTCCTACAAAGCGACGGCGAGGCCGAGATCGCCACCGAGGCCATCTCCGCAGGCGCGGCCGGCGTCTGCCTGCCCGCCGATCGCCTCGCCACACCACGCGATGCCCAAGCCGCCCTTCCGTTGCTCGCCCCCGTCGCCGACGCCGGCGCTCCCGTCTTCGTGCACCCCGGCCCCGCGAACGGCACGACAACCGAGCCCGCCTGGTGGTCCCCCGCCACCCGCTACGTCGCCCAGCAGCACGCCGCCTGGCACTCCTTCCACCACGTCATTCGCTCCGAGCTCCCCACCCTGCGAGCCATCTTCGCCCTCCTCGCCGGCCTCGCCCCGCTCCACGCCGAGCGCACCGACAGCCGCAGCCAAACGCAGAGCGGCGACGCCGCCCTCGCCGACCCGCTCACCTTCTACGACACCTCCTCCTACGGCGCCCGCGCCGTCCGCGCCATGGCCACCGCGGTCGGCATCGGACAGCTCGTCCATGGGACCGACTACCCGGTCGGAAAGCAGGACCAAAAGGACCCCGTCGAGGAGGCCTTCGGCGAGGGCTTCGCTCAGCTCGTCAGGACAGCCGCCCCCCATCGCGCGCTGGGGTACACGTGGGTACCCGCCGTAAGAGGGCTGTCGGCGTGAGCCCAAACCACCTCGCCACCGCGGAGCTCCGCGAGAGGCTCCAGGCCTGGGCCGCCCGCACGCACGCCTGGCAACCACTGGTACGCCACGACGAAAGCGAGCGCGTCTACGCCCTCCTCCACCGCGACGTCGGCGTCGAGATCTACCTCGTCTGCTGGATGCCGCGCCACGACACCGGCTTCCACGACCACGACGACAGCGCCGCCGCCATCACGGTGCTCGACGGGCAAATCACCGAGGAGCGCCTGGCCCTCACCGGCGCCGTCCACCGCACGCTCACCGCGGGCGACACCGTCACGATTGCCCGCGAGGCGATCCACCGTGTAAAACATGCGGGTGAACTACCAGCGACCACGCTCCATGCCTACTCGCCGCCTTTGCGGCGCGTCGGCACTTACGAGGTCGCCGACGACGGCGCCCTGCTGCGCCATCCACGCCCCGCGGAGACTCCGCTCGAAGCGGTCGCATAACTAAGGAAGGCCAATGAGCACCACCGACTCCCTCCTCGAAAACAACGCGTCCTACTCCTCCGTCTTCGACAAGGGCGATCTCCCCATGCCGCCCGGCAGCAAGCTCGCCGTGCTCGCCTGCATGGACGCCCGCCTCGACCCGGCCAAGATCCTTGGCCTCCAGGAGGGCGACGCCCACGTCATCCGCAACGCCGGCGGCGTCGTCTCGGACGATGCGCTCAGGTCGCTCGCCATCTCCCAGAACCTGCTCGGCACCGACGAGATCGTCCTCATCCACCACACCGACTGCGGCATGCTCACCTTCACGGACGACGAGTTCGCGAAGAAGCTCGAGGACGAAACCGGCGAGCGCCCCGAGTGGCGCGCCCACGCCTTCGACGACCTCGACCAAGACGTCAAGGAGTCGATCGAGAAGATCCGCAGCAGCCCGTTCGTCCCGCACACCGACAAGGTGCGCGGCTTCGTGTACGAGGTCGAGACGGGTCGGCTGCGCGAAGTCAGCTGATCCGAAAGACGGGGTGGTCGGGCGCGATTCGCCGCAACTCCTCCTCCGGCGAGTCCGGCCCGACCCCTCCGAAGAACTGTCCGACCTCCCACTTCCACTTCGCCAGATAGGCGCGGAGCAGGTCCGGCTTCTCGGAGTCCGGCAGCTCCACGGCCGAGAAGTCCTCGGCGCGCCGCCCCGCCAGCAGCCGCCCTGACCCGCTCGCCCGCAGGTTGCGCACCCACTGCGTGTGGCCGCGCGGCGCGACCAGGTAGCGCGTCCCCTCGAACGTCAACAGGTTCACCGGCGTTCGCCGCCGCTCGCCGCTCTTGCGCCCCTTCACCTCCAGCACCCGCGACCCCGCGACGCTCACTCCCCGCCGGGTCAAGAAGGCCACCGCTCGGTTGAACACGTTCTTGGTGAACCAGCCCGCCCGTTGGTAGTGCGCCATGGCGGTCATTGTCGCAAGCCACCGCTGCGAGGCTCGGTCACCCGGAGGCTGGCCCGCGGCTATCGTCACGCGCCGTGGATCGCAACACGGTGCTCTGGACCATCGTCGTCTTCTTCGGCGCGAGCGTGATCTTCGGCGCGATCGGCAATCTCACCGAGGACGAGGGCGACGTGCTGCGGATCGGCCTTCAGGCGGTCGCGGGCCTGATCGTGATCGCCGCGCTGTTCGTGTTCGTACGGAGGAGTCGGCGGTGAGGCCGCTCCCCGACCAGATCATCCTGGTCACAGGTTCGACCGACGGCCTCGGCCGGCGTGTGGCGGAGGAGCTGGTCAAGCGCGGGGCGAAGGTGCTGGTCCACGGGCGCGACCCGGACAAGGTCGAGCGCGTAACGAACGAGATCGGGGCCGAGCGCGGCCTCGTGGCGGACCTCGGGAAGCTCGACGACGTGCGGGCGCTCGCCGACCAGATCGACGAGCTCGACACGCTCGTCAACAACGCCGGCATCATCGTGTCGCAGCGTCAAGAGAGCGCCGACGGCCACGAGCTCACCTTCGCCGTCAACTACCTCTCGCACTTCCTCCTGACAGCGCTGCTCCTTCCCAAGCTGCGCGAGCCGGGGCGCATCGTGAACGTGTCCTCGATCGGCCAGCAGGCGCTCGACTTCGACGACCTGATGTTCGAACGCGGCTGGGAGGGCTACTCCGCCTATGCCAAGAGCAAGCTCGCCCAGGTGCTGTTCACGAACGAGCTGGCGGGGCGGCTGGCGGACCGCGACGTGACCGTCAACGCCCTCCACCCGGCCACGCTGATGGACACCAACATGGTGCGCGGCTCGCTCGGCAGGCCGATGAGCTCCGTGGAGGAGGGCGTGGACGCGACGCTGCGCCTGATCGCCGATCCCGCGCTCGACGGCGTGAGCGGCCGCTTCTTCAACGGCACCCGGGAGTCGGCCGCCGATCCGCAGGCCGACGACGCCGGCGCGCGCCGGCGCCTCTGGGAAGAGAGCGAGCGTCTCGCGGGCGTGCGGTGAAGCGCTGGATCGTCGACGGCATGAACGTGATCGGCTCACGACCGACCGGGTGGTGGCACGACCGGCCCGGCGCCATGCAGCAGCTCGTCCATGAGCTCCAGGCGCTGGACGAGCCGGTGACCGTGGTGTTCGACGGTCGTCCCTTTCACGTCCAGGACGCCGGTGACATCGACGTGCGCTTCGCCTCCCGGGGCGGCCGCAACGCGGCCGACGACGACATCGTCGCGCTGGTGGCGCAAGCCGGCGATCCTGCGAGCCTGCGCGTGGTCACCTCGGATGCGGAGCTGGCGTCACGCGTCCGCGAGCACGGCGCGGAGGTGATGGGGGCGAAGCAGTTCCGCCAGACCCTTGAAGATGCGTGACCAGCGCTACGCCACCGCCCTGCTCGACTGGCTCGCCTGCGCGGCGGGCGGGCGGAAGGAGCCCGCCGCTCGCGCCGCGCGCGAGCTCGGCGACCCCGTGGTCTTCGCGGGCACCGCCGGGCATGTGCTGGACTTCGACGACACCTATCTTCCCGGCATCGCCCACCTGAGCGCGCCCACCGCGCCGGCCGCGCTCGTCGTGGCGGCCGACCTCGGCTTGAGCGTCGCCGAGGCGCTCGACGCCTACGCCGAGGGCTTCGAGGCCATGGGCGCCGTGGCAGGGGCCAGCCACCCCGCGCTCTACGACAACGGTTGGCATCCCACGGCGGTGTGCGGCGGCATCGGGGCCGCGGCGGCGGCGGCCGCCCTGCTGGAGGCGCCGCGAGCCGACGCCGTGGCGATCGCGCTGCTGCGCGCCTCGGGCGTGCGTGCGGCCTTTGGGTCGGACGGCAAGTCGCTGCAGGTCGGCCTTGCCGCGGCGTCTGGGGTGGCGGCCGCGCGGCTGGCGAAGGCCGGCGCCCGCGTGCCGCTCGACAAGGCGGTCGGCGGCTTCGAGCAGGCCACCGGCGGCCGCTACGCCGAGCCCGACCCGGGCCGGCCCGCCATCGCCGAGAACTGGATCAAGGCGTGGCCCTGCTGCCTGCAGACCCACGGCGCCATCGAGGCCGCCGGCAGCCTCGACGGGAAAGTCCCGGACGACCTGAGCGTGACCGTGCACCCCGTCTCGCTGCTGGCGGCCGCGCACGGCCCCGAGCCGGCCGACGGCCTCGAGGCCAAGTTCTCGATCCCGTACCTCACCGCCTACACGCTCCTGCACGGACCGCCGGTGGTGGAGAGCTTCGAGCGCGTCGACCCGGCCGCGGTCGAACGGGCCAAGTCGATCGAGGTGCACACCGACCGCTCACTGCGCGAGTCCGAGTTCGTGCTGCGCGGCGGCGGCGAGGAGCTCGCGCGCGTGGAGGCGGCCCTCGGGTCGCCTGAGCACCCGCTGGACGCCGCGGCGCTGCGCGCCAAGGTCGAGGGCCTCGCGGGGCCCGCGGGACCCGACCTCACCGCCGCACTGGACGATCCGGGGCGCCCGGCCGCCGAGCTGCTCGCCCTGGCCGGGCTAGCGGGCGGCGTGCCGAACTGAGCCGCCTCAGGCCACCGCCGCGGCGGGCTCCGCCGCCGCTGGCACCGGCAGGCGCTCCTCGACCACCACCCGGCACCCGCGCGACGGCACCACCGTCACGTGGCGCACCTGCGGGCGCTCCGAGCGCGGCGAGTCGGCGCGCAGCCGTACCCGGCGCAGCACCTCGCGCAGGACCACGCGCATCTCCACCTGGGCGAACGACGCCCCGATGCAGCGCCTCACCCCGCCGCCGAACGGGATCCAGGCGTAGGACTCCGTCTCGCCGCGTGATCTCGAAGGCTCGCGGCCGCCGGCCGCTCGCCGTCCCAGGAAGCGCTCCGGGCGGAACTCCTCGGGCGCGGGGTAGAGGTCCGGTCGCGCGTGGATGGCCGCGATCGCGGGCAGCACCAGCGTGCCGGCCGGCAGCCGCCAGGCGCCGACCTGCGTGTCGCGGGTCAGCTTGCGGGCCACGTCCACGATCACCGGCCGCAGGCGCAGCGTCTCCTTGACGACCGCGTCGAGGTACTCGTCGTCGTCGAGCGAGCCGAGCAGGCGCTCCATCGCGGCCGGCGTGCGCAGCAGCCGCTCGAACGCCCAGGACAGCCCGGTGGCCGTCGTCTCGTGCCCGGCCGTGAGCAGCGTCAGCAGCTGGTCGCGCAGCTCGGCGTCGGTCATCGGTGCGCCGTCTTCGTGGCGGGCCGCCAGCAGCAGCGTGAGCACGTCGTCCCGATCGGCCGCCGCGTCGCCCAACTCGCGTCGCTCCGCGATCTCCGCGTAGATCAGCTCGTCCACTGCCGCGACCGCCTTGCGGAAGCGGGCCGCCGGCGTGAGGCCCCCGAAATCGCGCTGCATGAACGGCAGCCAGTCGAGCACGCTGGAGAGGTTGCCCAGTCGCGGGATGCGCTCGCGGAACAGGTCCATGCGCCCGCCGTCGCGCACGCCGAACACCGCGCGCAGGATCACCTCGAGCGTGATCGCCTGCATGCGCGGTCGCAGCGGGAACGCGCGGCCGGTCGGCCAGCCCTCCACCTCGCGCGCCGTGGCCTCGGCCATCACGTCGACGTAGCGGCGCACCGCCGCCCCGTGGAAGGGCGGCAGCAGCAGCTTGCGCTGCGACATGTGCCGGCCCTCGTCGAGCGTGAGCAGCGAGTTGTCGCCGAGCGCGTCGCCCAGCACGATCGCGTTCGCCTCGCCGGCGTGGAAGACGGCCGGGTCGCCGGCGAAGACCTCCTTGACCCCCTCCGGGTCGGCGACGTACACCACGCGCCCGAAGAACGGGAAGTGCGAGCTGAACACATCGCCGTAGCGCTCGCGCCGCCTTTGCAACCACCCGTACGGTGCGCCCGTGACCATGGCCGCCTGCGCCAGGCGGGGAAGCCTCGGGCCGGGAGGAAGGCTCACACAGAGGTTGTACCGTGTCCCGGCGGGTAGCGAAAGATCGTGCGCATCCTCCTCATCAGCTTGGCGTTCATGCTCCTGGGGGCCAGCCCGGCGCAGGCCGAGTCCGTTCTCGAGCGCGCGGCCGAGACGCTCAGGCTCGACCCGGTCTACGTGCACCCCGACGCCGAGCGCGGCATCTCCGACAGCGAGGCCGACGATCTGCGCGACCTGATCTCCAAGGAACAGGCCGGCCCGCTCTACATCGCCGTGCTGCCCAGCTCGGCCGCGCGCGAGGCGGGCGGCAGTCCCGAAGCGGCGCTGACCGAGCTCGGCCGCTCCGTGAACGAGCCGGCCGTATACGCGGCCGTGATCGGCAACGCCTTCCGCGGTGGCGCCACCGGCGGCGTCCTGCCGCGCGCCGGCGAGCTCGCCCGCGAGGCGTTCCAGGCGAAGAGCGGCGAGGGGACCGCGCCGGTGCTCGAGGACTTCGTGCGCAGGGTGGGAGCGGCCCGTGGTGGCGACGGCGGGGGGAGCGGCGCCGCGGGCGGCGACCGGAGCGGTTTCCCGGGCTGGGTCCTGCTTGCCCTGCTGGCCATCCCGGCGGCTCTGTTCGGGCTCGGGCGCCGGCGGCGCCGCAGGGAGGAGGCGGCCCAGTTCGCCGCGGTGCGCCACGTGGCGCGCGACGACGTCGTCGCCCTCGGCGAGGAGATCCGCGCGCTCGACATCGACATGGACATGCCCGACGCCGACCCGCAGGCCAAGCAGCACTATGGCCTCGCCGTCGAGCGCTACCAGCAGGCCGGGCAGGCGCTCGAAGGGGCGCGCCGGGCGGACGACCTGCAGCGTGTGTCCGAGCCGCTCGAGGAGGGCCGCTGGGCGATGGAGTCGGCACGCGCGGAGATCGAGGGCCGCGCGGCGCCGGAGCGCCGGCCGCCCTGCTTCTTCGATCCGCGCCATGGTCCGTCGGTGGCCGACGTGGAGTGGGCGCCGCCGGGCGGCGAGCCGCGGCCCGTGCCGGCATGCGCGGCCGACGCCGTGCGGATCCGCGAGGGCGAAGACCCGGACATGCGGCACGTCTCGGTGAACGGCCGCGACGTGCCCTACTGGCAGGCCGGCCCCGCGTACGGGCCGTTCGCCGGCGGCTTCTTCGGCGGCGGCCTGGTGCCCGGCCTGTTCCTCGGTTCGATGCTGGGCGGTGGCTTCGGGATGTTCGGCGGCGACGAGGCGGCGGCCGCCGGCCAGGGCGACTTCGGCGGCGGCGACTTCGGAGGCGGGGACTTCGGCGGCGGCGACTTCGGCGGCGGCGGGGACTTCGGCGGCGGCGGCGACTTCGGCGGCGGCGGCGGCGGCGACTTTTGAGCGCCAGCGAATCGAATATTGAGCATCACATGGGTGTCGAATATTCGATTGACCCCGCTTGAAGCGATTCAGGCAGGTCCCCGGGGCGCCAGGGGCCCCTACTTCGTCCCCAAAAACTCGAGCATCGCTGCGTGCGTCTCCCGCGGGCGCTCCAGCTGGGGCACGTGGCCGCAGTCGAGCTCCAAGTGGCGTGCCGTGGGCAGCGCCCGTTCCACGTGCTTCATGAAGGCGATCGGCACCAGCGAGTCGCGCCGGCCCCACACGAACATGGCGTCCGTCGAGAGGCCGGCGAGGCGGTTCCAGAAGCCGTCGTCGCCGTGGGGCTCGTCCAGGTAGATGTTGCGCGCCGCCGCGTAGAACGCGGCCCGGCCGCGCGGGGTCAAATAAGAGCGCAGGAACTCGTCCACGCCGGCCGCCGCCCAGCCCTTGCCGCCTCCCGGGATCAGCCGGCGCACCACGCGCTCCACCACCGGTCGCGGCGTGACCTGAAGCAACCCCAGCTCGGGGCGCAGCAGCCTCACCACGGGCGCCCAGCGGCGGTCGCGCAGCCACGCAAGCGCGGGGCTCAGCAGCACCAGCCCGCGCACGCGGTCGCGATTCATCAGCCCGGCCTCGATCGCCACGCGCCCGCCCATGCTGTTGCCGACCAGGTGCGCCTCGCGCACCCCGAGCGCGTCAAGCGCGTGGAACGCCGAGCGCGCAAACCACTGGGCGTCGTAGGGGGCGCCGATCGGCTTGTCCGACTCGCCGAACCCCGGCAGGTCCATCGCCACCACGCGGTAGCGGCCGGCCAGCGCGGCGACGGTCGGCAGGAAGGACGCCTTCGTGCCGCCCAGCCCGTGCAGGCAGAGGACCGTCTCCGGGCCGACGCCCGCGGACAGCACGGAGATGCGGCCGGAGGGCGTGCTCAGGGTCTCGAACGAGAGCCGGCCCGGGTCGTCCGACCCGCTGGTGGCGGCGAGCAGCCCGACACCGAGGTGGAGGCTGCCGCGCATCCGAAGCCGGCCCTGCTGGAACGCGGTCATCCCACCGCGCACGTCTTTGCTCACCTTCCGCCAGGTCGCCGGGTCGGCGGCGATCGTCGCGTCCGGCTCTCCGTTCTTGCGCGCGGGGATCACGCGCATCCGGCGACCGCTGATGCGGGCGTCCCATTCCTCGCCGCCGCGCACGTGCAGCCGCACCAGCGCGCGACCGCCCGGGACGTCGATCACGTCCGGGTCGTAGCGCTCCGCGAGCGAGGCGATCCCCGCAGGCGGCTCGGCAGTCTCAGCAGTCGTGACCCCCATGCCCGTTCGCCAAGCCTATGCCCAGTCTGCCGAACCAGCGAACAAATGGGTACTAAAGAACTACTCGCTTACCGCTCGCCGCGCTCTCGTACAGCGCCGCGATCGTGCGTGCCTGGCCGACCGCGTCCTCGCGCCCCAGCCGCGGCGCGCGCTCGCCCGCGACCGCCGCGGCGAAGTCGCGCAGCTCGCAGGCGTAGGGGTTGTCGTGCTCCGCCTCGACTCGCTCCAGCGACCCATCCGCAGCCCGCACCTCGATCATGGGCTCGACCCCGTGGAACGGGTCGCGCAGCAGCAGCGCGCCCTCAGAGCCGACCACCTCGAGCTCCGCCCTATCGGCCGTGTCGACGCCGCAGTCGAAGTGCGCCAGCACGTCGCCCCGGAAGCTGAGCGTGCCGGTGAAGCGCACGTCCACGCCGGCGGTCACCTGCTGGCCGGTCGCCTCCAGCGGCTCGCCCGCCACCAGCCGGGCGGCGCTCACGCAATAGCAGCCCACGTCCATCAGGGCACCGCCCTCGAGCTCGGGGGACAGCCGGATGTTGCTCGCAGCGTCGAGCGTCGCGGCGTCCAGCGCGAACGAGAACTGCGCCCGCACGATCCGCAGCTGGCCCACCTGCGGCAGCAGCTCGACGAGCCGCTGCGCCTGGGGGTGGTGACGCCACATGAACGCCTCGGTGAGCACCCGGCCCGCCGACTCGGCGGCGTCGAAGGCGCGCTCGACCGGTTCGACCGACCGCGCCAGCGGCTTCTCGCAGAGCACGTGCTTGCCGGCCTCCAAGGCCCGGATCGACCACTCCACGTGCATTGAGTTGGGCAGCGAGATGTAGACGGCGTCGACGTCCGGGTCCTCGAGCAGCTCCTCGTATGAGCCGAGCGCACGCTCGATCTCCAACGCGGCTGCCTGCTCGGCCGCGCGGTCGCGCGAGCGCGAGGCGACCGCCACCACGTCGACCTCGTCGACCAACCGCGCCCCGGCGACCAGCTTCTCGTTGATCTGCGCGGTCGAGAGGAGTCCGAGCCTCAGCCCCATGACCCCTCGTTCATCGGCCGGAAGGAGACGGTCATCATGCGCAGGTTGCGTGGCTGGTTGACGGCGAACAGCACCACGTCGGCCACATCTTCGGAGCTCATCATCCCCTCGACGCTCTCCGGCGTGCGCCCCGAGCCCATCGCGAAGTCCGTCGCGATCCCGCCCGGCGCGATGTTCGTCACGCGCACGCCCTGCTCGCGCAGCTCGTGGTCGAGCGCACGCGTGAAGCCGAGCATCCCGAACTTCGAGGCGTTGTAGACGGCCTCGCCGGGAAACGCGCGCAGGCCCGCCACCGAGGCCAGCGAGACGAAGTCGCCCTTGCTCTCGATCAGGTGCGGGAGCGTGAAGCGGGCGGTGTAGAGCGTGCCTTTGAGGTTGATGTCGATCATCGCCTCGACGTCGTCCGGATTCATCTCCAGGAAGGGCCCGTAGGCGCCGACGCCCGCGTTCGCCACCACGACGTCCAGGCGGCCGAACTGCGCCATCGTCGCGTCCACCGCCGCCGAGACGGCATCCGGGTCCCGAACGTCGCATTCGAGTCCCAGGCCGAGGCCGAGGTCCTCGCCGCTGCGCGACGCGAGCGCCACGCGCATCCCGTCGCCGTGGAACGCGTGCGCCACGGCGGCCCCGACGCCACGGCTGGCGCCGGTGATGAAGGCGACCCTGTCCGTCACGCTCTTCCGGAGGAGGCCTGAGCCCTCCGCGACAGCGAGTCGACCGTGACCGCCAGCAGCAGCACGCCTCCTGTAATCACGAACTTCTCGCCCGAGCCCAACCCCAGCAGCCCGAGCCCGTTGTCGATCGAGGCGATCACGAGCGCTCCCAGGATCGCGCTCTTGATGTGGCCGACGCCGCCGAACAGCGACGTGCCGCCGATGACCGCGGCCGCGATCGAGTAGAGCAGAATCGAGCCGCCGCCGGCGTTGGTGTCGACCGAGCGCAGCCGCGAGGCCAGCACGAGCCCGCCGACCGCCGCCATGAACGAGCAGATCGCGAAGCACGCGATCCTGATGCGGTCGACGTTGATGCCGGCCCGGCGCGCGGCCTCCGCGCTGCCGCCGACCGCGTACACGTACCGGCCGAACCGCGTGCGGCTCAGGACGAAGCCCCAGAACAGCAGGAAGAACCCGACCAGCAGGAACAGGTACGGGATGCCGCGGTCCTGGTTCGCCACGTACACGGCCGCGCCAAGCGCGACCGCCAGGGCGGCCACGCGCAGCCCGATGACGGCGAACGGGTCATGGCCGAGGTCCGCCTTGCGGCGAACGCGCACCTCGTTCAACTGGATCCCGGCGAAGATCAGCACCGCGAGGAGCCAGAGGCCCCACGCGGTCGACTCGGGCAGGAAGTCGTTGGCCAGTCCGATCAGGAAGCTGTTCTGGAGCACGACGGTGCCGCGGCTGCCGATCAAGAGCAGCACGACCCCGTTCCAGGCGATCAGTCCCGCGAGCGTGACCACGAACGACGGGATCCCGATCTTGGTGATGATCAGCCCGTGCAGCGTGCCGATCGCGATGCCCGATCCGAGCGCCAGCGCCACGGCGATCGGGGTGGCCAGCTCGTTGCCGTCCGGGATCAGGAGCACAGCGGCGATCACTCCCGCCACACCTGAGACGTAACCGACCGACAGGTCGATCTCACCGAGGAGCAGCACGAAAACGATGCCCATCGCGATCGTCGCGAAGGCGGCCGACTGCACGATCAGGTTGACGAAGTTGCTGGCGGTGAGGAAGCGGTCGTTCTGGGACTGGAAGACGATCGCGATGATGACCAGGCCGATGATGATCGGCAGCGATCCGAGCTGGCCGGAGCGGACGTTGGTCCACCACTCGCGGAAGGCGTCGCCGAGGCTGGGCGACCCTGTATCCGCGGTGGCGTCGGCGGTGGTCACGCGGTCACCTCCGTGTCGATCAGCCCGGGCACCTTGGTCAGCTTCCCGGAGGTGATGGCGCTCACCACCTGATCCTGCGTCACCTCGGAGCGCTTGAACTCGGCCACGTTCTGGCCGAGGCGGAGCACAGTGATGTTGTCCGCCACCTCGAAGATGTCGTGCAGGTTGTGGGAGACGATCACCACGCCCAGGCCCTGCTCGGCGAGGCGCTTGACCAGGTCGAGCACCTGCCGCGTCTGGGCGACGCCCAGGGCGGCGGTCGGCTCGTCGAGGATCACGAGGCGCGAGTTCCACATCACGGCCTTGGCGACCGCGACCGACTGGCGCTGGCCTCCGGACAGGCCGGCGACGGTCTGGCGCACGCTGCGGATGGTGGTGACAGAGAGGCTCTGCAGCGTGTCGCGCGCGCGAGCCTCCATCTTGATCTCGTCGAGCGTGTGGAGCGGCTCGAGCTCCTCGCGCCCGAGGAACATGTTCTGGACCACGTCGAGGTTGTCGGCCAGCGCGAGGTCCTGGTAGACGACCTCGATGCCGAGGTCCGCGGCGTCGCGCGGCCCGCTGACGTGCACCGGCTTGCCGTCGTAGACGACCTCGCCGCCGTCGATGCGGTAGATGCCGGCCACGGACTTGATCAGCGTGGACTTGCCGGCGCCGTTGTCGCCGACCAGAGCAGTGACGCAGCCGGGGTACACCTTGAAGTCGACCTCGTGCAGGGCGATCACGGCGCCGAAGTGCTTGCTCACCCCTCGCAGCTCGAGGAGCGGTGTGTCGGTCATTGGGTCCCTCTCTCCGGAATCGGCCACGACTCTAAGGTAAACCCGCGCACCCGGCCAAGCCGGGCGCTTGGGCTCCAGCGCGGCGCGGCCCCGGAGCGCCAGCGGCGCCCCGGGGCCTGCCACGTCAGCGTCCGACTAGAGCCCTAGCTCCTTGCACTTCGCTGCGACGTTCCCGGCGCAGATGTCCGCCTTCTTCGGGTAGTCGGGAGCCCCGAAGTACTCGGCGATGTTGTCCTTGGTCACGGGTACCGGCTTCTCGAGGACACTCGGCACCTTGTGCGTGCCGTTGTCGACCGGCACGGTCGTGACGGTCGGCTTCTCGCCCTTCGCCAGCGCGATGGCGAGCTCCGCCGCCGCGTTGGCCTCCCTCTCGATCGCCTTGTAGACGGTCATGCACTGATCGCCGTTGACGATGTTCTGGAGGCCTTCGAGCGTGGCGTCCTGACCGGTCACCGGGATCTGCGGGAGCTTGCGCTGCTTCAGCGCCGAGATCGCCGCGTTGCCCAGGCCGTCGTTTGCCGCGAGCACGCCGTCGACCTTGTTGTTCGCCTTCTGCAGCATCTGCTCGAAGATCGTCAGCGCCTTCTGGTTGTCCCAGTCCGGCACGGACTGATCGTCGACCTTGGTCCACTCACCCGAGTCGAACTTCTTGTTGATGACCGAGTCGTAGCCGTTCTTGAACAGCGTCGCGTTGTTGTCCGTCGGCGAGCCGTTCAGCACGGCGATCTGGGCGTTCGGCTTGTTGCCGACGCAGTCGACGAGGCCCTGTCCCTGGAGCCGGCCGACTTCCTCGTTGTCGAACGACACGTAGTAGTCGTTGGCGTCCGTGTCGAGCGTGAGGCGGTCGTAGTCGATCACCTTGACGCCCTGGGACTTCGCGTTCGCCGCGATCGCCGCACCCGAGCCGGAGTCGAGGTTCACCAGCAGGAGGACCTTCGCCCCGTTGGTGATCGCCTGCTCGGCCTGCTGCTGCTGCGTCGACTTGTCGCCTTCGGCGTTCGTGATGTTGGCTTCGACGCCACCCGCCTCGAGCGCCTTCTGCAGGAGCGGCCGGTCGACCGTCTCCCAGCGCACCGACGACTTCGAGTCGGGCAGCAGTACGGCGACCTTCGGCTTGTCGCCGCCGCCGCTGCTCGACGAGCCACCGCCGCCGTTGTTGTTGTCATCGCCTCCACAAGCGGCAAGCCCGCTCATGGCGAGGGTGCCGGCTGCCGCCAGCGCCCAGAGACTTCTCCGTCTTGACACGTCCCTCTCCTCTTGTTTGGGGGTTCCTTCGGGGTTTCTGCGGCTCACGCCGCCGCGCTCCCGGCAACGCGTGCGGCCACCGCGTGCTCCGACTGCATGAGCACGAGCGCCAGCGCGCCAAGCAGGTTGGCCCGCTCGCCCAGCTCTCCCGCCACGATCTTCAGCTCCGTCGCGGCAGCCGGCAGCGCGTCCCTTCGCACCGCCTCCCGCAAGGGTTCGAGCAGCAGGTCGCCCGCCTCCCCGAGGTCGCCCCCGATCACGACCATCTCGGGGCTGAACAGGTTGACCAGTCCAGCCACTACACGTCCAACCACCTGTCCGGCGTCGGCGATCGCCCTCCTGCAGCCGGCGTCGCCGTCGCGCGCCAGTTCGATCACCTGCCTCACCGTCAGCTCTTCGTCGCGGCTGGCCTGCACCAGCCGCAGCAGCGCGGGACCCGACGCCAGCGTCTCGAGGCAGCCACGGTTGCCGCAGCGGCAGATCGGACCCTGGGGGTCCACCACGAAGTGGCCGATCTCGCCCGCGGTGCCGCGGTGCCCGCGGTAGGGGCGGCCCTCGACGATGATCCCGGCGCCGATGCCCGAAGAGATCGAGATGTAGGCCGCGAAGCTGGCGTTGCGGCCGGCGCCGAGGGTGACCTCGGCCAGAGCGCCGAGGTTGGCGTCGTTGTCGACGTAGGCCGGCATTTGCAGGCGCTTCTCGAGCTCGCCGGCCACGTCGACGCCTGCCCAGCCGGGCAGCACGTCCGATGGGTGCAGCGCGCCGCTGTCGTGGTCGATCGGCCCCGCGAGGGCGATGCCCACGCCGAGCAGGCGGTCCGGGTGCAGGCCCGCCTCGCGGAGGATCTGCTCGACGAGCTCGGCGGCGAGGTCGAGCGCGCCCCCGGCGTCATGGTCGACGTCGTGGGGCGCGGACGCCTCGGCGAGCACGCTGCGGCTGAGGTCGGAGACGGCTACGCGCACCTTGTCGTGGTCGAAGTCCACGCCGACGGCGGCGGCGGCGGAGGGGTCCAGCTCCAGCAGCGCGGCGGGGCGGCCGGGCTGGCCCTCGCCGGCGAACTGCCCGGCGCGCTCGGCCACGAGGCCGCGCCGCTGGAGGTCCGCGACGAGCGTGGAAACCGTGGAGCGCGACAGGCCGGTGCGCCGGGCCAGCTCCGCGCGGCTCGCCGTGCCGTTGGTCCTGAGGAAGTCGACGATGCGCAGACGGTTGAACTCACGCAGGGAACTCAGAGAGCCGGATCCAGATCCGGAGCCCGTTGCCATCGGCGAGGACCCTCTCAGCCTGCGGCTGGTTTTGTCAAGGTTCGGAGGAATAGGGGCGCATTGAGCTTGGATTAAGTGCGTGTTAAGGCAAAACCCCGCGATTGTCCGGGTTTCGGTGCGGGGTTGTTACCTCGCGGGCCCCATGCGTCGGCCCGCGATTCGTACGTTCGGCCGCGATGCGGCGCGGGAGCGACAACGAGGGTGGGCAGCGCGGCCAGGCCACGATCGAGTGGATTGGGCTGGTGCTGGGGGTCGCACTGGTGCTCGCGACTGTGGCGGCCGGCGGGCGGGAGGCGACGAACGGAGAGTCCGCGGCCGGCTTGGGCGACGCCGTTGCGGAGCGGATCACCTGTGCGGCGCGGGATGCGTGCGGGGCGGGGAGCAGCGTTCGCGGCGATGCGCCGCGCCGCGGCGCCCTGCGCGCGCCCCGTGCGCCGCGTGGGGGCGCCCGAGGCGGCTCGCTGCGCGCGCCCGGCGGCGTCCGGCCTTCGGCTCCGAGGGAGGCGCCGCCCGTGGCGATGTCGGACGGCTCGCCGGCGCTGCGCGGCGTCGGCGGCGTCGCGAAGCGCGCCTGGATCGTCTGTCTGGGCTACCGGCGCTGGCGCTACGACGTGGAGCATCCGCGCACGCCACGGCAGGCGGTGCCGGTGCGCGACACGCTCAAGATCGTCAACGAGTGCGTCAACCCGTTCTCGTTCTTCTTCGGGTGATGCACCGGGTGCAGCGGCTCGTCACCGTCGCCTGGAGCGTGGTGGCCGTCGGGGCAGGCCTCGGCTTCGTGGCCCGCGACCTGCTGGGACTGCCTCGGGGCGTCGTGGCCCTCGCCTGGACGACCGGGGCGCTACTCGTCCTGGCGGCTGCGAGGCGGGGGGTTGGACGAGAAACGTCTGGATAGCGGAAGCAACTCGTGCCGGCCGGCACGTCCGTCGCCCCAACCCCGGGTGCTGCAGTTGGCCGAAGCGAGGATCGGACAGGCGGCGGCTGCGCCCTCCGCTCCGACACGCCGCTCGCCCGTTTAGGCTGGAAATCGCACGATGTGCGCGTCTAACCCCCTAATTGCGGGTAAGCCGGTTCCCATGGACCTTGCGCCAACGGGGGCCGCGTGAGGGTCGGCCTGGTGCTCGGCGCGGGCGGTGTGCTGGGCGGGGCCTGGCTCACCGGGGGCCTGCACGCGCTCGCGCGGGAAACCGAGTGGGATCCCGGTAGCGCCGAGTTCATCGTGGGCACCTCGGCCGGCGCCATGATCGGCGCACTCACCGCCGCGGGGGTGCCGCCGTGGTTCATGGTCGCCCACTCGGCCGGTGAGTCCTTCGAGGGCGTCAGCGCCGCCGACGGCAGCCCGGCCGCCGAGGCCGATCGCGCCGCGGGGGCCGTCTTCCGCGTTCATCGCGGACTCCCGCCGCTCGGCCCCGGCTCGCTGCGGATGGCGCTCACAGCGCTGCGCAACCCGCTCGGTCACACCCCACTCCAGATGATGGCCGGCTGGCTGCCCGCGGGCGTCGTGTCCACCGAGTCGCTCAGCGAGCTCGTCAGCCGGGTCGTGCCCGACCGCTGGGTCGAGCACCCGAACTTCTGGGCCGTCGCCTGCGACTACCACAGCGGCCGCCGCGTCCCCTTCGGCCGGCTCGACGCCCCGAACGCCGAGATCGGGCCTGCCGTCGCCGCCTCCTGCGCGATCCCCGGCTTCTACCGCCCCGTCAAGATCGGTCCCCGCCGCTACGTGGACGGCGGCGTCTGTTCCGCCTCGAGCCTCGACCTGGTCGCCGGTCGCGGGCTCGACCTCGTGATCTGCCTCAACCCGCTGTCCTCGGACACCGAGCTGGCCCAGGGCCCAGGCGGGCCGATCGGGCGTCTGGGTCCGCTCGACCCGCGCGAGTGGCTCGGGGCGCTCAGTCGCCAGGCGAACAGCCGGCGCCTGGCTCACGAAGCCGGCAAGGTGCGCCGCTTCGACACCGAGGTGCTGCTGGTCGAGCCCACCGCCGAGGACCGCAAGGCGATGGGGCACAACCTGATGAGCGGGAGCCGGCGCCAGCAGGTGATCGAGACGGCCGAGCGCACCGTCCGCGAGCAGCTGCAGCGCCCCGAGACGAGCGCGCTGCTGCGCGGCCTGCCCAAGGGCGAGCCGCACATGATCCGCCGCCCGGCGGGACCGCCCTCGAGCTGGCCGGAGCTGCGCCCGGCGGCACTCGCGGAGCGGGCGAAGGCGGCCTGACCGTGCGCCGGCGCTGGGCCAGCGCGAGGCCGGCGTGAGCATCCCCGGCGCGGACCTTGCCGGCCGCGCGGTCGCCGCCGTGGCCGAACAGGCGCAGAAGCGCGTGCCCGCGGCGGACCTCGACGAGCGCGATCCCGACTACATCCGCGACACGCTGCCCCGGCTGTGGATGCTCGCCAGCCTCTACTTCCGCGCCGAGGTGCGCGGCCTCGAGCGCATCCCCGAGGAGGGCCCGGTGCTACTCGTCGGCAACCACTCGGGCGGCAACCTGACGCCCGACACGAGCGTGTTCACGCTCGCCTTCAGCACCTACTTCGGGGTCGAGCGGCGCTTCCACCAGCTGGCCCACAACCTCGTTCTGTCGATGCCCGGCCTCGGCTGGCTGCGCAAGTACGGCACCGTCGCCGCCACCCCGCGCAACGCCGAGCGGGCGCTCGACAACGGGGCCGCGCTGCTCGTCTACCCCGGCGGCGACTACGAGGTCCATCGCCCCTCCTGGGAGTCGGCGACCGTCGACTTCGGCGGCCGCAAGGGCTTCATCCGGCTCGCGCAGCAGAAGGGCGTCCAGATCGTGCCGGTGGTCTCGGTCGGCGGCCAGGAGACGGCCCTCTTCCTGAGCCGCGGCGAGCGGCTGGCCAAGCTGCTGCGGCTCGACCGCATGTTCCGCCTCAAGGTGCTCCCGATCTCCGTCTCGCTGCCGTGGGTGCTCAACGTCGGCGACATGTTCGGGCACGTCCCGCTGCCGGCCAAGATCACGGCGCAGGTCCTGGAACCGATCGACGTGCAGGAGCTGGAGGTCGACGAGGCCTACGACATGATCATGGACCGCATGCAGCGTGTCCTCACGGCGCTGCAGGCGGAGCGCCGGCTGCCGGTGATCGGATGAGGATCGAGAAGACAACCGTCATCGACGCGTCGCGCGAGGAGATCTGGGAGCTGATCTCCGATCCCTGCCGCTATCCGCGCTTCATGCACGGCGTGACCCGCCTCGAGCGCAAGGGCGACGAGCCGGAGCGCGGCAGGGGCGCCCGCTACTCCGTGCACCTGCGCGTCGGCTCGGCGGACGTGGGGGGCCTGGTCGAGATCGTCGAGTTCGACGAGCCCGCCGACCTGGCCTGGACCAGCGTCACCGGCATCGACCAGCGCCTGCGCTGGCGCCTGCGCGAGACGGACGACGCCCGCACGCGCGTGACGCTGCGGCTCGCCTACGACGCGCCCGGCGGGGTGCTCGGCGCCGTCTCCGAGCAGGTCTCCAAGCCGATGGTGGCGGGCAACCTCGAGCAGACCCTTCAGAATCTCAAGACTGAGATCGAGGGAGGGCCAGACGAGGTGAGCGAGGGCATGAGCATTCCGGGTCGCGTTGCGTACCAGCTCGGCAGCGTGAGGATCTTGATCGACGCCGGCGTCGTGCGGCCGATGCGGCCCGACCGCCTGTTGAAGTTCGTGCAGACGCTGGTGCGCTGGGGCCGCAGCCCGGCGGCGGGCGCGATCGCCCTCGCGGATCGCTTTCCGGACGAGACGATGATCGTGGACGAGCTCGGCACGCTCACCTTCTCCGAGGTGCACACCCGCACCAACGCCCTGGCCCATTCGCTCTCCGACCTCGGCGTGGTCGAGGGCGACGGCGTGGGGATCATGTGCCGCAACCACCGCGGGTTCATCGAGGCGACCTTCGCGGCGTCCAAGCTGGGCGCCAACTCGCTCTACCTCAACACCGCGTTCGCTGGGCCGCAGCTGGGCGAGGTGGTGGAGCGCGAGCGCCCCAAGGTGATCATCTACGACGAGGAGTTCGCCGGGCTGCTCTCCGAGGCGGCCAAGGGTCGCACCCGCGTGGTCGCCTGGCACGACTCGGAGAAGCTGGACGTGCCCACCATCGACGAGCTGATCGCGCAGGGCGACCCCGAGGACGTCGTCCCGCCGTCGCAGGAGGGGCGCGCGGTGATCCTCACCAGCGGCACGACCGGCTCGCCCAAGGGCGCCTCGCGCTCCAACCCCCAGTCCCTCGACCCGGCGGTCGCGCTGCTCTCGAAGATCCCGCTGAAGGCCCGCCAGACGACCTACATCGCCGCGCCGCTGTTTCACTCCTGGGGCTTCGCCCACTTCACGATCGGGCTGATCCTGGGATCGACCTACGTACTGCGTCGCAAGTTCGACCCGGAGCAGTGCCTGGCGGACATCGCCCGCTACCGCTGCGACTCGCTGGTCGTGGTGCCGGTGATGATGCAGCGCATCATGGAGCTGCCCGAGGAGGTGCGCGCCAAGTACGACACCTCCTCGCTGAAGGTCGTGGCCGCCAGCGGCTCGGCCCTGCCGGGCGACCTGGCCAACGACTGGATGGACGCCTTCGGCGACACGCTCTACAACCTCTACGGGTCGACCGAGGTGGCCTGGGCGTCGATCGCCACGCCGGCCGACATGCGCGCTGCCCCGGGCACGGCGGGCAAGCCGCCGCGCGGCACCGTGGTCAAGCTCTACGACGAGCACGGCGTGGAGGTGCCGCCCGGCGCGACCGGACGCATCTTCGTGGGCAACGAGATGCTCTTCGAGGGCTACACGGGCGGCGGCACGAAGGACCTGATCGGCTCCCTGATGGCCACGGGCGACGTGGGCCGCTTCGACGAGGGCGGGCGGCTGTTCGTCGAGGGCCGCGACGACGAGATGATCGTGTCCGGTGGCGAGAACGTCTTCCCGAAGGAGATCGAGGACCTGCTGGCTCGTCACGACGCGGTCGCCGAGGCCGCCGCGCTCGGCGTCGAGGACCGCGACTTCGGCCAGCGCCTGCGCGCCTTCGTCGTGCTCGACCGCGGCAAGGAGGCGACCGAGGACCAGCTCAAGGACTACGTGAAGAAGAACCTCGCGCGCTACAAGGTGCCGCGCGAGATCGTGTTCCTGGACGAGCTGCCGCGCAACGCCACCGGCAAGGTGCTCAAGCGCGAGCTCAAGGAGCTGGACGTCGAGGGAAGCGGGGCGCCGTCCGCACCACAATCTTCACCCAGATAACCGACCTCGCCCAGCGCACGGGGGCGATCAACCTCGGGCAGGGCTTCCCGGACGAGGACGGCTCCACGGTCATCCTCGACGCGGCGGCGGCGGCGCTCCACGCGGGCCACAACCAGTACGCGCCGCTCCCGGGCGTGCCGGCGCTGCGCGAGGCGGTTGCGGCCCACCAGCGCCGTCACTACGGGCTGGAGCCCGATCCTCTCACCGAGGTGCAGGTCACGTTCGGCGCCACCGAGGGGCTGGCCGCGGCGCTGCTCGCCCTGGTTGGCGCCGGCGACGAGGTGCTGGCGCTCGACCCGGCCTACGACTCCTACGCGCCGATCGTCGAGCTGGCCGGCGGCCGCATGCAGCCGATCGTCCTCGAGCCGCCCGACTGGCGCCTGGAGCGGGTCGAGGCCGGCCCGGCCGCTCGCGTGCTGCTGCTGAACTCGCCCCACAACCCGACGGGGCGCGTGCTCGATCAGTCCGAGCTCGAGCTGCTGGCGCAGCTGTGCCGCGAGCACGACCTGATCGCCGTGACCGACGAGGTCTACGAGCACCTGGTCTACGACGGCCGGCACGTTCCGCTCGCCACGTTGCCAGGCATGTGGGAGCGCACGCTCACCGTGTCGTCGCTCGGCAAGACGCACTCGCTGACCGGCTGGAAGATCGGCTGGGTCACCGGGCCCGCGGAGCTGGTCGAGCGCGTGCGCGCGGTGAAGCAGTTCCTGACGTTCGCGGGCGGCACGCCGTTGCAGCACGCCGCGGCGGTCGGCATGTCGCTGCCGGACGACGAGCTCGCCGCGCCGGCCCGGGCGCTGCGCGCCAAGCGCGACCGTCTCGGCGCCGGCCTGCGCGAGGCGGGCTTCGCGGTCCTGCCCTCGGCGGGCACCTACTTCCTGAACGCGGACGCCCGCGCGCTCGGCGAGGAGGACGCGGCGCGCCTCTGCCAGTCGCTGCCGCACGAGGCGGGCGTGGCGGCGATTCCGCTATCGGCCTTCCGCGCGACGCCCGACGGTCCGGCGCGCTCGCTCGTGCGCTTCGCATTCTGCAAGCGCGACGAGGTGCTCGACGAGGCGGTCGATCGGTTGCAGGGCTGGGCGGCGCGAAGGGGGTAGGGCATAGTCGCGGGTCCCGGTGGGTAGCGACACCGGCAGACCCCGATGAGAGGAGCTGAGGTATGGACACCGGAGTGATCGTCGCCATCGTGGTCGCAGCTCTGATCTTGATCGTGCTGCTCATGCTGCTCGGCAGGCGTGGCAAGGAGCGGCGGCTCGAGGCCCGCCGCGAGCAGGCCGGCGAGATCCGGCGCCAGGCCGAAGTCGGCCGGGCTCAGGCCGACCAGATCCGCGCGGAAGCCGACGAGCGCGCCGCGCGAGCCAGGGGAGAGGAGGCCGCCGCCCGCGAGCAGGCGGCTCGCGCGGAGGCCCTCGAGCAGGAGGCGCGAGAGCGCCACGCCGAGGCCGACAGCATCGACCCGGACACCGAGGAGCGCGAGGCGCTCGAGCGCCACGAGCGCGGAGGAGTGGACCCGGGCGGGATCACCTCGCACGGGCACGAGGCGTAGCGGGGGCCCGCCGCCCGGGCGAACCCCCGCTACCCCACGCCTAGCCGCACACGGGCCAGTGCCCGCTCCCGTGGCGGCTCAGCAGCAGCCAGGCGCGCCAGGTCTGCTCCCAGCGGGACGCGGCGGCCGGGTCACCCGAGCCCCCCACGACCGCCCAGGTGCTAACCGAGAACTGGTACATGCCGCGGTAGGCGCCGCCGCCGCCGATCGCGCGCGGGTCGTTCTTGGACTCGCACCAGGCGATGCTGCGCAGGTGCGCCCTGCCCCAACTCGGCACGTGCCGGCGCACCTTGAGGCCGAAGGCGACCGCGCGGCCCTGCGGGTCGTGGCTCAGCCAGCGTCCCCAGCGCCGCTGCATCCGGTGGATGGAGTCGCGCAGTTGGCGCTTGGTGGGGCCGGGCGTCACGTCGTCTGCCGCCCGCGCTTCGTCGCGCGGCTTGGCGAGCAGGTTGCGCCCCACGTACAGCTCGTGGTGCGTTAGGCGCCCGCGCCAGTGCCGGTACGCCACGCGGAACTTGCGTGGCACCGGCTTGGCGGTTGGCGCGGCCCCGGTGGTCGGAGCGGCCTGCTCGCCGGCGCCACTCGCGACGCCGACGCCCATGGGCACCAGGGCGACCGCCAGCACGCATGCGCAGGCCGCCAGCAGAACGGTGTGTCGCACGGCCCTCACGCTCCGCACACCGGCCACTGACCGGCTCCGTCACGGGCGAGCAGGGCGGCGGCGCGCCGGTCCTGCTCGGCCTCGGGGGCCGCGGCTGGGTCCCCGCTGCCGCCGACGGACTGCCAGGTGCCATAGCTGAACTGGTACTTGCCGCGGTACAGGCCGCCACCGCCGATTGCGGTCGGGTCACCGCCCGACTCGCACTGGGCGATGGCGTCCAGCTGCGGGCTCACCGCTCCACCCGGACCGGAGGCGGCCGCGGAGGCGCGCCTCAGGATCGGTATCGAGCGGCTCAGCTCGGCACGGGTGGCCGACCGCACGCGACCGCGCTCGGTCACGACGCCGTTCAACAGGATGTTCCGGCCGGGGCGTTCGCCCCGGCGCTTCGTTTGATCGTGCAGTTTCAGATACGTGTGCTGAAGGGCGGCACCAGGCAGCTGCGAGGCCGGCACGAACGCGTCGGTCTCCGAAACGAACAGCTGTTGACTTGTGCGGCCTTCCGCCACAGGAGCGGCCACGGCCACTCCCGCCGCGCATGCACACGCGACGATCGCTCTCCGTCGAGACAGAGAAGCTCACCTCCGGGTAAGACTGCCCGGCAGGCGCCACAGCGCCGCCAGGGCTTGCCGTGTTCGAGCGCGATCTCCCCCGCCGCACGAACAGGGCCGGTTTCCGGCTTACGCGGCCACCGTAGCCACCGGAATCCCCTGAAAAACCGTTGTGTGACCCATGTCACACAGCGTGAAACAGCACGGGTTGGGCCGTGAAACCGTCAGGAAGCCGCTCTGCGAGCGAGCTCGATCAGCATCCGGGTGCCGAATCCACTGGCTCCCTTGCCGACGTAGTTCCGTGACATTCCCCAGGCCGTGCCGGCGATGTCGACGTGCACCCAGGGCCGGTCGTTCACGAACTGCCGCAGGAACTCGGCCGCGTAGTTCGACTGCGCCACGCGCGCCTCCGCGGCGTTCTGCAGGTCCGCGACCGTGCCCTTGGTCAGGTCGAAGTACTCGGGGTGGAGCGGCATGCGCCAGCCGATCTCGCCGCTGGCGTCGCTCGCGTCCCGCACCTGCTCGAACCACGCGTCGTCGTTCGACCACAGCCCGGCGTAGGTGTGGCCGAGCGCGATCAGCACCGCGCCCGTGAGCGTGGCCAGGTCCACGAGTCGCTCCGCGCCCTGCTCGACCGCGTAGGACAGCGCGTCGGCGAGGATCAGCCGGCCCTCGGCATCCGTGTTGTTGACCTCGATCGTCTTGCCGTTGAGGGCGGTCACGATGTCGCCGGGCTTGACGGCGTGGCCGCTGGGCATGTTCTCCGTCGAGGGCACGATGGCGGTCAGAGTGACCGGCAGCCCCAGCCGCGCGATCGCCCCCGTCGCCTCGATCACGGCGGCGCCGCCCGACATGTCGAACTTCATCTCCTGCATCTTCGCCGCGGGCTTGATCGAGATCCCGCCCGTGTCGAAGGTCACCGCCTTGCCGACGAAGCCCAGGTGGGGGCCGGTCGCGCCGGCGGGCCGGTAGCGCAGCACGATCAGGCGCGGGTCCTCGTGGCTGCCCCGGGCCACCGCCGCGAGCGCCCCCATGCCGTGCGCCACGATCGCCTCGCGGTCGAACAGCTCCACCTCGAGCGCCTCGTACTGGTCGGCGATCTCCGCGGCGCGCTCCGCGAGGAAGGCCGGCGTGGCGAAGTTCGAGGGGAGGTTCTGCAGGTCGCGGGCGGCGTTGGCGGCGTCGGCCGCCACGCGGGCGCCCTCGACCTCGTTCTCGTCGCCGCCGGTGACCTCGAGCGACTCGATCGCGCCGTTGTCATCGGCCTTCGACTCCTTGAACCGGTCGAACGAGTAGAGCTTGAGCAGCGTGCCCTCGACGAGCCCGGCGGCGATGCCGTCGCCTTCGGGCGCGGCCCACGAGAGCGACACGGCGCCGAGCTCCTTGGCGCGGGCTGCTGCTGCCGCCGCCGCCACCCGGGCGCGCTCGGGGTCGAACTCCTCGCGCTTCCCGAGGCCGGCGATCAGCACCCGGCGCTGGCCTCCGCCGGGCGCGTCCTCGTGCGCCACGGCGACCTTCTTCAGCCCCGGCTTCGCCTCGCCCAGGTCGACCAGGCGCTGGAGGCGCTTGTCCGCCAGCGACCCTCCCTCGAAGAGTCCCACGACCCGCGTGTCCGCCGCCGTGTCCTCGGGGGCGCCGCTGCGGGCAGTCACATGAAGCAGGGGCACGAAATGGCCATCCTAAACAGCGCGCGCCGGTAAGGTTGCCGGCCCCAGGAGTGCACGAAGGAGACTGACTCGATGCCCAAGACCGTGATCCTCGGCGCCGCTCGGACGCCGTTCGGCAAGATGGGAGGCGGCCTCGCCTCCCTCGACGCGACCGACCTCGGCGGCACCGCCATCGCCGCCGCGCTCGACCGTGCCGAGGTAGCGCCCGAGCAGGTGCAGCAGGTGGTCTTCGGACAGGTGCTCCAGGCCGGCCAGGGCCAGATCCCCAGCCGCCAGGCCCAGATCAAGGGCGGGATCCCGAACGAGGTCCCCTCCGAAACCGTGAACAAGGTGTGCGCTTCGGGCCTGCGCTCGGCCGGCATCGTGGACCAGGCGGTGCGCAGCGGCGACCTCGACGTGGCCGTTGCCGGCGGAATGGAGTCGATGTCCTCGGCTCCCTACCTGCTCGCCCAGGCGCGTTTCGGCTACCGGATGGGCGACGCCAAGGCGCTCGACAGCATGCTCCACGACGGCCTCACCAACCCCTTCTCGGGCAAGCGCATGGGCGAGGAGGCGGACGAGGTCGGCGACGAGCTCGAGATCACGCGCGCCGACATGGACAAGTTCGCGCTGCGCTCCCACGAGCTGGCGGTACAGGCGACCGACGAGGGGCGGCTGCCCGAGGAGATCGTGGCCGTGACGATCTCGTCGAAGAAGGGCGACACGACCGTCGAGGTGGACGAGGCGCCGCGGCGTGACTCGTCGCTCGAGTCGCTCTCCAAGCTGCGCGGCGCCTTCCACCCGGACGGCTCCCACACGGCCGGCAACGCCCCCGGAGTGAACGACGGGGCGGGCGCGCTGGTGCTGTCCAGCGACGAGTGGGCCAAGCAGAACGGCCGCGCGGCGCTGGCGACGATCGTCGCCCAGGCCGCGGTGGCCGACGAGTTCGCCTACCTGGCCCGTACCCCGGGCAACGCGACCAAGGCCGCGCTCGAGAAGGCCGGGCTCGCGGTGGACGACATCGACCTGTTCGAGATCAACGAGGCGTTTGCCTCGGTCGCGCTGAACTCGATGCGGATGCTCGGCGTGGACGAGTCGAAGGTCAACGTGAACGGCGGCGCGATCGCCCTCGGCCACCCGATCGGAGCCAGCGGCGCGCGCATCCTGATGACGCTCGTGAACGAGCTGAGGCGCCGCGGCGGCGGGCTCGGCGTGGCGGCGATCTGCTCCGGCGGCGGCCAGGGCGACGCCGTGATCGTCGAGGTAAACGGCTCCTAGCCGGGCCGCCTGCCTAGTCTCCGGGGCGTGAGGGGCGCCGCCTTCTTCGACCTGGACAAGACCCTGATCGAGGGCTCCAGCGCGCTGCACTTCGGGCGCGCCGCGTACAAGCACGGGATGCTGTCGCGGCGCCAGCTCGCCAGGGACGCCTGGGCCAACGTCAAGTTCCGGCTTCAGGGCTCGAACGACGCGGACACGGACGCCCTGCGCCAGCGCATCCTCGACTCGCTCGCCGGGCAGCGGGTGATCGACCTCCAGCGCCTCGGTCCCGACGTGCTCGCGGGCATCCTGCCGCTGCTCTACCGCGACATGCTGCGCGAGGCCTACGCCCACCAGGACGCGGGCCGCCCCGTGTACATCGTCACCGCGGCGTCGCAGGAGCTGGCCGAGGTGCTCGCTCACGTGCTCGTGCTGGACGGTGGGGTGGGCATGCGCTCCGAGGTGCGCGACGGCGTCTACACCGGGAAGGCGGCCGGGCCGTTCACCTACCGCGAGGGCAAGGCGGAGGCGATCCGCGAGCTGGCCGAGCGCGAGGGGATCGACCTCGCCGAGTCCTACGCGTACTCCGACTCGGAGTCGGACCTGCCGATGCTGCGCGCCGTGGGGCACCCGGTGGCGGTGAACCCGGACGGGGCGCTCGAGAAGATCGCCCGCGCCGAGGGCTGGCGCATCATGCGCTTCGACCGCCTGGCGCCGCTGCTCAAGATCGGCGCGGCCACGCTGGCCGTCGCGCTGGTCGGCGGCGGCGGAGGCTATGCCGCGGCGCGCGTGCGGACGCAGGGCGGACTGCGCCGCCGCTTGCGCCGGTAGAGCGCTCGCGACCGCCGGCGTGAGATTGGCGCCGCCCCAGCCGGGTAGACGACCCGCCATGGCCACCGCTTTCAACGCTCTGCTGCTGTTCGCCGCCGAGAACGCCGACGTCGGCGGGCGCGGGGACAACCCGAGCGAGGGCACCGGGATCGTCACGATCATCGTGGTCGCGGCGCTGGTGCTGGCGGCAGGGCTCGCGCTCGCGTTCGTGTTCACGCGCGGGCGAGCGCGCAGGCGCGCTCTGGAGCGCCACCCGGACACGGCGGGCCATCTCGGGCGCGTCGGCCCGACCGGCCGCGACTGATCCGGCCGCGCTTAAACTCATCTCAGTGGCTGCTCCGGCACGTCCCGTCACCGACGCCGAGCGCTGGTTTCGCGAGCGCTATGCCCGCACGCCCGAGCGCGATGCCCTCTTCTCGACGCTGAGCGGGGAGCAGGTGGAGCCGCTCTACGGCCCCGAGGACGTGGGGCCGTTCGCCGAGCGGATCGGCTTCCCGGGCGAGTTCCCGTTCACGCGCGGCGTGTACCCGTCGATGTACCGCGGCCGGTTGTGGACGATGCGCCAGTTCGCCGGCTTCGGCACGGCGGAGGAAACCAACGAGCGCTTCCGCTACCTGCTCGACCACGGCCAGACCGGGCTGTCGACCGCGTTCGACATGCCGTCCCTGATGGGCCACGACTCCGACCACGCGCGCTCGGAGGGCGAGGTGGGTCGAGAGGGCGTGGCGATCGACTCGCTGGACGACATGGAGACGCTGTTCGGCGGGATCGACATGGGGGAGGTGTCGACGTCGATGACGATCAACGCTCCCGCCGCCGTGATGCTCGCCTTCTACGTGGTCGCGGCCGAGCGCAAGGGCGTGGGCCCGGAGCGGCTGGCGGGGACGATCCAGACCGACATTCTCAAGGAGTACATCGCCCAGAAGGAGTGGTGCTTCCCGATCGACCCGGCCATGCGGCTGGTCACGGACATGGTCGAGTTCTGCGCCCAGCGCATGCCGCGCTGGCACCCGATCTCGATCTCCGGTTACCACATCCGCGAGGCCGGCTCGACGGCCCAGCAGGAGCTGGCGTTCACGCTCAAGAACGGCTTCACCTACGTGGAGCACGCGATCGAGCGCGGCCTCGACGTGGACGAGTTCGCGCCGCGCCTGTCGTTCTTCTTCAACGCGCACATCGACTTCTTCGAGGAGATCGCCAAGTACCGCGCCGCGCGGCGGATCTGGGCGCGCGAGCTGCGCGACACCTTCGGCGCGCGCGACGAGCGCTCCCTGCTGATGCGCTTCCACGCCCAGACGGCCGGCGTGTCGCTCACCGCCCAGCAGCCGCTCAACAACGTGGTCAGGACCGCCACCGAGGCGCTCTCGGCGGTGCTGGGCGGCACGCAGTCGCTGCACACCAACTCGTTCGACGAGGCACTGGCGCTGCCGACCGAGGATGCGGTCCGGCTGGCGCTGCGCACGCAGCAGATCATCGCCCACGAAACCGGCGTGACGAGCACGATCGACCCGCTCGGCGGCTCCTATTTCGTCGAGGCTCTGACCGACCGCATGGAGGACCGCGCCTACGAGTACTTCGCCAAGATCGACGAGCTGGGCGGGATGGTCGAGGCGGTCAAGCAGAACTATCCGCAGCGCGAGATCGCCGACGCCAGCTTCCAGCTGCAGGAGGAGATCGAGCGCGACCAGCGCATCGTCGTGGGCGTCAACCGCTACCAGCAGGCCGACGAGCGCCAGCTCGAGATCCTGCGCATCCCGCCCGGGCTCGAGCGCAAGCAGATCGGCCGCGTGCAGGCGGTCCGCGCCGCCCGCGACGGCGAGGCGGTCGAGGCGGCGCTGCGTGAGCTGCGCGAGGCGGCCGCGGCCGACCGCAACCTGATGGAACCGCTGCTCGAGGCGGCGCGCTCCCACGCCACCGAAGGGGAGATCGTGCAGTCGCTCCAGCAGGTGTTCGGCACCTACACCGAGACGCCGGTCTTCTAGCAACGGCAGGGCAGAACCATTTGCAGCCTGTGTGCGTATAGATAGGCTGATGGCCGCATGAGGCGCCTGGGAGGAATCACCGTGCTGTACGCCGTGGTCGCGGCGGTGGCGATCGCCGCTCCGCTGTCGGCATCGGAGCCGGTCGCCGCTCCGGAGGCGCCGCCCCAGCCGACCGCGCCCGCGCCCGCCGCGCAACCCGCCCCCGCCCCCGCCGAGCCCGCGGCGCCCGCGCCCGCGCCGCCGGCAGAGCCGGCTCCCGCCGCCGTGGCGCCGGCGCCCGCGCCCGAGCCGCAGCTGCTGCGCGACGACGCGCCTGTCGAGAAGAAGAAGACGATCGCGATCGCCGCCGCCTCCACGGGCGTCACGATCAGCGACTTCAAGTTCTCTCCGAGCGACGTGACCGTGAACGTGGGGGACACGGTGACGTGGTCGAACTCCGGCCCGGCGCCGCACTCCGCGACCGCCACGGACGGCAGCTTCGACACCGGGATCCTGGACAAGGGCGGAAGCGGCTCGCACACCTTCAGCAAGCCCGGCACGTTCAGCTACATCTGCACGCCCCACCCGTTCATGAAGGGCACGGTGACGGTCCAGGCTGTGGCCGCGCAGGAGGGCGGCGGCTTGAGCGGCGCGCAGGACACCGGATCCACCGACGGCACCACCTCGACGGGCTCGCAGGCCGATGGCGGCCCGTCGCTGCCGTCGACCGGCCTGGACGTGGGCGGCCTGGCGCTGCTCGGCTTCATGACGCTCGCGGTGGGCGCGTACCTGCGCCGCCGCACCGCGCCCGAGCCGGCCCGCCCGGCCGGGCGTATCGGCTGGTAGCTTCCGGCGGCGTGAACAGCCGCAAGATCCGCGTCGTGGTGGCCAAGCCGGGCCTCGACGGGCACGACCGCGGGGCCAAGATCATCGCCCGCGCGCTGCGCGACGCCGGCATGGAGGTGATCTACACGGGCCTGCACCAGACGCCCGAGCAGATCGTCGAAACCGTGCTGCAGGAGGACGCCGACGCCGTCGGCCTGTCGATCCTGTCGGGCGCGCACATGACGCTCGTGCCGCGCATCGCCGCGCTGCTCAAGAGCGAGGGCGCGGACGACGTGGTGCTCGTGGTGGGCGGCACGATCCCCAACGACGACATCCCGGAGCTCAAGCAGCTCGGCGTGTCGGAGGTGTTCACGCCCGGCGCCCCGGTGCAGGGCATCATCGACTACATCAAGCAGTCCGTACCGGGCGATTGACTCGTCAGTCAATGGGGTACCATTGCCCTCCCGGCGGGGCCGCAAGGCGGCGTCCGCCGCTCAGGATCAGAAGAAGGAGAACCTTTCCGTGAAGATCTGCGTCCTCGTGAAAGAGGTGCCCGACGCGGCAGTCGAGAAGCGCATGGACCCCAATTCCAAGCGCCTCGACCGCTCGGGCGAGAAGAACCTGAACCCGTTCGACACCCACGCGATCGAGGCAGCGATGCAGATCCGCGAGGGCGGCGTGGCCGACGTCGACGAGATCGTCGCCGTGACCATGGGGCCGGAGTCCGCCTTCCGCGCGCTGCACAAGGCCGTCTCGCTGGGCGCCGACCGCTCGGTGCACCTGACCGACGAGGCGCTGGCCGGCTCGGACGTCTGTGCCACCGGCTACGCGCTCGCCAAGGTGCTCGAGTCGGAGTCGCCCGACCTGGTGCTGCTCGGTCAGCAGTCGGACGACGGCGAGTGCTACACGATCGGCGCCGTAGTGGCCGACCACCTGAAGATGCCCTCGCTCACCCAGGTCATCAAGATCGACGTCCAGGACGGCAAGCTGCGCTGCGAGCGCCAGGCCGAGTACGGCTACGACACCGTCGACGTCGAGCTGCCCGCCGTCATCTCAGTCGGGGACGCCATCAACGAGCCGCGCTACCCGTCGCTCAAGGCGATCATGGGCGCGAAGAAGAAGCCGCTCGACACCAAGGCCGCCGGCGACGTCGGCATCGAGGCGGACCGCGTCGGCGAGCAGGGCTCGCAGACGCAGGTCCTCGCCATCAACCCGCCGCCCGAAAAGGCCGGCGGCGAGATCATCGAGGACGAGGACACGAACGAGACGGTCGAGAAGATCGTCGCCTGGCTCGATGAAAGGAAGCTGCTCGCATGAGCATCCTCACCTACGCACTCCACTACGAGGGCGAGTTCAACAAGAACTCGCTCGGCGCCGTCTCCGAGGGCGCCAAGCTCGCCAAGGAGCTGGGCGGGGAGGCCGCGGCGGTAGTCGTCGGCGGCGACGACCTCACCGACGAGCTCTGTGCCACGCTCGGCCAGTACGGCGCGACCAAGGTCTACCGCGCCAAGGGCCCGGAGGGGCTCGCTCAGCCGGTCGTGGACGCGATGGCCAAGGTCATCCAGGACCAGGGCTTCAAGTACGCGCTCTTCGGCGGCGGCCTGCTCGGCTTCGAGATCGGCGCCGGGCTCACCGCTCGCCTGGGGGCCGGCGTGACCATGGAGGTCACCGCGGTCAAGGCCCAGGACGGCAAGCTCGTGGCCGAGCGCCCGATCCTGCAGGACTCCGCGATCGTCGACGTGGGCTACGTCGACGAGCCCGGCATCATCATCGGCCGCCTCAACGCCTTCGACATCGCCGAGCCCGGCAGCGGCGCGGCCGAGGTCGTGGACGTCGACGTCCAGCTCGAGGACCACTCGACCAAGGCCGTGATGGTCCAGCGCGGCGAGCAGCGCGGCGCCGACGTGAACATCGAGGACGCCGACATCCTCGTGGCCGGCGGCCGCGGGCTCGGCAAGCCCGAGGGCTTCGAGCTGGCGGAGGCGCTGGCCGAGGCGCTCGGCGGCGCCGTGGCCGCCACGCGCGCCGTGGTGGACGCCGGCTGGTACCCCTACGCCGCGCAGATCGGCCAGACCGGCAAGACGGTCGCGCCGAAGCTGTACCTGGCGGCCGGCATCTCGGGGGCCATCCAGCACAAGGTCGGCATGCAGGGCTCCGAGCACATCGTCGCGATCAACAAGGACCCGAACGCGCCGATCTTCGAGTTCTCCGACCTCGGCATCGTCGGCGACCTCAACAAGATCCTGCCCAAGCTGACCGACGCCGTGAAGGCGAAGAAGGGCTAGAGCGGTGCCCACCGCACCGATCGAGTTCCCGCCGCCCGTTGACTCCGCCAAGGAGTTCGTCGGTCCGCCCACCGATCCCGCGGACGAGCGGATCGAGGTCGGCGTGGCGATCGTGGGCGGCGGCCCGGCCGGGCTCGCGTGCGCGATCCGGCTGACCCAGCTGCTGGCCGAGGAAGAGGCGCTGATGGAGTCGCTCGGCGAGGTGCCGGTGGCACTCGTCGAGAAGGGCAAGGGTCCCGGGTCCCACCTGCTGTCGGGGGCGATGATGAAGCCCTCGGCGATGCAGAAGCTGTTCCCGGACCTCCCCGAGGAGGACTGGCCCACGTACGGCACGGTGGAGAAGGACGCGCTCTACCTGCTGCCGAACGGCAAGCGGGCGATCCCGCTCAGGCCCACGCCGCCGCCCTTCCGCAACCACGGCAACCACGTCACGTCGGTGGCTCAGCTGGGCCGCTGGCTCGCCCAGCAGGCCGAGGACGCCGGGGTGTACATCCTCGGCGAGACGGCCGGCGCGAAGCTGCTGGTGGCGGACGGGCGCGTGGTGGGCGTGCGGTCGGGTGACAAGGGCCGCGGACGTGACGGCGAGCCGCTCTCGAACTTCGAGCCCGGCTCCGACCTGATCGCCCAGGCGACCGTGCTGTGCGAGGGCACCCAGGGCCACCTCACCGGGGCCGCGATCCGCCACTTCGACCTCGGCTCCGAGGACCCGCAGCAGTGGGAGCTCGGCGTCAAGGAGGTCTGGGAGGTGGAGCAGCCGCTGGACCGGGTGATCCACACGATGGGGTGGCCGCTGCACTTCGCCGCGAAGTACCGCGAGTTCGGCGGCTCGTTCCTCTACCCGATGGGCGAGGACAAGGTGTCGATGGGCCTCGTCGTCGGTCTCGACTACCGCGACGCGCGCTTCTCGGTGCACGACGCGCTCCAGCAGCTCAAGGGCCATCCGCTGGTGGCGCGCGTGATCGAGGGCGGCAAGCGCGTCGCCTGGGGCGCGAAGACACTGCCCTCGGGCGGCTACTGGGCGCGGCCGCGCCAGCTGTGGGCGCCCGGCATGGCGATCTGCGGCGACGGCGCGGGCATGGTGAACGTGCCGACGCTGAAGGGCGTGCACTACGCGATGCACGCCGGCATGTTCGCCGCCGAAGCGATCTTCGAGCGCCTGAAGGCGGGCCGCATGTGCGACGACCTGTCCAACTACGCCGCCAAGGTCGAGGGCTCGGAGATCGAGAAGGACACGTACCGCTCGCGCAACATGCGCCAGCCGTTCGCGAGGGGCTTCCTCGTGGGCGGCGCGATCGCGAACATGATGGAGATCTCCGGAGGGCGCTTCCCGGGCGGCCGCTGGGCCACGCACGACGACGCGACGGTCGACGTCTTCATCGGCAAGGAGCGCGACTACCCGAAGCCCGACGGCAAGAAGACGTTCGACAAGCTGTCGTCGGTATTCGCCACCGGCAACGCCACGCGCGACGACGCGCCGAACCACATCCGCATCCAGGACAAGGTGCCGCTCGAGGTGGCGCTGATGTGGCAGAACATGTGCCCCGCGCAGGTGTACGAGGTGCCGGACGAGGAGCTGGAGGCAGCGAAGCAGAACGGCAACGGCAAGCCCGACGGCGGGCACGAGGTCAAGCTCCAGATCACCCCCTCGAACTGCGTGCAGTGCGGAGCGATCACCGCCAAGGGCGGCCGGCTGACGCCGCCCGAGGGCGGCGACGGCCCCAACTACCAGGTCACCTGAGGGGCCAGGGCGCCGCCCTCCGGCGTCCTCGGTCGCGGACAGGCTGGAGCCTGGTCCGCTCCCTGCGTCCTTGGAGGCCGGCGCCCTGACCAGCTCAGCTGACCTGGCGAGCCAGGTCACCTAGGCGCCTCTAGCGAAACTCGTTAGGCCGCTCCCTGCCTACTCCGATGCCCTTCCACTCGCCGCCGCCGCCCCTCAAGGGGCTGCCGTGCAGTTCGACCCGCATCCCCTGATTGCGACCGACGAACTGGTTCATCGTCTGGTTGATGTCCCCCGCGACCGGTGAGTGCAAGCCCGCCTCTGTCTGGATCAAGGCGTCCCGCATCCACCCGCTGATCCCCCGCGACAGCGACCGCTGGCGCAAGCTCTACCGACGCCGCGCCTCAGTCGAGCGCGAATTCGGCCGCTTGAAGCACGAGTGGGCACGACTGCCCCTGCGAGTCCGAGGAATCGAGCGGGTCAAGCTTCACGCCGACCTGACCATTCTCGCCAAGCTCGCTTGCGCCCTCGCACGGGCGCGCTCAGTCCGCGACAGCGCAGGCGACTTGCACCAAGTCGCCTGACAGCCGCCGCGTCTCACAGCGAACCCTGGAACCGGGCGGGAAAGCCCATGCCTCATCCGGCGGCGCAGCGTCCGGCAGGCGGTAAACCCCGCCACCTTCGTTGATGGCGTCCACGGGCCGCCACGCGTCGACGCCCTCGTCCAGGAGTTGAACGTAAATCACTCCCTCCGCTTCCATGCGGAGAGTTTCGCTACTCGTTTCGCCGACCCCTCCTAGGCGCCCCAGCGGCGCAGCAGCGCGCCGCCCCGGGCCGACCGGGCCGTCCGAGATACTCGCCGCCGTGCTGGGGCGTCTTCGAGAGGGAATCCATGAGGTGCGCATGGTCGTGGGCGGGCACACGCCCACGCACGAGCATCTTCGGTCGCGGATCATGTTCATCACCGTCACGACGGTGGCCCTGGACGTCGTCGCGAGCGTGCTCATCTTCTTCTTCGAGCGCCACGCGCCCGGCACGGAGATCACCAACATCGGCGATTCCGTCTTCTGGACCACCACTCAGCTCCTGACGGTTTCGTCCCAGCTGCACAACCCGATCTCCACGCCGGCCCGCGTGCTCGACGTGGGACTCCAGGCGTACGCGATATCCGTGGTCGCGGCTCTAGCCGGCTCCTTCGGCGCGTTCTTCCACCGCCGCGGCAACGAGCGCGACCCGCCGGGGCTCGCCTCGACTTCATAAGCGGGCGCGGCTAGGGTCGCGCCAGCGTGCTGGCCCATGCCCGCCAGATTCGGGCCGTGCTCGGGACGGGGCTTGGCAGCTCCGACCTGCGCCGCCTGCAACTGGCCTTCGCCGGGTTCAACTCGGCCGAGTGGGGCGTCTGGATCGCCATGCTCGTGTACGCCTACGAGCAGGGTGGCGCCACCGAGGCCGGGTTCGTCGCGCTCATCCAGCTCGCGCCCGCGGCGGTCTTCGCGCCGTTCGCCGCCACGCTGGCGGACCGGCACGACCCCGGGCGCGTGCTCGCGCTCGGCTACGTCGCCCAGGCGCACCCCATGGAGTCCCACTCGAAGCCGCCCCAGCACGGCCGCGAGTATCACGGACGGCCCGGTCGGCCCGGGGCGGCGCGCTGCGGCGCCGCTGGGGCGCCTAGGAGGGGTCGGCGAAAC
>JAXDIG010000026.1:0-48618 GCA_034664125.1 Thermoleophilaceae bacterium | reverse complement strand
AGGGCCGGGCCGCCGATGGCCCAGGGGCGCAGCCACCTGAACGTCACGATCCTGCCGGACGACTCGCTGCTTGCCGTCGGGGGCGGCGGGGGGCTCGGCGGCGGCAGCCTCTACGTCGACCCGGTCTACGCCGCCGAGCGCCTCACGCGGGGCGCCGCCGGCTGGAGCGCGGCGGGCGTGCAGGCCGAGGAGCGCACCTACCACTCCACGGCCGTGCTGCTGCCCGACGGCCGGGTGCTGTCGGCCGGCGACGACCGGTCCACCCATTCCGACCCGTCCCAGCGACGGGGGGAGATCTACTCGCCGCCGTATCTCGCGTCCGGCGTCCGCCCGTCCATCGCCTCCGCACCCGCGGCGGTCCGCTACGGCGTGCCGTTCGGCGTGGTGGCGGGCGGCCCGGCCCCGATCGACCACGCGGTGCTGATCCGCCCGGCGGCGGTCACGCACGCCAACGACATGGGCCAGCGCTCAATCCGGCTCGGCATGTCCGGCACGAGCGGCGGCATCACGCTGACCTCACCGTCCGACCCGAGCATCGCGCCGCCGGGCTACTACATGCTGTTCGCGCTGGACCGCAGCGGCACGCCGTCGGTGGCGCGCTGGGTGCGGCTCGGCTCGTAGGCCGGGCGTCGGCGACTACTGGTCGAGAGGCGTCCAGGGCCGTTCCTTGCGCGGGATCTTCACGACGATCGTGGCCCGCTTCTCCTCGTCCTTGCTGTCGTCGTCCGCGTCATCGGGGAGCAGGTGCTGGCGCGAGGCCCACTGGCTCAGCGAGAACATGATCGGGGGAGTGCCGGGAGGCATGTCGCGCTCGGGGATCTGCCCCTTGTCGGAGTCCTCCAGGTCGGTGCCGTAGGGGGTCGCGTCGGGCGGCTCGTCGTGGTGCTGGCTCAGCGCGTCGCGCAGCCTCGGCAGCGCCTCGTTCCACTGGGCGAGCATCTCCGCCATGGCTCCGGGCATTCCCGATCCTTCGGGAAAGGTGGGGTGATGCAATCCGGCGTACTCGACCTCCACCTTCGGGCTTGCCTCGGGCCCGCGCCACCCCTCGAAGGCGTGCTTCGCCTCGTCCCCGAAGGCGATCACCACGTCCACGTCCGAGTCGCCGAGCAGCAGCGCGTCGAGCCACTGCTCGCGATACGGAACGATCTTCGGCTCGAACGCTTCGCGCTCCGCCTTGCTCGCCCTGCCGAAGACGGAGTAGAGGAACGAATTGACGATCACGTAGCTGCGCGTGATCCCGAGCTTGCGCAGGAAGCCCTGAACCCGCTGCCCGGCCTCGCCGACCATGCAGCGCCTGGCGACCGACTCGTGCTGGCCGGGGTCCTGTCCGATCACGAGCACTCGCGCGGTGCCGTCGAGCCGCCCGCGGTAGAAGATCGGTCCCCACTCGACCCGGAACAGGTCGCCTGGATAGGCGTCGGGGCCGGGATAGTTCCTGACGAGGTCGCGGAACTTGGCGCTCTCGGGACCGGGGTCGAACTCGTGTGTCACGGCACCCTTCCTCCTTAGGAGTAGTAGTCGCGCAGGGGGTTCAGCAGACCGCCGTGCAGCTGGGCCTTCTTCAGGGCCTTGAAATAAGCGGCGTCGTGGGTCAGGCCGTCGAGTGGCGGGATCCTGACGTCCACGGGCACGGGCTTGCCGGAGATCTCCGGGTCGTCCCACGGCTTGTCGGTCATCAGCCAGGGGGGCGGCTTGCCGTCCTTGTGGGCCTGCTCGATCTTCAGGTAGCGCTTGAACGGGTCCTTGATCGCGTCCGCGATGTCGGCGAGCGTCTCGGGCCAGGTCATGTTCGCGTCGCGCACGTCGGGATAGACGAGCTGGATCCGCCGCGTGTGCGAGCCGACCGCGATCGGGTCCGCGTGCGGGGCACCGGCCGCGCTCATCAGCTCGCGCGTGCCGTAGAACGGCTGCCCGTTGATCGCCACCAGTAGGACGTCGCGCTCGATCGACTCGATCAGGTTGCGATAGGGCTTGCCACCACGGTCGCTGGTCACGAGCACGTCGCCGTGCAGGCCGGGCTTGAGCCGGCCGATGCGGTCCGACCACCCGAGCGCGTCCGCGGGATTGCGGGTGGCCATCGCGCACAGCTGCTCGTCTGAGAACTCACCGTCGAGGTGGTGGCGGTTCCAGAGGTCCGCGACCTTGAGCTCTCCGAGCAGGTTCTTCGAGCCCGAGGGCGACCAGTCCGACCCGAGGCAGACGCGCATGCCCTTGCCGGCCGCGCCGACCACGTCGGTCGTGCCGCGGTAGAGCCACAGGTTCGAGAACGGCGACCACACGACCGTCCCGTGCTCCTGGCCGTGGAGCGCCTCGGCGCCTGTGATCTCGGCAGCCGTCTCGTGCCACTCCTGGAACTCGGGCGTACCCAGCGCGGTGCAGTGGATCCCGAGGAAGCGCGGGCGCAGCACCTTCCGGGTGCGCGCCAGCGTGTACTCGCCGATCAGGAGGGTGTCCGTCCCCTCTGAGAGGTGGTAGATGAAAGCGCTGGCGCCGCGCATGTGCTTGCGCGCCTTGGCGTACTCCGCGGTGTTCTTCAGCGGCAGCGCCGACTGGTACACGGATTTCTTGCCCGTCTGGAACGTCTCGTACTCGACGTTGCGCACCAGCCAGCCCTCGAACGGGTAGGCCATCTTGGCCGACCCCTGGATCGCGGTGGTGCCGCCGATCACCGCCTTGACCTCGCAGTACTTCAGGTGGGCCTTCCCGGCCAGGGCGCCGAGCGCGTTGGCGGGATCGGAGATGGTGCCCTCGTAGTCGCCGTGGCCGGGCCACTCGCTGCGGTCCGTGAAGGGCTCCGTCGTGCCGGGCGGGATCCAGAGCGGCAGGATGTTGTAGACGACGTGGCTGTGCAGATCGATCAGCCCGGGGTAGATGCACCCGCCGGTGTCGACCAGATGGGCCGACTCGAAGCCCGGCGGGGCGGCCTCGCTGCGCTTCTGGACCGCCGTGATGCGCTCGTCGGCACCGATGTAGAGGGCGCCGTCGTCGATGACGGGGCGATCGGCGTCCATCGTGACGAGGCGACCGCGCAAGATCAGTGGCGTAATAGCCACGGGCGCAGTCTCTCGCGCCGAGCGCCGGAGAGCAAGGGGGTCGCTGCCGGCTAGGCCGCCGGCGCCGGAGCCCAGGCCGCGATCGTCTGGCGCAGACCGCCCAGTGCCGCCAGGCCGATCGGCGCGGGCAGCCAGATCGCCACGGCGCGGTAGGCGAGCACGGCGGCGAGCGCCAGGTCCGCCTCGACGCCGAAGGCCAGCAGCACGGCGACCATGCCGCCGCTGACGGCGCCGGGCACCGGGATCGTGTTGGCCACCTGACCGAGGAAGTACGCGAGCACGATCACGGCGAGCGAAGGCGGCGCGCCCAGCGCGCGCAGCACGGGAAGGACGTTCTCGTGGGCGGTGACGCTGGCGGAGGGCATCCCGCTCCCCCTTCTACGCGCCCCTGCCGGAATCGGATGACTCGATGCGGAGCGCTAGCGCATCCGGTGGCCCTGCACCTCGACCGCCTGCTGGTAGGTCGGCCGGTTGATCCAGGGGATCGGGGGCACCGTCACGCCGCCGATGGCGCGGAAGCGGACGGCGTCGAAGCAGGGCTGGTCGCCGGCGGTGCAGCCGCTGTCGGTGTAGAGCTGGGCCTTGGTCACGGCCATTGCGTCGAGCAGCGCGGCGGTCAGCTGCAGCCGGCAGGCGGCGAGGATGCCGCTGCCGCAGTACGGCCGTGACAGCGGCCCCTTGACCGTGTCGCCGAGCAGCGTGCGCAGGTCCTTCTGCACGTAGCCGTACCAGCCGTCCTGGTAGGCGCTGCCGAGGTGCGCCCCGTGGTTGTTGGGCTCGTTGTCGATCCCGATCATCCCGGTGATCTTGTTGAACAGGTCGGTGCCGAGCACGGGCTTGAACATCCGGTCCACGGCACGCGGCCACCACGCGTCCATGAGCTGCACGGCACGCTCGTCGTCGTAGTGCCCGTCCTTGTTCCTGTCGATCCGGTGCGGGCCCTTGAACAGCCAGATCTGGAGCGTGCGCACGGCATCGGCGAGTGCGGGGGTGCTCGGCTGCCCGATCACGCGGAGCATCCAGACCAGATCCTGCTCTCCGCGCAGGTCGATGCTGCCAGCGTCCTCCATCGCGCCGATCAGCGCCGGCAGGTTGGTCTTGCGCGTGCCGTTGATGAGCCCCTCGACGCGGCGGTCGAGCATCTGCGACCGGTACACGGGGCCGTAGCCCCAGTTGCTGTCGGATGCCCCGTAGCCGGGCGCCTGCTTGTTGTTCCAGGAGGTGAGGTACCCCTGGTTGACCACCTGCGGGTGCTGGGCGAACGGCGTGTAGTTGGCCGTCTGGGTGGTCGCGTTGAAGCCCTGCCAGTCCCACTGGCCGGTGCCCCAGTTCGGCACCGCGTAGCTCACGCCCGGGGCCCGGACCGGGTTGTTGCCCGAGTTGAAGTAGCCGATGTCGCGGTTGTCGGCGTAGAACCAGTTGAAGGTGAAGCCGATCTTGGCGACGGCGTTCTGGAAGCTCTGCACGTTGCTGACCTGGGAGGGCCTGTTGAGCGCCGCGAACCCGCGCGCCGAGTCGGCCTCGTGGAAGTAGGTCGAGCGCTGCTTGACGAACGCCACCGGCTTGCCGTCGACCGTTCCGCGCTTGTGGACGATGCCGTGGACCGTGCGCTGGGCGGTGAGCGTGAACGTCTCGGCCGGGGACGGGTCGGCCGGGTTCGGTGTGATCACGTTCGTGCGCGTCAGGGTTTCCATCGCCCGGCAGGTGCCCTTGTAGAGGTAGTGGGTGGACTGCACGGTCGGCGGCCCCCCGCCCGGCTCGCAGAGCTGCTCGGCCCAGGTGTCGATGATGTCCTGGCCCGCCGACGTGGCAGACCACGCGAAGTCGCGCCCGCGCCCCAGCAGCACGTACGGGCTGACGCCTGCGAAGGCCGCGCCGGCGGCGTCGATGTCCGGGCCGTGGAGGTCCTGCTCGAGCAGGATCTGCGGCATGAAGTAGCCGACCTGCGGCCCCATCACCGCCAGCGGGCGGCCCGAAGTCGACTCGGCGGCCGACACGAGCAGCGCGTTCGAGTTGCCGTGCAGCAGGCCGAGCGGCGCCAGGCTCTGCGCCAGCGCCGCGTCGCTCGGCGCAGTGGTGGCGCCCGCGGTGTCCACGAGCGAGCCCGGATCGGGCTTCGCGACGGCCGTCTGGTCGTCGTTGCGGTGGGCCTGGTAGGGGAAGGACGTGCCGCGCACCGTGGTCGGCGCCTCGGGATCCTCCTGGCTGCGGAAGTCGTTCCACACCTGCGTGCCGCCGATCACCCCGAACTTCTGACGAGCCGTGCTGAGCACGTCGGCGCTCTCCACCTCGGCGCCGCCGCCCTTGCCGAAGATCCCGCCGACGAGCGCGGCGGTGGCGACCACGTCGGTCGCCTTCCAGTCGTCGAGCGTCTTGCCGATGGCGCCGTACTCGGCGGGCATCTTGGTCGGGTTCAGGCGCGCCTCGGCGATGTAGGCGTTCACGCCGGCCACGTAGTCCCGCACGTCCTGCTGCAGGGCGGCGCCTTCGGGACCGTAGAGGTTGTCCATCTGGTCTACCTGGCGCTGCAGGTCTGCCTCCGTGTAGGGCGACGAGCTCCAGACCTCCCTGTCCATGGCCTTGTTGGCGCCGCCGGCGAAGCCGGACAGCTGCGCCCGGCCGGCGTGGCGCAGGACGTCCATGAAGAAGAGCCGGTCCTCGGCGCCCACGTAGCCGGCGCCGAAGATCGTGTTCGAGCGCGTGGTGCCGTACACGTGCGGCACGCCGAAGCCCTTGTCGCGCACCACGACGACTCCCGCTCGCGGGCTGTAGGTGCGCTCCTCCTGCCCGGCCGGGACTCCGAAGCTGGCGTCCTTGAAGTACCTGCCGACGTCGGCGGCGGCCAGTCCCGGCGCCGCGTAGATCAGATCGCGGTACATGCCGAGCTGGTCTGTCGTGTGCGCCGGGTAGGTGCCGTTCGCCAGGAACGCCCCCAGCTCGGCCGCGTTGAAGACGCCCTTGGTGCCGGGCGGCAGCACGCTGCGGAAGCCGAGGTAGTCGTTCGCCCGGTAGGCCTGACGCTGGGCGTCGGCGGGCGCCGCCAGGAGCGCGGCCGCGAGCGCCACGAACACCAACGAGAGCGAAAGCCTGAGCCTCATCTAGGACCGAGGCGGCACGCTAACCGACGAGGGGCTCCCAGGGAAGTCCCAACCGACCTATTACCTCACCTATGGCGGTAAAGCTGAGCAGAACGGCCTACGACTACGCGAAGAGTCTCGTCAAGGAGGGCCGGATCGTGCTGGACGAGAGGGACGACTGGAGCGAGCACCAGCCCTCGGCCCAGCAGGAGAACGAGTTCATCGAGGAGCACGGCTACGGCGAGTACGGCAAGTGGCACCTCGGGATCGACGACGAGCACCGACCGGACACCAAGGGCCACTACAAGTATCCATACGGCGACTTCCGCGACGTGCATCGATGCGCGGTGCTCAGCGCAGAGTCACGCGCGGGGCGCAACCACCACGAGGACATCAAGAGCGCGGCCGCGCACCTCCACGGGATGCTCGAGGCGTCGAGCCAGCCCGCGGGCTAGCCGAGCGGGGCGACGGGAGTCCCGGCGCCGTTGGTGGAGCGCACGGCGGCGGTGACGCTCAGCTGCTCGAGCTCGTCTGCAAGCCCGTCGGGCAGCCGGCGGCGATGAACCAGGCTGGTTCCGCAGAAGCCGCAGTCCGCCTTGGTCGTGGGATCCAGGAAGCTGCCGCTGGACCAGATCTGACCGCACTCGTCGCACATCCGTGTGGGGAGTTCGTTGTCCATCAACTACCACTGTGGGGCCGATCGCGTGAATATGCCAGTTCGGATAGGTTCGCTGGCGCTTTTCGACCCATAACGGCCGATCCCCCCGCAAAACCCACACTTCGCCGGTCCCGCCCCCCGCGGTCGCTCGGGAGAGATCGTGCACGCCGCGCCGCTGCCGGTCACAGGGTCGGTCGAGCTCGAGCTGCCGGTCGGCCGTCTCTGGGAGGTCTTCCTCGACGTGCCCGGCTGGCCGCGCTGGAACCCGTGCGTGTGGCGCTCGCGGGTGCGCGGTGGTGAGCTGCGCGAGGGCGCGACCCTGATCTGGGCCTTCAACCCGATCGAGCGACGCTACCTCTACAAGCTGCCCGCGGTCGCGGAGATCGTCGAGTTCGAGCCGTACGACCGCATCACGTGGGAGGTGCGCATGCCCGGCTTCCACGCCCTGCACGCCTACCGCTTCGCCGCCCTGGGGGACGAGCGCTGCCGCTTCGGGTCCTGGGAGGTCGCCGAAGGGCCGGCCTACCGCTCGCTGCGCCGCTTCTGGGACGCGCACTTCCGCTACGTCTGCCGCGAGTCGCTGGCCGGGGCGCGCGGGCTCGCGCCAGGCTCCGGCTGATGCACGCGTCCACCCGCGAGGCAGCGGCCGGTTGGACCTGTGCTGAGCGCCCGGGACAGGACTGGCTCTTGAGCGCGGCCCCGCGGCGCGAATCAATTGCGGGGTGCCGGATTCGCCAACTCTGGACGCCACGGACGAGTGGTGTACGGGCAGCCACGAGCCGCTCGTAGAACTCTCTCCCAGCGTCTACTGCCACGTCGACACTTGCAACGTCTACGTGGTGGTCAGGGGATCACACGGCCTGTTGATCGACTTCGGGTCGGGCTCGATCCTCGAGCACCTCGGCGGATTGGGGATCAGCGAGGTCGACTGGGTCCTGCACACGCATCACCACCGCGATCAGTGCCTTGGGCACCCCGGCGCCGTCACCGCCGCAAGAGTTGCCGTACCGGCCGCCGAGGCGCACCTCATGGAAGACGCGGACCTGTTCTGGCGAACGAAGCCGATTCACTCGCAGTACGACTGCGCGAGCGACTGGAATACGCTCGCCTCCGGGCTGCGCGTGGACAGGCACCTCCAAGACGGCGAGAGCCTGAGCTGGTCCGGCATCGAGTTCCGCGTGCTGCCGACACCGGGGCACACGAGGGGATCTGTGACTTACCTGGCGGAGATCGACGGCGTTCGCTACGCGTTCTCGGGAGATCTGGTCTGCGCGGGTGGACGTACGTGGACGCTGCACGACCTCCAATGGCACTACGACCAACCTGACGGCTTGGCCGTAGCCATCCAGTCGGTGCGCTGTTTGGCACTCGAGCGGCCGCAGCTCTTGGGACCCTCACACGGACCGCCGATCGCCGAGAGCTCCGCGTGCCTCGAGGCCCTCGAGGGGAACCTGGCGCGCCTGTACGAGCTGCTTGAGCCGGGATACGGGCCGGTGTCCGCCGGGCCAAATCCCAGCCCGGCCGCTACGGAGTACGAGCAGGTCACGGAACACCTAGTCGCGGTCAGACGCGGCAACGCGGACTTCTACGTGCTCACCAGCGACGCCGGCCAGTCCCTCTTCTTCGACTACGGCTTCCCGGGCTGGGCGCATTGTCAGGGGTGGGCGTCTCGCTTCTTGCCCCACTCGCTGGACGAACTTGCAGAACGCTTCGGCGTGGCGCCGCCCGAGGTCGTGATCCCCACCCACTACCACGACGACCACGTGTGCGGAATTCCGTACCTCCAGCGGTGCTTTGGCACGGAGGTCTGGGCCCACGACGTTTTTGCGGAGATCCTCGAGCGGCCGAGCTCGTACAGGCTCCCGTGTCTGTGGAGGGAGCCCGTTGATGCACCGAAACGCGTCCTCGAAGGTTCGACGGTTCGGTGGAGGGAGTTCGAGTTCGAGGCGCGGCACCTCCCCGGACACACTCACTACGCGGCTGCCTACTTCGGCGAAATCGATGGATGCCGGGTGGCTGTAGTCGGCGACCAACTGGAGCTCGACCGCGCCGGCCGCGCGAGGGGAGGCGGCCCGATCTACCGCAACCGGGTTGCCGTCGGCGACTACGGCAGGGGCATCGACCGCATCCGCGGGTTCAATCCAGATCTGATCCTCACCGGACACAAGGGGGCGCTCCGCTTGGGCCAGTCGCAGCTGAGCGAGGCGCGGCGCTGGGCCACTCGCCTGGATGACGCATGGGGGTCGCTCGCAGCCTTTCCCGGTGCACCCCAATTCTCGCTGGACCCCGGTATCGCGACGATCGTCCCTTACCGAACGCCCGCGCGACCGGGGATCCCATTCCAGCTCGGGCTGGAAATCCGAAACCACTTGCCCCGCGCAGCGACGGTGGCCTGTCGGCTGACGACGCCGACCGGCTGGAGCACCTCGCCCACCGAGAGGGGAGGCTGCGTCGGCGCTCGGAAAGCGGTGACGTTCGTGTTTGAGGTAACTCCCCCCCGGCGCCCCTGGGATCCGGAGAGGCAATTGATCACGGCGGATGTGAGCCTCGACAATTGGCGATGGGGTCAGCAGGCGGAGGCGGTTGTCGACCTGCACGTCGTCTAACGGGGGTCCAGGCAACCACCGGTTGGTCCACCGATCGGCCCTACCGCCTCCAGCGCGCGGCCGGCAGGCTGGCTGGCGTGGCCGCCACGGCAGCTCGAAGGCAAGACGAATGGGTGCTTGGCTTCGGAGGCTCGGACCATGATTTCTCGGCAGCCCTGGCGCGCGGCACCGACATCAAGGTGGCGATCGAGAGAGAGCGCCTCATGGGTGTGAAGTACGGGTCCCCTCATTGGTTCGAAGAGCCGTTCGAGGTGTGTGCCGACTACTGTCTCGATGCGGCGGGCATCACCAGGGAGCAGGTCGACCGCATAGTGACCCACGACCTGCTGCCCAACCGCAGCAAGCGGGCATGGCCGATGACGACGTTCGGCCATCACATCTGCCACGCCGCTTCGGCCGTGATGCTGCTCGACGAGGCCGCCTCGGCCTGTGTCCTCGTCTACGACGGATGCGGGTCCGTGCTGCCGCTCGATCAAGACGGTGGCCTACCGCGAGCCAGGCACGAGGCCTTCTCGTTCTTTCATTTCGCCGACGAACGACTCGAGTGGCTCGGCACGACCTACGGCGAGCGCTTCATCGACGTGGTGGAGGCAGGCGACGGTGGGACCAACTCGATGGGCGACCTATATTCGCTAGTCACGGAGGCGCTTGGCTTTGACCGTCTGGAAGCTGGGAAGACCATGGGCCTCGCGGCGTGGGGTTCTCCCCGGTTTGTTGACGAGTTCCTCGACCACGTGCAGTTTGGAGCGGACGTGAGCAGCGCTTTTCGCTGCGACCCGTTCGACGCGCAGTTTCAGGAGAGGCTCTTCGGCCACTTGCGCGACGAGGCCCACTCCTTCGCCGTTCGTGCCGACCTCGCCGCGAGCATGCAGGAGATCCTGAACATGGGGCTGCTGCATTGCTACGAGCTCATCGCAAACCGAGAGTTCGATGTCTTCTGTATTGCCGGTGGCTGCGGGTTGAACACCGTGGCAAACGGCGTCCTGGCGGCGCACCTGCCGGAGGGGCGTGCGCTGGTTGTTCCCCCCTACGCAGGCGACTCGGGCCTGGGGCTCGGAGCTCTCTGGCTCGACCTGCGTGAGCGGCTCCCAGGATCCTTTCGAATGACGCTGCGTGGCGGAGCGCTGATGCCGGCAATCGCGCGTCCCGGCCGGACATATGACGCCTCCGAAGGCCTGCGAGCGGCCAGCGCGAAGATTGCGGATCTCGCCGAGAATCCGGCCATCGACCGGCCGGAGGCCTTAGCTCGTGTACTTGCCGAGGGCGCGGCGATCGGTGTCTTCAACGGTGCCTCGGAGATCGGTCCGCGAGCGCTCGGCGGGCGCAGCGTGCTGGCGGACCCGAGGAACCCCGCAATGAGGGAGCGGATCAACCGGCACATCAAGCAGCGCGAACCGTTTCGCCCTCTGGCTCCCATGGTGCTCGAGGAGCACTTCGACCGTTACTTCGCCCCGTCAGCAGCGGCGGACCCGTTCATGCTGGTGGTCGCCAAGGCCAACGATCGTTGCGTGAGGGAGGCGCCTGCGATCGTCCACGTCGATGGCACCGCACGCGTCCAGGTGGTGGGCGCCGGTGGAGATCCGTTCCTTGTGCGCCTGCTACGCGAATTCCACCTTCTGACGGGCGTCCCCATCCTGCTCAACACGTCGTTCAATCGCCGCGGAAAGCCGATAGTGGAATCCCCTCAGGATGCGGTGGAGGCCTTCCTGGCGATGGGCCTCGACGGGCTCTACCTCGACGGCCGCTTTCTGTATCGCCCGGCAACGGGAGAGCCCCGCGGTTGCGGGGCTCTCCAAGCGCTGCGTCGTCTAGGCGTGGCTGACTAGAGCCAGGCGTCGACCTTGGCGGCGTTGTCGGCGACCCAGTCCTTGCCGGCCTTCTCCGGGTCCACCTTGTCGCCTGCGATCGCCTTCGCGACCTGCTCCTGGTCCTCGTTCGTGAGCTTCATCTTCTTCAGCACGTCGAAGGCGGGCGAGCCGCTGTCGGCGAACTTCTTGCTGAACAGCTTGTTGATGATCGTCACGTCGTACTCGCACTTGTACTGCTGGGGGTCGCCTCCGGCCTTGGAGTCGTCCTTGCAGTCCTTGTTCGCGTCGCTGCGCGGCGGCAGCTTCACCTCGGCCAGGTCGTACTCCTGGTTGAGGTACTGCGGTGTGTACCAGTAGAAGATGACCGGCTTCTTCTGCTTGTACAGCTGGCTCCAGCGCGCCACCTGGGCCGGCTCGGCGCCGGCGGTGATGTGCTTGAAGTTGAGGCCGAGGGCCTCGATCAGCTCCTTGTCCTTCTGCACGTAGCTGGGGTCGCCGCCTAGGAACATGCCCTGGTCGCCGGACTCGGCGGTCTTGAACAGGTCCTCCTTGCCCTTCAGCCCCTCCCACGTCGCGAACTCGGGGTGCTCGTCCATCAGGTACTTCGGGATGAACCAGCCGATGTGGCCCTCCACGCCGAGCGGACCGCCCTGCACCACGGTGCCGGCCTGGTCGATGTACTTGCCGTACTCGTCGACGTGCTGCCAGTCCTCCAGGACGGCGTCGACCTTGCCGTCGGCCATGGCCTGGAACACCGGGATCTCGGCGATCTTGGTCACCTCGACCTGGCAGCCGAGCTTGTCCTCCAGCACCGCCTTGGCGATGTAGGTGTTGGCCGTCGAGCCGGCCCACGCCTGCTCGTTGAGCACGACCTTGCCGCAGTCCTTGCCGGACGCCGCGGTACCACCGCTGCTACCCGAGTTGCTTTCGTCCTTCGACGAACCGCAGGCCGCCGCGAACAGCGCGATCACCAGCGCTAGCGCGACGACCAGTACGTGCCTGGCACGCATTCCAGTTCCCTCTCTCATGAGAAGCCCCCTCCTCATCGTGGTTGAGCCCTTCGCTGTCCCTGTGTGACGCGGTCGAGCGCAATGCCGAGCGCGAGGATCGCGAGCGATGCCACGACCCCCTCGCCGAACTCGTTGCGTTGCAGCCCGCGCGCGATCATGTCGCCCAGCGCGCCGGAGCCGACCAGGCCGCCGATCACAACAACCGCGAGGACCATGATGATCCCCTGGTTGACGCCGAGCATGATGCTCTCGCGCGCCAGCGGAATCTTGACCTTCAAGAGCACCTGCATGCGCGAGGCGCCAAACGCGGACGCCGCCTCGACGCTGGCCGGCGAGACGTTGCGCACGCCGCTTGTGACCAGCCGGATCACGACCGGGATCGCGTACAGCACCGAGGCCACCACACCCGGTATCCGCGACACCGGCATCAAGTAGATGAACGGGATGATGTAGACGAGCTGCGGGAGCGTCTGGAGGGTGTCCAGCAGCGGTCGCAGCATCCGCTCCACGCGTGGGCTCTCCGCCGCCCAGACGCCGATCACGATCCCGAACAGGACCGCCAGCGCCGTGGCCACCAGCACCTGCGAGGCGGTGTCCATCGCGACCGCCCAGACGCCCATCACGCCAATCGCCGCGAGCATCAGGAGCGTGGTGATCGCCGGCCGCAGCCCGCTCAGCACGTACGCGATCCCCGACAGGGCCGCGAGGACGACGAACCACGGCGTCTCCACGAGCACCAGCCGCAGCGGCTCGAGGAACTTGGATAGCAGGAAGTTCCCGACCGGCTCCGTGATGCCGAAGATGAACGAGCTCGGGTCCTGCACGTAGTCCAGCACCGACTGGATCCAGCGCAGCAGGTCGTCGTGGATGTTCGCCGCGTAGACGGTCGTCGAGGTTTCGAACTGGCCGGGGAAGATCGCGTCCGCGCCGAGCCCGCGGGCCACCAGCACGATCGCGACGATCACGCCGAGCGTGGCGAGCGTCATCCTGCGCGCGCGCCGGCGGCCCTCGTCGGTGAGGTGCTGGCGCGTAGGGTCGGTGCGCTCGGCGATCGCAGCGGTGGCGCGGTCGAGCGCGATCGCCATGATCACGATCGCGATGCCGGCGAGGATGGCCAGCGCCGCGTTCGAGTAGAGCCCGTTGGTGACCACGTCGCCGAGCCCGCGGCCGCCGATCAGTCCTGCGATCACGACCAGCGAGAGCGCGAACATGATCGTCTGGTTGACCGACAGCAGCACGGCACGGCGGGCCAGGGGCAGCTGCACCTTGAGCAGCGTCTGGGCCGCCGTCGACCCGAACGCGCGCGCCGCCTCGACGGAGTCTGGGGCGACGCCGCGGATGCCGAGCGCGGTGATGCGCACCGCCGGCGGCACCGCGTAGATCATGGTGCAGATCACGGCCGCGCCCGGCCCGACCGAGAACAGGATCACGATCGGCATCAGGTACGCGAACGCCGGCACGATCTGCATCGCGTCCAGCACCGGCGTGATCGCGCGGTAGAAGCCCTCGCGGCGGCCGGCCAGGATGCCGAGCGGGATCCCGATCGCGAGCGAGAGCAGCACGGCGGCCAGCATCAGCCCGAGCGTCTGGATGCTCTCCTCCCACAGCCCCATCAGCGCGAAGGAGACGAAGGCACCGAACACGATCAAGGAAGCCCGCCACCCTCCGAAGCGCCATACGAGGAGCACCGAGGCCGCGATCGTGCCGATCCAGGTCAACCACTCGAAGATGTCGATGAAGGCCGTGACGAGCCACTCGCACAGCGAGCGGAAGCCCTCGAGCACCGCGAAGAAGGGGTTCGGATTGGTGGCGGTGCGCTGGTCGAGCAACCAGCCCTGGGCGCTGTCGAGGCGGTTGGGCAGCTCCTGCCAGGTCAACGACGTCGGCCAGTCGTAGTCGCCCTTGAGCAGGAAGTACGCCACCAGCATCAGGCCGAAGATCGCCCCGACTCGAGACGGCCGGCCGCGCCAGCGCGACGTCGGCACGAAGGCCGCCGGCGCGGCGAGCCTGCCGCTAGCTACTGCCACCGGCAGGGCTGCTGCGATCGGCTGCTGGCTCGGGCACGTCCGCCATCGCCTGGAGGATCGACACGCGGTCCACGATTCCGACGCAGCGACCGTTCTCGACCGCGCGCACGGGCCCGTCGGTGGCGGCGGCCATCGGCACCGCGTCTTTGACCTTGGTGGTCACGTCGAGCTCCGGACCGCCGGCTTCCTCGCCCGGCTTGGGGTCGCGCATGATCCATCGCAGCGTGAGGACGTGCGTGCGCGGGATGTCGCGCACGAAGTTCGCCACGTAGTCGTCGGCCGGCGAGCCGACCAGCTCCTCCGGCGTGCCGAGCTGCACGATCGCGCCGTCGCGCATGATCGCGATCCGGTCGCCGAGTCGCAGCGCCTCGGGCAGGTCATGCGTGATGAAGAGCATCGTCTTGCCGGTTTCGACCTGGAGGCGGCAGACCTCGTCCTGCATGTCGCGGCGGATCAGCGGGTCGAGCGCGCTGAACGGCTCGTCGTAGAGCATCAGCTTGGGGTCGACCGCGAACGCGCGCGCAAGCCCGACGCGCTGCTGCATCCCGCCGGAGAGCTGGTCGGGGAACTGGTTGGCCGCGTCCTCCAGGCCCACCAGGGTGAGCACCTCGCTCGCGCGCGCCAGCCGCTCGCCCTTCGGCATGCCCTGGATCTCCAAGCCGAAGGCGACGTTGTCGATCACGCGCCGGTGGGCCAGCAGTCCGAAGTGCTGGAACACCATCGAGACGGTGTGGCGGCGCAGGTCGCGCAGCTGGCCGGCGTCGGCCTGCATCACGTCCCGGCCGGTGATCGTGATCTTGCCGGCGGTGGGCTCGATCAGCCGGATCAGCGTCCGGACGAGCGTCGACTTGCCCGAGCCGGACAGCCCCATGACGACGAACACCTCGCCCGGCTTGATGTCGAGCGAGACGTCGCGCACGGCGATCACGCAGCCGGTCTTGCGCTGCAGCTCCGACCGCGACAGCTCCGCGTCGGGCGAGCCGATGATCTTGTCGGCCCCGGACCCGAACACCTTCCAGATCCCCTCGGCGCGGACGAGCGGCTCGCCGTTCGATGTGCCGGGCGGCGGGACCTGCTCGATGGTCTCAACGGCAGCGATGCCGTCCGAGTCAGTCACTGCGGCGATGATATATCAGGCATCAGGCCCGATGCCAGTCGCGCGCGCGGCGCTCAATCAGGCCTTAAAGAGCACGGTCTGCAGCTCGGTGAGCGTGTCCATGGCGTGCGCGCCGCCGACGCGTCCGATCCCGCTCTGTGAGCGGGCGCGCCCGCCCCAGGGCAGGTGCGGCTCCCAGTAGTTGGTCGTCTCGTTGATGTTCACGAGGCCCATGTGCACCGAGTCCGCGTAGCGCATGCCGGCCGCCAGGTCGGCGGTGAAGATGGCGGCCATCAACCCGTACGACTGCGCGTTCGTCTGCTCGATCGCCTGCTCGAGCGAGGCGATCGGGAGGATCGGGGCGATCGGCCCGAACGTTTCCTGCGTGGCCGCGATCGAGTCGAGGGGCACGTCGTCGAGCACGGTCGGCTGCCAGTAGAGGCCGGTCGGGAAGCCGCCGGCGCGGCTGCCGCCGGTGACCAACCTGGCGCCGCGCTCCACGGCGTCGGCCACGTGCAGGTCCATCTTGGCGGCACCCGGCTCGTTGTTCACGGGGCCCATCGTGGTGGCGTCGTCGAACGGGTCGCCCAGCCGCACCTCCTCCTCAACCTGGGCGGCGAGCAGCTCGACGAACTCGTCGCGGACGGCGTCGTGCACGAGCAGGCGCTCGGCCGCCGAGCAGCTCTGGCCGGCGCCGAGGAAGGCGCCCACGCGAGCCGCCTCCGCCGCCGCCGGCAGGTCCGCGTCGTGCATGACGACGAATGGCCCGTTGCCGCCCATCTCCAGCAGCTGGGCCTTGCCGGCGGCGCGGCGGGCGACGGTGAGGCCGGTCTCGGTCGAACCGGTGAAGGCCACCGCCCGCGTGCCGGGGTTGGCGGCCAGCTCGTCGCCCACCTCGGGGCCGGGGCCGAGCACCATGTTGAACACGCCCGGCGGCAGGTCCGCCTCGGCCACGCATTCCGCGAGCACGCCGGAGCAGACGGCTGTCGACGGCGCGGGCGTCCACACCACGGTGTTGCCGCACGCCAGCGCGGGGGCCAGCACCTCCGCGGGCATCGTGTAGGGCCAGTTCCAGGGAGTGATCAGCCCGAGGACCCCGAGCGGGCGCCGCAGCAGCAGCACGCGCCGGCCCGGCGCGGCGCTCTCCGGGATCGTGCCCTTGATGCGCTTACCGTCCTCGGCGGCCATGCGCCAGAACTCGATCAGCTCGCCTACCTCGCCCTCGGCCTCCGCCTTGAGCGGCTTGCCCTGGTCGAGGGTGAGGATGCGGGCCAGCTCGTCGCTGCGGCGCTCGCAGGCGTCGGCCACGCGGTGGAGCAGCTCAGCGCGCTCGAAGCCGGTGCGGGCCGCCCAGGAGGGGAAGGCGGCGTTGGCGGCCGCGATCGCGCGGCGGGCGTCGTCCCTGGTGCCCTCGGCCACGGGGCCGAGCGACTCGCCCGTGGCGGGGCTGGTGGCCTCGGCCGTCGCGCCGCCGGCGGCATCGCACCACTCGCCGTCGACGAACATGCGCGTGGTCAAGGCCTCAGCTCCGGCTGAACGCGGCGAGGATCTCGCGCTGGAAGTCCAGCACGTGCTCGCGCATGAGGCGGTGCGCGCGGTCGCCGTCGCCCGCCAGCAGCGCCTCGAGCAGGCGCGTCTGGTCGTGCACCGCGTGGCCGAGCCCGGGCAGCCGGTCGAGCACGAGGTACCAGATGCGCAGCGAGTGGGTGAAGTAGCGCTCGAGCGTCTCGCCCAGGTAGGGGTTGCCGGCGGCCTCCCAGGTGAAGCGGTGGATGCGCTCGTCGAAGCGCATCAGCCAGTCCTGGTTGTCCGGGGCCGCGAGCTCCTCGACCTCGCGCAGCAGGGCCTCTGCCGCGGCGCGGTGGCCCTCGTCGAGACGGTGCGCGGCGAGCTCGGCGGCGTACCCCTCCAGCTCGGCTCGGACCTCGGTGATGTTCACGATGTCCGAGGCCTCGACCGGGCACACGAACGTGCCGCGCCGGGGCTGCACCGCGACCAGGTTCTCGAGCGCCAGGCGCTTGACCGCCTCGCGCAGCGGCGTGCGGCCGACCTCCATCTCGCGCATCAGCTCGTCCTCGCGCAGGACGGTCGCCGGGGCCAGCCGCAGGGTGACAATGCGGTCGCGCAGCTCGACGTAGGCGCGGTCCGCCTCCAGCTTGATCGACGGCGCCTCGTCGGCGGGGGGGCTCGTGGGCACGGCAGCCACGGGTCAGATATATCAGGCTTGGCGCGCTGGACCGCCCTGGTAGCCTGATATATCAGCGATGACGGCGTCGCGCTCACCAGCTCGCGCCCATCCGGAATCGGCGCGCTTGGCGGACCTGCTGCGCAGCGCGCGCTTCGAGGTCCTGCCGCTCGACGGCATCGAGGACGAGGTGCTGGCTCAGCTCGGGACCGACGTGCAGGTCACCGTCACGGCCTCCCCGCGCAAGGGCCTGGACGCCACGCTCGAGCTGACGGAGCGGCTCACGCGCGCCGGCTACGACACCGTCCCCCACATCTCGGCGCGGCTGGTGCGCGACCGCGGCCACCTGGCAGAGCTGCTCGAGCGCCTGCACGCCGGCGGCGTGCGCGAGCTGTTCGTGCTCGCCGGCGACGCCGCGGATCCGGCCGGCGAGTTCACCGGCGCCGCGGAGCTGCTCGAGGCGATCGGGTCGCGCCGGGCCGACTTCGACGCGATCGGAATCACCGGGTACCCGGAGAGCCACCACCTGATCAGCGACGAGGAGACGATCCGGGCGATGTTCGCCAAGGCGCCGATGGCGACCCACATCGTCAGCCAGCTCTGCTTCGACGCCGAGGTGATCGCCGCCTGGATCGCGGAGGTGCGCCGGCGGGGCACGGTCCTGCCGATCTGGATCGGCGTGCCCGGCAACGTCCCGTACGCGAAGCTGCTGCGGGTTTCGATGAAGATCGGGCTGGGCGAGTCGGCGCGCTTCGTCAGCCACCACCGCAACTGGATATCGCGCCTCGTAAGGCGGCAGTTCAAGCCGGACCGGCTCGTGCGCGAGCTGGCGCCGTGCGCGACCGACCCGGCCGCCCGCGTCGCCGGCTTCCACCTCTACACGTTCAACGAGGTGGGCCGAACGGAACGCTGGCGCCGCGCGGCACTGGAGCGGCTAGGCGCCTGAATCGTCGAGCGACTCGGCCAGCAGCGTCGAAACGTCGGCCACGCGCATCTCCGAGCCGTTGGCCTTCACCCCGTCGTCCAGCATCACCGTGCAGAACGGGCAGGCGACCGCGAGCGTTTCGGCTCCCGTCGAGGCCGCCTCGCGCGCTCGTTCCTCGTTGATCAGGCCGGCCCGCTCCTCCATCCACATGTGGGCCCCGCCGGCGCCGCAGCAGAAGGTGCGCTTGCCGCTGCGCTCCATCTCGATCGGCTGACCGACGGCCGAGACGATCGAGCGCGGACCCTCGAGCACGTCGTTGTGCCGGGCCAGGTAGCACGAGTCGTGGTAGGTGATCTCCTTGTTGCTGCCGTTCGGCGACAGCCGCCCCTCGGCCACGAGATCCGCGAGCAGCTCGGAGTGGTGCACCACCTCGTACGAGCCGCCGAAGTCCGGGTACTCGTTCCCCAAGGTGTTGAAGCAGTGCGGGCAGCTCGCCACGATCTTGGTCACGCCCGACTCGTTGAGCGTGCTCACGTTCTGCTCGGCGTGTGCCTGGAACAGGTACTCGTTGCCCATCCGGCGCGCCGGATCGCCCGTGCAGGACTCGCGCGGCCCCAGGATCGCGAAGTCCACGCCGGCGGCCTTGAGCAGCTTCGCCGTGGACTCCGCCGCCGTCCGGGCGCGCTCGTCGAAGGAAGCCGCGCAGCCGACCCAGTAGAGGACCTCCGGCGCCGGATCGCCCGGCTCCAGCACGCGCACGCCGAGCCGCTCGGCCCAGTCGGCGCGCTCGGTCTGCGGCTTGCCCCAGGGATTGCCGGCGCGCTCCACGTCGCGCAGCATCGGCTCGGCCTCAGCCGGGAAGCGCGACTCCATCATCACCAGGTGACGGCGCAGATCGATGATGTGGTCCACGTGCTCGATCGACACCGGGCACTCGCGCACGCAGGCGCCGCAGGTGACGCAGTCCCAGACGACGTTGTCGGTCACCGCACCCGGCACGAGCGGCTGCGCCTCGAAGCCATCGGCGCCGCGCAGCAGCGGCGGCCCGTCCTCGAAGACCTGGTCGCGCAGCGCCATGATCAGCAGCTTGGGCGAGAGCTCCTTGCCGGTCGCCCAGGCCGGGCAGACGTCCTGGCAGCGCCCGCACTCGGTGCAGGAGAACGTGTCGAGCGTCTGCTTCCAGGTCAGGTCCGCCACGGTGCCGGCCCCGAAGCGCATCTCCTCCTCGGGGCCGTCGAAGCGCAGCGGCTCGAGGCGCCCCCGCGCTCGCGTGCGCGTGAAGAACACGTTCACCGCCGCCGTGGCGATGTGGAGGTGCTTGGAGTGCGGGAGGTAGGCGAGGAAGCTGAGGATGATCAGCACGTGCGCCCACACGAACGCGCGCTCGAGCACCTTCGTCACCCCGCCGTCGCCGAACGATCCGGAGAGGGCGTTCGACACCGGCGACCAGCCGGCCGGCCACTCGTTCAGGCCCAGCGCGATCCGCGACGCGTGCCAGAGCAGCAGCGTGGTGACGATCCCCGCGATCATCGCCAGGATCAGGTCGGCCTCGCCCAGATGGCTGCCCTCGAAGCGCGCCGGCCGCTGGACCTTGCGGATCGCCAGAGCGCCGATCACGCCGAGCAGGACGAGCACGGCGAAGAAGTCCACGAGGAAGGCAAACCAGCCCTGGTGGCCGAGCCACGGCAGCGTCGAGTCGCGGTCGACCGCGCCGATCATCGCGATCACGATCGTCGGGAGCAGGACGAGGAAGCCCCAGAAGATCGCCGCGTGGATCAGGCCGGGCACGAGCCGCTGGAGCAGCTTGCGCTGGCCCAGGACGATCTCGGCCTCGTTGCGGGCGCGCTGGGGGAGGTCGCCGGAGCGGTCGGTCGGCTTGCCCATCCGCACGAGCCCGACAAGCAGCCGCGCGCGGCGTGCGAAGAGGACGCCGCTGATGGACAGGGCCACCACCAGCCCCAGGGCGCCGAGTGCGATGTCTATGGCGCCCGCGCCTTCCTCAGCTCGGCCGTGATCGCCGGCACGATCTCGGTCAGGTCGCCGATCACGGCGTAGTCGGCGCTGGCGAGGATCGGAGCCTCGGCGTCGGAGTTGATCGCGAGGATCTTCTTCGCGCCCTTGCACCCCGCGATGTGCTGGGTGGCGCCGCTGATGCCGCAGGCGATGTAGAGGTCGGGCGACACCTTCGTGCCGGTTTGCCCGACCTGGTCGGTGTGCGGGCGCCAGCCGGCGCTCGTCACCACGCGCGAGCAGCCGACCGCCGCGTCCAGCTGGGCGGCCAGCTCCTCGATGATGCCGAAGCCGTCAGCCGACCCGACGCCGCGTCCGCCGCTGACCACGACCTTGGCCTCGGCGAGCGAGATCCCGGTCGAGACCTCGTCCACGTGCTCGGCCACCTGGACGAGCAGGTCGGACTCGTCGAGCTCGGGGGTGAACGTCTCCACCTCGGGCGAGCCGGCGCCCTCGGCCGCCGGCACGGCGTGGGGCGCGACCGAGAGCAGCGGCAGCGACGAGTGGATGCGAGCCTCCTCGAGCAGGCTGCCGCCCCAGCGGACGCGGGTGACGGTGAGCGACTCGCCGCCGTTCGCGGACGCGCCCCCGGCGGAGTCCTGGGCGAGCAGCGAAACGCAGTTGGCCGCGAACGGCAGGTCCCGCCGGGCGGCCACGTACGCGAGCACCTCGTTGCCTCTGTTCGTTCCCGCCGCCACGACGGCGGTCGGAGCGACCCGATCGATGACCTCCTCGAGAGCGCGCGCCCAGGCGCCGGGCGCGTAGGAATCCATGCCCTCGGCCACATGCGCGCGCTCGACCGGCCACCCGCTCGCGTCCCCGTCGATGGCGAGCGCCTCGACCTCCCCGAGCCCGCTCGCGAATGCGATGGCCTGCCGCGAAAGCTCGTCCTCGCCGTGCTCGACCAGCACCAGCACCGCCATCAGGCGACCCCCAGCTCGCGCATGACCTCCACGACCGCGGGGGCCGCGTCGGGCCCCTGGCCGAGGATCTCCGCCTGCTTGCCCTGGCCGGGCGGCACCACCAGGCGCAGCTTCTCCAGGCGCGACGAAGGTCGCTCCGGCGTCTTGGCCTCAACTGGCTTTTGGCGCGCACGCAGCTTCGCCGGCACCGACGGGTAGCGCGGCAGGTTGATGCCCTCCAGCACGGTCACCACGGCGGGGAGCGGCACGACGTAGACGTCGCGCCCGCCGGCCACCTCCTGCTCGCAGCGCGCCCGACCGTCCTCGATCGAAAGACCCTTGAGGCCCGTCACGACCGGCCGGCCCAGCGCGTGAGCGACCCGGATGCCGACCTGGTAGTTGCCCGAGTCGGCAGACTCGTTGCCGAAGATGATCAAGTCGAAGTCGCCGGCTTCGGCGACGATCGCCGCGGCGGTCGCCTGCGGGTCCCACTCCTCGCCGCCGTCCGCCAGCAGGATGCCGCGGTCGGCCCCGATGGCGAGCGTCTCGCGGATCTGCTCCTCGGCCTCGGGCGGGCCCAGCGTCAGCACGGTGATCTCGCCGCCGTGCTGCTCCACCAAACGCACGGCCTCCTCTACGCCGCACTCCTCGTGGGGGCTGATCGTGAAGCCCAGGTGGCGCGTCTCGAGGCTCTGCTCGTCGGCGGTCAGCACCATCTTGCCGCCGGTCAGCGGCACGCGCTTGACGCAGACGAGGATCCTCATGCCGGTACCGCGCCGGCCGCCTTGACCCGCTCGTTGTCCGGGTCGAAGATCGGCGTGGAGCCGGCCACCGCGACGGTCACCGGGAAGAGCTCGTTCATGTACAGCACGGCCAGCTCCTCGCCGACGTTCGCGTACTCGGGCGGCAGGTACGACATCAGCAGGTGCTTGCCGACCGACGGCCCCGCGCCCGCGCTGGTCACGAACGAGCGCCGCCCCTTGGCGTCGGTGAGCGGAGCGCCGTCGCGCGTCTGGATCGGCTCGCCGCCGAGCATGTAGCGCCTGCGGCCGTCGGCGGCCGTGTGGTCGTCGACCGTCAGCGTGCACATCACGGCCGCCGGGTCCTCCGAGCGGTGGCGCACGTGCGCCTCCTTGCCGACGAAGTCCTCCTCCTTGACCTTGCCCCAGGCCATGCCGGCCTCGACCACGTCGTACTCGCCGTCCAGCTCGAAGCCGAAGGCGCGGTAGCACTTCTCCAGCCGGCCGGTGGTGCCGTACACGCCGATGCCGGCGGGCACGACGCCGTGCGGCTCGCCCGCCTCGGCCACCGTGTCCCACAGCCGCGCGCCCTGCTCGATCGGCACGTACAGCTCCCAGCCGAGGTCGCCGACGTACGAGATGCGCGACGCCATCACGCGCAGCGGCCCCATCTCGATCGTGCGGCAGGTGGCGAACGGAAAGCCCTCGTGCGACACGTCGTCGCCGGTCGTGCTCGCGAGGATGTCGCGCGCCCGCGGTCCCCAGAGGCCGAGCGTGCACCAGCTGGAGGTCAGGTCGAAGATCTGCGCGGTGCCGTCCTCGACCAGGTGGTCGGCGAACCACTTCAGGTCGGCCATGCCGTGGGCGCCGCCGGTGACGACGCGGAACTGCTCGTCGGCGAGGCGCATGATCGTGAGGTCGGAGCGAAAGCCGCCGCGCGGCGTGAGCACCGGCGTGTAGACGACCTTGCCGAGCTTCACGTCCATCTGGCGCATCGACACGCGCTGCACCGACTCGAGCGCTCCCGGGCCGACCACGTCGAACACGCAGAAGGCGGTCAGGTCGAACATCGCGGCGCGGTCGCGCATCGCGAGGTGCTCGGCGTTGATGATCGGCGACCACCAGCGCGAGTCCCACTCCGCTTCGCGCTCACCGACGTCGAACTCCTCGACCAGCGGCCGGTTCGACTCGTACCAGTGCGGGCGCTCCCAGCCGGCGGCCTCGTAGAAGACCGCCCCGAGCTCGCGCTCGCGCTCGTTGAAGGGCGACAGCCGTACGTCGCGGCTGGACCCCCACTGCTCGCCCGGGTGCACGATCCCGTAGGTCTTGTTGAAGCCCTCGGCGGCGCGCGCGCGCACGTGGGAGACGCTCTTCTGGTGCTCGTGGAAGCGCGCCACGTCGGAGGCCTGCAGGTCGATCTCCGGCTCGCCCTCCACCATCCACTCCGCCAGGGCGCGACCGACGCCCGGGCCTTCCTTCACCCAGACCGCAGCGGCCGACCACAGGCCCTTCACCTCGGGCGTCTCGCCCAGCACGGGCAGGCCGTCGGGCGTCAGCGAGAGCAGACCGTTGATGGCGTACTTGATGCCCACCGACTCGTCGCCCACGATCTCCGGCATCAGCTCCAGCGCATGCTCCATCTGCTGGACGAAGTCGTCCTCGGTGAAGGGCAGCTCGGTGGGCGAGAGAGCCGCCTCCTCGATCGCGGGGATCTCCTCGGGGTCGTGCAGGATCGGCCGGTGCGCGTAGGAGCCCACCTCGAGCCCGCTGCCGTCCTGGCGCTCGTACATGTTCGTGTCCATGTCGCGCACGATCGGGTGCTCGATGGCGCTCTTGGCGCCGGCGAAGCGCGGCACCGGGCCGATGTCGATCATCTGGTGGACAGCCGGCGTGAGCGGGATCGAGGCGCCGGCCATGCGCGCCAGCCGCGGGCTCCAGACGCCGCAGGCGATCACCAGCACGTCGGTGTCCACGTCGCCGCGCGTGGTGCGCACTCGCTTCACGCGCCCGCGCTCGGTGTCGATGCCGAGCACCTCGGTGTTCGCCGACACGGTCAGGGCACCCGCCTCCGTGGCCTCCTCGCGCATCAGTGTGCCGGCGCGCAGCGAGTCGACCACGCTCACCGTCGGCGAGTAGAAGCCGCCGACGATCACGCTCTCGTCGATGTACGGGACGAGCTCCTTGACCTCCGCGGGGGTGACCAGCGAGACGCCGTCCACGCCCCAGGACGCGGCCGAGGACATGCGCCGCCGCAGCTCCTCCATGCGCTCCTCGGTGCGGGCGACCTCGAGGCCGCCGCACTCGGTGCGCACTCCGAGCGCCTCGTACTGGGCCATGCTGTCCAGCGTCAGCGCCGTCATCTCGCGCGAGTGGTCGACCGGGTAGATGAAGTTCGACGCGTGCCCGGTCGAGCCGCCCGGGTTGGGCAGCGGGCCCTTGTCGATCAGCACGAGGTCGCTCCAGCCCAGCCGGGCGAGGTGGTGCACAAGGCTGTTGCCGACGATGCCCGCGCCGATCACGACGGCGCGGGCGGTCGCCGGCACGGCGGGACCGCTCATGCGTCAGTCCTGCCCGCTGGCGGTGGCGCTCAGCTCCTGCTTCGGGGTTTCCTTCTCGGGATCCACGAACGGCATCTCCACGACCACCGCGCTGACCGTCTCGCCGGGCCGCTCGACCTCGAGCTCGGTGCCGAGCTCCGAGTGCTCGATCGGCACCATCGCGTAGCCGATGTTCTTCTCGAGCCTGGGCGAGTAGCAGGCCGAGGTGACCTTTCCGACGCGGCTCCCGCCCACGTGCACGGGGAACACGTCGATCATCGAGCCGTCGTTGTACGAGCCGAGCCCGCTGCCGCCGATCTCGACTCCCGCGAGCTTGCGCTTCGGCCCCTCTTGCCTGATCTTCGCGAGCGCCTCCTTGCCGATGAAGTCGGAGGCCTGCTCGAGGTCGACCATCCAGTCGTATCCCATGCCGACCTCGTAGGGGTTCGTGTCGTACCACATGTCGCACGTCGGTCCGAGGGCGAGAATGCCGCCCTCGATGCGGCGGATGTGACAGGGTCCGATCACCGCGAGGTCATGCGGCTTGCCCGCCTCGAGCACCGCATCCCAGAGCTTCACGCCGTTCTTGCTCGCCTCGTACAGGTAGATCTCGAAGCCCAGCTCCGAGGTGTAGCCGGTGCGCGAGACGAGCACCTTCATGCCGTTCAGCTCGTACGCGCGCATGTAGTAGTAGGGGATGTCGAGGATGCTCTCGCCGAACAGGTCGACCATGACGTCCTTGGACTTGGGCCCCTGCACCTGCACCGGTCCGACGTCGAGCTCCTTGATGGTCACGTCGTAGCCGCCGTTGTAGGCGACGCCGCGGGCCCACAGCTCGACGTCGCTGTCGGCGAGCGAGAGCCAGAAGCGGTTCTCCTCCACGCGCAGCAGCACGGGGTCGTTGATGATGCCGCCGTCGGGCAGGCAGAGGAACACGTACTTGCACTGCTCGACCGCGCACTTGTTGAGGTCGCGCGCCACGAGCAGCTGGGTGAAGTCGAAGGCGTCCGGCCCGCTGATCTCGATCTGCTTCTCGACCCCCACGTCCCAGAGCGTCACCCCGTTCAGCAGGTGCCAGTACTCCTCCACCGGGTCCCCGTAGTGCCGCGGGTGATAGGTGTGGTTGTAGACGCTGTACATCTGGACGCCGTGGCGTCGCGACGCGTAGAAGTACGGCGACTTCGCGAGGCGGCTGTACTGCAGGATCTCGGGGTGCTCGTTTACCTCTGGCACTGGGGGACCTTCCTCTCTGGCGGCAGGACGCGCCCTGATATATCAGGTCTTGCCGTGGGTGGTCAAACCAGCCGCGCGAGCGCTTCGTCCAACTCGATGCGCCGGTAGGTCTCGACCGGCACGCCGTTCTCGACGAGCGCCTCCCGGGCGCGCTTGATGCGGCTGCGCTGCTCCGCGGAATCTCATCCCCGCGCGCCGCGATCTCGTCGGCGCGGGCGTCCGCCCGCCGCGCGCGCTGCTCCGCCGCGCGCTGCTCGGGGTCCAGCGTGGTGTTCACGTAGCCCTCGACCACCGCGTTGGAGGCCACCCGCACGTCGGGGTCGGCCACGCGCCCCGACGGCGAGTAGGTCAAGCAGGTCTTGATGCGCGCCCGTGCGCTGGCCAGCTCTTCGGCGCCGAGGTGGCCGTCGCGCGGCTCGCCATCCTCGACCAGCAGCCGCGTGATGGCATGGTCGTTGACGGCGCGCAGCACCTCCGGCGGCTCGGGGGTTACGACCACGTCCTTGTGCGCGGGCCAGATGTCCAGCCGCGAGTGGTCGCCGAACGGCTTCCCGAGATGGAAGAGGTAGTAGTCGGGATAGATGAAGAAGTCCGGACCGCGGGCGCGCTGGAGGTCGTAGAAGGCCGTGATCGTCGCGGTGATCAGCGCGCTCGCTCCGAGTCCTCCGCCCGGCCGGCCGATGATCACGCCGAGCCGATCGCGCTCACCGAAGCCCTCGAACAGGTCGGGCAACCGCACCACCCGGCCGGCAACCTCGATCTCGAACGCCGAACTGCGCAGCTCTTGTGCCGAATGCACGCGCGGGCCCCCTCGACACGCCTGGGTCGCTAGTGATATATCACGCCGTGAGTGGCCAGGCACTACGACTTCGTGATCGTCGGCGGCGGCTCGGCGGGCAGCGTGCTCGCCAACCGCCTGTCCGAGGACCCCGCCAACCGCGTGCTGGTGCTGGAGGCCGGGCGGCCCGACTGGTGGTGGGACGTGTTCATCCACATGCCCGCGGCGCTCGCCTTCCCGATCGGCAACCGCTTCTACGACTGGCGCTACGAGTCGGAGCCGGAGCCGCACATGGGCGGCCGGCGCGTCTACCACGCGCGCGGGAAGGTGCTGGGCGGATCGAGCAGCGTCAACGGGATGATCTTCCAGCGCGGCAACCCGCTGGACTTCGAGCGCTGGGCCGCGGACGCGGGCATGGAGTCCTGGGACCACGCGCACTGCCTGCCGTACTTCAAGCGGATGGAGAACTGCCTCGCGGCGGCTCCCGACGATCTCTTTCGGGGACACGACGGGCCGCTGGTGCTGGAGCGCGGCCCTGCGCGGGGGCCGCTGTTCGAGGCCTTCTTCGCCGCCGTGCAGCAGGCGGGCTACCCGCTCACCGACGACGTGAACGGCTACCGCCAGGAGGGCTTCGCGGCGTTCGACCGCAACGTGCACAACGGCCGCCGGCTGTCGGCCGCGCGGGCGTACCTGCACCCGGTGATGAGCCGACCCAACCTGAAGGTCGAGACGGGCGCCCTGACCACGCGCGTCCTGTTCGAGGGCGGCCGGGCGGTCGGGGTCGAGTACGCCGGGCGCGGTCGGCGCGTGCGCCGGGCCGAGGCGGGCGAGGTGGTGCTCTGCGGCGGCGCGATCAACTCGCCGCAGCTGCTCCAGCTCTCCGGGGTGGGGGCCGCGGACGAGCTGCGCTCGCTGGGGATCGACGTCGTGCACGACCTGCCCGGGGTCGGGGAGAACCTCCAGGACCACCTCGAGGTGTACGTGCAGCACAGCGCCACCCAGCCGGTGTCGATGGCGCCCTACTTCGCGATGCGCAACCGGCCCAAGGTGGGCCTCCAGTGGCTGCTGCGCAAGACCGGCCCGGGCGCCACCAACCACTTCGAGGCGGGCGGCTTCGTGCGCAGCAACGAGGACGTGAAGTACCCCAACCTGATGTACCACTTCCTGCCGATCGCGGTGCGCTACGACGGCACGCTGCCGCCGGGCGGCGGGGGCCACGGCTACCAGGTGCACGTGGGGCCGATGTACTCCGACGTGCGCGGCAGCGTGAAGTCCGTTTCGGCAGACCCGCGCGCCAAGCCGGCGCTGCGCTTCAACTACCTGTCGACGGAGAACGACCGGCGCGAGTGGGTCGAGGCGGTGCGCGTGACGCGCAAGATCCTGTCCCAGTCGGCGTGGGCCGACCTGGACGGCGGCGAGCTGTCGCCCGGCGCCGAGGTGGAAACGGACGAGCAGATCCTCGAGTGGGTGGCCAAGGACGCCGAGACGGCGCTGCACCCGTCCTGCACCTGCCGGATGGGTGTTGACGGCATGTCGGTCGTGGACCCGTCGACCATGCGCGTGCACGGCATCGGGGGGCTGCGGGTGGTGGACGCCTCGGTATTCCCCTACGTGACCAACGGCAACATCTACGCGCCGGTGATGATGACTGCGGAGAAGTCCGCCGACCTGATCCTCGGCAACACGCCGCTGCCGGCCGAGCCGGTGGAGTTCTATCGGCACGGTGGGGAGCGGGCTGCGACAATCTGAGCGTCAAAGCTTTCGCTTTAGCAGCAGCAGCAGTAGTTGCCGGTTCCCTCGCGTTTGCTGGCCCAGCCGCGGCGGTGCCGGCCGCCTCCTTCACGTACTCGCCAACCGAGCCGCTCACAGGCGAGACGGTGACGTTCACCTCGACCTCGACCGAGGCCACCACGTTCAATTGGGATCTGGATGGTGACGGCGACTGCAATGACGCCAATGGACCGGTCGTTACGAGCACGTTTCCCCTTGCGAGGGTCTATGAAGTCACGCTATGCGCAGGAGACGGTCTCCTGACGGCTCGCGACACGCGGCCGGTCGTAGTCCGCAACCGCCCACCCCTCCCCTCCTTCACCGTCGTCCCCTCCACACCGGTCACCCGTCAGCCCGTCACGCTCACTTCGACGGCCGTCGATCCCGACGGCCCGATCGTCGCTCAGGCGTGGGACCTCGACGGCGACGGCGCCTTTGACGATGCCGTCGGCGAAACCGCGCTCTACTTCTGGGGCCGGGCCGGCACCTTTCCGGTGGCCCTGCGCGTGACCGACCGTGACGGGGCGGCCGCCGTGGCCCAGCAATCGGTGGTTGTCGCGCGGCGCCCGCCGGGCGTGTTCAGCCCTGCTCCGCTCGTGCACTTCGCCGGCCATCCGACCGCTACCGGCGCCCACCTCGACGTCCTCACCGTGACCGCACCGAAGGGCGCCACCGTGGGCGTGCGCTGCAAGGGAGCGCGCTGCCCGTACAAGCGCAAGCGCATCGGCGCCAAGGGCAGGCGCATCGTGCTGCGTGCGCTGGAGCGCAGCTTTGCCGCCGGGACGGTGATCGAGATCCGCGTGATCAAGTCCGAGACGATCGGCAAGTACACCCGGCTGCGCATCCGCGCCGGCAAGAGCCCCTCGCGGGTGGACCGCTGCCTGCGCCCGGGCAAGCCCAACAAGCCGGTGCGCTGCTAGTCACACCTCCCGCGGCGGCCAAGGCCGCACGGGCCGGTACTCCGCCGTGAACACCGTCTCGATGTTCGCGATCACCTTCTCGAACGCCTCCAGGTAGCGCTCCATCAGCTCGCTCGGCTGGTCGAAGATCGGCTCGTCGGCCGTACCCAGCACGATCGAGCTCTCGAGCAGGCGCGCGGCCTCCGGGTGCGCGCGGCGATCCCACGGCTGGAGCGGCTGAGAGTCGGCTCCCGGTTGCCACGGCCCAACACGGTCGCGCCGGAACACCGGCTGCGCGGGCAGCGGCAGAAGCTGCCACAGCGAAGCCGCCACGCCCTCGCTTTGGAGCGCGTAGAGGAGCCTGTCCCGCAGCTCCACGGGCGGCCCCGAGAAGCCCAACTCCTCCGGCCGGAGCCGCAGCCGGTAGCGGTAGAAGGAACAGGTGCGGTCATTGGGGATGTACGGCGGCTCCACCCCCGGCAGCCCCGCGAGCCCGGCGCTCAGGATCGCGGCGTTGCCCTGAGCAGTGGCGAGGCGCCCATCCAGGCGCCGCAGCTGGGATCGGGCCAGCGCGGCCACCAGCTCGTTCGATCTGTAGTTCCATCCCGTGCCGTGTGACCAGTACGCCCTGTATCGGCCGGGCCGGGTCACCGGCGGGGTGTCCTCTCCGAAGATCGCCAGCCGCCGGGCCGCCACCAGCGCCTGCTCGTCATCGGTCACGAGCAGCCCGCCCTCCCCCGCGGCGAGGTGCTTGGAGCCGTTCAGGCTGAAGCCGGCGACGTCGCCGAGGGCTCCCGTGCGCGCGCCTCGGTAGGCGGCCCCGTGCGCCTGGGCCGCGTCCTCGATAACCGCGAGCCCGTGCCTTGCCGCGACCGTCCGGATCTCGTCCATGTCCGCCGGCAGGCCGTGCGCGTGCACCGGCATGATCGCCCGCGTTCTCGCGGTGATGAGCTCCTCGATACGAGCCCTGTCGAGGGTGTGGAGACGCGGGTCGATGTCGCAGAAGATCGGCACGGCGCCCGCGTGCAGCACCGCCATCGGCGTGGCCACGAAGCTGAACGCGGGCACGATCACCTCATCGCCCGGGCCGACCCCCGCCGCGACCACGGCGCAGTGGAGCGCCGCCGTCCCGCTATTGGTCAGCAGGCAGAAGCGCGTCCCCACGTACTCGGCCCACTCGGCCTCTAGCGCGCTGACCTCTGGAGCGTTTGGGCCCCACAGCACGCCGCGGTCGAGCACGCGTGCCAGCGCTGCGCGGTCGGTCGCCGTGATCTGCGGCCAGCGCTCGTGGCTTCCCGGCGGCACCGCCTGCCGGCCGCCGGCGATCGCGAGTGCCTGAGCCGTCTTCACGCCACGCGCATCGGCCGGGCGCGCCGGTATCGCACCGCCTGCCGGACGCCGGTGCCCGCGGCGCGCGCGATCGCGTCGAGGGCGAAGCCGAGCTCGGTCACGCCACAGCCAGCGCCTGTGTCCCGGCGGGCACCGGCGCGCCGACCGCCGCCGATCGCCGCGCCAGCAGGGCGAGCTTCAGCGCGGCCACGGCGTCGTCACCACCGGCGCCGCACGCTGCCGCTCCCAGCGCGACCTGCCCGAAGTGCTCGAGCTCGGCCACGTAGGCCGCCTCGTGACGCTGCCCGTGGTCCGCGGGCAGCATCGCGCTGACAAGGCCGTCGCGCAGCAGCTCGACCTGCCCTCGCGCCTGCCCCGTTCGGGCAGTCGCGCGCGAGCCGACCAACTCGGCCGAGCACTCGAAGCCATAGCCGGCCCGACGGCTCACGTCGATCAGGCCCAGCGCGCCGCTCTCGAAGCGCAGGGAGATCGTGGCCGCGCCGGGCCGGTCGGCGGCGTGCAGCTCGGTCACCTCGCCGCCCAGCCAGCGCGCGGCGTCGAGGTCGTGGATAGCCACGTCTACGAACAGGTCGCCCAGGTCCGCGCTCGCCGCGGGCTCGCCGGCGTTGCGGTGCGAGCCGCGAAACAACTCGAGCCGGCCCAGCTCCCCCGACCGGAGCGCCTCCCGCAGGCCGAGCCAATCGGGGTCGAAGCGCCGCTGAAAGCCGACCTGCAGCGCCACGCCGGCGGCGCGCGCGGCGGCGACCGCGCGCCGCGCGGCATCGGGGTCGAACCCGAGCGGCTTCTCGCAGAACACGTGCCTGCCTGCGCCGGCGCACCGCTCGACGAAATCGGCGTGCACGCTCGTGGGAGCCGCGATCACGATCCCGTCGGCGTCCCTGAGCAGCCCGTCCAGCGACGTGGACCAGGGCACGCCGAGCTCCTCCCCCACGGCACGGGCCACCTGCTCCACCGCATCGACCACGCCGAGCAGCTCCGCGCCCGGCACCCGCCCCGCCAGGTTGGTGGCGTGCAGCCGCCCGATTCGGCCCAGCCCCACCACAAGCAGCCGCGCTCTCACGAGCGGTTCGCCCAGGTGCGCTCGTGACTGTGCGAATACAGCTCGATCACGTTGCCGAACGCGTCTTCGCAGTAACAGGTCAGGTACGGCTCGTCGCGGAAGATCGGCCACACCCGCAACGTTCGGCGTCGGCCGCCGGTGGCGGCGATGCGGCCGGCCACCGCCTCGACGTCGCCGACCGCGAGGCAGATGTGGAAGATCCCGGCACGCCAGTCGCTGGGCGGCTCGACGAACTCGAACAGCTCGATCGCCACCCCGTTCGCGCCGGCGAGGTGCGCTTGGCGGAAGCGGCCGAAGCGGGGCCCGAACACGTCCGCCGCGACCGCTCCGCCATGACCCGCACCGGCCCGCACCTCGACCGCCGGCCCGATCGGCTCGAAGCCCAGCACGTCGCCGTACCACCGGATCGCCAGGTCGAGGTCGGTCACCGTCACCCCCACGTGCGTGACCGCCGGCGGCCCCGTCATCGCGGCACGTCGATGCCGCAGGCGCCGAGCGCCGCGCGCAGCTCTTCCGGCGCGACGTCGTCGGCGATCACCGTCTCGCCCAGCTCGATCGGCAGGACGAACCGGTAGCCGCCGCCGCGGATCAGCCGGATCCGCTCGATCGCCGCGAGCAGCCGCTTGGCATCGACTCGGGCCGGGAGCTCCTCGGCGCTGGTGGGCAGCCCCACTCGCCGCAGCAGGCCGACGATCCGCTCGAGCGTGTCGGATGAGAGCAGTCCGCGCGCGGCCGACATGCGTGCCTCCACGACCATCCCGAACGCGACGGCCTCGCCGTGGAGCAGCGAGCTGTAGTCGGTGACCGTCTCGAGCGGATGAGCCAGCGCATGGCCGAACCCGAGCGTGCGGCGCGAGTCCTCCTCGTAGGGGTCCCGGGCGATCAGCTCAGCCTTGATCGCGCTCGCTCCGTGCACGAGGCGCTCGAGGGCATCGGGGTCGCTCGCGAGGATCGGCTCGGCGCTGTCCTCGATCAGGTCCCAGTAGGCCGGCGAGGCGATGATCGCCTTCTTGATCGCTTCCGCCAGTCCCGCGCGCAGCTGGCGACGGTCGAGCGTGCGCAGGAACGAGACGTCGGAGATCACGCCGAGCGGTTGGGAGAAGCCGCCGATCAGGTTCTTCGCCACCTCGTGGTTGACGGCGAGCTTGCCGCCGATCCCGGCGTCCACCTGCCCGACCAGCGTGGTCGGCAGGTTCACGTACGGCACGCCGCGCATGTAGCAGCTGGCCACCCAGCCGCCCATGTCGATCACCACGCCGCCGCCGAAGGTGACGATCACGTCGCGCCGCGCGAGCTGCGTGCCGGTCAGCCAGTCGAGCAGGTCCAGCGCCTGCGGCAGTGTCTTGAAGCGCTCGCCGGCCGGGATCGCGACCACCTCGGGCTCGACGCCCGCGTCGGCGAGCCCGCCCAGCAACGCCTCACCGTGAAGCTCGGCAACGGTGCGGTCCGTGATCACGGCGACGTGCGCGTCGCCGATCAGCCCGAGCAGGCGCTCCAGCGTCTGCGGCAGCGAGCGCGTAACCGCGATCGGATACCTGTCGCGGCGCGCCGCCCGGCCCTCGACCGGCGCGCCGGGCGGGGGCAGGTCGATCGCGTCGCGCGTGTGGAGCAGATCACGGCTCAGCAGCTCTGTGGACATGGGCCGCGAGTCTGCGCGCGCCCGCGCGCGCGAGGCATCCTCCGAACGGCGCCCTCAGCGAATGCTGCGCTGTGCGCGATCGCGGGCGGCGAGCGAGCCGGTCAGTGCCTCGGGGTTGAGCAGGTTCGCCGGCAGGCCGCCGTCGAGCACGCTCTGGACGTCGCGCGCGAGGGAGTGGAAGACCTGCTCGTTCCAGCGCGACGTCAAGCCGACGGCGTGCGGGGTGCAGATCACGCGCGGATCCGCGTAGAGCCGGTGGCCCGGGTCGGGCGGCTCACGCGGGAAGACGTCCAGCGCCACCGCGGAGAGCCGCCCGGTCGCGAGCGCGTCGGCCAGCACGTCCGCGCTCTCCACGATCTGTCCGCGCGCGACGTTCACGAGGATGGCGCCCGGCTTGACGCGCGCCAGCAGGCGCCGATCGACCAGCCCACGCGTGTGCTCGGTCAGCCCGCAGTGGAGCGTGATCACGTCGGAGCGCTCCAGCAGCTCCTCCAGCGCCACCAGCTCCGCCTGAGGCTCGGAGAAGGCCTCTATCGCGGGGTCGTAGGCGATCACCTCCATGCCGAGGCCGCGGCACAAGCGCGCCACGCGCCGCCCGATCGACCCGTAGCCGACGACGCCCAGGCACGCGCCCTCGATGTCGAGCCCGGCGAGCTCGTAGCGGGCGGCCCAGGTGGCGTGCTCCACCACTTCGCCGAGCTCCCGCAGCCGCTTGGCGGCGGCAAGGATGAGAGCCACGGTCCCCTCGGCGATGGGCTGACTGCCCACGCCGGGGGCGTAGACGATGGGCACGCCCCGGCGCGTGGCGGCGGCGACGTCGAGGTTGTCGTAGCCGGCGCCGGTGCGGGCGATCGCGCGCAGGTCCGGCAGGCCGGCGAGCGTCTCGGCGTCGAGCGGCGTGCCCCGCACGATCAGCACCTCGACGCAGGGCTCGCCGGTCAACCCCGCCGCGCGCACCACTATCTCGCCCAGCGGCGCGAACGCCCGGCGGGCCACGGCGGGGATCTCGGCCGTGGCGACGATCCTCACGGCGCTCAGGTGTGCACCCGCTGGAGCGCCCGGCCGCGCACGTGCTCGGCCGCGAGCTCGCGCGTCTCGGGTCGATCGGACGCCTCGGGCACGCCTACGTCCCACCAGCAGTCCGAGTCGAGCAGCAGCCGGTGAGGCTCCACGCGCGCGACGATCACGACCGGCCCCTGCTCGTCGCGGGCCGTCTCGAGGGCGTCGCGCAGCTGGTCGACGGTGGTCACGCGGTGGGCCGCGCAGCCGAGGCTGCGCGCGTTGGCGGCGTAGTCGACCTCGATGTAGTCGCCGTCGGGTCCGCGGAACTCCAGGCCGAAGCTCCTGCCGGTGCGGCTGCGCTGGAGCGCGTGGATCGACTGGTAGCCGCCGTTCTCGAAGACGAGCACCGTGAGCTTGAGCGCCTCCTGGCGCGCGGTGACCAGCTCGCCCGTGCTGCCCATCAGGTAGGTCCCGTCGCCGATCACGACGTACACCTCGTCCGCATCGGGCCGGGCCATGCGCACTCCCAGCGCGGCCGGGATCTCGCCGCCCATGCACGAGAAGCCGACCTCCATCAGGCAGCGCTCGCCGCGGTCGGCGTCCCAGAGCTTGTGGATGTCCACGTGCGGCGTGCCCGACGCCACCACGAGCCAGTCGCGCGGCCCCGCGGCGTCGTTGAGCGCGCGCAGCGCCTGCCCCTGGCTCATGCGCTCGCCCTCGCGCGGCTCCAGGTCCGCGGCCAGCTCGCGCTCCCAGCACTCGCGCTCGGCCAGCGCCCGCTCGCGCCACTCGTCCGGGGCTCGCCAGCCGTTCGCGCCCTCGACGAGCGCGCGCAGGCCGAGCTTTGCGTCCGCCACGAGTGGGAGGGCTCCCAGCTTGTGGGCGTCGCGAGCGACCACGTTGAGGCCCACGAACCGCACGCCCGGATCCTGGAAGAGCGACTGGGAGCCGGTGGTCAGGTCGATCAGGCGGCTGCCCACGACCAGGATCAGGTCGGCCTCGCGGGCGAGCGCGTTGGCCGCCCTGGTCCCGGTCACGCCGACACCCCCGACGGCCAGCGCGCCGCCGGGCAGCGCTCCCTTGCCCGCCGAGGTCTCCGCCACCGGCACGCCGAGGCGCGCGGACAACTCGGCCAGCTCGGGCAGGGCGTCGGAGTAGTGGACCCCGCCGCCGGCGATCACGAGCGGCCGCTCGGCCTCGCGCAGCGCCTCCAGCGCCGCGTTCAGCTCCGCGGCGGCGGGGGGCCGCCGGCTGACGCGCCACGTGCGAGGCTCGAAGAAGCTCGTGGGGAATTCGCAGGCCTCGGCCTGCACGTCCTGGTCGAGCGACAGCGTCACCGCGCCGGTCTCCGCTGGATCGAGCAGCACCCGCATCGCCTCGGGCAGCGTCCTCAGCAGCTGCTCGGGCCTGGAGATCCGGTCGAAGTAGGCGCTCAGCGGGCGGAAGGCGTCGTTCACCGTGAGGTCGGCCTCGCGCGGGTGCTCCAGCGCCTGCATGACAGGGTCGCCGCGCCGGGCGGCGAAGCCATCGGCGGGGAGGAGCAGCACGGGCACCCGGTTCACCGTCGCCGTGGCCGCGCCGGTCAGCAGGTTGGTCGAGCCGGGGCCGATCGAGGCCGTGCAGGCCAGCGTGGCCAACAGATTCGACGAGCGCGCGAAGCCGATCGCGGCGTGCACGCTCGCCTGCTCGTTCTTGGGAGCTAGGAAGGCGAGCTCGCGCCCGCCGTCCTCCTCGAGCGCCGGGCCGAGGCCACAGACGTTGCCGTGTCCGAAGATGCCGAAGATGCCCGGGACGGCGCGCCTGCGGTGGCCGTCGCGCTCGCTCCACTGACGGGCGAGGTAGCGCACGAGGGCCTGCGCGGCTGTCAGCCGCACCGTCTCGACGCTCATGCCAGGCCCGCATCGCGCAGGTGGGCGAGGCTGGCGGCCGCGTGCTCGGCCGGCGCGGTCGAGTCGGTCGGCAGGCGGTCCTGCTCGACGGTCGCCCATCCGTGGAAGTCGCGCTCCCGCAGCGCGGCAGCGAGGGCGGCGAAGTCCACCACGCCGGTCCCGAGCGGGCAGAAGACGCGCTCGCCGACCGCTTGCTCGAACGACAGGCCTTGGGCGAGCGCCTCGCGCAGCCGCTGCCGATCCACGTCCTTGAGATGGAAGTAGGCGACCCGCTCGGCGTGGCGGCGGTAGAGGGCGACCGCGTCGATGCCGGCGTAAGCGCAGTGGCCCGTGTCGATGCAGAGGGGGACGTCGCTGTCGGCGGCGAACCTGTCGATCTCGTCCTCGAACTCGACATGGGTGCCCGCGTGCGGGTGGAAGACCGGTATCAGGCCGTGGTCCTCCGCGGCCACGCGAGCGACCTCGTCGACCGTCGCGACCATCGTCTGCCACTCGTCCTCCGTCAGCGGCTCGGCTGCGCCGGGGCGGCCGGCGGCCCTTTCGCGCTCCACCGTGAACCCCTGGATGATCACGAGGTGGACGGCGCCGGCGGCGCCCAGCAGCTCACAGGTGCGCCGCGTGACCTCGAGCGCACGCGCCGCGCCCGCGCCTGTGTGGAGCCGCTCGAAGACGTAGCCGCCGACCAGCTCGAGGCCGCGCTCGGCCAGCTCGCGGCGCAGCGCCGCGGGCTCGTCCGGCAGGTAGCCGAGCGGCCCCAGCTCCGTGCCGGCGTAGCCGGCGTCGGCGATGTCCGACAGCAGCCTGTCCCAGCGCGGGTTGGCGCCGTCCTCCGGGTCCTCGACGCCCCAGGAGGTGGGCGCGTTCGCGATGCGGAGCTGCATCGGGGCGATGCTAGGAACGACGCCCACCGCCAGGCAGTGCCAAATCGGTCCATCGGCCGCGCCTGACAGCGCCGTCGTCGAGGTGGGATACTCGCCGCGTGTCCGAGCAAGCGGCCGCCAACAACCAGCTGATCGAGCGTTTCTACGACGCCTTCAACCGCCACGACGGCGATGTCATGGCGGCCTCCTACGCGCCGAACGCCCGCTTCCACGACCCGGTCTTCCAGGAGCTGACCGGCGACGAGCCGGGCGCGATGTGGCGGATGCTCACGAGCCGCGCCGACGACCTGCGCGTCGAGCTGGTCGAGCACGAGGCCGACGACACAAGCGGGTCGGCGCACTGGCTGGCCGACTACACGTTCACCCAAACGGGACGCAAGGTTCACAACGACGTGCAAGCGCGCTTCAGGTTCGCCGACGGCCTGATCGCCGAGCACGACGACTCCTTCGGATTCCACGCCTGGGCGCGCCAGGCGCTGGGCCCCGCGGGGCTCCTGCTCGGGTGGAGCCCGGTCGTGCAGAGCCCCGTGCGGCGCCGTGCGCGGGCGGGGTTGGACGAGTTCCTGGGCCGCGGCTAGCCGCCGGCAGTCGGTCAAATGACGTATGGCGCAAGGTCGGCGCCGGCCATACCGTCGCCGCCATGCGGAGACTGCGATGACCGAGGGGTCGGGGAGCCGGCAGGAGGGCGTGAGCCGGCGCCAACTGGTTGGCGCCATGGGCGGGGCCGCGTTCGGCGGTGTGATCGCCGGCGGCGCCGGCGGCCTCCTGATCGGCGGGTCGAGCGACAGCGAGACGTCGACGGGCGGACGCGGCGCGCCGCTGAAGGTCGGCGCGCTCGTCCCGGTCACGGGTTACGCCGCGGCCGACGGTCGGGAGATGCTGCGCGGACTGAAGCTCGGCGTGGCCGACGTGAACCGCAACGGCGGCGTCGGCGGCCGCCCGCTCGAGCTCTCGCTCTTGGACGCGAAGGACCAGACGCCTGAGATCATGACCAGCTCGATGCGGAAGTTCGTCACGGACCGCGTCGCCGCCGTGTTCTCGCCGTACATCACCTACACGAACGTGGAGACGCCGATCGTCGGCCGCGCCGGGACGCCCACGTTCCACGTGAACACGTTCCAGGGCAACGTCGACTTCGCGGTCGAGAAGGGGTTCAAGAACATCTTCCAGACGTGCCCGTCGGAGATCTGGTACGCGCAGGGCTTCCTCGACGTGATGACGGGCCTGGTCAAGGCCGGCAAGTTCACCCCGCGCGACAAGACGGTGGCGATCGTCTCCTCGAACGACGCGTACTCGATCTCGATCTCGCGTGCGTTCCGCCGCAGCGTGCAGAAGTTCGGCTGGCGGGTGGTCCAGTTCGACACCTACACGGTGCCGCAGAACGAATGGGGCGCGGTGCTCACGCGGATCCGCAAGAACGACCCCGACGTCGTGTTCCACTCGGACTATCTGGTGGGCGACGAGGCGTCGTTCATCAAGCAGTTCGCCCAGGCTCCGACCCGTTCGCTCGTCTACCAGCAGTACGCGCCGTCCGTGCCCGAGTACCTCGAGCTGGCCGGCGCCGCCGCCGACGGCGTCCTCTGGGCGACGGCGAGCGGCACGATCACCGACGACGACCTCGGCAAGCGCTTCGTCGGGCTCTACCGCGACGCCTACGACGCCGAGCCCGGGGTTTCGATCGCGGGCCTCGAGTACGACGCGGTACGCCTGTGGGCGCTGGCGGCCGGCATCGCGAGCGACCCGATGGCATTCGACGAGGTCGGCGACAACGTCCGGACCATGGTCGTGCGCGGCGTCAACGGCGGCTACAAGCTCGGCCCCGACCAGCAGGTGAACATGCCGTACCCGGCGTTCACGAAGGACCCCAGCCTGGGCGCGCCGCTGCTGACGTTTCAGATCCAGGACGGCAAGCAGGTCCGCGTCAGCCCGGACCCGTACGCGAACGGCGAGTTCCAGCCTCCCTCCTGGCTGGCGTGAGCGCAGTCGCGGCTCGGGGGCACCCGGCGGTCGCGAGCCCCGGCACGCTCGAGCTGCGCGACATCTGCAAGGACTACGGCGGCCTGCGAGCCGTCTCCTCGCTCTCCACCGTCGCCCGCCCCGGCGAGGTGCTCGGAATAGCGGGGCCCAACGGCGCCGGCAAGACGACGCTGTTCGACGTGATCAGCGGGCTCACGCCCGCCACCAGCGGCGAGATCCTGCTCGCAGACCACTCGCTCGCTCAGGCGAGCGTCCACGCGCGGGCGCGGGCGGGGCTGGCCCGCACGTTCCAGCAGCCGACCGTCGCCGGGTCGCTCAGCGCCTACGAGAACGTATTCGTGGCGAGCCGATACGGCCGCGCACGCGAGCACTGGAGCGGCCGCGAGACTGACCCCGTCGCCGATGCGGAGTGGGTGCTCGAGTGGAGCGGGCTGGCCGGCGCGCCGGACGGGCCGGCTCAGCTGCTCGGCGTGTTCGACCTCAAGCGCCTGATGATCGCCACGGCGGTGGCCATGGGCCCGCGCGTGCTTCTGCTCGACGAGCCGTTCGGCGGGCTCAACGCCGACGAGATCGAGCACACCTTCGCGCTCATCCGGGCGGTCGCGGCATTCGGGGTGACCGTGATCTGCATCGAGCATGTGATGCGCGCTCTCGTCCGGCTCGCCTCGCGCGTCATCGTCATGCACTACGGGGCCGTGCTGTTCGAGGGCGGCCCGCAGGAGATGCTGCGCGACCAGCGCGTCATCGAGGTCTACCTGGGCGAGAAGGCGGGGCGGCGTGGCCGAAGCTGAGCCGGTGCTCTCGGTCCGCGGCGTGAGCGCGGGCTACGGCGAGACGACCGTCATCCGCGATGTCGACGTAACGATCGAGCGTGGCGAGACGCTCGTCTTCGTCGGCCCCAACGGTCACGGCAAGACGACGCTGCTGCGCACGATCAGCGGCCTCATCGGCGCGAGCACAGGCACGATCGAGCTCGACGGCGTGCGCGTGAACGGAGTGCGCGCCGAGGACCGCGCCGCCCGCGGCCTGCTCCACATCCCGCAGGGCGACCACCTCTTTCCCGGGTTCACGGTCGAGGAGAACCTGCTGATGGGCGCGTTCCCGCGCACGGCCTGGCGCGGCCGGGGCGAGGCGCTCGACCGCGTGCTGGGCCTGTTCCCCACCCTCCGCGACCGACGATCGCAGCTGGCCCACACGCTGTCGGGCGGCGAGCGGCGCCAGGTCGCCATCGGGCGCGGCCTGATGCGCGACCCGACCCTGCTGCTGATCGACGAGCCGTCGCTCGGCCTCGGCCCCATGATCGTCGAGACGGTCTACGAGGCGATCGGGCAGATCGCCGCCCAGGACGTGGCGATCCTGCTCGTCGAGGAGAACTTCACCCACATAGAGGAGCTCGCGGACCGCGTCTGCGTGCTCGAGATGGGCCGCGTCGTGCGCACCGGCCTGCCCGCCGAGCTGGCCGCTGACGACACGATCGCCCAGTCCTACCTGGGGGTGCTGGAGCCGTGACCGACCTCATCTCGATCCTCGTCAGCACGGTTGTGCTCGGCTCGATCTACGGGCTCGTCGCGATCGGCATGACGCTGATCTACGGGATCCTGCGCGTGCTCGACATGTCGCAGGGGTCGATGGTCATGGTCGGCGGCTTCGTGGGCTGGGCGGTCATGACGAGCGCGGGGCTGAGCCCGCTGATCGCGATCGTCGCCGCGTTCGCCGCGACGTTCGCCCTCGGCGTGATCACGCAGCTCGTCTCCGTGCAGCCGCTGCTGGGCAAGCGCGGCGTCGAGTTCGAGATGATCACGTTCATCACGACATTCGCGGTGGCGATGATCATCGCCAACCTGGCGCTGCAGATCGCCGGGCCCAGCCAGCGAAGCGTCCCGCCGCTCGTCGACGGCTCGGTGGAGCTCTACGACGGCGTGTCGCTCAGCTACCAGTCGATGATCATGGCCGGCGTCGCGATCGCGCTCATGGTGGCGCTCGGCCTCTATCTGACCCGCTCGCGCTACGGCATGGCGATCCGTGCCGTGGCCCAGGACCTCGACGCCGCCCGGCTGCAGGGCGTGCCGATCCGGCGCCTCTTCCCCATCGTCATGGGCTTCGCCTCCGCGCTCGCCGGGATCGCGGGCGTCTTCCTCGCCGCGCAGTACTTCGCGTCGCCGAGCGCGGGCGAGCTGCCGCTGCTGATCGCGCTCATCGTCGTCGTCTTCGGCGGACTGGGGAGTCTCCCCGGCGCGCTGGTCGCCGCGTACGCGATCGGGCTGATCCAGGCGACCGCGTCGACGCTCATCGGGACGACGTGGTCGCTGCCGATCCTCTACGGAGTCATCCTGCTGGTGCTGGTCGTGCGACCGCAGGGGCTGTTCGGGCAGGCGCGGGAGGTCCGGCTGTGACCGCGCGGCCCACGGCCTTGCGGGCGACCTTCACGCCGACGAAGGTCGCCGTGAGCGTCGCGCTCGTGATCCTCGCGGCGCTGATCCCGTTCATCTACCCGAGCCCGTACGGGATCGGCGTGATGGTCACGATGGCGATCCTCGTCGTGCTCAACGCGAGCTGGAACTTCCTGCTCGGCTACGCCGGCGTGTGGAGCTTCGGCCACCTCGCGCTCTATGCCGCGGGCGGCTACGGCGCCGGCATCCTGATGGTCCACGCGTCTTTCGGAGTGGTCCCCGCGATGCTCGGCGGCGTCGTCGCCGGCGCGCTGTTCGCTGTCCTGCTCGCGTTCCCGACGCTGCGGCTGTACGGGATCTACACGTCGCTGCTGACGTTCGCCGCCGCGCAGGTGTTCCAGCTCGTGATACAGAACGACGACACGGGAACCACCGGCGGCGCGTTCGGCCTGCCGAGCGTCGACACCCTCTTCGGCTCGCTCGACCCGCTCTGGAACGCGCGCGCCTACTACTGGCTCTATCTCCTGCTCGCGGTCGCGACCGTGGCGTTCATCGCCTGGCTCGTGCGCTCGCCGTTCGGGCTCGCGTTGCGCATGACGCGCGACTCGCTCGTCTACGCCTCCGCCCGCGGCATCGACCCGCTGCGCTACCGGGTCGCCGCGTTCGCGATCTCCGGCGCGCTGGCCGGGCTCGCCGGGGGCATGTACACGGTGTTCAACGGCTCGATCGCACCCAACGTCATGGGGCTCACGCCGTTGAGCATCTACGTGACGATGATCGTGGTGGGCGGGCTCGGCCACGTCAGCGGCCCCGTCGTCGGCACGATCCTCATCAGCCTCGTCCAGCAGGCCCTGATCGACCACCCGGGCGCGCAGCTCACCGTGCTCGGCGCGATCCTGCTGCTGATCGTCGTGTTCTTCCCGCGCGGGATCGCCGACCAGGCCGCCGGCGTGCAGCGCCGTGTCGAGGCGTGGATGGACGAGGGCGACGATGACGACGACCGCCACGAGCCGGTCCCGCCTGGGCCGGCCGCGGGGAGCCGGGCGTAGGACGCCGAGAGTCCCGGCGTCCTCATATGCTGGTGACATGCCGCACGAGCCGCGACCGCGGGTCCCGCCCGAGGACATGATCGTGCCGAGCGCGGTCGTGCGCGCCTCGGGAGCGGTCGACGAGCTCAACGATGGGCGCGGCCGGCGCCTGCTCGAGGCGCATCCGATGCTCGTGCGCTACGCGCAGGCCGTGCTGTCGTGCGAGCTGGCGAGCATCCGCTTCGTCTGGGCGGAGTCGCCGGACCGCACGTGGTGGGCCGTGCACGTCCAGCGGCTGCCCCGCCCGGCCGGCGGCGAGGGTGCCGCGATGGTCGAGGCGGTGCCCGTCGAGCCGCCGCACGGGCTGACGCTGCGCGAGCTCGACGTGCTCACGCTGGTGGCCGGCGGCCTCAGCAACCCGGAGATCGCGGGCCACCTGGGCGCGAGCGCTCGCACGGTTTCCACCCACGTCGAGCGGCTGCTGGGCAAGCTAGAGCAGGTGTCGCGCACCGGCGCGGCGGCGATGGCGATCGAGGAGGGCCTCCTGCGGCTCCCGATCCCAGGCGGCGGGCGCGCCGTCGAGGGGCTCCCGGTCGGTGTCGTCGACGAGGTGGTCGAGGGGTGCGCACCGCGCTCACGGCCGCCCGCCTACCGTCCCCCGCCGCACGGTCGCACCCGCCCACGGCCATACCTGATCGGCTCCGCTGTCCCCCTTCACGGAGCGGGCGCGGCGGACGGGATCGAGATGCGCAACGGCTCGGGCCTCGCGATCGCCGAGATCAACGCCCGCGGCGGTATCGCGGGGCGGCCGGTCGAGCAGCTCGTGGTGGACATGGACCTGACCACGACCGCCGGCGTCGCGTCTGCCCTGCGCCGGCTCGTGGAGGCCGAGGTCGACGCGATCACGACGTGCTACTCGTTCGTCGAGGACGTGGCGGGCTACGCGGACGTGAGCGCGTACGGCTGCCCGATGCTCACCTCGGCGACGTCCGAGGTGCAGGCGGAGTGGGTGCGCGACGAGCGCGAGCGGCTCGGCTCCGTCTTCCAGGCCGGGCCCACCGAGATCCACTACGGGAGCGGCTTCGTGCGCTTCCTCGACCGCCTCGCGGGCACGGGCGCGTGGCGCCCGCCGAACCGCCGTCTGATCTTCGTCGAGACGCCGGTGGCCGGCGGTCACACCACGCTGCCGGACACGATCGACCGCGCGGAGCGCTCTGGTTGGGAGGTCGACGCGCTGATCTCGGTTTCCGCCCACGAGAGCGACTGGAGCGCGCCGCTCGCGCAGATCGCGCGGTCCGCCCCGGCCGCGGTGATGATCGCCCAGTTCGTCGCCTCCGAGATGGCCGCGTTCCAACGCCGCTTCGTCGACGCACCGTCCGACACGCTGATCTACGGCGCCTACGCGCCGTCGGTGCCCCAGTACCTCGAGCTGGCCGGAACGGCGGCGGAGGGCGTGGTGTGGTCGACGATTACCGGCGTGTCCTCCGACCGGATCGGCACCGCGTTCGCCCGCCGCTACCGCGACGCCTACGGGACCGACCCTGGCCGTGCGCTGGCCGGGCTCACCTACGACCAGGTCAACCTGCTCACCAGCGCGTGGTCGCGGGTCGGGAACCCACGTGCGTTCGACGCCGTTGCGGACGAGCTGCGGCGCCTCACCTGGCGCGGCGTGAATGGCACGTACTTCCTCGGCCACGACCGCCAGTGCGGGCTCTCCTACCCGGACGAGACGCCGGACCCGACGCTCGCGCAGGCGCAGCTCGTGTTCCAGATCCAGGGCGGGCGCCACCGCATCCTGGACCCCGCGCCCTACGCGGACGGCTCGTTCGCCACGCCCGCCTGGTTCGGCGCGCCGTAGCCGCCGCCGCCCGCGCTGACGAACGAGATCACGTCGCCGCGGCGCAGGTGCACGTAGCCCTTGCCGGGCAGCACTTCCTCGTCCGCCGCGCCCGCGCGGCGGACCGTGACACGGCCCGGCTTGCCCGGGCCGCCGCCCGCGCGGCCCTCGGGAACGAAGAGGGGGTCCCGCTGCTCGACGTAGTACATGCCCTCTGCCCGGTCTGCCAGCAGCTCGTAGTCGCGCCGCAGCGCGAGCCCGCCGGGCTGGGCGCCCGCGCCGCCCGACCCGTCGACCAGCTCAGTACGGACGATCCGCCATGGGTACTCGAGCTCGGCGATCTCGGCGGGCAGGATCGCGCAGTTCGACGTGTAGGCATCGATGCCGTCGTCGCCGGGCGCGTCGCGGCGGGCACCCCCGCCCCCGCCCAGGATGTCGGCGATCAGCGTCATTCGGCCCACGCGCGGGTCGACGGCCTGGAACACGAACGCGGGGAACGAGACCTGGCTGGCCGCGACCGCCCGGTCGGGCAGCAGGTCGCCCAGCGCCTGGACCATCAGGTCGGCGAGCCGCTGGACGGCGAGGTGGCGCGCGCTCACCGCGGCGGGGAAGTTCGGGTCGAGCAGGCTCCCCTTGCGCGTCTCGAGACGGATCTGGCGCGTCAGGCCCGCGTTTTGCGGCAGCCCGACGAAGCAGCGGACCGCGAAGAAGACGGCGGCGTGCGCACTCGCGAGCGGCACGTTGACGCCGGCCGGCACCTGGTCGTCCGTGCCCGTCAGGTCGACCTCGAGCACGCCGTCGCGTACGGCGACCACCGCACGGATGGCCACCGGCGGAGTGTCCTCGAAGCCCCCGTCGTCGAGATGGCCGGTCGCCTCGACAGCGCTCTCGGGCCAGCTCGCGAACGTGGCCGCGGCGCGGGCGGCGGTGCGGTCGATGCACGCCTCCATCGCGTCCGTCACGTCCGCGCGACCGTGCCGGTCGCACAGCTCGGCCAGTCGCCCGGCGCCGCGCTTGCAGGCGGCGAGCTGCGCGTTGAGGTCGCCGAGCGTCGCCGCCGGGTCCCGCACGTTGGCCTCGATCAGGTCGTACAGCGGGCCGTTGCGCACGCCGCCCTCGACGAGCTTGATCGCCGGGAAGATCAGCCCCTCCTGGAACAGCTCGGTGCTCTGGGCGCTCTCCGAACCGGGCACGCGCCCGCCGATGTCGATGTGGTGAGCGATCGAGCCGGTGTAGCCGACGAGCGCGCCGTCATGGTGGGCCGGGATGAACACCTGCAGGTCGGGAGTGTGCGTCCCGCCCATATACGGGTGGTTCGTGAGGATCGCGTCGCCCGGGGCGAGCCCCTCTCCCTCCGGCTGGCGCGCGAGCGCCGCCTGGAGCGCGAACTGCATGAGCCCGAGCTGGGCCGGGATCTGCTCGGAGTGGGCGACCATCCGGCCCTGCGCGTCGAACACGCCGCAGTTGAAGTCGAGCATCTCGCGGATGATCGGCGAGAACGAGGAGCGGTACTCCACGACCGCCATCTCCTCGGCGACGCTCGTGAACGCGTTCGCGAGGATCTCCTGGGTCACGGCGTCGGCACTCATGCGGCTCCCTTGGTGAGCACGAGGATCTCGGCGGCGGCGACGGTGCCGCTCCATCCGGCCGGCACCACGACCGTCGCGTCCTCCTGCTCGACGATCGTGCGCTCCGCGACCGCGTCGCCCTGCGCGAGCGCCGCGCGCTCGACCACCGTGAACGCCCTCCAGGCGTCGTCGCGCCAGACGTCGCGGGTTACCGCGGCCCCGCGCGGCGCCGGCGCGGCGGGCGTCTCCCAGGTGGTTGCCGACACCGCGCCCGTGGCCCGCGCGCGGACCGTGACGATCTCCGTCTCGGTCACGCTGGGCGTGTAGTCGTAGGCCTGCCGGTGCGCCTCCTCGAACGCCGCCTCGGCGGCAGCGACCGTGGCCGCCGTGACCGGCCGCGCGGCCAGCGGCACCGTCAGGTTGTAGGCCTGGCCGCGGTAGCGCATGTCGAGCTCGAACGCGACCTCGCCGTCCACGTGACCGGCATCGCGCAGTCGCTCGCGGCCCTCGTCCTCCAAGGCGCCGACAGCTGCGTCGAGCGCGTTGATGTCCACGTCGGCGGTCGCGTTGAACCAGCTGCGCCGCAGGTCGTGGCGCACGTCGGAGAGCAGCAGGCCGAGCGCGGCCGTCACACCGGGGTGGCGTGGCACGACGACGCGGGGGACCCCCAGCTCGGCGGCGATCGCGCACGCGTGCATGGGTCCGGCGCCGCCGAGGCCGACCAGCGCGAAGCGGCGCGGGTCGTGCCCGCGGGCGACCGAGACGACCCGCAGCGCGTCCGCCATGTTCGCGTCGGCGATCCGCACGATCGCCTCGGCGGCGGCCTCGTCGGAGAGCCCGAGCGGCGCGGCGACCGCCCGCCGGATCGCGGCGCGCGCGGCGTCGGGGTCCAGCCGCACACTGCCGCCGAGCGCGCGGCCCGGGTCGAGCGTGCCGAGCACCAGGTGCGCGTCGGTCAGCGTCGCGTCCTCGCCGCCGCTGCCGTACGCCGCCGGCCCCGGGTCGGCGCCCGCGCTCTCCGGCCCGACCGTTAGCGAGCCGAAGCGGTCGACGGCGGCGATCGAGCCGCCGCCGGCGCCGACCGACAGCACGTCGATCTGCGGGAGGTTGACAGGATGACCGCCGTGGTCGCCCTGGAAGCGCAGTTGCGACAGCCCGTCCAACACGACCGCGATGTCGGCGGTCGTGCCGCCCATGTCCAACGTGAGCAGGTCGGGCTGGCCCACCACCGCGCCGAGCCGGGCGGCGCCGATCACGCCCGCGGCGGGGCCGGACGCGACGAGCCCGACCGGCAGCTCCGCCGCGCTCGCGGCCGTCGTCACGCCGCCGTTGGACTGCATCAGGTGCAGAGGCGTCGTGACGCCATCGCCCCGCAGGCGCTCCGCGAGCCGGCGTACGTACGTGCCGGCGGGCGGTAGCAGGGCGGCGTTGAGCGCCGTCGTGCTCGCGCGCACGTACTCGCGCACCTCGGGCGCGAAGTGGCTGGAGCGCGTGACCGGCACGTCCGGGAGCTCGGCGGCGAGGATCTCGACGACGCGCAGCTCGTGGGCCGGGTTGAGGAACGAGAACAGCAGCGCGACAGCGACCGCCTCGACGCCGTCCGCGGCGAGCGCGCGGGCCGCGGCGACCACGTCCTCACCGGCGAGCGGCTCGACCTCCGCGCCGTCGGGCCCGATCCGCCCGCGCACGCCGTGGCAGCGCTCGCGCGGGATCACGGCCGCGGGCTGCGGCGTCCACAGGTCGTAGACGTGGCGGCGCTGCTGAGTCCCGATCTCCAGCACGTCGCGGAACCCGGCGGTGGTGATGAGCCCGGCGCGCGCAAGCCGGCCCTGCACGACGGCGTTCGTCGCGACGGTCGTCCCGTGCGCGAGGTAGCCCAGCTCACGCGTGTCGACGCCGGCGCGGCGGGCCAGCTCGGCCAAGCCGTCGAGGAAGCCGCTCGACGCGTCCTGGGGCGTGCTGCGGACCTTGGCCACGTGCAGCTGCCCGTTCGCGCCGACCAGCACCGCGTCGGTAAACGTGCCGCCGACGTCGATGCCTGCGCGCGGTCCGATCATTGGCAAGGACCGTAAGGTCGCTGCCCGAGCGCCACAATCCGCCACTTGACGTACGGATGGCCCCGCGTCGACGCACGCGCCTACCGAGGGCCGATGACCAACTCCCTAGTCGGCGGGTCGCTCGAGGTAGAAAACCTCGGACGACACGTCGGTGTCCGTGTCGATGCCCGACACGAACGCCCTCACCTTGCGCCCGGTGATCCGCTCCACCGACTCGCGAAAGTCGTCCTCGCAGACATGCTGGAAGAACATCCGCGTCTCCATCAGGCGCTGGTGCTCCCCGACCTCCACCATCTTCCGCTCGGCCGGCGTCAGCGAGTCCTCCAACGTGCACAACAGCGCGTCGCGCCCCGCCCAATCCGCCCGCGTCCGCGTCGGACCGCGGCCGAAGATCTCCTTGTAGATCCGCACCATCTCGTTACAGAGTTCGCCAAGAACCCGAGTCTCTGGCTGTGCTGACAGGTGCCCGTCGCTCTGAGCGATCACGTGCTGGTCCATAGTCCGGCCTTCCGACGTTCCTCTGAAAAAACCGGGCCGCGCGAGGGGAAGAGGAACCTTAAAACCAGACGGGCGACAACTACAGCCGACATGGTAGTCGCCCGGGGGCGACCGGTCGCCCGCGCCGT
>JAXDIG010000041.1:0-80603 GCA_034664125.1 Thermoleophilaceae bacterium | reverse complement strand
GGGGGGGGGGGGGCCCCCCCCCCCCCATGCCTACTCGATCGTGTGGACCTTGAACAGGTTCGTGCCGCCGGGCGTGCCCGCCGGCAGGCCGGCCGTGATCCCGATCGTGTCGCCCTTTCGGGCTAGCCCGACCTCACGTGCCGCGTCCGCGCAGGCGTCGATCAGATCGAGGGTGTTCAGCGGCTCCTCGTTCAGGCGCGGGTGGACGCCCCAGAGCAGCTGGCAGCGGCGCACCACGTTCCGGTGGGGCGACAGCGCCAGCACCGGCGCCTTCGGCCTGTAGGCCGAGATGAGCGTCACGGTCGTGCCCGTGTTCGTGGGCGACACGATGCACTTGAGCCCGAGCTGGTAGACGGCGCCCACGGCGCCGAAGGCGATCGCGTGGTACTGGTTGTTCGCCTGCGGGCCGCGCTCGGCCAGCCAGCGGCCGTAGGGCAGCTCGCGCTCCACCGTCCGCGCGATCGAGGCCATCATCTCGACGGCCAGCACCGGATGGCGGCCGACCGCCGTCTCCTGCGAGAGCATCACCGCGTCCGTGCCGTCGAAGATCGCGTTGGCCACGTCGGCCACCTCGGCTCGGGTCGGGCGCGTGGAGTGCACCATCGACTCGAGCATCTGCGTCGCGGTGATGGTCGGCTTTGCTCGCCGCCCCGCCACGGCCAGCAGCCGCTTCTGCACCAGCGGCACCTCCTCGATCGGCAGCTCGATGCCCAGGTCGCCGCGGGCGATCATGATGCCGTCCGCCGCGTCGACGATCTCCTCGCCGTTGGCGGCCGCCTGCGGCTTCTCGATCTTCGCGATCAGCGGCACCTCCACCCCACGCTCGGCGAGGTGCTCGCGCACCGGGTCGAGGTCCTCGCGGCGCCGCACGAACGAGAGAGCGAAGAAGTCGAGCTCCATCTCGAGGCCGGCGTCGATCAGGGAGATGTCCTCCGCGCTGACGGCGGGCAGTGACACCGTGACGTTGGGCAGGTTGAGGCCCTGGCGCGACGCGACGCTGCCGCCCACCTCCACCTTCGTGATCACGTCGTCGTCGGAGATCTCGTCGACCCGGAGCCGCACGGCACCGTCGGCGAGGTAGCAGACGTCGCCGGCGTCGACGAGCTCGGCGAAGCCGTGCCAGGCCACCGGCAACCGGTCCGAGGTGCCCTCGACGTCGGCGGGCGTGAGCACCACGCGCGTGCCGCGGCCCAGCTCCGCCACGCCCCCGGCCACGGGGCCGAGCCGCAGCTTGGGGCCGGGCAGGTCGCCCAGGATCGCCACCTCGCGGCCCGCCCGCTCGGCGGCCTCGCGGATCCGGCCGGCGGTTTCGGCGTGCTCCTCGCGCGTGCCGTGCGCGAAGTTCAGCCGGGCCACGTCCATCCCGGCGACGATCATCGCCGTGAGCACGTCGGGCTCACGAGAGGACGGACCGATGGTGGCGACGATCTTCGTGGAGCGCATGGGGCACTCTGGAACATACCTGTAGGGGCGCCCGAAGCTTGTGAAAAATGATCAAGGAGCGGCGGCACACGAAAAGCCCGCTCTTAGCGACCGGGTGGCCCTTTGTCCGGTTGACGCTTGCGGGCAGGGCGGCTTTGATTGGCCCGGCCTTCGACGGTTTGCACCAGTGAGCGAGAGGACTGGCGCTGGCGGCGGGTCGGGTCCCCGACCGCCTGCAGAGGCCCCATCCTCGCAAACAGGTTCAGCGTCGTCCGGGAGGCCACGGGGAACTGCATTCGTTTTTGAGAACGCACTAGATGTGCGGGGAGGTCTGATGGGCAACTCTGCCACGGTCAGCGCTGGTCAAGAGCAGCATCTGCGCGCGCTCGAGTACGCGAATCGCGTACGGCTCGCGCGAGCTCGCATGAAGCGCAGAGTCGCCGCGGGGGAGCTGTCGGCAACGGAGGTCGTGCTGAACTGCCCCTGGCAGGCGCACAGCATGTCGATCAGTGACCTGCTGATGAGCCAGAAACGCTGGGGCCGGACTCGCTGCAGACGGTTACTCGTCTCCCTGGGCGTTCCCGAGAACAAGCAGGTCGGGACGCTCACGGAGCGCCAGCGCCTCGCGCTGGCGGCGGTGTTGACCGCAAAGAACGCTCCGACAGCTGTGGAGGAGGACACCGAGACGGTCGCCGCTGAGGCGCGCGTACCGGCGCTCTCCGCCGCCTGACGGTGCCGAGTGGGTGGGCGGCCGGGGCCAACAACCCGGCCGCCGCGCCCGCTGCTAGCGGAAGCCCAGCCCGCCGGAGCGGCGCTTGAACAGCTCGCGCATGCCGTAGAACGCGCCGCCGAAGACAGCCGCGCCGGCGAGCAGCAGCACCCAGACCTTCACCGGCCCGAGCGTCAGGGCCAGCGCGGTGACCACGACGAACGCCGCGACGCCGGCCAGCAGGGCCGAGTGCGAGCGGTACCCGGCCAGGTGCTCTCGCAGCGCCAGCTCACCGCCGCCCAGCGAGGAGAGGATCAGCCCCGCCGCCACGCGCTCCTTGCCCCCGTCGCGTCCGCTCAGGAAGCCCCACACCATCACGACGATGCCGATCAGGATCACGAGCTCCGACAGCGGGAAGCTGCCCCACGGGGGAGATGGCCGCTCCGAGGCCGGGGGCCGGCGCGGCGCGGGCGCGCGCCGGGCCGCGTCGCGCTCGGCCCGTGTCGTCACGCCGCCGCGCTTGCGGCTCCTGCGGCCCATGTCAGGTGGCTAACGGGCAGCCGGAGCTGACGACGACGCGCCACCAGCCCATCAGCATGCCGATGAAGCTCCAGCGCGGGCGCACGTGCCAGTGCTTGCAGCCGGGCTCCCCGATGTCCTCGTTTGCCACGCACACCCACTTGTGGGCCGCGGGGTCGAGCAGCATCTCCTCGATCAGGCGCCGGTACTGCTCCTCGCTGTAGGTGCGGTCCGACAGTGCCCGCCGGGCGTGCTGCACGCGGCCGGCGAGCTCGTCGCGGACCTGCTCGAGCTCGCCGAGCGACAGCAGGCGCGGCCCGCCCAGGCCCGGCACCCCGAGTGAGAAACCCTTGCGCGGCCAGATCGAGCAGAACAGCTGCGCCAGCTCCTGCTCGAGGCGAGCGACCTGGTCGAGCAGATTCCGGCGCGCGGCGCGCTCATCCGGAAGCGTCCGCGGAACTGCCGGCGGAGCTTGCTGCAGCAGCACGCGTCAAGTGTAAAGCGTCTCGGCGGCGATCCAAAGCGCTTCCTCGACAGCGATCGGCGGCACTCCCTTCACCCGCAGGGCGCACAGCCTCATGCGTTCGGTGTCCCACGTGACCCCCGCGTCATGGCCCACCTCGCCGAGCACGATCGCGACCGGGCGTGCTTCGTCCGCGGCCACCAGCTGCCGCGCGGACAGCGGCCGCACGCCCTCGAGCCGCTCGCCGGGGCGCGCCAGGCGCAGGCCCGGCGGCCCGATGATCTTGTCGGCGTCGAGCGCGAACACCGGCACTCCGGTTTCCGCGATGGCGATGGTCAGCGCGTCGTCCACGAGGTTCTCGCTCTTAAGGCCGCCGTGGCGCAGGCGCTCCAGCGCGATCCGCTCGACGGGCGTGCGGTCCGTGTCCGGGTCGATCCCGACCTGGCGCGAGAACACACGGTAGGCCCACGGCACCGCGTCCTGGCGCATGTGAACCACCTTGCCGCCCGTGTAGCGGTCGGCGAGCTTGTTCAGGCGCTCCTTCACCTCCGGTGGGCTCTTGCGCGGGCGCGCGTCCAGCGGCGTGTGCACGAGCCCGAGCTCGGGAAAGTCCGCCGCCAGCTCCTCCTCGACCCACCCCTCCTCGAGCTGCAGGTCCATCAGTGCTGTATCCGCGTGGCCAGGCGGCGCAGCTCGTCCTCGGTCAGGTTGCCGAGCCTCGTCGCGGCCACCTTCCCGCCGGCGCGCGCGAACACGGTCGTCGGGCAGCCGCCCACGCCGTAGAGGTTGGCCACGGCTCCGTCCGGATCGAGGCCGACCGGTTGCCGCCAGCCGCGCTCCTGCACGAGCGCGCGCACCTGGTCGCGATCCTTGTGGGTGAAGAAGACCGTCGCGAAGTTGACGCCCGGCACGTCGGGCATGACCCGCTCGATCCGATCGACCTGCGGATAGCAGTCGGCGCCGCGATCGAAGATGAACGTCAGGACGAGCGGCCGCTTGCGCAGCTCGCACACGTTCACCACCTCCTCGGAGCGCAGCGTGCAGGCCGGCCGGGTGCCGATCTGCTTGGAGCACTCGTCCGGCCGCTGGCACACGTTGGCGTCCCCTTCCAGGTGCCCGAACACCGACGGGGCGGCGAAGGCCTTCAGGATCGAGCCGTGCCTGGGGCCCTCGAAGCCCTTGCCCTCGTTGGGCAACGTCTGCAGGAACAGCAGGATGCCGAGCCCCATGACGGCCACGATCCCGACGGCCCAGGCGTACTTGTTGCCCGGCCTGGGCACATCGGGACGCCGCGGCCGCTCGGGGTGCGTGCGGTCACGCTCGGCGAGCTGGTCGCCGATGTCGGCGCGGCGCTGCTCGCCGCCCAGGTCCTCGAAGCGGTCGTCCGTCACGGCGCGTCGGCGTGCGCGCGTCTCGCGCGCAGCGCTCTCAGGTACGGGCGCGGGTCGAGGTCGCGGGTGCTGAACGCCCCGTGCTGCTCGGCCCAGATCAGCGCCGCGGGCAGCACCAGCAGCACGCCCAGCAGCGACACGGTCAGGTCCACGACCGTGACGATGCCGAAGTCGCGCAGCATGCGGATATCGGAGGCGATCAGGGCGGCGAAGCCCGCGATGGCCGTCGCTCCCGACGCAAGGACGGCCGCGCCGGTGGACGCGTAGGCCAGCTCGATCGCCCGCGCCGGGCCGGCGCCGCCCTCGCGCTCCTGGCGATAGCGCGAGGAGAGCAGCACGCTGAACTCCGTGGAGATCGCGATCACCAGGGCGCCGAGCGTCACCGACATCGGGTTGAGATCGACTTCGAGCGGGCCCGGCAGCAGGCCGAGCAGGAACAGCATCCCGCCCGACCAGCCGGTGGCGAGCGCGATCGGGATCAGCGGGATGGCCGCGTGGCGCACCGAGCGGCGGACCACGAGCAGGACTCCGAAGACGCCCGCCAGAGCGGCCACCAACGACAGGCCCCTGCGCCACGGAGACGACAGCGCGGCGTTCGCCTCGGCGGCGAGCACCGGCAATCCGACCACGCTCGCCTCCACCCCGGGCGGCGGGTCGAGCCGGCGCTTGATGTCGTCGACCACGCGCTTCTGGCGGTCGAGCGGCATCAGGCGGATGCCGAAGGCCAGGTTTGCGGTCTTGCGGTCGGGCGTGATCACGCCCTGGGAAAAGTAGGGCGGCACGGCGTCGAGCAGGCGGCGCACCTGGCCCTGCCCCGAGCCGGAGGCGCTGAACAGGTCGGGCAGGGAGAGCGCGGGGCACAGCTCCGGCGCGTTGCGGGCCTGGGTGCAGCGCTTCCCGGCGCGATAGCCGTGAGCACGCAGCACGCGCTCCTGAAACCGCGTCATCCACGCGATCACGTTCGCGTCAGTGATGTCGTCGGCCCGCACCGTCACGTCGATCTCGCCCGACACCCCGGTTTCCCTCTGGAGCACGTTCACGTCCTCGAGCGCCGGCAGGTCAGCCGGCACGAGCTCGCGCACGTCGGAGGTCACCTTGCTCTGGGTGTCCAGGGCGAGGCCGGCGAGCGCCAGCGCCAGGGCGATCGCCAGCACCCGGCGCGGCCGCGACAGCGACACGCCGAGGGCCTGCCACGAGCGGTCGGCGAGCCACTCACGCGCGTCGGCCACGCGCCGGTGGGCGCCGACCGACGCAAGCCGGGCGCGCACGCGGGGGAGCGCCGGCGGCGCCGCCTCCCCGTCACGCCCGCCGAAGCGCACCAGCGCCGCGAAGCCGGCGCAGACCGCGCACGCGAGCGCCAACCCGATGCCGACCACCAGCAGGGCTCCGAAGCCGCGGACCATCGGGATCGGGGAGAGCAGGAGCACGAGGAAGCCGACGGCGGTGGCCACGCCGGCGGTGAGAATGGTGGGGCCGCCCGCCGCGGCGGCGGCCCCGGCCGCCGCGCGCGCGTCGCCGCCCCGCGCCCGCTGCTCGTCGAAGCGGGCGTGGAACTGGATCGCGTAGTCGACCGCCAAGCCGATCAGCACCGGAAGCACGGCGATCGAAGCCATCGTCAGGCTGCCGCCGGCCACCGACAGGGCCCCGAAGGTGAGCGCCGCGGCGGCCAGGGCCAGCGCCAGCGGCAGCAGGCGCAGCCTGGTGCGGAACACGAGCGCAAGGGTGGCCGCCATCACGAGCAGGGCCGCGCCCAGCAGGACGAAGATCGAGCTCTGAACGGCGTCGGCGAGCCCCTCGCTCACCACCGGCACGCCCGTGACGATGTACTTCGCCCCGCCCTGCGGCCGGAACGCCCGCTGCTCGGTCGCCGTCCTGAACAGCTCGATGGCGCGCCGGCGCTCGGCGTCGCCCAGGTTCGGCTTGAGCCTGATCGTGATCATGGCGGCGTTGCGCGAGGGGAACAGGTAGGCGAAGCGGGCCTTGGGCACGTTCGGCTGGCCCGAGCCGCCGTCGAAGACCATCGCCGACACGAAGTTGGGGTCGTCGATGCGCGGGATGTCGGTGATCCCGTAGCGCAGGCCCAGTTGGAGCACGTACTGGGTGAACTGCGCAGACACCGCCTCGGCCGCCGCGCGAGCCAGGCGCTCCTGCTCTGCCGGCGAGTCGCCGCGCCGCTGCGAGAGCTTGCGCGCGGCGTGGGCGGCGCTCCGAGCCTGGCGCTCGCTGGCCGCCTGGCGCTTCGCGACCTCGTCCACGATCCCGTTGACCGCCGTGTTGATGAACGTGGCCGGGCCGAACACCACCTTGGCGGGCTTGCGTTCGGCGATCTCGCGGCAGACGCGCGGCAGGCTGCCGAGCCCCTTCTTCGTGTCCGGCACGTTGCCCGACAGACACCCCTCGAGGCGCAGCACGCGGCCGAGGTCCTCGGTGAGCAGCGTGTTCTCCAGCGGGCCGCGCACCAGCACCAGGACCGCCTCGTCGCCGAAGTCCTGCTTGAAGCGCTCGGTCGCCTGGAAGCTGTCCGAGTCGCTGTCCACCAGCGTGTCGGTCGCGGCGCTCGGCTCCAGGCGCAGCGCCAGCGCCGCCCCGCCCAGGGCCAGCAGCGCCGTGACGGCGAGCACGAGCAGCGGGCGGCGCGTGACCGCCCCCACGATGCCTGCGAAGGCGTTCCCCCTCACGAATGTCAGGTTAGGCCAAGCCCGCGCGAGCGCGGCCCGCTAGGGCAGCGGCTCCAGGTGCGGGTAGTCCCCGCTCTGGCCGAGGATCTGCCCGAGCGGCGCCTGCGGGTCGCAGGGCGGGGCCGCGTTGCGGTTCTGCGTGCCGCCGAAGGTGAAGTAGCCGACGAGGGCGACCAGGTTGGCCGGCAGCCACGGGTCGAGCGGAGCCGGCTCGCTGGGCACCGGCGTGGTGCCGCACGAGTTGGCGTTGAAGACCTCCAGGTGTCCCTCGGTGCGGAGCTTTTCGTAGCCGCCCGGGGCGATGTACGGGTTGGAGCGGTTGGTCGCGAGCCGGCTCGGGTAGCCCGCCATGATCTCGGGGTTGGTCGGGTTCTGCGTGCGCAGGTAGTGGAGGCGGGTAGAGGTGCTCTGCGCCGCGCCCGTCGCCTGGGTCACCGCCGAGTCGTTGGCGAAGAAGGCTGCGATCTCGCGCCTGTAGAGGCCGAGGTAGTCGACGATCGGGGTGAACTGGCGCAGGAAGGGGCTGACGCGCCGGAGCAGCGGGCGGGTGTTGTTGAGCGCCCGGGTCGTGGCCGGCAGGCCGCGGCGCGACACGCGCACGAGCGGATCGAGGTCCTTGAAGAAGCCGCGCAGGTCGGGCGCCACCTTGTCGAGGTCGACCAGCGCCGGCGACAACTGGCGCGCCGCGGGGCGCAGCTGGTCGATCAGCGGGTTGGTGTCCTTCGCGAACGCGGTCAGGCGGCGCGTGGTGGTCCGGCCTTCGCGCAGGAACGTCGGCAGCACCCGGAAGGTGTCGGCCAGCTCGGCGTCTCGGCGAGCGGTCACCTCCCACACCCGGTTCGAGTTCACGATCAGGTCGCGCAGCTGGCCCTGGCGCTCCGTCAGCGCGTCGAACACCTCGCCGGTGTCGCGCACCAGGCTGCGCGTCTCGGCGCTCTGGTGGTTCAGCACCTTGAGGACCTCGTCGGTCTGCTCGGCGAAGGGCGTCAGGCTGGCGAGGGCGTCGTTGATCGCCTCGGCGTTGTCGCCCACGGCCAGTCCCTGCTGGTCGAGCCAGACCGAGAACTGCCGTCGCGTCTCGGGGTCGAACGTGCGCAGGATCTCATCGAGCTCCACGGTTTCGGCGACCTGGCCCTGAGGCAGGTCGCCGCCGTCGGCCAGGCGTCCGTTGGGCCCCTTGCCGGCCGACCCCGGCGACAGCTCGACGTACGTCTCCCCCAGCAGCGTCTTCTGGCGCAGGATCGCGCGCGTGTCCTTGGGGATCGGCGCGTAGCGCGAGTCGATCTCGACCACCGTGTCGGTCAGGCCGGTCTGCTCGTTCGGCTCCACCGCGCGCACCCGGCCGACCTTGACGCCGGAGATGCGCACCTCGGCGCCCTGGGCCAGCTGGGTCGCCTCCGGGAAGGCGATGTTTGCCCGGTAGCCCTCCGGGCGCAGCGGCACGGACCCGCCGAACGAGAGCCACAGGAACAGCACGATCCCGAAGCAGGACAGGCTGAACGCCACCATCGTGAGGATCCGCCCGACGCTGGGGGCCTGCTTGATCATGGCGTGGCTCCCGGGACCGACGGGGGCGTGACGTCGTTGACCGTTCCGGGCTGGTTGTTCGGGCAGCGCGAAACCTCGTCGGGGAAGTTCGCGAGCCGGGCGAGCATCCCCAGCTGAGCGCTACCCGCCACGATCGTGCGGAGGATGTCGTAGTCGTTGCAGGTCAGCAGGACGATGCCGCGCGTCATCGGGCCGTGCGCGTCCTGGGTGTTACCGATCAGCGCGCCGGAGTGCGCCGCCCAGGCGCCCCAGAACAGGAAGGGGTCGCCGTTGGGCGGGTCGTAGGCAAGCGCGTTGAAGAAGGCGTTGAGGACCTTGAAGCTGCGCGTCAGGCGCGGTGCCACGGGCGCCAGGTTCTTGGTGGCGGCCCTCAGGTCGCGCACGGTCGGCTGCACGTCGCGCGCGAACGGCCGGATCTGGTCGCGGATGATCGGGACCGTCTCGCGCAGGAAGGGCCGCTGGGCGCGCAGCGAGGGGGCGAGCTCACGCGCGAACGGGCGCAGCTTCTGCAGCGTCGGACCGAGCTCGGAAGCCAGGCTGTTCACGTCGCGCAGAGTGGTCGTGGTCTGCGAGAGCGTGCCGGGGAAGAGCCTGAGCGCCTCGCGCAGGCTCGACTCCTCCTGCGCGAATGCCTGGAAGTTGGCGTTCGCGGAATCGACGAGCCGCGCCAGCTGGTCGTCCTTCGAGCCGAGCTCGGTGGACAGCGTCTGGAAGGAGTGGATGGCGCGCTTGATGTTCGTGCGCCGCTTGGCCAGCAAGGCGGTGAACTTCTCGGCGTCGCGAGCGGTCGGCTCGAAGCGCTTGAGGACCTCGCGCAGGTCGGCCGGGGCCCCCTGCCGGGTCGCCGTGGAGTCGTCGCGCAGCGCGGTGCCGCCGGCGTTGATCAGGATCTGCAGGTACGCGCGCGTGTCGGCGTCGAGTGACGAGAGCACCTCGTCCGCGTTCACGTCCGGGAGCGTGTTCGCGACCGTGACGCTCTCGCCTTCCTTCAGGGCACCCGCCCGACGGGTGCCCGGGTCGAGCTGGAGGATCATGTCCTTGAGCCCGGTCTTGGGCCGCAACAGGATCGTGGCGTCCTTGTAGATCGGCTTGTACTTGTCCTGGATCTGCATGGTCACGACGGCTCGGCCGTTCTTCAGGTTGACCTTGCCGACCTCGCCGACCTTGACACCGGCCACGTTCACCGTCTGGCCCTGCCCGGGCACCACCGCCTGCGCCGTCGGCAGCTCCGCCTTGACCTCGTAGAAGTCGGTGCCGATCCCCGGCACCCAGGCCGGCAGGTAGAAGCGCTGGTGGGAGAGCAGGTAGGCGGTCACCCCGAGTGCGCCGACGAGCAGCACGATCAGCGCCACGAACACCGGCATCTGCTTCCTGATCTGCCGCCTCACGGCCCGGCTCCGATCTTGGCCGCGTTCAGGTCCGGTACGCCCTGCTTGTAGCACGGGGCGTTGGGCTTGAAGGGCGGCTTGGGCCCGCGCGCCGGGCGCGTGCCCAGCGGCGGCGCGGTGGCGTTGCCGAAGCGGGCGCCCAGGTCGCCGACGGCGCCCGTCTGGACCGGGTAGGCCCCGCCACCGGGCTGGTAGCGCGTGTAGATGCCGTTGCCGGTGAAGTTCTGCCCCGCGCCCACGAAGCCCTGGAGCGCCTGCAGGAACTCCTGGTAGTTCTTCAGGCCGGTCGTGAGCGCGCCGTCCTGGATCACCGTGTTGCCGCTCGGCAGGATCACGTCGGACTGGCAGCGGTTGAACAGGTCGAGCACCGGGAGCAGCTCGATCTGGCCGGCCGTGAACCGCGCGAAGTCGTCCACCGCGGGCTGCAGGTCGTCCACGAGGCCCTGCAACTCGCTCGGCGCCAGCAGCGCCCTCGTCTGGCGCACCCACGGGAAGCCCGCCTTGAGCGTGGCCGGCGTCTCGCGGACGCCCGGGATCATCTCGAGCGCCCACGCGCGCGTGGACGGGAAGGCCGCGTTCAGGTTGTCGAGCGCCGGCCGGGCGGCCTCCAGCACCTTGGGCAGCTCGCGAACCGTCGCGGAGAGGTCGGCTTCCTGGGCGGCGAGCGCGCCCGTCGTGATGTTGAAGTTCGTGATCAGGTCCTTGAGGCTGACCTCGCGGCTGGCGAGCGCGGCCGTGAACTTCTGCTGGCCGGCGATCAGCTTCGAGATGTCGTGGAGGTCGGTGCCGAGCGTGGCCTGGTTCAGGATCGTCGACCCGCGCAGCGCCTCCGCGGAGTACTGCAGCGAGTCGTTGAGCGACTGGCCGCCGGTTTCGCCCTTGGTGTCCGCGTCCTGGTCGGCGTCCTCGCCGGGCGCCGGCTTGCCGTTGAGCGCCTCGCCGTAGCCCACCAGCAGGTCCTGGAGGTCCTTGCGGGTGTTGGTCTGGAGCGTGCCGAGCACCTGGTCCAGCTGCACCGGCGCCGACGTCTGGGAAACCGGGATCGTGTCCCCGTCGTCGAGATCGGGAGCGCCCGGCGTTCCCGGCTTCAGGTCGAAAAAGAGGTTGCCCTCGAGGAAGATGCGCTCGCGGATCTCGACCCGCGCGTCCTTGTGGACCGGCAGCGCGTTGTCCTTCAGCTTCATGGTCACCCGCACGCCCGGCGAGTCACCGCCCAGCGGCTCGACCTTGGCGACCTTGCCGACCTCGACGCCGGCGATCCTGACGGGGCTGTTCTTCCCGATCGGCGGCGCGTTCTGGAACACGGCCTGGAGCTCGAACGGGCGCGTGAAGGGGATGTCCTTGGTGAAGCCGAGGTAGGCGAGCACGAGGATCAGGCCGAGGGCGATCAGCCCGGCGGTCAGGGCGGTCATCTGGCGGCCGTGCACCTTCCTCACGGCGTGCTCCCCTTGGCGTCCAGCTGGCCCTCGGTCTTGATGCCCTGGTTGCCCGGCTGGTTGCCGATCAGCGTTCGGCCGATCGTTTCGCCGTAGCGCTCGTTGCCGGCCTCGCACTCACGCGTCTGCCCGGGCGAGGCGGTGTTCGGGTACGGGTTGGTGTGCAGGTGGTTGTCCGGGAGCGGGCCGTTCGCGGGAGTCGACGCGGGGCTGATCTCGCTGTTGGGGCCGACGGCGCCCCCGGACTCGCTCGGCGCCGGCACGATGATGAAGCGCTGCCAGGTCCCGTTGGAGTCGCCGTCGGAGAGCACGCTGGCGGCGTTGCGGAAGAACAGCGTGGCGTAGTTGCAGGTGGTCTGCACCGGCGCGAGGAAGGCGAGCGTCGGCCGCAGCGACGACGACAGGCGCGTGAGCTGGACCACTCCCTGGCGCACCAGCGGGTCCTGCGAGAAGTCCGCGAGGCTCTCGAACACGTCGGCGAGCTGCGCGTTCATGGGCGGCGTCTTGGGCAGCACCTTCGTGCCGGCCTCGAACGCCTGAGCGAGGATCGGCGCGGAGTGCGGGAGCGTTGCCACGCCCGGGCGCAGCTCGCGGAAGAACGCGGCGTTGTTGCGCAGGAACTTCCCCTGGAACGGGAACTCGCGGATCGCGAGCTCCTCGCTCGGCGGGCCCTCGGAGATCGACTCCTGCAGGTACGGCCGGGCGATCGAGGAGAGCGCCGTGAACGTGGTGTCGAGGTTCACGAACAGCGATGCCTGGATCTCTGCCACCGGCGCGGCCTCCGAGGCGGCCTTGCCGAGCGCCCGGAAGAGCCGGCCCAGCCGGGTCTGGCGCGCGGCGAGGTTGGACGCGACGGGCTCCAGGTCCCGCAGCAGCGGGATCAGCGCGGGGATCGCGCGGTTGAGGTCGTCGCCGCGTCCGGCCAGCCCGCCGCCGTACCCGTTGATCGAGTTGCGCGATCCGACGCGGGCCTTGTCGTCGAACATGTTGAAGAGGTCGTCGAGCTCGACCACCGCGGGGCGCGCCTGCCTGACGGGGATGACCGTGCCCGACGCGAGGTCCTTGCTCCCGTGGCCGGGGGTGAGCTGGACGTACTTGAGGCCGATCGCCGACCGGGGCCGCACGAGCAGGGTGGTGTCGGCCCGCAGCGGCTCGATCTGCTTGTCGAGCTTCATCGTGATCTGCGCGTAGGTGGAGCCGTCCTTGCGCCGCTTCGGCTCGATCATGGAGACCTGGCCGACGCGCGCGCCGCCGATGCGCACCTCGAAGCCCTTGACCAGCTGGGAGCCGTTCGGCAGGTTCGCCTTGAGGTCGTAGGTCGGCACGAACGGCAGGCCCGTGTTGGCGTTGTAGGACAGGAAGACGGCGACGATGGTGACCAGCACGGTCACCGCACCGACGAGCACGGGGCTCGCGGCGAGGCTGGCGGTGCCGCGCGACCTCACTGCTGGCCTCCCAGCAGGTAGTCGAGCATGGGCTCCTCGCCCTGCAGCGCCGGAGACTGGCCGTCGGCGCTCTTGCGCAGGCGCTTGATCCCCTGATCGCGCTGGCGCGTCTGGTTCGCGTCGCCCGGCGCGCCGAGCAGTCCCTGGAGCAGGGTGCCCTGGGGACTCACGCTGCCCTGGCTCTGCTTGCGGCTCTTGGCGAACGTCGCCTGAGGCGACTCGAGGGTGGCCGACGAGCTCGAGAACGGGTCGAAGAACGTGGCCTTGCACCCGCCGGCCGGGTTGGTGAAGTAGTTCGAGCAGCCGTTGGTCACCAGCCCCGCCCGCAGGTAGTGGCCGACCGAGTCGAACCCGTTCGTGCTGAGCGCGAGGTAGTAGAGGAAGTTGTTGATCCGCTCCACGCCGCCGGTCTTCTGAAGGCTCGCGGTCAGCTTGTCCAGGTCGTCGGTTGCGGGTGCCGCCTGGCGGCCGAGCCTGTTCAGGTCCTGGATCAGCGGGCGGGACTGCATCAGTGCCGGGCGGCCGCGCTGGAGCGCGTCACCGAGGCTCGGGAAGCTCTTGCGGCCCGCCTCCGAGAAGGTGCCAAGGCCCTTGATGAGGTTGTCCAGCTGAGGGGCGGCCGTGCCCAGGTCGCGCAGCACGGGCGTGCCCTGGTTGGCCAGCTCGTCGAGGTCGGCCATCAGCGGCCGCAGCTTGCGCAGGAACTCGGGCAGCCGGTTGATGCCGCGGCTGATGTCGCCGCGCCGCTCGGCCGACGCCTCGCCCGTCGCGTTGGCCTGGACGATCCAGTCGGAGACGTGCCTGCGCTCGCGTGCCAGCGGGCCCAGGGCGGCGTCGGAGTCGCGCGCCAGGTTGGAGAGCACGCGATTCTGGCTGGCCAGGACCGCCAGCAGCTTGTCGGTTTCGCGCAGGGCCGGGTTGGCGCGGTGGATGACCTCGTTCAGATCGTCGCCGCGCCCGGCGAGCCCCGTGCCGAACTCGCTGAGCAGGATCGCGAAGCGCTCCCGGTAGGGCAGCCGCATGATGTCGTTGAGCAGGTCGATGTCGACCGGCGAGCTGGTGTTGGCCAGCGGCAGCAGCCGCTCGCCCTCGCCGTCGCCGTCCTTGATCTGGGCCAGCGGCTTGGCCGACGTGGACCCCGGCTCGCACTCGACGAACTTCTCCCCGATCAGCCCCTGCGGGCGGATCACGCACTTGGCGTCGGCCTTCCAGGGGATGAAGTCCTCGTTGTCGATCCGCAGGGTGATCGCCGCCTTCTTGTCGCCGGTCACCTCCAGCCCCTGGACCACGCCGACGGGCACGCCGGCCACCTTCACGTCCTCGCCGCTGACCAGGTTGGCGGCGTTGTCGAAGACCGCTCGCACGAAGTAGTGCTGTTGCGTGTCGTCGTCCGTGGACTCGCGCACGATCCCGATCACGATCCAGGGCACGATCGCCACGAACAGACAGAGGTAGATCAGCCTCCTCACGGGCTCGCCGCCGTGTCACAGCCCCCGAACGCGAACGGGCTGGAGCCGTCGGGGGAGGCCTGGGTGACTCCGCCCGGGCAGCGGTTGCGGATGCCCATCTCGAAGCCGTTCAGCTTCTGCGACGGGTCGACCACCGTGAGCGTGCCACCCGAGTAGTTCGTCGGCAGGAACATCGGCTGAACGCGCGCGTAGTGACCGTTGGCGTCGTAGTTGGCCGCCACCTGCCCGAAGTCGGAGATCCAGGCCGCCAGGTCGGGGGTGTAGCCGCGCACGTACTCGAACACCGGCTGGGCCCGGTCGAGCGTGGTGATCGCGCGCGGGAAGACCTGCGCGGTCAGCTGCGCCAGCCGCGGCTGCTTGGCGGTGAGCTCGATCAGGTCGTTGTCGGCACCGGGGGCCCTGATCAAGCGGCGCAGGTCGGCGACCGTCGGGCGCGCCTCGCTCACCAGCGGCCGCAGCTCGCGCAGGAAGCGCGCCAGGTCGCGCGTCCCGGGCTTGGACTCGGCCACGAGCTTGTCCAGGTCGTCCAGGGTCGAGCGCAGGTTCACGAAGGTGGTGTTGGCCTTGCGCAGCGTGCTGGGCAGCAGCTGCAGCGCCCGGTCCAGCGAGGCGCTCTCGTCGCCGATCGCGCGGAACGCCACGTTCGTGTTCTGCACGAGGCCGGCGAGGTCGTCGCGGCGCTCGGCGATGGCTGACACCGCCGACGACGTGTCGGTGACGAAGCGCTTGAGGATCGCCTCGTCCAGGGCCAGCTCGCTCGTGAGCCGCGTGGTGCTGTTGAGGAACGGGCCGAAGTACTTGGTGCTCGTGTTCGCCTCTTGACCCGCGCCCTCGTACCAGGTGCCGGAACCGCGGATGACGTTCGCCAGGCCCTTGCGCGTCTTGGCGTCGAGCGTGTTGAAGAGCACGTCGAGGTCCACCGGCGCGCTCGTCTCGTCCGCCCCGATCTGCCCGCCGTCCGCGATCTCCCGCGCGTTGTTCGGCCCCGGCTTCAGCGATACGTAGCGGTTGGCGATGCCGGACAGGGAGGTGGACCGGATCGTCGCCGTCGTGCCCGTGTGCAGAGGCGACAGGTCCTCGTCCTTGATGTTCATGGTCACGACGGCCTGCGCGGAGTCGTCGAGGTTGATGTCGGTGATCGTGCCGATCGGCTGCCCGCCGACGCGCACCTCGTTGCCCCGCACCAGCTGGCCGGCGTTCTGGAAGACGGCGTGGACCTTGTACGACCCGCCGTTGCCGAACATGGCCAGCGCCGCGAGTGCCACCGCAGCGACCAGCGCCGCGACCGCTATGACGCGCGCAACAGTGGATCCCCGCTCGTCATGGAGCGGTTCGCGGATCCGTCCCTCTCTCGTTTCCCTTGAGTCCAAGCGCGGTCGATCGCTCGACGCCTCCCTGCGAGCCCAGTCTATGACTGAACATCACAGCGCGCGCAGGATGCCCTGCACGCCGTCCGTACTGCCTCGCTACTCCATCCCGAGGGGGCCCTGAGCCTCCCCGGACAGGAACTGCCTCACGAACTGGTTGTCGGAGTTGAACAGCTCGCTTGCCGGGCCCGACTCCACGATCCGGCCTTTCCAGAGGATCGCGATGTAATCCGCCACCCGGCGCGCCGACATGATGTCGTGCGTGATCACGCAGTAAGCGCCACCGTTCTCCTCGTGGACCTCCATGATCAGCTCGCACAGCAGGGCCGTGCGCACCGGGTCCAGCCCCGAGTCGGGCTCGTCGAAGAGCACGATGTCGGGGTCCAATACGAGCGCGCGGGCAAACCCGGCGCGCTTGCGCATGCCGCCCGACAGCTCGTTCGGCATCTTGTCCAGTGCTCCGCCGAGGCCCACCTCGCCGAGGCGGCGCAGGACGATCTCGCTGATCTCCTCTTCGCCCTTGTCGGTGTGCTGGCGCAGCGGGAAGGCCGTGTTGTCGAACACGTTCATCGACCCGAACAGGGCGCCATCCTGGAACAGCACGCCGAACTTCTTGCGCATCTCGAACAGCTCGTCGTCGGCCATGTCGGGCACCGACTCGCCGTGGACCAGCACGTCGCCCTGGTCTGGGTAGAGCAGGCCGACCATGTGCTTGATGCACACCGACTTGCCCGTGCCAGAGGGGCCGAGGATCATCGAGATCTGGCCGTCGGGCAGCCCCAGGTTGAGCCCGTTCAGGATCGTGTTGCGGCCGAAGGACTTCCTGACGTCGATGAACTCGACCGCGTCCTTGGCGCCGTGCTCGCGCGTGCGCCCGCTGTGCCATAGGTAGGGATCCTCGCCGTCACGGGTCTGCGCCAGGATGTTGTCCGGCACGTCCTCGTGAGCGCGCGGTTCCTCCCGCGGTGGAGAAACCTCGGTCTGCTGCTGCTGCTGCCCGCGCGTGGTTTCCCAATCACGCGGGTCCAGCGGTCGACCCGGTCCCTCTTCCTTTCTCCCCTCCATCAAATGCTCTCCTTGCGTTCCGTCTATCCGCCGATAGGGGCTCTCGGGTTGGAGCCCCAGAAGATCTGGGTGCCGACCATGCCGACCAGGTGCACCATCACGGTGTTCAAGACCATTGACTTCGCCGTCGCGGTGCCCACGCCGACCGGGCCGCCGCTGGCCGTATAGCCGTAATAGCAGCCGACCAGCACGATCACGGTAGCCATGGCCATGCCCTTAATCAGGGAATAAAAAAGGTCGGGCGGGTTCTGGAACATCCAGAAGATCAGGAAGTACCCGCCGGAGCTGACCTCGCCGATCTGCTGCACCACGGCTAAGTAGCTTGCGAAGAAGCCGGCGCCGACGGCGGCGATGTACACGAACGGCAGCACCAGCCAGGCGGCTAGCAGGCGCGTGGCGCAGAGGAAGACCAGCGAGTTGATGCCCATCACCTCGAGCGCGTCGATCTCGTCGGAGATGCGCATCGCGCCGATCTCCGCGACCAGGCCGGTGCCCACCTTGGCCGACATCATGTAGCCGAACGCGTACGGCATCAGCTCCCTGAGATCGCACCACGCCGAGAACACGCCCGAGTACGCGGGGGCGCCGATCGAGCGGTTCAGGTAGGCGCCCTCGATGCCGCACTGCAGGCCGATGATGAAGGCGAGGCCCCAGATGACGATCGCGGAGCCGAGGATGAGGATGCCGGCCTGGCGCAGCGTCTCGCCGAAGAAGCGCAGGACGCGGCCGTTGAATACGTCAGCGACGACGCGCGCGGAGAACTTGGCGATGTCGCCGAACGAGGCGATCCAGTCCTTCGGGACGCTCAGCCAGGTCCGGCCCATCAGTCAGCGAACCTCCCGCGGAGGTGAGCGTTCGTTCTCACTTGATCACCGAGATCTCGGGATGGGTGGCCAGCAGCGTCTGTGTGAAGACGTAGTTGAACGCGAAGATGCCCAGGAACTCGATCACGACCCCCTGGTTCACAGCCCGGCCGACCCCCTCGGCGCCACCGGAGGCGGTCATGCCCTTGTAACAGGACACCACGGCGATGATCGCCCCGAACAGGGTCGTCTTGAGCACAGACCCCCATAAGTCGGGGATCGAGGCGTTGTTGAGCAACGTCGCGAAGAACGGCCCTAACGGCGCGCCGAAGGTCAGCGTGGCGAGCACGCCGCCGAAGATGCCGAAGATCAGCGCGTAGATGTTGAACAGGCCCGTGACGACCATCAGCGCCAGGAAGCGCGGCACGACGAGGTTCTTGATCGGATCCACGCCGAGCACCTGCAGCGCGTCGAGCTCCTCGCGGATCTTGCGTGCCCCGAGGTCCGCGGTGATCGCGGTGCCGCCGACGCCGGCCAGGATGATCGCCGTGACGAACGGCGCGAACTCGCGGATCGACGCCAGCACGAAGAAGCCGCCGAGGCGGTCGATCGCCCCGAACAGGACGAGGAAGTTGCCCGCCTGCAGCCCAGGGGCGCCGTATCCGAACGCGATCGTGGAGATCGTGAGCGGCAGCCAGCAGAGCCGCAGCATGAACAGGAACTGCTGCACGAACTCCGTGCCGTACGGGTACGGCGGCCGCAACGCGGAAACCAGCGTCTTGCCGGTCAGGATCATCATGTCGCCCACCTGCTCGAGCAGGCTCTTGGTCGGCAGGAAGATCCGATCGGCTGCGGCTCTAACCACTAAGCAAAACTCCTCCCTCGGGGGACGAAGCCTATGGCATGTCCCTCCCCCTCGCCACAGCGAACGGTGCTATGTTCGCCGGACTTGGAGGCGAGGAGGAAGCGCTTCGCGGGCGGCATCGCCCTGCTCTGCCTGATCGCCGTCGCCGGCTGCGGCGGCGCCGAGCGCCAGGACGCGGACGAGCCCGAGGGCAACTTCGCCGTCGAGGTGGTCACCGCCACTTTCCCGAAGAAGCAGAAGCTGGCGCAAAGCTCCACCCTCGTGATCACCGTGCGCAACTCCGGCAACGAGGCGGTGCCGAACGTGGCCGTCACGCTGAAGGGCCTCAGCTTCCACGCCACGGAAGCGGACCTGGCCAACCCCGAGCGCCCACAGTTCGTGGTCAACGGGGTCCAGCGCGAGATCGCCGGCTTTCCGGAGGCCAAGAACGCCGCGCCGCTCGGCTGCGACACCGCCTACGTCGACACGTGGGCGTGCGGGCGCCTGAAGCCCGGCGCGGAGAAGACGTTCGTGTGGAAGGTGACCGCGGTCAAGGCCGGCCCCTACGACATCGCCTGGCGTGTGGCCGCCGGCCTCAACGGCAAGGCGAAGGCCGTGACCGCCGGGGGCGGTGCCGCGCCAAGCGGCAAGTTCACCGGGACGGTTTCGGACAAGGCCCCGGACGTGCGCATCGCCGACGACGGGAAGACCGTAGTCAGCGGGACACGCTGACGTAGCCCGGGCACTGCTTCACCGGCAGCCGCGGGTACTTCGGGTAGCGCGGATCGTCCTTTGAGCGCTGGCACATGGAGAACACGCTCCCACGCGTGTTCCGCACCAGCTTCTGGTGCTTGCAGGTGTCGCAGAGTCCGGCCTCCATGGCGTAAGGGGTCGCCCTCGCCAGGGTAAGGGGTCGGCCGTCGCAGGTCGCACCGTATGGCCGATGTGCAAAGCGAGCCTCAGGTCGAGACTCACAGGGTGTCAGCGATTCGAGAGGACCCCCAGTGGACCCCAGGCTTGTCTACATCCAGATCACCAGCGACCAGGAGCACCGCCGCCGCGCCGCCGCCTCCCGCCGAGTGGGAGGATGGCCGGAGCATGGCGACCCGGGTCACGAGCACCCGCTTCGTAGGGCGAGCCGCCGAATTGGCGGAGCTCTGCGCAGCGCTCGAGGCTAGCGCCGCCGGCACCCCCTCGCTCGCCCTCGTGGCGGGCGAGTCCGGAGTCGGCAAGTCACGCCTCGCCGGCGAGCTGACCCACACGGCGCGCGAGTCGAGCGCGCGCGTGCTCAGCGGCGACTGCGTCGAGCTGGGCGAGGGCGAGCTGCCCTACGCGCCGCTCGTAGGGGCGCTGCGGCGGGTCGCCCGCGAGGGCGATGCCGCGTTCGACGTGCTGCCCGCGAGCCAGCGCGCCGACCTCGCCACGATCCTCCCCGGCCTCGGCGGCGGCTCCCGCGACGAAGGCACCGAGGCCGAGCAGGTGCGCGTGTTCGAGGCGCTGCTCGCCGTCTTCGACGCGATGTCGGCGGAGCAGCCGCTGCTGCTCGTGATCGAGGACCTGCACTGGGCGGACAGCTCCACGCGCAGCTTCGTGCGCTTCCTCGCCCGCACGCTCTGCACGGAGCGGATGCTCGTGGTCGGCACCTACCGCTCCGACGAGCTGCACCGGCGTCACCCGCTGCGGCCGCTGCTGGCCGAGCTGGCGCGCGACCCGCTGGCGCACCTGATCGAGCTCGAGCGGCTCAGCCGCGATGAGATGGCCGAGCAGCTCGAGGACATCCTCGGCAGCCGCGCCGACCCCGGGCTGGTCGAGCGCCTCTACTCGCGCAGCGAGGGCAACCCGCTGTTCACCGAGGAGCTGCTGGCCGTGGGACTCGACGGGCGCGGGTCGCTGCCGCCGACCCTCCGCGACGCGCTGATGCTGCGCGTCGAGCGGCTGCCGGGCGCCGCCCAGGAGGTGCTGCGCTGGCTCGCCTGCCAGTCGCTGGACGACGACCTGCTGCGGGGCCTGACCGGCCTCGACTCCGCAGACCTGCTCGAGGGGCTGCGCGAGGCGGTCGGCAGCCAGATCGTGGTCGCGCACGCGGACGGCAGCTACGGCTTCCGCCACGCGCTGCTGCGCGAGGTGGTCTACGACGACCTGTTGCCGGGCGAGCGCGCGGAGCTGCACGGCGCGATCGCGCGGACGCTCGAGCAGGCGATCGACCACGAGGGCGAGCGTGCGCACCTGACGGCCGAGGTGGCGCACCACTGGCTCGCCGCAGGCGACCAGCCGGCCGCGCTCGCCGCCTCGGTGCGGGCCGCGGCGGCCGCCGAGCGGGTCAACGCCTTCCACGAGGCGCTCTCACTGCGCGAGCGCGCACTCGGGCTCTGGGACCGCGTGCCGGACCCCGAGCAGGTGAGCGGCCTCAGCAAGGTGGACCTGCTGATGCAGGCGGCGAACGCCGCCGACGTAGCCGGCGACGCCGCCCGCCAGGAGACGCTCCTGCGGCACGCGCTCGAGCTGGTCGACGAGGGCTCCGAGCCGAGCCTCGCTGCCGGCGCGCTCGAGCGGCTCTCGCGGGCGCTCTGGAGCCTGAACCGCCAGGACGAGAGCATCGAGACGGTCAACCGGGCGCTGGCGCTGCTGCCCGCCGAGGAGCAGTCGCACGAGCGCGCCGCCCTGCTGGCGGCGCTGGCCCGGTCGCGCATGCTCCAGTCGCGCTACGGGGAGGGCATCCGGGTGTCGCGCCAGACGCTCGAGGTGGCGCGGGCGATCGGCGACCGCGACGTGGAGGTGCGCGCGCTCAACGTGCTCGGCACCGCGCTGGGGAACCAGGGCGACGTCGAGGCGGGCGCCGCCGCGCTGCGCGAGGCGCTCGACACCGCGCGCGACGCCGGGTTCCCCCGCGAGGTGACGGCGGCCTACATCAACCTGGCCGACGTGCTCCACATGAACGGTCGCACCGAGGATGCGCTCGCGGTCGCCCGCGAGGGACTGCAGACGAGCGCCCCGAACACGCGAGCGCACGACTGGCTCACCATGAACGTGGTCGAGTTCTCGTACTACCTGGGCCGCTGGGGCGACGCGCACGAGCTGCTGCCGCCCTCGAGCCGCCGGCGCTCCGGAACCCAGCTGTTCGTGTGGCAGATGGCACGCGCCGTCCTGGCGCTCGGCGCCGGCGACCTCGACAGCGCGCGCGTCGACCTGGACGCGATGGAGCGGCCGGCGCGCGAGTCGACGGAGCCGCAGTTCGTGGGCGCCTACGGCTGGATGCGCGCCGAGCTGGAGCGCCGCTGCGGCAACATCGACCCGGCACGAGGGGCGGTCGACGACGCGCTCGACCAGATCGAGTACTGCTCCGATGACGTCGCGCGCATCGCGGGCGTGGCCGGCATCGGCGTGCGCGTGGAGGCCGACGCGGCAACGCTCGCACGCGACACACGCGACGCGAACGCGGAGCGGATCGCGCTCAAGCGCGCCGAGGAGCAGCTCGCGCGGCTGCGCCTGACCGCCGAGGCGGGCGGCCCGGTGGAGCGCGCCGAGCTGGCCGGCGGGGAGGCCGAGCACGGTCGCGCCCTCGGGAGCGCCGACGCCGCGCTGTGGTCCACCGCCGCGGACGCCTGGGAGGGGCTCGGCCGCCCCTACCGGCGCGTGTACGCGCGCTGGCGCCAGGCCGAGACGCTGGTCCACGCCGACGAGCGCACCGCCGCGGCGGGCGTGGCCTCGGAGGCGCTGCGCTCGGCGCGCGAGCTGGGCAGCGACTGGCTGGTGGCCGAGCTGGAGTCTCTGGCCGCGCGAGCGCGGCTGCGCCTGCTGGACACGGCCGAGCCGGCGGGCGGAGCGCCCCCCGACGACGGGCAGCCCGACGACCCCTTCGGCCTGACGCCGCGCGAGCGCCAGGTGCTGGCGCTGGTGGCCCACGGCGCGACGAACCGCGAGATCGGCCTGGAGCTGCACATGGCGGAGAAGACCGCCAGCGTCCACGTCTCCCGCATCCTCGCCAAGCTCGACGTGCGCTCGCGCACCGAGGCCGCGGCGGTGGCGGTGCGGCAGGGGCTGGCGGACACCGGCGCGGCGGTTTAAGCGCGCTGCCGTCATTCTTGGCGGCGCCGTGGAGCTCGCCACCCGCACCGTCTCGCTGGCCCTCGCCGAGGAGTTCGGCATCGCCCGTGGCTCGCGCACCGAGCAGGACGTCGTGCAGGTCGAGCTCGAGCACGACGGCACGGTGGGGCGCGGCGAGGCAGCCCCGGTCTACTACCGCGGCGAGGACACCGCCACGGCGAGCGCCTTCCTCGCCGGCGCGGCTCCGCAGCTCGGCGACGACCCGTTCGCGCTCGAGGAGATCCTGGGCGGCCTCGACGGTGACGCCGCCGGGCGCTCGGCGCTCGACGCGGCGCTGCACGACTGGGTCGGCCGGCGCCTGGGCGTCCCGGTCTGGCGGCTGCTCGGTCTGTCGCGGCAGGCGCCGGTCACGTCCTACACGCTCGGCATCGACACGCTCGAGGGCACGCGCGACCGCGCGCGCCGGGCGCGCGCCTTCAAGGCGCTCAAGGTCAAGGTGGGCGGCGCGGAGGACCTGGCGCGCCTCGAGGCGGTCCGCGCCGAGTCGGACGCCCCCTTGCGCGTGGACGCGAACGAGGGTTGGACGCTCGAGGCGGCGCGCGAGCTCGTGCCGGCGCTGGTCGAGCTGGGAGTGGAGCTGATCGAGCAGCCGTTCCCGGCCGCCGACCTGGAATCCTTCCGCGCTCTGCGGGAGCTGTCGCCGCGGCCGCCGGTGATCGTGGACGAGGGCTGCCACGACCTCGGCGACGTGGCGGGTGTGGCCGGCTATGCCGATGGGATCAACGTCAAGCTTGCGAAATCAGGGGGGCTGCGCGAGGCGGTGCGCATGGTGCACGCCGCGCGTGCCCTGGGGCTGCGGGTCATGATCGGCTGCATGGTGGAGTCGCAGCTGGGCGTCGCGCCGGCGGCCCAGATCGCGTCGCTCGCCGACTGGGTGGACCTGGACGGGCACCTGCTGCTGGCGGACGAGCCGTTCCGCGGGCTCCAGCTGGAGGACGGGCGCGTGCTGCCGTCACACGGGCCGGGGCTGGGGGTCGAGCCGGCCCAGTGACCGAGAAGCTCGCCATCTTCGCCGAGGGCCTGTTCGCGGCTCACAACGGCAAGACCGCGCACGGCGTGATCCGCTACGGCACGCGCGACGTGGTGGCCGTGATCGACTCCACCCAAGCCGGGCGCACCGCCTCGGAGGTGGTCCCGTTCAGCCTGCACCCGGTGCCGATCGTCGCGACGCTGGGCGAGGCGATCGAGCGGGGCGCCACGGCGCTGCTGGTCGGCGTGGCGCCGACGGGCGGCAAGCTCGACCCGGCCTGGCGCGCGACCCTCGTGGAGGCGATCGGCGCCGGGCTCCACGTCGAAGCCGGCCTGCACACCCAGCTCTCGGAGGACCCGGAGCTGCGCCGCGCCGCCACCCGCGCCGGCGTCGCGCTGCGCGACCTGCGCGCCGCGCCCGCCGACCTGACCGTCCCCCAGGGGCCCTACAGCCGCCCGGACTCGGTGAGGGTGGTTCACAGCGTCGGCTCGGACACGGTGATCGGCAAGAAGGTCGTCACGCTGGAGCTGGACCGCGCCGCGCGCGAGCGCGGCCGCCGCTCCGTCTACGTCCCCACCGGCCAGACCGGCGTGGCCATCGCCGGCTGGGGCATCGCCGTGGACCACGTGATCTCCGACTACGTGGCGGGCGCGGGCGAGCGGCTCGTGCACGAGGGAGCCCAGCGCGGCGACCTGCTCTTCGTCGAGGGCCAGGGCGGCCTCTTCCACCCCGCCTACTCCGGGGTGACGCTCGGGCTCCTGCACGGCTCGGCGCCCGACCTGCTCGTTCTGGTGCACAAGGCCGGCGCGACGGCGCTGCGCAACTACCCCGATCTGCCGATCCCGCCGCTGCCCGAGCTGATCGACGCGTACGAGAACACCGCGCGGCCGGTGCGCCCGGCGCGGGTGGCGGCCGTGGCACTGAACACCGCGGAGCTGGACTCGGACGGGGCGGCACGGTCGGCCATCGCCGCGGCGGAGGCCGAGACCGGCCTGGTGGCCGACGACGTGGTGCGCTTCGGGCCCGAGCGCGTGTTGGACGCGGTGCTCGCGGAGCTCTAGGACGCGCCGAACAGCAGCAATAAAGGGTGGTCCGAACGGTTTTGCTGAGTTTTACGGTCTATAGGGTGTAAAAGGCAGCAAAAGTCGTTTGGTGGCGCCCTGGTTGCTGCCGTTCGGCGGCGTCCGCGGGGGCGCGGCGCCCGCGCTGAGCTCAGCGCGGCAGCGACGGCGCGATGATCCGGTACGCCTTGAGCCCCAGGCCGAGGCGCTCGCGGTCTTCTGAGCGCAGCGGGTCCAGGCCGCTCAGCTCGCGCACGCGCTCCAGGCGGTACGCCACCGTGTGGCGGTGCGCGTGGATTGCCTGCGCGGTGGCGTTCATGTTGCAGTTGTTGGCCAGGTAGGCGTCGACCGTGCCGACCAGGTCGGTCGCGTACTGCTCGTCGTAGCGGACGAGCGGGGCCACCGTGTCCTCGAAGAAGCTGCGCACCTCCTGCGGGTGGCTCGCCAGCACCCGGAACAGCAGCCGGTAGGTGCCCTCGCCGATCTCGGCGCCGGGCGGGCCGCCGCCGGCCGCGGTGACGCCCAGCACGAGCTCGGCCTCCTCCAGCGCCCGGCGCGCCTCCGCCGCCCCGCTGCGGTATGACGACACGCCGATCTCGGCGTGGCGGCCCAGCCGTGCCGCGGCGCGGCGGGCCGGGTCGGGCGGTCCTGGCAGCAGCGCGTAGACCTTGCCCTCCACCGCCTGCGCCAGCACGCCCGGCAGCTCGGCCGCCAGCGCCGCCACCAGGCGGCCCGGGCCGCGCCCGTTCGGATTCGCGCACAGCGCCACGAAGCCGCCGGCCAGGTCGCACCCGAGCCGGGCGGCGCGCCGCTGCACGTCCACCGGGTCGAGGTCCGACCGCGTCAGGAGCTCCTCCAGGAACGAGCCGCGCAGCGTCTGCTCGGTTTCGTCCCTGGCCTCGACGACGGCCACCTCCGTGAGCGCCGCGATCGCGGCCATGTGGAGGTAGTCGCCGGCATCGGGCCGCCCCGGCCCGAGCAGCAGCACGGCTCCGAGCTCACGCCCGCCCGACGAGATCGGCACCTCGGCCGTCACCTCGGACGGGCGCTGTGGGCGCCCGCCGGCGAGGCGGGCGCCCACGTAGCGCTCGAATCGGGCCCATCCCTCGAGTGGCACCCCCAGCCGGGGAACCACCACGGCCACCGGCGCACCGGCGTGCGCGGAGGCGATCTCCGCCACCCGCTCGAGCCCGTCGCCGGCCAGCACGGCGCCCACCATCTCCAGGTGGGCGCCGCGTGGCGTCTCCGCGGCCGCGTCCGGATCCGCAGCCAATCTCAGGTCGGGCACGGGAATCGCCCTCCCTCCCTAGCCCCGGTCCCCGTTGACGGTCACTTCTTCGCCCTCGTGGGCCTGCAGGACGGCCTCGCCGTCCTCGCCGGTGCGGATCCGCACGGCTTCCTCGACCGGCAGGACGAACAGCTTGCCGTCGCCTACCGAACCCGTGCGGGCGTGCCGGAGGATCACCTCCTTGACCAGGCCGAGGTCCTTGCTCTCCACGACGCACTCGATCTTGAGCTTCGGCCTCAGGTGCACGGCGAGCTCCGAGCCGCGGTAGTGCTCGGTGATCGCCTTCTGCCTGCCGGAGCCCTTCACCTCCGTGATCGTCAGGCTGGGGAAGCCGGCCTCGAGCAGATCCGCACGGATCGGCTCGAACGCCTCGTGCCGGATGTAGGCGACGATCATCTTCATGCCGTCGCCTCACCCGTCATCGCCGTGGCGGTCACACCAGCCGGGGCGCGGTGCGCCGCTGCGCCCGGAGCGGGCAGCCCCGGACCGACGAGCTCCGACGGCGGGATGAACTGCTCCGGGTAGCCGTACATGCCGGTTTCGGCGATGTCCAGCCCGGCGTCCTCTTCCTCGGCCGTGACCCGCAGGCCGATCGTCTGCTTGATCGCGAAGAACACCGCGTAGGAGACGACGAGCACGATCGCGAAGACCGTGACCACCCCCAGCGCCTGGGCGCCAAGCTGGTGGAAGCTGCCGCTGTACCAGAGCCCCGGATCGCCGACTGCGTTGAGCTCCGCCAGCCGCGGTGACGTGAAGATCCCGCAGGAGAGCGTGCCCCAGACGCCGGCCAGGCCGTGCGCGGACAGCGCCCCCACCGGGTCGTCGAGCACCTTCTCGATCAGGATCACGCCGTAGACGACGATCACGCCGGCGACCGCGCCGATGATCGGCGCCGCCCAGAACTCGACGTAGCCCGACGGAGCGGTGATCGCCACGAGGGCGGCAATCGCGCCGTTGCCGGCCATGCCCACGTCGTACGTCTTCGTGCGCCTGTACATGACCGCGAGCGCGGCGATCACACCGGCCGCGGCGGCCAGGTTCGTCACGAGCACGACCTCGGCGAAGCGGTTGCCGATCGCGGCCAGCGTCGAGCCCGGGTTGAAGCCGAACCAGCCCAGCCACAGGATCAGCACTCCCAGGCCGACCAGCGGCATGGAGTGGCCGGGAATGGCGCGCGGCTTGCCGTCGGCGCCGTACTTCCCGCGACGCGGGCCGAGCAGCAGCAGCGCCGCCAAGCCGCCGGTGGCGCCGATCAGGTGCACCACCGTGGAGCCGGCGAAGTCCTGCATGCCCACGTTCACCTGGAGCCAGCCGCCACCGAAGATCCAGTGGCTGAGGACCGGGTAGATCAGCGCGGAGAAGATCACCGCATAGATCACGTAGGCGCTGAACTTGATCCGCTCGATCGTGGTCCCCCACACGATCGCCAGGGAAACCGCGCAGAAGACGAACTGGAAGAACAGCAGCGCCGCCGGGCTGATGCCGACCACACCGAGCAGCGGGATGTCGCTGGCGGCCTCGCTCGCGGTGTGGCCCACGTCCAGGAACCAGCCGTTCGTGCCGGCGATCGTGCCGGCGCCGCCGAAGGCCAGCGCAAACCCGGTGGCCCAGTACGCGATAGCCGCGATCGAGAAGTTGGTCAGGATCTTCACGACCCCGAGGCCGGCGTTCTTCGCACGCGAGAAGCCGACCTCGAGGAAGAGGAACCCGGCCTGCATGAACATGACGAGCACCCCCGCCACGATCACCCAGGTCGTGTTCACGGCGGAAACCGTGTCCTCGAGGGTTGGTCCGTCGGCGGCCAGCGCGGCGGCTGGCGCCATCAAAAGCACTCCGAGCGACACACCGGCCGCCAGTGCGGTACGTCTCATGACAGGTACGCCTCCTTCTCCGAGAGAGTCCGCTGCCACGGTACGAGCGCACCCGCGCCCGGTCTTTATCCCTGTGTCGAAGATTCGGGGGCGGCATTTCGCCGACCGGTCGAGCGCCTATCGACCGATAATGGTTGTGTGAATGCGCAGTCACCCCCCATCGATCTGAGCCGCTCGCGCGATCTGGGCGAGATCCTGGGCGGCGCCTTCCGCCTCTACCGGTGGCACTTCACGGTCTTCGCGATCATTGCGCTTGCCGTGGTGGTGCCGGTGGACCTGCTCGTCTACGGCGTCGGGGGCAAGTGGCTGTGGACCCACCCGGAGTTCGGCGGCACGCTGCCACCCGGAGCGGAGGTGGCATCGTGGCTTGCGCCCTGGCTCGTGACCACGCCGCTGATCACCGCCGGCCACGTGCACGCCGTGATGGACCTGGGCGCCGGCCGTGAGCCCTCGCCGTGGCGATCGCTGGCAGCCGCCGCCCGGCGGGCGCTCCCCGTGGCGGGCGCCGTGACACTCGCCGGACTTGGGTCCGGGCTGGCGCTCCTGCTGCTGATCGTTCCCGGCGTCTACCTATGGGCGCGCTGGTACCTCTCCCCGCAGGCCGTCGTGGCTGAGGATCTCGGGCCGGTGGAGGGACTGGAGCGCAGCGCCAACCTGGTGCGCGGCCACTGGTGGCGCGTCTTCGGCATCGCCATCGCGATAACCCTGCTCGCCGCGATCCTGGCCTCCGTGCTGGCCATCCCGCTGAAGATTGCCGGCGACTTGGCGGGCAGTGGCCCGCTCATGCTGATCGGGCAGATAGCGGCCGACGCCATCTCGCTCTCCTTCGCCGCCCTCGCGGGGACGCTGCTGTTCTTCGACGTCCGGGCCCGTAAGCGGGCCCAGTTCGCCTAGGCCGTCGGTGCGGGCTCCTCGACCGGATCGGCCTCGGGCGGCAGCGCGCCGCCGCGCTCGGTGCCGGCGATCAGCTCGTCGCTGACCTTCCCCTTCGGGATGAAGCCGGACTTCATGCCGAAGTAGACGGCCTGCGGGTGGTGGGCGACGATCGCCACCGTCGACTGCTCGGGCATCACCGCGTAGCCGTCGGAGAGGTACATGCCGATCTCCTCCAGCTCCAGGAGGCGCCAGACCTTCTCGTGCTCGGACTGCTCCGGGCAGGCGGGGTAGCCCCACGAGTAGCGGCGGCCCTGGTCGGGCTCGATCTTGAAGTCGCGGCGCACCTCTGCGTGGAGCCACTCGGCGAGGCCCTCGGCGGCCTGCACGCCGAGGCCGTGCGTGAACAGCTGCTCGGCGAACTCGCCGTCGCGCTCCAGCTGGGCCATCACCTCGGTCACCTCTGAACCGACGGTCACGCCCTGCAGCGCCACCACGTCGCGCTCGCCGGAGTCGACCGGGCGGAAGAAGTCGGTCAGGCAGATGCGGTCGTGCTTGGGCTGGCGCGGGAACACGAGCCGCTCGAGCTCGCGCTCGTGGTCGTCCGGGTCGAACACGACCAGCTCGTTGCCGTCCGCCGCCGCCGGGAAGTAGCCGAGCCGGACGCGCGGACGCAGGTAGTCCTGCTCCCGCCACATCCGCTCGAGCTTGGGCGCGAACCCCTCGTCGTCGCCATGGCCCTCCACGATCTGGCGCCACTCCTCGCCCTTCTTCCCGCGGCCACCCCAGTGCAGCTTGAACAGCACGTGGCGGTCGAGGTACGGGTAGACGTCGTCGAGGTCGACGTCGAGCTCGCGCGCGCCCCAGAAGGGCGGCTCGGGAATCGGAACGTCGGTGCGGGCGGTGGAGCGCACGGAGTCGTCGGTCACGGGCGGGCCGTCGTCGACCTTCTCGACCTGGTTGCGCAGCGCGTGCGCCTCGTCGCGCGCCCTGGTCACCAGCTCGCCGCGCCTGTCCTCGTCCACCAGCTGGTCGATCGTCGCCAGGCCGGCGAAGGCGTCCTTGCAGTAGAAGACGCCGGGCTCGTAGATCTCCTCGGACTCCTTCCCCTTGGGATAGAGGATGCGGCGGCCGAAGTCGCGGTTGATCGCCGCGCCGCCGATCAGCACCGGGAACTCAAGCCCGCGCTGGTGCAGCTCCTGCACGCAGGTCGGCATCTGCTTCGAGGTCGAGACGAGCAGCGCGCTCAGCCCGATCGCGTCCGCCTCGTTCTCGATCGCGGCGTTGATGATCGTCTCGATCGGGACCTGCTTGCCGAGGTCGATGACCGTGTAGCCGTTGTTGGTGAGGATCGTGTTGACCAGCGACTTGCCGATGTCGTGCACGTCGCCGAACACGGTCGCGATCACGACCTTGCCCTTGGTGTGGCCCTCGATGCGGTCGAGATAGTTCTCGAGCTGCGCCACGGCGCGCTTCATCACGGTTGCCGACTGGAGCACGAACGGCAGGATCAGCTCGCCGGCGCCGAACTTGTCGCCCACTTCCTTCATGGCCGGCAGCAGCACGTTGTTGAGGGTCGGCACCGCGCCGATCTTCTCGACGGAGCGGTCGATCCAGTCCTCCACGCCCTCCTTCTTGCGGCGCAGGATGTGGTAGTGGAGCGCCTCCTCGGGCTCCATGCCCTCGGTCGGGTCGCCCGCCGTCTCCTCCTCGGTTTCGCCCTTCTGCTCGAAGTGGCCGATGAAGCGCTCGAGCGCGTCCTCTGAACGGTTGAACACGAGGTCGTCGGTCAGCTCGCGCTCTTCCTCGGCGATCTCGTTGTAGGGCTTGATGTGGTTGGGGTTGACCATCGCCAGGTCGAGCCCGGCCTCCACGCAGTGGTGGAGGAACACGGAGTTGAGCACCGCCCGCGCGCCCGGCGACACGCCGAACGAGACGTTGGAAACGCCCAGCGAGGTCTTCACACCCGGGATCTCGGCCTTGATGCGCCGGATGCCCTCGATCGTCTCGACGGCGGACGGCCGCCACTCCTCGTCGCCGGTGGTGAGCGTGAACGTGAGCGCGTCGAAGATCAGCGCCTCGCGGTCGAGCCCGTGCTCGTCGCAGGCCAGGCCCACGATCCGCTGCGCCACCTCGACCTTGCGCTCGGCCGTCTTGGCCATGCCGACCTCGTCGATCGTCAGCGCGATCAGGGCGGCGCCGTGGGCCTTGGCCAGCGGGGCCACCACGTCGAGCTTGGCGCGGCCGGCCTCGAGGTTGACCGAGTTGACGATCGCCCGGCCCGGGATCTGCTCGAGCGCCATCTTGATCACGTCCGGCTCGGTCGAGTCGACCTGGATCGGCGCCGGCTGGCTCAGCGCGATGCGCTTGACCACTTCGCGCATCTGCTCGTCCTCGTCCTGGCGCTCCGTCAGCGCGACGCAGACGTCGAGCACGTGGGCGCCGCCGGTCACCTGGTCCTCGGCGATCTGCACGAGGCCGTCGTAGTCGTCGGCGAGCAGCAGCTCCTTGGCCTTGCGCGAGCCCTGCGAGTTGACCCGCTCGCCGACCAGCGTCGGGCGCGGCTCCTGCACGAGCGGCGTGGCGGTCATCATGCTCGACACCAGCGCCGGGCCGCGCTCGGGCCGCGCGCCCGCCTCGCGGCCGCCGACGCGGTCCACGATCGCGCGGATGTGGTCGGGGGTGGTGCCGCAGCAGCCGCCCACGATCGAGACGCCGTAGCGCTCTACGAACTCCTGCAGCACGTTCGCGAGCGGGTCCGGCTCCTCGGGGAAGATCGTCTCGCCCTCAGGACCCTGCAGCGGCAGGCCGGCGTTGGGGATGCAGTGCACCGGCAGCGGGCTGAACTCGCCCAGGAAGCGGATCGCGTCGCGCATGTCCTCGGGGCCGGTGGAGCAGTTGAGCCCGATCGCGTCGACGTCCAGGGCCAGCAGGGTCGTCAGCACCGCCTGGATGTCCGTGCCGAGCAGCATCTTGCCGCCGTTGGGCAGCAGCGACACGCTCGTCTGGATCGGCACCGCGCGACCGGCCAGCTTGAAGGCCTCGCGCGCGCCGAACACGGCGGCCTTGACCTCCAGGATGTCCTGGGCCGTCTCGATGATGAGCAGGTCGGCGCCGCCCTCGACCAGGCCGAAAGCCTGCTCGGTGAAGACCTCGACCAGCTCGCCGAAGGTGATCTTGCCGAGCGTCGGGTCGTCGCTCGCGGGCAGGTGGCCGGTGGGGCCGATCGAACCGGCGACGAACCGGTCCTCGCCGGCCGCGACGCGCGCGATCTCAGCCGCGCGGCGGTTGATCTCGGGCGTGTGCTCGCCCAGGCCCCACTCGTCGAGCTTCAGCCGCGAGGCCTGGAACGTGTCCGTCTCGACCACCTCAGCGCCCGCCTCGATCATCGACTCGTGCACGCCCTGGATCACGTCCGGGCGGTTGAGCACGAGCGCCTCGTGGCACTTGCCCTGCAGGCCGCCGTAGTCAGCCGGCGTCAGCTCGAACTGCTCGAGCGTGGCGCCCATGCCGCCGTCGAAGACGACGACGCGCTCACGGGCAGCCTGGATGAAGTCGCGCTCTACGGCCAAGGTCGTCTAATGCTATCGAAACCTTGACACGAGTGTGTGAAGGTTGGCGCCGGACGGCCACGCGCCCGGCGCCAGAGCGGATTTTCAGTGCTTCTTCGACGCAGCGAAGGCGTCGACGATGCCCTCTCCGTAGAAGCCGTTGAACTCCGCGTCTCCCTCGCAGGTGGCGGTGTAGTCCGGCGTCAGGGTGGGGTCCGGGTAGACGAACACCGGCGGGTCGGGGCAGGACCGGTCCTGCGCCGTGCGCTTGAGCACCCGTTCGACCACGTCCGGCGACAGCGTCAGGCCGCCGTGGACCCTGTCGCGCTTCCCGCGCGAGGCCACCACCAGCGCCGCCACGCCAACCGCGTGCGGCGACGCCATCGAGGTGCCCTGCAGGTACTGGTAGTACGCGCAGTCACCGCGCGAGCAGTCCGCCAAGACGAACGGCGTGTTCGGAGTGCCGTCCGGGTTCACCTCGCCGGCGGCGATCGCCAGCGCCTTGGGATACGGCGCGAGCACCGTGTTCGCGGGATTGCGGTAGTCCGGCGTCCCGAAGCCCTCGCGGATGTCGCCGCCCGGCGCCGACAGGTCGGCCTGCTCCACCCCGTAGTCGGAGTAGTAGGCCTTGCGCTGGCTCGGCCCGACCGAGGTGATGCCGAGCACGCCGGGCGCCTCGAGGGGCATGGACTTGCAGCCGTTGTCCACGGTGCGGACGCGCTCCGAGCCGGGTGGGTAGTCCGGGCTGGTGGCGTCGGTCACCGGCTTGCCGAGGTCGGTGTGGCCGTTGCCCTCCGCCGAGACGAGCGTGACCCCGCGCGAGCGCGCGTAGGCGAGCGCCCGCTCGGTAGCGGCCACGATCGTGCGCTGCTCCGCCTGCTCCTCCGGCGAGTCGGCCGGGTTGCTGGCGCAGTTGTAGAGCCACGGATCGATGTAGTACGACATGTTCACCACGTCGACTCCGATGTCCGCCGCGTAGGTCAGCGCGTCGACGCTCGGCTGCAGGAAGAAGTAGCCCGAGTCCTGCCCGGCGCGGATGTTCACGAGCTCGACGTCGGGCGCGACGCCGGCCATGCCGAGCCGGTTGATCGGTGCGCCGATCGTGCCGGCCACGTGCGTGCCGTGGCCGTCGTCGTCCACGTCGGGCGGGTCGATGCAGGACTGCTCCTCGCAGGGGCCGTCGATCTCCGGGATGTCGGTCGTGAAGTTGCGGCTCAGCGAGCGGTTGAAGTTCGGGGCGATGTCCGGGTGCGACCCGTCGACGCCGGTGTCGATCATCCCCACGCGAACCTGCGAGTTGCCGCGCTGGCGCTTGTAGGACTTGGTCGGCGTCGCGTTGATCAGGCGCATGTCCCACTGCAGGTCGGCGAACGGCTCGGCCAGCGGCGCCGGCCCTCCGGCGCGCTGCACACGGCCCTCGCCGTCGGCCTGCCGGCGCAGCGCGGACATCCGCTCGATGGCGAACGGGTCGCGCACGCGGTCGGCGGGCGCCTCCCCGATCGGCCGGTTGCGGGCGGCCCCGGCCACGGCGCCGCTGCGCGAGACTTCGGCGACGAAGTCCGCGTTGGCCGAGCGGACCGTCGCCACCCCGACCTTGCTGTTCTCCTCCACGACCCGGCCGTCGGCCTCGCTGATGGCGCTGCGCGCGCTGTCGGCGGAGGCGCCGCGCTCGTAGAGGACCACGTAGGTGTGCTGGGTGGCAGATCGCTTCGCCGCGCCCGCTGTGAGCGGGACGACCAGCACGAGCATTCCGACGAGGACGAGAAAGAGTGTGCGTCGCATGGACGGCTTCCTACCCCGTCGCGACGATCCCTAGACCGGCTATGCCTCCAGCTCGGCGGCTTCGCCGCGCCGCGCTCCGCCGCGCAGCTGCACCGGCGACGCGTGCAGCGCGCGCAGGCGCAGGTCCTTCCAGGTCATGCCCTCGCGCACCAGGGCGGGCATCCCCATCGCCACGGCGGTGGCGATCTCGACCGCCTGCAGGATGATCCCGTAGGCGAAGGCGTCGGTCTTGCCGACCCCGTAGGCGGACAGCACCGCCACGCACGCCGCCTGAAAGACGCCCACGTTGGACGGCGTGGCCGGCAGCGCCGCTGTCACGTTGACCGCGAACAGCACCGCCGCGGCGGCGCCGATGCCGGCGCGCTCGTCCAGGCCGAGCGCGACCAGCAGCGCGTAGCAGGCCAGCCACTGGATCGCCCAGGCGGTGAGCTGCATGAGGGCGGCCCACCCGCCCAGCTTGGGCCGCCGGAACACCTGCAGGCCGGAGCGCACCTGCAGCATCGCGCCGCGCGCCGCCGTTGCGGCCTGCTGCACGCGCTGGAAGCGGGTCGGCTTGCCGCGCCGCAGCAGCCACGGTGTGGCCATAACGAGGGCCAGCAGGACCAGCGGGGCGATCGTGGCGATCACGAGCGCGTCCTCGCGGCCGCGGAAGATGCCGACGGTCGCGAACATGACCGCGCCCAGCACGACCAGCGCGAGGATGTTGAGCAGCGTCTGGGAGACGATCGTGCCGAGCACGACCGGGAAGCGATCGCGCATGCGCCCGAGCCGGCGCGCGACGATCAGGGCGCGCGACGGCTCGCCGAGCCGGGCCGGCATCGTGGCCGACATGAGCACGCCGATCATCGTGCCGCGTGCCGTGTCGCGCCGGCGCACGCGGACGCCCGGCAGCGCCGCGCGCAGGATCGCGTGCCAGGCCTCGGCGCGCAGCAGCATCGAGGCGCACATCAGCGCGAACGCGACCAACACCCAGATCGGGGTCGCGGCCAGGAGCGAGCGACCGATCGGCTCGAGCCCTATGTGGTCGAGCGCGAGCGCGGTCAGGCCGATGCCCGCCACCGCGCCGCCCACCACCGCGCCACGGCGAGCCAGGCGCGCGGCCCGGTGGCGCCCGCTGGGGGTTTCCTTGGGCTCGAGCGTGGGCAGCCGCCGCGGGCGCAGGCGCGGCCCGGGCTCCGCGGGCTTGGCCCCAACGGCCGTGGCCACGCGAGCCGCCCGGCCCTCAGGCTGCGGCTGGGTCACCGCCTCCTCGTAGACCTCGACGACCTCGCCCGCCACCTGCGGCCAGGAGAAGCGCTCGGCGCGCTCGCGGGCGGAGCGGGACATGCACTGGCGCCGCTCCGGGTCGAGGGCCAGGTCGCGCAGCGCCTCGCCCAGCTCGACCGCGTCGCCCGGCGGCACCAGCAGACCGTCCTGGCGCGAGCGCACGACGTTGCGGTAGCCGGCGATGCGCGAGGCCACCACCGGTGTGGAGGACGCGAACGCCTCGGTGAGCACCATGCCGAAGCTCTCGCCGCCGAGCGACGGCGCGCAGAGCAGGTCGGCCGCGCCGAGCAGGCGCCACTTCTCCTCCTCGGAGACGCGGCCGGCGACCTCGACGCCGTCGGTGTCGAGCAGCAGCGGCGCGACCTCATCGTTGGTGGCCCCGGCCACGGTGAGCCGCGCGTCCACGCCGGCGCCGCGCAGCGCCTCGAAGGCGCGCAGCAGCACGGGCAGGCCCTTGCGCCCCTCCGCGCGTCCGACGAAGAGGATCTCCAGCCGCTCGTGGGGCCGGTCGCCGCTGGGTCGTGCCGCGCTGAGGTCCACCCCGTTGGGCACGATCCGGTAGCGCCCGCCGTAGAAGCGGCGCGCGGTCCACTCGGCCGCCTCGGATACCGCGATGCGGGCGCTCAGCTTGGAGTAGATGCGCCGCGCGCCGATCACGTTCGCCGCAATCGAGTTGGCCACCCAGCTCGTCGAGTAGGTGTGGAAGGTGGCGACCGTCGGCGCGCGCGCGGCTTCGGCCGCGAACAAACTGATCACCGGCACGTTCGGCTCGTGCACGTGGACGACGTCGTAGCCGCCGTGCCGCAGCTCCCGCCCGAGCACCCTGATCGCCTCTGGAGAGGACGAGAGGTTCGTCACGGCGCCGTTCATCGGCAGGCCGAAGGTGCGGCCGAGGGGGATCAGGAAGTCCGGCACCGGCCGCCGCTCAGGAGCGGCGCCGCGGTGGAGCACACGTGCCAGACGGTCGTCGGGGTCGTACGGGGCGAGAAGGCGGACCTCGTGGTCCTGCGCCGACAGCTCGTGAGCGAGAGCTTCGACATGTCGCCCGACTCCGCCTGGATACGTGTACGAGTAGGGCGATACGAGCGCTACACGCACAGCGGCATGGTAGCCGCCGCACCTGCTCGACACAGTGCGGTTCGCCACACTGTGTGCAGTGAGCGAGCAGCGCAACTTCGTCAAGTACACGTTTTTGAAGGTGGATCCGGCCTGGCGCCGGCGCTCGGCCGAGGAGCGCGCCGCCGACAAGCGCGAGTTCATCGCTGCCTGCCGCGAGTTCGGCGGCGACCACTACCTGCGCGCCTACTCGCTGGTCGGCACGCGCGGGGACTGCGACCTGATGGTCCGCGCGCTCGCGCGCACGCTGGAGCCGATCCACGAGCTGCACGTGCTGCTCAACCAGAGCGGGCTGATGCGCTTCGCGGAGATCGCGCACTCGTACCTGGCGATGACGAAGGAGTCGCCCTACTCCGACGAGCCGGACAAGCCGCTCGAGCCCCGGCCGGGGGCCGACTCGAAGTACTTCATCGTCTACCCGATGTGGAAGCGGCGCGACTGGTACCGCCTGCCCGCCGAGGAGCGCATGCGCGTGATGCGCGAGCACATCGAGGTGGCGAGGCGCTTCCCCGGCATCGAAACCAACACCGCCTACTCATTCGGACTCGACGACCAGGAGTTCGTGGTCGCCTTCGACGCCGACGACCCGGCCGAGTTCCTCGACCTCGTCCAAGAGCTGAGGGCGACCGAGTCGAGCATCTACACAGAGTCGGAGACGCCGATCTTCACCTGCATCTCGGTTTCCCTGGAGCGCGCGCTTGACGCGCTGGACGGAGAGCGGGTCGGCGCGCCCGCCTAGGCGCCGGCCGGGCTAACCGCGGCAATAAAGGGTGACCTGCCGGCTGCCGCAGCCGACACAATCCGCCCCACCCCCCGCCCTCGCGATGGGGCGTGTCGAGTTTCTCTCGGTATGCGGACGAAACTCGACCAGCCCCCTTGGCTGACCGGGGGGTCTGTCGAGATTTGGTCGATATAAGCGGAGAACTCGACAAGCCCCCGGCAACGCCCGGGGGTGGGCCGACTTCGCACCGGCTACCCCTTATTGCCGCAGTTCGCGCGGCCGCGCGGCAAGGAAGCGGCCGAGGCCTAGCCGACCCGGTCGCGCGCGGCCTCGAGCAGCTCCTCGGTGCGCGTGAGCTTCACCCGCGGGCGGCCGTGGGGCTCGCCGGCGGCCTTCTCGGCGCTGTCGATCGCCTCCCACCCGGTGTACGTGACGTGGTCGGGCGCGCGCTCGGCGAGCAGCTCCTCAAGCCCGTCGCGGCTCGGGTCGGCGGGCTCGTTCAGGCGTCCGGCGTCGAGGTCCGCGAGCATGGCGTCGACCGTCTCCTGGGCGTCGCGCTTGTTGGTGCCGATGATCCCGGTCGGCCCGCGCTTGATCCAGCCGACGACGTAGTCGCCCCGCGGCGGCGCATCCGGCTCGTCGAGGATGCGGCCGCCCTCGTTCGGGATCGTGCCTCGCCGCTCGTCGAACGGCAACCCCTCGAGCGGCGTGCCGCGGTAGCCGATCGAGCGGAACACGATGCCGCAGTCGAGCTCCTCGATCGTGTCGGTCGAGCAGGCCCGCAGGCCGCCGTCCTCCTCGCGCAGCTCGTTGCGGCAGATGCGAATGCCCTCCACGCTGTCGTCCCCGAGCAGCTCCAGGGGCGACACCATGAAGCGCAGCACGATCCGGCGCGGCTTGCCCTCCGGCGCGCGGCCTGAATAGCCGGTGAGGATCTCCACGTTCTTGCGCGCGCGGGCGCTCGCGGCCTCGCTGTCGAGCCAGCGCAGGCTCAGCGGGTCCACCTCGGCGTCGCGCGGGTCGACGAACACGTCCGCGTCCGTCATCTCGCCCAGCTCGAGGAGCTCCGGGTTGGTGAAGGCCACCTGGGCCGGGCCGCGCCGCCCGAGCACCACGATCTCCTTGATCTGGCTGTCGGCGAGCACGTCGAGGGCGTGGTCGGCGACGTCGGTCTGGGCGAGCTCGTCGCGTGTGAGGGCGAGCATGCGGGCCACGTCGGCCGCCACGTTGCCGTTCCCGATCACGATCGCGCGCTCGCACGAGAGGTCGAACTCGAGATCGCGGAAGTCCGGATGGCCGTTGTACCAGGCGACGAACTCGGTGGCGGCCCAGCTGCCGGGCAGGTCCTCTCCCGGGATGCCCATGCGCCGGTCCGTCTGGGCGCCGACCGCGTAGATGACCGCGTGGTAGCGGGCGTGCAGGTCGTCGTGCGTGATGTCGCGCCCGTACTCGACGTTGCCGTAGAAGCGAAACTCGGGGTGCGCCGCTGTCTTCTCGTATATGCGGCTGACCGCCTTGATGTTGGGGTGGTCGGGAGCCACTCCGCCGCGCACAAGGCCCCATGGCGTCGGCAGGCGGTCGTAGACGTCGACCTGTACGTTCAGATCGGGGTGCGATTTGCGCTTCAGCAGGTGTCCGGCGGCGTAAAAGCCAGATGGCCCCGACCCAACGATCGCCACGCGCAGCGGCTGCTCCGGTGTCCCAGTCGATCCCATCGAACAGGCCAGTCTAGAAGCCGGCCGCGGCGGGCGGCGGAGCGCGCCTAGCTCTGCGGAGCCTTGGCGTGCTGCTCGTCGACCGCTTCCTGGTCGCCCCCACCCATCACGACATCCATGGCGGAGACGGTTTCGACGGACTTGACGGTGACCTCGTCGTCGGCCTCGTCCTCGACCTCGACGGCCGGCTCGTCGTCGTCGATCTCGACGGCAGGCTCCTCGTCGTCGACCTCGACCACGGGCTCCTCGTCCTCGACCTCGACGGCCGGCTCCTCGACCTCGACCTCGGCGACCGGCTCCTCCTCGAGCTCGCGGTCCTCCGCCTCGGTCACGGCGGTCACGTCCGACGCGAGCTCCATGAGCGAAGGCGATGCGAAGTCCGGCTCCGCGGCCTCCGCGGGCTCGGCCTCCTCGACAGCGGGCTCAGCCTCCACGGCCGCCTCGACAGCGGGCTCGGCCTCCACGGTCGGCTCGAAAGCGGGCTCGGCCTCCTCGACAGCGGGCTCGGCCTCCACGGTCGGCTCGAAAGCGGGCCCGGACTCGCCGATCGGAACGCGCGACACGGCCCGGGCCGGGGCCGGCGCCGGCGCCTCTGCGGGCTCCAGCGCGGGCGCCACCGCGGGGGCGGTCTGGTCAGCGTCCACGATCATGGTGTCGCCGACCAGGTCGCCGAGCCGTCCGCGGCGCTCGCGGGTTGCCAGCATCACGATCAGCCCGACCAGGTAGAAGAACATCCCGTCGATCACGCGCAGGACCGTGCGCAGGCCGATCTCGCGCATGCCGGCCGGGGCGCCGTCGGCCCCGACCACGCGGATCTTCATGACGCGCTTGCCGAGCGTCTGCCCGGAGCCCGACTCGCAGGCGAAGTAGTAGTAGAGCGCCCAACCGACCGTCACGGCCCCGAGCGGCAGGCCGACCTCGGACGCGGACTGGCCCAGCACCCCGGCGGCAGCCAGGATGACGGCCCAGCCGGCTCCCACGACCACAAGGTCGATCAGCGCGGCAAGGATGCGGCGGTTGTCCAGCTTGGACCCGGAAACGGGCACGGCGTTTGCGTGAGCCATGGCGTTCACACCCCATAGATCGGCTATTTGGCGGTGTCCCCTTAGACCCGCAGGAGCCGGTTGGACGGCGGTCAGGAATGATCAGGCCGCATGGAGCGCGTCGCCGTGGCAGACATGGGCTCGAACTCGTGGCGTCTGGTGGTCTATGGCTACGAGCCGAACACCCCTTGGTGGAGCCCCGTGGACGAGATCCGCGAGGCCGTGCGAATCGGCGCCGGCATGGGCGAGGAGCGCGTTCTTCGCCCCGAGCGGATCGACCGCGCGGTGCACACCGCGGCGGTCTTCGCCTCCTTCTGCCGCGCCTCGGGCATCGACCAGATCGAAGCGGTGGCCACCAGCGCGATCCGCGACGCCTCGAACCGCGACGAGCTGCTGTCGGCCATCCGCGATCGCACCGGGCTCCAGCCGCGCGTGATCAGCGGGCGCGAGGAGGCGCGCTACGGCTGGCTGGCCGTCGCGAACTCCACGACGATCGAGGACGGCTTCGGGCTCGACATCGGCGGGGGCAGCATCCAGGGGTTGAAGCTGACCGGCCGGCGGCTGGTCGAGGCCGAGTCGCTGCCGCTCGGCTCGGTCCGGGTCAGCGAGCGCTTCCTCCCGGACGAGAAGGCAACGGCCAAGGGCATGAAGGCCCTGCGCAAGCACGTCGCGACCGAGCTCGGAGCGCTCGGGTGGTGGACCGGCGGTGGGCGGCTGGTCGGCATCGGCGGGACGATCCGCAACCTCGCTTCGGCGGCGATGAGGCTCGCCGACATGCCGCCGGTCGGAGTGCAGGGGTTCCAGCTGCGGCGGGACACGCTGGAGGAGCTGATCGAGCTGCTCGCGTCGAAGCCCGCCTCGAAGCGCGGCGATGTGAGCGGCATCAAGCTCGACCGCGCCGACGTGATCCTGGGCGGTGCGCTCACGCTCGCCGCCACGATGGAGCGCGGCGGCTTCGACGCGATCGAGGCGACCGAGGCCGGGCTGCGCGAGGGCGTCTTCTTCGAGCGGCTGCTGGGCGAGCGGGAGCTGTTCGACGACGTGCGCCGCGAGTCGGTCGAGAACCTGGCCCACCGCTTCTACTCCGAGCCGGAGCACGCGAGACGCGTGGCCGCCCTGTCGCTCGAGATGTTCGACGGGCTGGCCGACGCCGGGCTGCACGACCTCGGCGACGCCGAGCGCGAGCTGCTCTGGGCGGCGGGGATCCTGCACGACATCGGCACGGCGATCGACTACAAGGACCACCACCGGCACTCCCACTACATGATCCTGAACGCCGGACTGCCGGGTTTCGCGCCGCGCGAGCTGGTGCTGGTCGGCCTGATCGCCCGCTACCACCGCAAAGGCGACCCGGACGCCTCGGAGCTGCGCGAGCTGGCCGAGCCTGGCGACGAGGAGCGGCTGCGACTGCTCTGCGCCGTGATCCGCCTCGCCGAGCAGTTCGAGCGCAGCCGCGACGGCGCGATCAGGCGGGTCAGCATCGCCACGCAAAACGGGACCGTGCTGCTCGCGGCCGACCCGGACCCGGCGCGCGACCCAAGCGTTCCGATCTGGGCGGCCCGGCGCAACGCCGACCTCCTGGCGCAGGCGCTCGAGCGTGAGGTTGAGATCGCTCCGTGAGGCGCGTCGCCGCCTCCGTCCCACTGGCCGTGGTCCTGCTGGACGTCACGGCGATCGCCGTGCTGGTGCCGGACATCCGCCTGGCCCTGGGCTCCTCGAGCTCGGGCGGGCAGTGGGTGCTGAACGCCTACCTGCTGGCGCTGGCGGCGTTGCTGCCGTTGTGCGCCACGCTGGCCGCCCGCGCGAGCGCCCGCGCGCTCGCGGCAGCCGGCGCCCTCGCCATGGCGGTCGGAGCAGTCCTGTGCGCGAGAGCCGACTCGACCGCCGTGCTGGTGGCGGGCCAAGCGCTGCAGGGCGCGGGCGCCGCGGCCCTGCTCGCCTGCGCTGCGGCGCCCCTGTTCGACGGCGCTCGCGGGGGCGCGCTCGCCACGGCCGCGCTGCCCGCGCTCGCCCTGGCGCTCGGCCCGCTCGTGGGCGGCGTCTTCGCCGAGCAGAACTGGTGGCGGCTGTTCTTCTGGGCGGGCCTGCCGCTGGCCGCCGTGGCGGCGGCGACCGCGCTCGCAGCGCCGCGCCCCGAGCGTCCGCTCGCCGCTCCCGACGCCGCGCGGGCGCTCGCCCTTGCGGCCGGGCTGACCGCGATCACGATCTCGCTCGTCCAAGGCGAGCAATGGCCTTGGGGCTGGTCTGCGCTGCTGCTGCTCGGCGGCGCGGCTCTCCTGGCGGCCGCGGCGCCCGAGGTTCGCGGCGCGGCGCTGGTGTGGGCGACCCTGGCCGGCTGCCTGACGGCGCTGCTGTTCCTTGTGCCGGAGTACCTCCAGCTGGCCCGCAACCTGTCCGGCCTGCGCAGCGGAACCCTTCTGCTCGCGGTCACCCTGCCGGCGGTGGCGGCCTGGTCGATCTCGCCGCTGCTCGCGAAGCGCGTCTCACCGATGGCACTGGAGCTGGCCGGGGTGGCGTGCGCCGGCGCCGGGCTGGCGGTGCTGATCACGATCGACGCGCACACGCGCTACGCGGTTCTGATCGCCGTGCTGGGCCTGGCCGGCGCGGGGCTTGGCCTGACCGCCGGAGCGGCTGGCGACCGGCAACAGGTGGAGCCCCGCTTGGAGCCGCTGGCGTCCGCGCTGGTCGGCGCCGCGCTCGGCCTCGCCGCCGCCGGCGGTGCGTTCCAGTTCGCCCAAGCAGACGAGCGCGGCTCCAACGGGTCGTTCGAGCAGGCGCTCGCGGCGGGAGTGGGCTGGGCGGCGCTCTTCCTCCTGGTGCTCCTGGTGGTCCTGGCCGTCTGGCGGCTACGGCGCGCAGCTTCCGCGGCGCCCTAGGCCAGCGTCGTCCGCAGCTCGCCCAGCTGCGGGGAGCTGACCACCACCTCGTCGCCCGGCTTCAGCCAGACCTTGGGGTCGCGCAGGCTGCCGACGCCCGCCGGCGTGCCGGTGGCGACCACGTCGCCCGGCTCCAGCGTCATCAGCATCGACAGGTACTCGACCAGGGCGGGAATCGAGTGGACGAGGTCGGCCGTCGAGCTCTCCTGCATCCGCTCGCCGTTGAGGTCGAGCGCGATCCCGATGGCGTCGTGGGAGCCGGCCTCGTCGGGCGTCACCAGCGCGGGTCCGAACGGTGCGGAGCCGTCGAACGTCTTGCCGGGCATCCACTGCGGCGTCTTGAACTGGTAGTCCCGCGCGGACAGGTCGTTCAGCAGGGTGTAGCCGGCCACGTGTTCGAGCGCGCTCTCCGCCGGGACGTCCTTGCAGCGATCGCCGATCACGAAGGCCACCTCGGCCTCGTAGTCGACCTTCGAGCTCCAGCGCGGGAGCTCCACGGTCGCACCGGCGGGCCTCAGCGAGGTGGCGAACTTGGCGAAGAAGGTCGGCAGCTCGGGCGCTTCTCTGCCCCCCTCCTCCGCGTGCGCGCGGTAGTTGAGGCCGATGCAGAGGACCTTGCCGGGCCGCGCGATCGGCGGCAGGAGCTCGACGTCCTCGATCGCCGCGCCCTCCCCATCCGCCGGCTCGGCCTGCTCCAGCGAACCGGAGGCGAGCAGCGCCTGCAGCCCGCCGGCGGGGGCGGCCCGGACCTCGAAGACGCGGCCGTCGCGCAGCAGGCCGGCACGCGCGCCCTCCGGGGTGGCGAAGTTGACGAGTCGCATGGGGGGTAGAGCCTATGCGTACTCTGGACCGATGGCCGACGACCTTCCCACCGGACGCTGGCGTCGCGCCGCGAAGGTCGGCCGGCTGGCCGGTGGCCAGACCGCTCGCGGCTACGCGACGAAGGCCGCGAACCTGACCCGCGACGAGCAGGGCCGCCAGGACGCGGCGGCGCGACGGCAGATGGAGGCGGCGGAGCAGATCTTCGACGTGCTGGGCCAGATGAAGGGCGCGGCGATGAAGGTGGGCCAGGTGGCCTCGTTCATGGACACCGGGGCCTTCCCGCCCGAGTTCCAGGAGCGCATCCAGGCCAAGCTGGCCGAGCTGCGGGACGCCGCCCCGCGCGTGCCCTTCAAGAGCATGCGCAAGCTGATCGAGGATGGCCTGGGCGAGCGGCTCGGCGACGTGTTCGCCGAGTTCGACGAGCAGGCGGTGGCCGCCGCCTCGATCGGCCAGGTCTACCGCGCCCGGCTGCACGACGGCCGCGAGGTCGCGGTCAAGGTGCAGTACCCCGGCGTGGCGCAGGCAGTGCGCGCCGACCTCCAGAACCTGGGGCTGATCATGCGCGTTGCCAAGCGGATGGCGCCCGGGATGGACGCCAAGGCGATGACGCGCGAGATCCGCGAGCGCCTGACCGACGAGCTCGACTACGAGCACGAGGCGCAGCAGCACCGCGCGTTCGCGCGCTCGTGGCGCGGGCACCCGTTCATCTACGTGCCGCCCGTCGTGACGGAGCTGTGCAGCGAGCACGTGCTCGTGTCCGAGTGGGTCGAGGGGACCGGCTTCGAGGAGGTCAAGCAGATGGACCGCGCGACCCGGGATCGCTTCGGGGAGATCGTGTTCCGCTTCTTCTTCGGCTCGCTCTACCGCAACGGCCACTTCTCGGGCGACCCGCACCCGGGCAACTACCGGCTGATGCCGGACGGGCGCGTGGCGTTCATCGACTTCGGCATGACGAAGCGAGTGGCCCGCGCCGACCTCGAGGCCGAGGTCGCAGCCGTCCGGCTCGGCATGGACGGCGACGTGGACGGCCTGCACCGTCAGCTCGGGGCGATGGGCTTCTACGACCCCGCCGACGCCGAGGTGAGCGCCGAGGCGGTCTTCGAGCACTTCCACGACGTCACGCGCTGGTACATCGAGGACCGCGAGGTGACGGTCGACCGCGAGCTCGTGGGCCAGGTCCTGATCGACTTCGGCGACCCCCGCTCGCGCCACTGGCAGCTGATGCGCCGCGAGACGATGCCGCCCCAGGCCATGCTGGCGCGCCGCATGGAGGCGCTCACGCTCGGCGTGCTGGGCCAGCTCGGGGCCACGGCGAACTGGCACCGGATCGCCCGCGAGTGGCTGTTCGGCGATCCGCCGTCCACGGAGCTCGGCCGGCTCGAGCTGCCGTTCCACGAGCGCGCCGCCGCCTGAGCGCCGTGAAGGCGAGCCCCAAGGCTGTCGCGGCGCTGAGCGAGGCCGACCCGGTGATGGCCCGCCTGATCGAGGAGCACGGCGCCGTGGTGCGGCGCGACCTCAAGCGCGAGCGGCCCGGCGACGCATACGGCGCGCTGCTGCGTGCGATCGTGGGGCAGCAGCTCTCGACCAAGGCCGCGGCCACGATCTACGGGCGCATGCTCGAGCTCTTCGACGGTCACGCGCCGACGCCGAAGCAGCTGCTGAAGGCCGATCCCGAGGCGATCCGGGCGGCCGGCCTGTCCGGCCCCAAGATCGCCTACCTGCGCGACCTCGCCCAGCACGTCGAGGAGGGGACGCTCGAGCTGGAGCGGCTGCCCGAGCTGCCCGACGAGCAGGTGACCGCGCAGCTCACGGCGATCAAGGGCCTCGGCCCGTGGACCGCGGACATGTTCCTGATGTTCCACCTCGGCCGCCCGGACATCCTGCCGGTCGGCGACCAGGGCATCCGCCGCGCCGTCCAGGTCGAGTACGGGCTGCGCAAGCTGCCCGACCCGAAGCGCCTGGAGAAGCTCGCCAGGCCCTGGCGCCCCCACCGCACGCTGGCCTGCCTCTACCTCTGGAGCTCGCTGGACAACACGCCGGGGTAGAAACCCGGCTCGCAGCAGATCAACGCCGCCCGCTCGAGTCCATCGAGGCGGTGCGCGCGCGCCTCGAGGATCCGCGGGTCGGTCGCGAGCGCGGCGAAGGCCGCCATGTTCGGGTACCACACCGCGATCACCTCGTCGTAGCGGTCGCTGTCGTCGCCGATCACGGTGCGCTTCGCCTCGGTGTGCCAGAGGATCCTTCCCCCCACCCGCTCCAGCACCGCGCCCGCTACCTCGCCGTAGCGCATGTAGGCCTCCCTGTCGCGGTAGCGGTTGAGGTTCAGCATCACCACGGGCCCGTCCGCCTCGCCTCCGGCGAGCGCGGCCACGTCGGCGAACTGCTCGGCGTCGGGCTCGACCGGCATCAGACGGCCGGCGCCCCGAACGCCGCCAGCATCGCCTCGGCGATCTCGTGACCGCGGTCCTCCTGGAGGAAGTGCGCGGCGCCCTCGATCCGCACCTGCTCGCCCGCGGTGGGGATCAGCTCGGTGAACCGCGCGCCGGCCTTCGGGAACGGGAACACCGGGTCGGTGTCCGAGAACGCCACCAGCGCCGGCTTGTCCCAGCGGCTCAGCGCGTCCTGCGTGGCCTGCATCTCCGCGACACCCGGATCCTCGGGTGTCAGCGGCACGAGCAGCGGGAAGCGCTGCGCGCCGGCCTTGCTCTCCGCCGTGGGGAAGGGCGCCTCGTACGCGGCGACGACGTCGGGGGGGAGGTCGGTCGTGGTCGCTCCCTGGATGATCATGCCGATCGGCAGGTCCGGCGTGCGCTCGGCGAACTCGCGCCACGCCATGAAGCCCTTGCTGACCCGCCCGCTGAAGAGGCCCGTGTTGAGCACCACCAGCCGGGCGACCTCGTCGGCGTGCTCGACCGCCCAGCGCAGCCCGATCGGGCCGCCCCAGTCCTGCACGACGACGGTCACCTCCTCCAGGTCGATCTGAGCGAGGTGGCGGCTGACCACGTCGACGTGCCGATCGTACGTGTACCAGGCCTGGTCGGTCGGCTTGTCGGACCGGCCGAAGCCCACCAGGTCGGGACACACCACGCGGTGGCCCGTCTCGACGAGCCGGTCGAGCATGTGCCGGTAGAGGTAGCTCCAGCTCGGCTCGCCGTGGAAGCAGAGCACGATCGGCCCGCTGCCCTCGTCGATGTGGTGCAGGCGCAGGCCGTCGACCTCGGCGTAGTCGGGCTCGTAGGGATAGCCCGGCAGGTTCTCGAAGCGCTCGTCGGGTGTGCGGAAGACGTCCATTTCGACCAGTTCCTTTCGTCAGCGGCGGATGACCGCGTCCCAGATCTCCATGAGCGTCTGCACGGCGGTTGCGGGCGACACGCGCGGCTCGCGGCCGAAGGCGTCCTGCAGATAGCTCTCGTTCATGAGGTTCAGCGCGCGCGCCGTCTCGGCCAGGTTCGCGTGGCCACTGTCGCCGAGCACTTGCCGCAGCCACTGCTCGGCGAAGGCGTCGAAGCGCTCGCGCATCGCGGCGTAGCCCTCCGCGATCCGCTCGTCGACGGCGGCCGCCTCCGACACGCAGCGCAGCAGCGGGCCGTGGCGCTGGTAGACCTCCGCCGCCGCCTCCAGCGCCCCGCGCACGTCGCCCGGGTGCGTGGCCGCGAGGCTGCTCTGAGCCTCGAAGAGCTCGTCGATCGCCTCCCTGCTGGAGCGCATCAGGAGGTCGCCGAGGTCGTCGAAGTGGCGGTAGAAGATCGTCCGTCCGAGGCCAGCCTCGCTCATCACCTCGTCGACGGTGAGCTCCGTGAAGGAGCGCTTGCGCACGAGCTGCTCGGCCGCGCGCACTATGCGCTCGCGGCTCTCCTGACGCGTCTGGCGGACGGTCGTGCGGGCCATTCGGCGCGCCATCGTACCAAAGAGTTGACACCGTGTGACACGCGGTGTTACGTTGTCGCGCCATGAGACGTTGCGCAAAGAGCGTCCTGCCCATCGCGTTCGCCCTGGCGGTGCTCGCCCTGCCCGCGGCCGCCCAGGCCCGGCCCGCCGCCGCCGGCACGGACGGGCGGCCGAACATCCTCGTCGTCATGACCGACGACCAGGCTCAGGCGGATCTCGCGTACATGCCCAACGTGAAGCGCCTGCTCGCCAAGCAGGGAACCACGTTCGCGGACGCGGTCGACTCGTTCCCGCTCTGCTGCCCCTCGCGCGCGACGTTTATCACCGGCCAGTACGCGCACAACCACGGCGTGAACGGCAACTTCTGGCCCTTCGGCTGGTACGGCATGAAGCACCGCGCGAACACCCTCCCGGCCTGGCTCCAGAAGGCCGGCTACCGCACCGCGCTGATCGGCAAGTGGCTCAACGGCTACGGAGCGCGGGACGCGCACGGCGAGGTGCCCGCCGGCTTCGACATCTGGCGCGGGCTCCTCGATGTCTCCGCCTACGACTACTACAACTTCGTGATGAACCGGAACGGCAGGCTGAAGAGCTGGGGCGATGCCGACTACGCGCGCAAGCTCGTGCAGTTCGCGAAGATCGAGGTGGTCCCGAACCCGGGCGGCATCGGCGCGGTGCTCGAACGCGTCGACAAGTTCTTCGGCCCGGCGCCCCACACCTACTGGGGCGCCCAGAATCCCGAGGACTACTCCCCGGACGTGACCGGCCGGATCACGGAGGACCTGGTCCGGAAAGAGGGCAAGTCGAAGAAGCCGTTCTTCATCTGGTGGGCCCCCGCCGCGCCGCACCGCGAGGACGTGTCCACGGCGCTGCTCGGCCGCCCCGGCCGCGACCCGCGCCCCGCGCCTCGCTACGAGGCCAAGAGCGCGCGCTACCGGCTGCCGCGGCCACCCAGCTTCAACGAGGCCGACTTCGCCGACAAGCCCTCCAACATGCGCAAGGCCGCCCCGCTGATGACCCCCGAGCAGATCCAGCAGCTGCAGCTGGACTACGAGGGACGGATCGGCTCGCTGCTGGCCGTGGACGACCACGTGAAGAAGCTCGTCAAGACGCTGCGCGCCACCGGCCAGCTGAGGAACACGCTGATCGTCTTCGTGTCCGACAACGGCTGGCTCCAGGGCCAGCACCGGGTCACGGGCGACAAGTTCCTCCCCTACGAGGAGTCCCTGCGCATCCCGCTGATCGTGCGCGGTCCCGGTGTGCCGGCCGGCAGGACCGTCAGGGGCCAGGTCGCGAACATCGACTTCGCGCCGACGCTGGTCGACGCGGCCAACGCCCGGGCCGGGCGCACCATGGACGGCGTCTCGCTGCTGCCCACGATCCGCGACCCGCGCCAGCGCCCGAACCGGATCTTCGAGATCGAGGCGCTCGAGCCGCTGTTCAGGGGGAACATCCCGGTGAACGCCTGGGACAGGCCCTACAAGGGCGTGCGCACCGACCGCTACACCTACGTGGTCTATACGGAAACCGGCGAGCAGGAGCTCTACGACCGCCGCAAGGACCCGCACCAGCTGCGCAACATCGCGGCGGACCCGGCGTACGCGCCGATCAAGGCGAGGCTCGCCGCGCGGCTCGTCAAGCTCGATCGCTGCAAGGGACGCTCATGCGACGTCAAGCCGTGAGGCTCGCCGCCGTCGCGGCCGTGCTGGCCGCGACGTCGATCGCGGCCGCGCCGGCGTCGGCCGCGTCGCTCGGTGGCCTGCACGACGCGCGCTACTGCGAGATCATCGAGCTCGAGGGAGCGCCGCCGGACGCGACCGCGACGGTCTGGAACACGATCGGGCTCAACCGCTGCCCGGCGGCGTGGTGGCGAGCCTTCGACGCGACCGAGCTCGCGCAGGAGCTGGGCGACACCGCGGTGGTCCTGAACGGGCCGCGCCACTTCCTGATGGACTCCGTGACCGCCTCCCCAGGCGTCGTGCGCTCCTTCCACGGCGAGCGGCTGCGCAGAGTCGCGGCGATCCCGATCCGCACGGCCGCCGAGCTCGTCCAGACGCCGTACACCGACCGCACGATCGTCCGTGACAACACGTGGCACTGGCGCCGCGGCCGCCTCGTGTACGAGCTGGTCGCCCCCGGCGGCGACGTCTACGTGATGCAGAGCTACTCGCAGATCCGCGATCCGAGCATGTCGATCCGCAAGCTGCGGTCGCTCGGACGCCGGCTCGACCCGCCGCCCGGCTGGCGCTACCGGACGCGTCGTCTGCGCCACGACCTCTCCGTCGCGGCCATCGGGGGGCACGCCACGATCGTGCAGGACGAGCTGCAGAACACCTACCAGCTGGCGCGCACCACCCGCCGCCCGGGCCCGCGCAAGCGCCGCGCCGTGAGCATCCATGGCGCGACCAAGATGGTCACCGCGACGACGCCGGGCACGATCGAGGATCACGGCACGCTGACCGGGACTCCCTTCGGGCGCGGGTCGGTCGCGATCGTGGTGGTGCTGAAGGACGGCCGCGCCACCGGCACGTTCCGGATGCTGTTCGCCAAGGGGTCGATCACCGGGACCGTCTCGATGCCGTTCACGATCGAAGGCGGCGAGATCGACTTCCGCGGCACGGCGCGCTTCACCGGCGGCACGGGCGCCTACCGCGGCATCTCGAGCGGTGCGCTGCAGGCCCACGACCACAACACGCTGGACGGGCAGAACGGCGTCGTGACCGTCAAGGGCTCCGCGACGTACTAGCGGGGAACCCACTCCCGCGCAGCCGGCCGAGCCGGCTGCTTCGGGCTACGCGGAACCCGAGGTTCCCGACCGAGCTGTCCGGGCTGTTCGACCCGCGCGCGTCCACCCGGTAGCGGCTGCAGTAGGAGGCGTGGCAGAGGTAGGAGCCTCCGCGGGTGACGCGCCGGGCGCCGCTGTCCGGCCCGCGCGGGTCCTCGCTCGGGCTGCGGCCGTAGTAGTCCGGATCGAACCAATCGGCCGTCCACTCCCAGACGTTGCCGGTGACGTTGTGCAGCCCGAAGCCGTTGGGGGCGAACGCGTCCACCGGCACGGTGCCGGCCTCGCCGTCGGGGACCGGAAAGCTGCCCTGGAAGACGTTCATGCGCCGCTCGCCGCCCGGCTCGAGCTCGTCGCCCCAGGGGAAGCGCGCGCCCGCGAGCCCGCCGCGCGCCGCGAGCTCCCATTCGGCCTCGGTCGGCAGCCGCGTCGCGCTCCAGGCGCAATAGGCCCGCGCGTCCTCGAACGAGACGTGGACCACGGGGTGGTCCGGCCGGTCCTCGAACGAGGACCGCGGCCCCTCGGGGTGCGCCCAGTCGGCCCGCTCGACCTGGCGCCACCAAGTGGCGCCGGCCACGGCGCGGGTGTCCGGGAAGTCAGCCGGAAGCCGCCCGGCGAACACGAACGACCAGCCGAAGCGCTCGGCCTCGGTGCGGTGGCCGGTCGCCTCGACGAAGGCGGCGAACTGGACGTTCGAGACGGCGTGGCGGGAGATCGCGAACGGGCTCAGCACCACCTCGTGCGCCGGGCCCTCGCCGTCCTCCGCATAGCCGTAGGTCCCGTCGGTGCCCATCGTGAACGCCCCACCGGGGAGGTCCACGAGGTCGCTCACGGCGACGGCAGCGGCGGCGTGAGCGTGCCACTCGCCGCGCACGCCCGCTCGAGGCGTTCGTGCAGCCGCCGGCGTTCGCGCTCGGCCCTCTTCGTGCGGCCCCGCCCCGTGCGCTTGTCCACGAGGTTGAGGGCCTCGTCGGGATCGTTCTCGAGGTCGTAGAGCTCGTACTCGGGCGCCGCCTCGCCGGAGGGATCGAGGTAGACGGCGTACTTCCAGCGCGCGTCGCGCACGCAGCGGATCCGGTTCGGCTGACCGGACACGTCCTGGAAAGCCGTACCGGCCTGATGGTCGTCGTAGGTGAACAGCACCGCGTCGCGCACGGAGTCGCCCGTCCCGGTCAGGATCGGCCCCAGGTCGAGGCCGTCGAAGCGCTGCGGCTCGCCCGGCGCACCCGCCAATCCGAGCAGCGTGGGCACCAGGTCGACCAGCGACACCAGGGCATCGCTCTCGCGCGGCTGGGGGAAGAGCACGGGGTTCGAGATCACGAGCGGCACCCGGATCGACTCCTCGTAGCCGTTGAACATCTTCTGGCGCAGCCCGCCGTGCGACATGCCCAGCTCGCCGTGGTCGGACGTCCGGGCGATCACCGTGCGCGAACGCAGCGAGCTCGGGTCGGCCGGGTCGCCGAGGGCGGCGAGCAGGCGGCCGATCTTCTCGTCGACGACGCGATGCAGGTACGCGTAGAAGTTCACGTAGTCGCGCCGCGCCCGGTCGTCGGGCAGCCCGCCGATGTACGCGGTCTGCCCGAGCTTCATCAGCGAGTGCACGGTGGGCTTCTCGCGCAGGTCCTCGTGGACGGTGGGCGGCAGCGGCAGGTCGAACTCCCTGAACTGCCGCGCCGTGTAGCCGCCCTTCTCGAACGACGAGGGGTAGCCGAGGACGTCGTGCGGGTTCACGAGCGAGAAGACCAGGCAGAACGGCTCCGGAAGCCGATCGCGCCCGAGCCACTCCTCGGCCTGACGCGTGTAGTCCTCGTCCCAGCCCTCGTGCGTCTTGCCCGCGTTGCCGCCGCCGAACGTCTCCGCCTTCGCGTCCCCGCCGGCGTCCGGCGGCTCCCAGTCGGCGAATCCGTAGTCGCGCTCGATCCGCTCCGGGTCGGCGGCGCTCCACTCCCGGCCGTTGACGGGCTTCGACAGGTGCCACTTGCCCTTCAGCGCCACGTGGTAGCCGTGCTCCCGCAGCAGCGTCGCGAGCGTGTCGATGCCCGGGGGCAGCTCGGGCTCGTTGCCGCTCTTCGGCCCGAGCCGCAGCAGTCCGCGCAGGAACGCGCGCGCGAGGCGGCCGCGCGGCACCTCGCCGCTGCGCACCAGGCGCGCGACCGTGCGCAGCACGTCCGGGACGTTGCGGCGATCGGGGAACAGGTCGCCCTCGGTGAGGGTCAGCGTCACCCCGTGGCGCGACGGATAGGTGCCGGTCAGGAAGCTCGCGCGGCTGGGCGAGCACATCGCCGTGGCGGTGAACGCACGGGTGAAGCTGATGCCGGTGCGGCGCAGCTCGGCGTCGTTTGGCATCAGCTCGTCGAGCCAGGCCTGATCGCGCGGCCAGTGCTGCGGTGCGCGCTGCTGATCGGTGACCAGGAGGATCAGGTTCGGCTGGGGCACGCGGGCAGCATGCCCCAACCGGAGCAGTCTTGCGTTCAGGTAGGCTCGACCCGTGTCCATCGACCAGACCCCCATCGAGGAGGTGCTGGTCACCGAGCGCGAGCAGTGGCTCGATGGCCCGCCCCACGAGCTCTTCAAGGAGATGCGGGGGAAGTGCCCGGTGCACTGGACCCCGCGGATAAGCGAGTACCCCGAGGAGGACGGCTACTGGTCGGTGACGCGCGCGGACGACGTGCGCGCGGTCAGCCTCGACTGGGAGACGTACTCGTCCGCCGGAGGGATCACCGCGCTGACCAACGCGATCATGCCGGTCGAGCTGATCTCGGCAATGTTCATCGGCATGGACCCGCCCAAGCACGACCGGCTCAAGGCGCTCTTCCAGCGCGGCTTCACGCCCAAACGCATCGCCGAGCACGAGGAGGCGATCCGCGCGATCACGGTCGGCGTGCTGGACCGCCTCGCCGGTCGCGAAACGTGTGACCTCGTCACGGACGTCGCGCAGCCGGTCGTCTCGCGAGTGATCGGCAGCTTCATGGGCATCCCGCCGGAGGACGACGAGATCTGGGCGCGCCTGATGAACAACACGCTCGGCGCCGGCGACCCCGACCTCAATCCCGAGGGCGTGCAGTCGGTGATGGAGCGCGACGTGCCGGAGATCTTCGCGCGCTGCGGAGAGCTGATCGCCGAGCGACGCGAGCACCCGACCGACGACCTGACCAGCGTGCTCGTGCACGCCGAGGTCGATGGCGAGCGGCTGGAGGAGCACGAGATCGTGATGGGCTTCTTCCTGCTGGTCGCCGCCGGCAACGACAGCACCAAGGCGACCTACTGCAGCGGCATGCGCGCGCTGATGGAGAACCCGGACCAGAAGCAGATGCTGGTCGACGACCCGGCGCTGATTCCCGGCACGGTCGAGGAGGCGCTGCGGATGTTCCCCGCCTTCGCCCACTTCCGTCGCACCGCCACGCGGGAGACGGAGCTGGCCGGCAAGCAGATCAGCGAGGGCGACAAGGTGGTCATGTGGTACGTGTCGTCCAACCGCGACGAGACGCGCTACGAGGATCCCGACCGCTTCGACGTCACGCGCAATCCCGAGCACCAGGCGTTCGGCGCGGGCGGCCGGCACTTCTGCCTGGGCGCGGCGCTGGCCCGGCTCGAGCTACAGGTGCTGTTCGAGGAGACGCTGGCGCGCCACCCCGGCATCGAGCTGGCGGGCGCCCCGCTGTACGCGGAGTCGCCGTTCGTCAACCAGCTGAAGACCCTGCCTGTGCGGCTCAGCCGTTAGCCAAGCAGCCGGCTCGGCCGGCTGCGCAGGCTCCGCCTAGACGGCGGTGCCGCAGGACGGCTCTTCGTCCGCCACGCGGAACGACGAGCCGCAGCCGCACGAGGCGACGGTGTTGGGGTTCGATACCTCGAACCCCGAGCCCTGGAAGCTCTCCGTGTAGTCGACGGTCGATCCGTCCACGTATTGGAGGCTCGCCGGGTCCACCAGCACGCGGATCCCTGCGTTGTCGAACACCAGGTCGTCGTCGCGCTGCTCGTCGAGCGCCAGCGCGTACTGGAAGCCCGAGCAGCCGCCGCCGCGGACTCCGACGCGCAGGCCGACCTCGCCCTGCGCGGACTGTCCGTTGATGAAGTCGCGGACCTTCTCTGCTGCGATGTCGGTGAGCTGGACCATCTGTCTGGATTGTATCGGCGATCGCGTCGGTACCCTGAGGTTTGCCCAATGCCAACAACAGCTGAACTTCAAGAGCGCATCAGAGCGGCACTGCCCGGCGCGGAGGTCAGGATCGACGACCTCACCGGCGGCGGCGACCATTTCCGTGCCGAGATCGTGTCGGACAGGTTCGAGGGCCTGTCGCGGATCCAGCAGCACAAGCTGGTCTACGACGTGTTCGGCGAAGAAATCGGCGGCGCCATCCACGCGCTCTCCATCAAGACCTCGACACCCGGAGCCACACCGTGACCAACGACGAGATCAGCGCCTTCCTCAAGCAGGCGATCGACGAGAACCGCGTGATGCTGTTCATGAAGGGCACGCCGGACCAGCCGTCGTGCGGCTTCTCGGCGCGCACCGCCGGCGCCCTGAACGCCCTCGGCGTCCAGTACGCGGCGCTCGACATCCTGCCCGACCCGCGCATCCGCGAGGAGCTGTCGGGCCTGTCCGGCTGGCCGACGATTCCGCAGCTGTTCGTGAATCAGGAGCTGGTCGGCGGATCCGACATCGTCATGGAGATGTTCGAGTCGGGCGAGCTCGCCCAGCTGCTCGGAGTCGAGCAGCCCGAGGGGATCGCGGACGAGCCTCAGCCCGAGCCTGCGAAGCGGCCGATCGGGCTCGAGAACCGGCTGGAGTAGCCGCGTAGTTCCAGCGCTCGATCTGGGGGCCGACCTCTGCCAGGTCGCCCACTTCGACCCATTCGTGGTTGCCGAGGTTCTCGACCACGACGCGCTCGCCGCGGACCCGGACGAAGTAGCTCTGTATGGGAGGCAACATGCGGTCGACCGTAGGAGGGCGAGCTGAACTTCGGCTAAGAGATCGGCCGCCTGCGTCGGGCTCGCGTTCTCCGCGCGCGGTGCCGGCGGCGCCGGCGTAAACGGCGGCTGTGGAGGGGTTGGACGATTTCTTCGCGCTATCCGAGAGAAACTCGTCCAGCTCCCGGCCTCAGCTGGGGCGTGTCGAGAAATCCGTATATACGGGCCATAAATCGACAAGCCCCCTTCCGGACAGCGCAGCCCTGGTTGCGGCAGTTCGGCCCCGCCGGCGCATCAGCCACGGGACGAGCGGAGCGCCCGCGCCCGCCTAGCGCTTCTTGCGGCGCTGCTCCAGCGCTTTGCGCCCGCGGCCCGCGTACTCGCGCGCCTGGCGCTTGTAGCGCTCCTTCTCGTGCGGGGACAGCTTCTGCCAGCGCTCCCAGCCCATCAGCATCAGCGGCCACGCGCGGCGGGCGCCGCGCACCGCGCGTGAGAGCCGGCTCATGCGACCCCCTCGCGCTTCTGGGACCAGTCGACGTACTCGAGGATGCGGTGCGAGTCGTGGATGACCTGGTCGCGGTGCACGAGGACCGGTACCCAGCGCTGGCCGGTCAACTCCTCGATCTCTGGACGGTCGCGCTTGCGGAACTGCACCCGAACCTCCTCGAACTCGATGCCGGCGCTGCGCAGGCGCCGCGCCACCTTGCCGCAGCGGCAGACCAGATCCGTTGGAGCCTTGCAGCGGTAAAGGGTGGTCACGGTCGGAATGCTAGGGACGTGCGGCTCCGGCGCGCCGCAGCAGGCCCACCGCCATCTCGGTGGCGCCGATTGCCGCGCCCGCCAAGCGCAACTGGATCTGCTGCGAGCGCCGCGTGCGCGCTATCCGATCCTGCTCGCGCTCCAGGTGCCACGCGACCGTGGCCTCGAGCGTCTCCTCGTGCGGGCGCGCGCTCCATCCGAGCTCGCGCCGCGCGCGCGTCGAGCGGTACGTCCACCACTGGCTCGCCACGCGCACCTCGAGGGGCGTCAGCGGCCAGGCGCGCCCCGCGGACGCAAGCAGCCCCGCCGCGGCCTTCGCCGCGGCCGGCGGCAGCCTCACCGGCGGGTCGATTCCCGACAGCCGCCCGAGGTCGGCGAACAGCCTGTCGAAGGTGAAATTGCGTCCGCCGAGGATGTAGCGCTCGCCGAGCTGGCCGCGCTGGTCGGCGAGCAGGTGGCCCTCCGCCACGTCGCGCACGTCCACGATCGAGACAGCGCCATCCGTGTACACCGGGATGCGGCCGAGCAGGAACGAGCGCACCAGCCGGGTCGAGGTGAGCAGGTGGTCGCCCGCCCCGAAGCAGATGACCGGGTTCACGCATACGAGCGGCAGGCCGCGGGCAGCGACCCGCATCGCCTCCACCTCCCCCTCGTGCACCGAGTTGACGTACGGGATACCGAGCCGGCCGGCGGTGAACAGCTGCGTCTCGTCGGCGGTCTTGCCGTGCGCCGCGGGGCCGACCACCGCCGCGCTCGACGTGTAGACCACCCGCTCGACCTCCGCCCGCAGGCACTCCTCCATGACGAGCTTCGTCCCGTGCACGTTGACCTCGAAGAGCCGTTCTGCGTCCTGCGGCCGCACCGACGTGACGCCCGCGCAATGGAAGACGCGCTCGATGCCGCGCAGCGCCCGGCGCACGGCCCTGCGGTCGCGCACGTCGCACTTCACGCGCTTCAGATCGAGGTCCGCGATCGCCGCGTCCGGCGAGCCGCCCTCGACCGCGAGCACTACCTCGTCCCCTCGCTCCGCGACGAGCCGCGCCACATGAGAGCCGATGAAGCCAGTCGCGCCGGTGACGAGGACCGTGGCCAAGTGGCGGGAGGTTAGCCCGCCATCGGAGTAGGCTGCCGCGCGCCATGAGCCAAGTTGCCGTTGTAACCGACAGCACGTCCTACCTCCCGCCGGGGGTCGCCGAGCAGCACGGCGTGACCGTCGTGCCGCTGTACGTGGTCTTCGGCGGCGACCGCACCGTGCCGGAAACCGAGATCACCGACTACGACGCCTTCTTCGAGGAGCTGCGCTCGGCCGAGACGCTGCCCACCACCTCGCAGCCCTCCGTCGGCGACTTCCGCGCCGCTTACGAGCCACTGCTGGCCGACGGGCGGGAGATCGTCTCGGTCCACATCTCGGGTGGGCTGTCCGGGACCCCGGAGGCGGCCCGCCAGGCCAAGGAGGCGCTGGAGCGCGAGGACAAGGGCGGCGACCGCATCCAGGTGATCGACACGACCACCGCGGCGGGCGGGCTCGGGTACATGGTGCTCGCGGCGGTCAAGGCCGCGCGCGACGGCGGCAACGCGGAGCAGGTCGCGGCCCACGTGACCGAGGCACGCAAGCACCTCAAGATGTGGTTCGCCGTGGACACGCTCGAGTTCCTGCGCCGCGGCGGGCGGATCGGAGCCGCCAGCGCCTGGATCGGGTCGACGCTGAAGGTGAAGCCGATCCTCACGGTGGAGAATGAGATGACCCCGGTCGAGCGGGTGCGCACCAGCGGCCGGGCCTTCCAGCGGATGGTCGACTACGCCGAGCAGCGCCGCGACTCGGGCGCCGACGCCTGGTGCGTCCAGCACATCAACGCGCCCGACCAGGCAGCCGCGCTGGAGGAGCGCATCCGCGAGCTGTTCGGCTCCGAGCCGACCATCGTCAGCGAGATCGGCCCGGTGCTGGCCGTCCACACCGGTCCCGGGCTGCTCGGGACTGGCGGCCTGCCGGCAAGCTTCCTGCGGTAGGAAGCGCACCAAGCGGGGCGAATACCGCCTCGATGGACCTCTCGGCGAGGCAGATCGTCCGCATCGTGCTCACCGTCGTGTGCGTGGCGATCTCGCTCTACGTCCTCTATCTGCTGCGCAAGCCGATCAGCTGGCTGCTGATCGCGACGTTCCTGGCGCTGGCCCTGTCGCCCCCCGTGAACGTGCTCGCCCGCCGGATGCGCCGCGGCTTCGCGATCACGATCGTCTACCTGGGACTGCTGGCCGTCCCGCTGCTGCTGATCGCGCTGATCGTGCCGCCGATGGTCACCGAGGCGAACAAGTTCGCCGACAACGTTCCGCAGTACTCGCGCGACGTGACCAAGTTCGTGAAGGAGAACAAGCGCCTGCGTGAGCTGAACCAGGACTACGACATCACGACGCAGCTGGAGAAGGAGGCGGGCAAGCTGCCGGGACGCCTCGGCGGAGCCGCGGGCACGCTGCGCGACGTCGGCTTCGGCATCGTCACCTCCGCGTTCGCGCTGATCACGATCCTCGTGCTGACCGCCTTCCTGCTCGGGAGCGGACGGGCGTGGATCGATGCGCTCGTCGCCATGCGACCACCCGGACACCGCGATCGGCTGCGCCGGTCGCTCGACCGCATGGCCGAGGCGGTGGCCGGCTACGTGGCGGGGGCGATGACGATCGCGCTGATCGCCGGGATACAGACCTACATCGTGCTCACGATCCTGGGTGTGCCGTTCCGCGGGCCGCTTGCGGTCATCGCCGGCCTGTTCTCGCTGATCCCGCTGGTGGGCGCCACGATCGCCGCGGTGCTGATCGGCATCTTCACCGTGTTCGTGGACTTCCCGACCACGACGATCATCTGGACGGTCTGGGCGATCGGCTACCAGCAGCTCGAGAACCACCTGATCCAGCCGCAGATCCAGAAGCGCACGGTCCAGGTGCAGCCCTTCATCACGATCGTGGCCGTGCTGTTCGGAGCGACGCTGCTCGGGGTGATCGGGGCGCTCGTGGCGATCCCGGTGGCCGCCTCGATCCAGATCCTGCTGCGCGAGTACGTCGACCTGCGCACGATGAGCATCAAGGCGCCTCCGCCCGAGCCCCCGCCCGAGCCGCCGTCCGAGCCCCCGCCGGCTCCGCCGTCGCCGCCGTCGATCCCGCCGCCGTCTGCGCCGCCCGATCCGGCACCGGCCTAGGCGAGCGCCTAGCCTCTCCTCCGCATGAGCCCGGGCACTTTCGCACGGCGTGGAGTCCTGCTCGCGATCACCGCGATCTCGCTCTACCTGCTCGCTCCCGCGCTGCTCAACGTGTTCGGCGCGTACGACCGCCTCGACGAGTTCAACCCGCTCTGGTGGGTCGCGATGGTGGCGCTGCAGATCGGCAGCTACGCCTGCATGTGGGGGGTTCAGAAGATCGCGATGCGGGCGGACCGATGGGGTCCCGTGATCACCTCACAGCTCGCCTCCAACGCGTTCGGGCGGGTGGTGCCGGGGGGCGTGGCGGCGGCCGGAGCGATGCAGTACGCAATGCTCGCGCGCGGCGGCGTGCCGGCCGGCCAGGCGGCGTCGGGCATGACCGCCTCGTCGGTGCTGGTGTTTGCCACCCTGCTGGCGCTGCCGCTGCTGGCGCTGCCGGCCGTCCTGTTCGGCGCGCCGGTGGACCCCGGGCTCGGCCGCGCGGCGCTGGTGGGCGGTGTGGTGTTCCTCCTGCTCTGTGCCGCCGGCGCCGCGGCGATTCTCTGGGACCGGCCGCTGCTGGCGATCGGACGAGCGGTGCAGGCCGTGCGCAACCGCGCGCGGCGCAAGCGACCCCCGTTGACCGGCCTGCCGCAGCGGCTGCTGCGTGAGCGCGACGACGTGCGCGCGGTGCTCGGCCGGAACTGGTGGCAGGCGCTGCTGCTGTCCGCCGGGCGCTGGGTGCTCGACTACCTCACGCTGCTGGCCGCGCTCACGGCGGTGCACGCGGGCCCGCGTCCGGCCACCGTGCTGCTGGCCTTCTGTACGGCTCAGTTCCTGGGCACGCTGCCGCTGACGCCGGGCGGCCTCGGGTTCGTGGAAGCGGGCCTGACCGGAACGCTGGTGCTCGCCGGCGTGCCGACCGGCGCGGCCGTGGTGGCGACGCTCGGCTACCGCCTCGTCTCGTTCTGGCTGCCGATCCCGGCGGGCGCGACCGCCGCGGTGCTGCACAAGCGGCTCTACGGAGAGGAGACGGTCGGCGCGGCCGCTAGCGGCGGCGCCGACCGCTGATCAGCGAGAAGGTGGCCGCCACCCCGCCGCCGACCACGAAGCCGGCGACGGCGGCGCCGATCAGCGCGCCGCGGCGGTTCTCGGCCAGCTGCCGGCGCCAGTCCGTCAGCTCGGCCATCTTCGAGCGCAGGTCGTTGACCGAGAAGGCCAGCTCGCGGCGGGTTTCCTCGATCGACGCGCGGATCACCTCGGGGCTCTCCGACATCAGTTCTTGCTCCTCTCGAGCTGGTCGCGCTGGACGGCTTGAGACTCGAGGTCGGCCCGCGTGCGCTTGGCTTCCTCGATCGCCATGTTCGGCGTCGGGGGCGAGCCCTTCTTGAAGAGGCGCATGGCGAGCAAGCCGGCGAAGATGGCGAGCAGGAACAGAATCCCGGTCACGAGAGCGAAGCCTGCCCACAGGTCCTGGTCCCAGTTGAACAGGTCATTGAAAAACCACGCGAGCCCGTGGAAGAACATCGTGATGCCGAAGATCAGGAAGACCCCGGCGGCGGCGCCCACCACGGCTCCCTTGGTGAGCTTGGAGATCTTGGTCGAAACCTCCGCCTTGGCGAGCTCGATCTCCTGGCGGACGAGCAGCGACGCCTTCTCGGAGACCTCCGAGACGATGTCGCCCAGGTTCTTGTCCGCGCCGCCCTTGGGCGGTGCTCCGTTGCCGCTCATCGGCCCAACCTTCGCAAAATCAGAGCGAGCACGAGTCCCCCGGCGAATGCCGCTCCGACGAAGGCCTCGGGGCGCTCGGCGAACGGGTCGCCGTCGCTTTCGACGGTCAGAGGCGTCTCACCGAGCGGACGGTTACCAGCCGCTCCCTGGTTCGGAACCTCTTCGTCGCCCATCAGTCCACGGGCGGGTCCTCCTTGAAGACCCGCGTCCAGATCTCGGTGGCGATCCTGTTCGCGACGATCGAGGTGAGCGCCCCGACCCCCGCCAGCAGGCCGGTCCACATCAGTCGCTTCGTCAGGTCGTTCTGCATGGTCGGCTGATTCAAGCAGACGACGAACCGGCGCCGTTGTGCGCCGACTCGAGCCCGCCGCAGATCGCCTCGACGACCAGACCCTTGGCGCCCTCGTACTCCTCCTCGGTGCGCGGCAGGACCTCGAAGATCCAGGCCGTGAGCAGCTGCTCGATCGCGCCGTAGAAGCACATGGCCGCGAACTCCGAGGGAATGCCGGGCTTGAAAGAGCCCTGTTCGCGCGCGGACTCGACGATGCCCGCGATGCCGAGGTAGGCCTCGCGGATCTTGTCGAGGTGGAGCGCCCCGAACGAGTTCGCCGCACGGGTGACCTCGACGATGATCACCTTCATCAGGTCGGGGTCGTGGCGGTACGAGTCGATGATGAAGGAGGCGACTCCGTAGAGCTTCTCGCGGGCCGGCAGCTCGCGCGAGTCGATCTCGGCGATCGCGTCGAGCATGATCTGCCAGCGCTCGAGGAAGAGCGTGTTGAGGATCTCCTCCTTGGAGCGGAAGTAGTGGTAGACGAGGCCGTACGCCACGCCCGCCTCGTCGGCGACGTCGGAGACACGGCAGTGGTGGAAGCCGCGCCGCGCGAACACCCGCACGGCCGCGTCGAGGATGAGGCGGCGCTTGTCGACCGCCCCCGGCTTCGTGGCGGTGGCCATCAGACCCTGGCCTCCTCGGGCCAGCGGTAGGCGCCCACGACGCGGTTGGCCAGGCTCGGCAGCTTGTCCCTGATCTCGTCCTGGCGCGCGAGGTCCAGGTCGGCGGCGACGAAGGACTCGCCCTCGCCGCCCGCCCGCGCCAGCACCTCGCCCCAGGGGTCGACGATCATCGAGTTGCCGTAGCTGTCGCCCTCGGGGCCGGGCCCGCGGCCCTGGCCGGGAGCGATCACGAAGACCTGGTTCTCGATCGCGCGGGCGCGCAGGAGCACCTCCCAGTGGGCCTGGCCGGTGACCCTCGTGAAGTTCGCCGGCACGGTGACGATGCGCGCCCCGCGCAGCGCCAGGATCCGGTACAGCTCCGGAAAGCGCAGGTCGTAGCAGATCGTCAATCCCAGCCCGGCGCCCGCGGCCGTCTCGGACAGCACGATCTCGTCGGCGGGCTCGGAGTGCTCAGACTCGCGGTACTCGACTCCGCCCACCTCGACGTCGAACATGTGGATCTTGCGGTAGACGGCCTTGACCTCGCCGTCGGGCCCGACGTGCACCGAGGTGTTGGCCACGCGCTCGTGGCCCTGGCGGCGCTCGGCGATCGAGCCGGCCACGAGGTCGATGCCCAGCTCGCGCGCGGTTTCCTTCGCCCAGGCGATCGGAGGGCCGTCGAGCGTGTCCGCCCCGGCCGCGTAGTCCTGCGCCGTCCCGCGCAGGTCGAGGCGCTCGGGGAGCACGACGAGGTCCGCGCCGTTGCCTGCGGCGGCGCGCGTCAGGCGATCCGCAGCCTCGAGGTTGCGGTCCCTGTCATTCGTCGATTGGAGCTGCACCGCCGCGGCCCGCAAGACTGCGCTCCTCCCAGGCGTTGACTGACTAGTCAATCTGGAGTGTACTGCGCCACGATGTCGACGCTGCCGATTCGGGGCGACGCCGTGCGCGCGCTCGACCTGCCGCTCCCGCCGCGGCGGATGCCGGCGCTGCGCCGCGGGCGGCCGCTGAAGCGCTGGCGCTACGCCGCCGTGTACGGCCCGGAGCTGATGCTGTGCGTGGGCGACGCGCGCATCGCCGGAGTGCCGCAGCGGTGGTGGGCGGTGGCGCTGCCGGATGGGCGGCTGTTCGAGGGCGGCCGCGTGCGCTCGGACGTGATCGATGTCTCGTTCGAGGAGGGCCCCGGCGTCGAGGTCGTCTCGCCGCACGGCGCCTCGTACATCTGGACGCGCAAGCAGGCCGGAGTGGCGGTTTCGGGAAGGGTGCGCGTGGCCGGCCGGGAGTTCCACATCGACGGCCCGCTCGGCTTCGTCGACGACTCCGCGGGCTACCACGCCCGCCGCACCACCTGGCGCTGGTCGGCCGGCATCGGCCGCGCGCGCGACGGCCGGCCGGTGGCATGGAACTTCGTCGACGGCGTGCACGATGCCGCTCGGGCGAGCGAGCGCACGGTGTGGGTCGACGGGGAGCCACACGAGGTCGAGCCGCAGGAGTTCGCGGCGGACCTGTCGGCCGTCGGGGGGCTGAGCTTCTCGGAGTGGAGCGCGCGCGAGGACCATCGGAACCTGTTGGTGATGCGCTCCCACTACCGCCAGCCGTTCGGCTCCTTCTCCGGCGCCCTACCGGGGGGACTCGAGCTCGACTCGGGCTACGGTGTGATGGAGTGGCACGACGTACGCTGGTAACAGCGGGGGTGGCCGCCTGTCTCGCCCTGGCGGCGTGCGGCGGCGGCTCCTCGAACGACGACAAGGCTCCCGCGGGGCCGAAGCCGCTGCTGGGCGTGACGAGCGGGGCGTTGCTGGATCAGCGAGCGCCGCTCGCGGCCGAGGTGCGGACGATGCAGGCAAGCGGCGTGACCGCGCTGCGCGCGCCCTTCTACTGGTGGACGGCTGAGCCCGAGAAGGGCAAGCGGCCGGACTTCGCGGCCACGGACCCGCTGGTGGCCGCCGCGGCAAGCGCGCGGATCGCGCTGCTGCCGATCGTGGTGGGCACACCGGCGTGGGCGGCCAGGCATCCGAAGCTGAGGAACTCCCCGCCGGCCGGAACGCGGGCGTACGCGGCGTTCCTGGAGGCGCTGATCGGGCGCTACGGGCCGTCCGGATCTTTCTGGACCGAGCATCCGGACGTGCCCAAGCAGCCGATTCGCGACTGGCAGATCTGGAACGAGCCGGACCATCTGCACTACTGGTCCGACCAGCCGTACCAGCGCGACTACGTGCAGCTCGCGCGGGCGGCCCGGGCGGCGATCAAGGATGCCGACCCGGGGGCAAACGTGGTCATGGCCGGGTTCGCCGACCGGTCGTGGGACTCCATCGCCGCCGTCTACCGCGCGGGCGGGAAGGGGATCTTCGACATCGTCGCGATCCACCCGTACACCTACGAGGTGCGCAACGTGCTGCGCATCGTGAAGCTGGCGCGCAAGGCGCTGCGGGACGCCGGCGACGGGGAGCGGCCGCTGTGGCTGACGGAGGTGACGTGGTCGTCGGGCAAGCGCCCGGGTCATCCGCCCGCACCGTTCGAGACGACGCCCGCCGATCAGGCGGCCCGCCTGGCCCAAGCGCTGCCGCTGCTGCTGCGCGAGCGGCGCAAGCTCGGAGTCGAGCGCATCTTCTGGGAGAACTGGATCTCCACCGACACCGACCACGGCAACCCCTTCAACTTCTCGGGTCTGCGCGTGCTGAGGCCGGACGGCAGCGTGACCGAGAAGCCGGCGTTCGCGGAGTTCAAGAAGATCGCGCTCGGCCTCAAGTCGCGCTGAGCTTCCGACCGACATCAGCAACCAGGGCAACCAGCTCCGCTTGGAGCGCTGCCGGTCCCTCCTCCATCGCCTTGTCGGTGACGCGCGCCACCCGCCACCCGGCCGCCAGCAGACGCCGATCGCGGCGGCGGTCGCGCTCGAAGGCAGCGCCCGTCTGGTGGTACGCGCGGCTGTCGAGCTCGACGATGAGTCGGGCTTCAGGCCACACGCAGTCCACCTCGATCCAGTCGCCGGCGATCTCGAGCCAGACGTTCGTCTGCGGCCGTGGCAGACCGGCCCGCTCGACGAAGGTGAGGAAGCGTCGCTCGAGCTCGCTCTTGGTGACCGCCGGCCACAGCGGTCCCCGCTCGAGCGCGTGCCTCAGATTCACCGTCCCCCGGCGGCCTTGGTGGCGCGCGACGAGGGCGACCAAGGGAGTCGGGTCGGACAGCCGTAGCGCCTCGGCGCGCTCCAGGGCACGGTTGAGCTCGTGGAGTCCGAGAATCGCGGCGAGATCGAGCAGGGTCCGTGCGACGGTCGTGACGGGGATGCCCGCTTCGACGGTGCGCTCGTCGTCGGCGAGGGAGGCCTTGTGGACGCATATGCCGGCGCGCCCGGCGAGCTCACGCGGAGCGGTGACGTCAACGCTGGCCGGGGAGCCCTCGAGGATGCCCCACAGCACGGCCGCGGAACGATGACTGAGCACCGCGTCGGGCCCGCATGCGAGAACGGCGGCCATCCACCACCCCATCCGCGAAATCCGCCGATGCCCGACCGCGTAGACACCTCGATGGATGAGATGCAGCCGTTTCGCTTCGAGCCGCCGGCCGATCGCCCCTCGCCCGAGCCCCAGGCCCAGCAGCTGCCAGCGGGCCACCACGCCATGCTGACGCTCGGCGAGCTCCGCGATTGTCGCGTCGAGCGACCCCCGTGCGGCGCCAATCGAACATTCGACATCTATTCGATGCTCGATATTCGACGCGTCGCCCATGCCCTCGATCCTGGCCGCTTGCGCGTGACGCGTGGGCGCACGGGCGTTACAAGGGCGCTACGTTGCTGGGCGTGAAGGCGGCGCTCGTAGCGCTGGGGCTCTTGTGGGCGCAGCAGTTGCACGCGCCCGCCGCCGAGCGGGTGCAGTTCACGGTGGCCGCCAGCGGCGATCTGCTGATCCACGGGCCGGTGGCCGCCCAGGCGCTCGCCAACGGAGGCGGCCGCCGCTATGACTTCAGACCGATGTTTCGATCGATCCGCGCCCGGATCGCCGGGGCGGACCTGGCCCTGTGCCACATGGAGACTCCGCTCGTCCCGGGCCCGGTGCAGGGCTATCCCAGCTTCCGCACCCCGCCCGCGCTGGCGCAATCGGTCCGGGCGGTCGGGTGGGACGCCTGCAGCACCGCGTCGAACCACTCGCTCGACGACGGGCAGTTCGGGATCGGCACCACCCTCGGAGCCCTCGACCGCGCGGGGCTCCGGCACGCCGGCACGGCCCGCTCGCGAAGGGAGGCGAACAAGACGACGATCATCGACGTCAAGGGCGTGAAGGTCGCATTCCTGTCCTTTACCGCTGTCTCCAACGGTCAGGCGATCCCCCACTCCTGGAGCGTCAACATGGCCGACGCGGGCCGGATCATCGCCGAGGCGCGGCGGGCGACCAGGCGCGGCGCCGACGCCGTCGTCGTGAACCTCCACTGGGGCGACGAGTACAGCCACGCCATCTCTCCGGCGCAGGCCGCGCTCGCGCGCCAGCTGACCCGTTCGGCGGCGATCACCGCGATCGTCGGCCAGCACGTGCACGTCGTGCAGCCGATCCGGCGCGTGAACGGCAAGCCGATCGTCTTCGGCGAGGGCAACCTCGTGTCGAACCAGACCGCCGCCTGCTGTCCGGCCGAGTCCCAGGACGGCCTGATCGCCCTGATCGACTTCGTGTCGACCGGCGGCCGCGTGAAGGCGACCCGGGTGCGCTACGTGCCGACCTGGGTGCGCCACCCCGACTACCGCGTGCTGCCCGCGCCGCGCGGCTCGCTGTCGTGGCGGCGCACCGTCGCGGCCGCGGGGCGCCGTCCCGGAATCGGGCCGGTGCGCTGAACGAGCAGGCGCACCGACGCTGGCTACGGCCGCTGGCAGGTGTCCTGTTGCTGCTGCCGCTCGCGGGGGCGCTCGCGGGGTCGGTTGTGTTCACCGCGAGCTGCGACTACGACTGCGGCGACATGGGCGGGCGCGGCCTGTTCGTCCTCGTGCTCCTCTGCACGCCGTTCGCGGCCGCGGGAATCCTCGTGCTGGCGCCGATCGGGGGGAGGTGGTCAGGGCGGATGGCGCGGGTGGCGACCAAGTTGGTCGTGGCCGCTGTTGCGTCGTGCACCCTGATCCTCACGGGCGCTGCACTGGCGGCCGGCGTTGAGGGCGCCCACCAGCTGACGACTGACCCGCCGACCGGCATCTGGTGGCTCGTCATCGCCACCGTCCTCGCCGCGATGGCCGCCGCCGCTGTCCTCGCCCTCCGGGCAGCGTGGCGCCGACGCCATTAGGGTCCGCCGCCATGAAGATCCGCGCCGCCGTACTCGAGGAGTTCGCCGAGCCGCTTGTCGTCCAGGACGTCGAGCTCGACGGGCCGGGGCCCGGCGAGGTGCTCGTACGGCTCAGGGCGTGCGGCGTCTGTCACACCGACCTCTATACCGCCAGCGGCGCCGATCCCTCCGGCTACGCCCCCACGGTGCTCGGCCACGAGGGCGCCGGCGTGGTCGAGGCCACCGGCGAGGGCGTGACCAGCGTCGCGCCCGGCGACCACGTCGTCACGCTGTTCTCGCCTCAGTGCCGCGAGTGCATCCACTGCCAGTCGCCCAAGACCAACCTCTGCCTTGCCATACGCGAGCAGCAGAACCAGGGCTACCTGCCCGACGGCACCACCCGCCTCAACCGCGACGGCGAGCGCATCCGCCACTTCATGGGCACCAGCACGTTCGCCGAGGCGACCGTCATGCCCGAGGTCGCCCTGGCCAAGGTCGACCCCGAGGCTCCGCTGGACGTCGTCTGCACGCTCGCCTGCGGCGCCACCACAGGGATCGGCGCCGCGCTCTACATCGCCAAGGTCGAGCCCGGCTCGACCTGCGTGGTGTTCGGCGCCGGCCTGGTCGGGCTCGGCGCGGTGGCCGGCTGCCGCCTGGCGGGGGCCGAGCGGATCGTCGCCGTCGACCTGTCCGAGGGCCGGCTGGAGCACGCCCGTGCCCAGGGCGCCACGGACACCCTCGTGGGCGGCCCTGACGCGGTTGAGGCGATCCTCGAGATGACCGGCGGCTTCGGCGCCGACTACACCTTCGAGGCAACCGGCAACGTCGCCGTCATGCGCCAGGCCGTCGAGGCGGCGCGCATGGGCTGGGGCCTCTGCACGGTCGCCGGCGTGGCCGGCAAGGGCGAGGTGCTCGAGATCGTCCCGCGCTTCCTGATCACCGGCCGGCGCGTCGCGGGGGCGTCCTTCGGCGGCGCCAAGGGCCGCGACCGCGTCCCGGAGCTGGTCGACCTCTACCTGAAGGGCGACCTGGACCTCGAGTCGCTGGTCACGCGTCGCGTCGGCCTCGACGAGGTGAACGACGCGTTCGAGGCGATGGAGCGCCAAGAGGGGATCCGCACGGTCATCACCTACTGAGCGGCCGGCAGGCCGCACTCGTACGCGAAGATCACCGCCTGCACGCGGTCGCGCACGCCTAGCTTCATGAGCACGTGCGCGACGTGCGTCTTGACGGTGGCCTCGCTCACGACAAGGTCGGCGGCGATCTCGGAGTTCGAGCGGCCCCGGGTAAGCAGTCTGAGTACCTCGAGCTCGCGCTCGGTCAGCTCGCCGAGGCGGGGCGAGTCGACCTCGCGGCTGGGCGAGCGGCGCGCGAACTCCTCGATCACCGAGCGCGTGACCGCAGGAGCGAGCAGCGCCGCGCCGGTGGACACGATCCGCACCGCCTCGATCAGCTGCTCCGGCGGCGAGTCCTTCAGCATGAAGCCGCTCGCTCCGGCGCGGAGCGCTTCGTAGACGTACTCGTCGAGCCCGAACGTGGTCAGGATCAGCACCCGCACGCTGTCCCCGGCCTTGGCGACGATCCGGCGGGTGGCCTCGATCCCGTCGAGGCGCGGCATGCGGATATCCATCAACGCGACATCGGGCTTCGTGAGCGCGGCGGCGTCCACCGCGTCGAGGCCATCCTCCGCCTCGCCCACGACGCGCATGTCCGGCTCGCTCTCGACGATCTTTCGCAGCCCGCCGCGGACGAGCGCCTGGTCGTCGGCGATCAGGACCCCGATGCTCATCCAGGCGTGCGCTCGAGCGGCAGCCGCGCTCGCACCGCGTAGCCGCCCTCGCGGCGCTGACCGGCGGCGAGGTCGCCCCCGAACAGCGACACGCGCTCGCGCATGCCGACCAGTCCGTGACCGTCCGGGTCTGCCCCGTTCGTGGCCGCGAGGGGGCCGGGGCCGTCGTCGAGGATCTCGAGCTCGAGCTCGTCGTGCCGGTAGCGGACCCGGACGCGAGCGCGCGCCGGGCCGGCGTGCTTGAGGGCGTTCGTGAGCGCCTCCTGGACGATGCGGTAGGCGGACAGGTCGACGCCCGGCGGCAGCGGCACGGGTTCGCCCTCCAGCTCGAGCTGGACGGGCATCCCGGCCTCGCGCACCTGGCTCACGAGCAGCTCGAGATGCTCCATGCTCGGTTGCGGGGCGAGGGCGAGCTCGTCGTCGTCCTTGCGCAGCATCCCGAGCAGCCTGCGCATCTCGGTGAGCGCCTGCCTGCCGGTTTCCTCGATCGCCTCCAGCACTTCGCGCGTCGACTGCCGCTCGTCGCCGAGCGCGCGCCGCTCGGCGCCGGCCTGAACGACCATCACGCTCACGCTGTGCGCCACCACGTCGTGCAGCTCGCGCGCGATGCGGGTGCGCTCCTCCGCGACGGCCTGCCTGGCGCGCGCCTCCTGCTCGTGCTCCAGCAGGACATTCCTGTCGGCGAGCGCGGCCGCGAGCTGGCGCCGGCTCCGCACCATGCGTCCGGTGGCCCAAACCCCACCCGAGATGATCGAGACGAACAGGAGGTCTTCGACGCCGTTGCCGTCGACGATGGTGCCGACGATGAACAGGCCCAGCATCGCCCCAAGGCCGACGAGCGCCTTTGCGAGCTCGGTATGGGCGGCGACCGAGTACATCGAGAGCATGACCACGCCGACCGCGAACGAGGTCTCGTCCGGCACGTGCCAGATGCTCGAGATCCCCATCGCGGCGATGGCGAGAAGGGGTATGCCGAGCGGAAAGCGCCGGCGGGCCGCGAGCGGCAGCGTCATCAGGAGGACGAGCGCGGTGATCGCCTCGCGCGGGTCGTCCTTCAGCGCCGAGGAGGTCCACACCTCGACTACGGCAACGGCCGCGAAGATCGTCGCGAGCGCGATGTCGAGCGTTCCTTGCCGCCCGAGCCTGTGGGCGAGTGGCCGCACAGCCCGAACCTAGCCGAACCGGGGCGCCCTCGCCTCAGCTATTCGAGCGAGAAGGGCCCAGCTAAATCTCATCCATTTGGTTGAGCGCGAAATCGCACTTCGGCTGACGCCGCGCCGGCTGGCCGGCCTTAGCGTGGCCGCAACGTCCAACTAGAGGAGGTCGCAATGTCACTCACCTCGACCCACGCCAGCCACGATCGCCCGACTCAAGTCGACGAGCGCGGCATCGGAGCGGCGTCCATAGTCGTCGCCCTCGCCTCACTCGCGTTCGCCAACTTCGGCGGCAGCGGCGGGGACGGGGGTACCGGCCCGTTCCTCGCGACGGCGGCCTTCAGCCTGATCGTCGCGGCGATCGTGTTCGGCTGGGCGGTGCCGCGCGCCAACGCCGGCGGGACCGAGTTGCGCACCGCCGTGGTGCTCGCCCTGCTTAGCGTCATCGGCCTGGCCGCGTTCTGGTCCGGGCTGCCCCAGGTCGTCGCCCCCGCCGCGGCGCTGCTCGCCTACACGGTGCTCCAGCGCGACGGCAGCCGGCGCGCCGCGCCGGTCGCCCTGATCGCGGTCTCGATGCTCGCGTACCTCGCGGCGATCGTCGGCTGCGTGGCCGGCTAGCCGCGCGCGTCGCGCTGCCGGCGCAGCTCGGCCACCAGCGCCTTCTGGTGCAGCGCCGCTATCAGCTCGTTCAGGGGCTCGGTCCCGGCCGCGATCAGTTCGACCGCGCGGTCGGGATCGAGCTCGCCGGCCAGGCGGTCCATCAGCACCTGCACCTCCTCCTTGACGAGCTCCTCGAGCGCCCGCTTGTACCGCAGCGTGTCGTAGACGGTGAAGCCGATCCGCTCGTCGTAGCCGCCCGCCCTGAAGCGGCTGATCGCCTCCACGATCTCCACGTCACGCTGCCCGTACCCGCGCGAGGTCGGCGTGAGCACCTCCAGCTTGGCGAGCCGCTCGAGCACCTCCTGCGGGACGTCGCAGCGGCGCCGCAGCTCGGCCGCGGACACGCGCTTGCTCTCGCCGGCCAGCGCCCGCTCCAGGATCCGGTCCTCCAGCTCCACGAGTGCCTGGGCGCGCTCGGGGTCCTCGTCGAGCATCGACTTGATCACCGCCAATGGCATGAAGCGCTCCTCCTGGAGCTGCTTGATCAGCTTGATCCGCTCGACGAACTCGAGCGGGTAGTAGGCCATGTTGCGCGAGGTCTTGACGACCTCGTCGCCTTCGCCCAGCAGCCCTTCGCGCAGGTAGTGCTTGATCGTGCCCGCGCTCACGCCGCTCGCCTCCGCCAGCTCCTTCATCTTGAGCAGGCCGTTCTGGTTCATGCCAGGAAGCTGCCTCGCACATCCGTCGCCGCGCCGGCGGCGGCGCCCGACTCGAGCAGCGAGCCGATCTCGTCCTCGCTGTAGCCGAGCCCGGCCAGCACCTCGCGCGTGTGCTCGCCGAGCGCGGGCCCCGGGCCGGCCGGCGCGCCCGGCGTGCGCGACAACTTGACCGGCACGCCCAGCAGCGGCACGCCTTCTGTGCCGGGCTGGTCGATCTTGACGACCATCTCGCGCGCGCGGACCAGCTCGGAGTCGAGCGCCTCGGCGAGGTCGAGCACGGGCTCGAGGCAGCAGTCGTGCTGCTCGGCGAACGCGTGCCACTCGTCGCGCGTGCGCTCGGCGAACACCCGCTCCACCTCGGCGTGCGCCTCGGACCCGGGAGCCTCGAACTGCTTCTCGATCAGATCCTCGCGACCCACGCCGCGGCACCAGGCCTGCCAGAACTTCGGCTCCAGGGCTCCAAGCGTGACCCAGCCGTCCCTGCACGCGTACGGCCGGTAACAGATCAGCCGCCCGGCCAGCTCGAGGTCGCCGCGCGCGGGCGTCTGGCCGTCCGCCAGGTAGCGCGCGGCCACGAGGGCGAGCCAGGCCAGCGAGCCGTCGAACATCGACACGTCCACGAGCTGGCCCTGGCCGCTGCGCTCGCGCTCCCGCAGCGCAGCCAAGATTCCGAACGCCGCCATCAGCGCACCGCCGCCCAAGTCGGCGATCTGCCCCGCCGCCTGCACGGGGGGACCGCCGGCGTCGCCCGACAGCCCGAGCAGGCCGTTGAGGCCGAGGTAGTTCATGTCGTGGCCCGAGCGGGTCGTGTAGGGCCCGTCCTGCCCGTAGCCCGTTATCGCGCAGTACACGAGCCCGGGGTTCTCCTCGCGCAGCCGCTCGTAGCCCACGCCGAGCCGCTCCATCACACCGGGCCGGAACGACTCGAGCAGCACGTCGTGCTCGCGCACCAGCCGCAGCAGCACATCGCGGCCGGCCTGTTCCTTGAGGTTGAGCCTGATCGAGCGCTTGCCCCGGTTCAGCGCCAGAAAGAGGGCCGACTTCGCCGAGTCCTCCGCCCCCTCGTGGTAGGGCGGCGACCAGCGCACGTAGTCGCCCATGCCGGTGTCCTCCACCTTCAGCACGTCCGCGCCGAAGTCGGCCAGGAGCAGCGAGCAGAACCCGCCCGGCAGCAGCCGGGAGAGGTCGAGCACCTTGATGTCGGAGAGCGCGCTCATGCGGCGATGCGGCGCGGGGTGCCGAGCAGCTCGCGCGCCTCGACGACGGTCGCCACGCGCCTGCCGGTGTCCTCGACGATGCGGCGCGCGCGGGCGATCAGGTCGCCGTTCGAGCGCGCCATCTCGCCGTCAGGCAGGTAGAAGTTGTCCTCCAGGCCCACCCGCACGTTGCCGCCCAGCGCGGCCGAGGTGGCCACCAGCCGCCACTGGTCGCGGCTGATGCCGATCACGCCCCAGTTGTTGGGGCCCTCGGCCCCGCCGGGAACCTGGTCGGCCATGTGGGCGAGGTTGCGCGGCGTGGGGCGAATCCCGCCGGTCACGCCCATCACGCAGTCGATCTGCAGCGGCTCCGAGAGCAGTCCCATGTCGATCAGCGGGTCGAGGTTGGCCACATGGCCGGAGTCGAAGCACTCGTGCTCCGGCCGGATGCCCAGCTCGTTCATCGCCTCGAGGAACTCGATGATCGTGTCGAACGAGTTCTCGAAGACGGCCTTGAACACGAACTCCTTGCGCCGCTCGGAGTACTTCGCGTAGTTCATCGAGCTCATGTTCAGCGCGGCCACGTCGGGGCGGAGCTCGCGCAGGTACTCGATGCGCTTCTCCACCGGCACGCCGATCGCGCCGGTCGAGTAGTTGACGATCACGTCGTCGACGGCGCCGAGGATCGCGTCGGTGATGGCGCGGAAGTCCTCCACCTCGTACGAGGGCACGCCGTCGGGCGTGCGCGCGTGGATGTGGATCATCGAGGCGCCCTCGTCCACGGCACGCTTCGCCTCGGCGGCGTACTCCTCCGGCGTGTACGGGATCGCCGGGCACTGCTCGCGGCTCGCCACCGCTCCCGAGATCGAGCACGTGACGATCGCCGGGTTCTCAAAGCGACTCATTGGTTTCCCTTCTCGCCGGAGGCGTCAGCGGCGGCACGTTGCGTCCCCCCGCCGAAGAGTCGATCAGCTGTTGCAGACGGCGCAGGCGGGTTTCGTCCTTCTTCGCGCTGACCACCCAGTGGGTAGCCGTCCGCCGATAGCCGGGCGGGCGCGCCTCGAACCACTCCCACGCGGCCGGGTTCGCTCGGAAGCGCCGCTCGAACTCCGCCGGCAGCACCGCCGGCTTCGCCCGCTCATGCGAGTAGATGCCCGTGCGCTCCGGCCTGCGCGCCTCGTACGCGCGCAACCCGGCCGGCGCCATCAGGCCCCCCGCCTTCAGCTCCTCGACCTTGGCCACGTTCACGGCGCTCCAGTTGCTCGTCGGCTTGCGCGGCGTGAAGCGGATCGTGTAGCTCTCGTCGCCCAGGCTGCGCCGCACGCCGTCGATCCAGCCGAAGCGCAGCGCCTGCTCGACCGACTCCGGCCAGGTGATGCTGGCCTTGCCGGAGCCCTTCTTGTGGAAGCCGACCAGCAGCTCGCCGGCGCTCTCGTGGTGCTGCTCCAGCCACGCCCCGAACTCCTCCGCGGTGGCGAAGAAGACGGGCCTCACCGCCGCAGCGCCCCCAACACCTCACGCGCGGCCACCTCGCCCGAGCGCACGGCGCCGTCCATGTAGCCGTTCCAGTAGGTGGCCGTCTCGGTTCCGGCCCAGTGCACGCGGCCGAAGCGCTTGCGCAGTGCCGGCCCGTAGCGGCGCAGCTGGTTCAGGCCCGTGTGGCCGACCGGGCAGCCGCGCGTCCACGCCTCCTGCGTCCAGTTCATCTCGAACGAGGCGTTCGGGTTGCGCGCCTCGTCCCCGAAGTAGGAGACGAAGTTGGCGAGCACGGCATCGCGGCGCGCGGCGCGCGAGCGCTTGGCGAAGCGCCGCGCCTCGTCGCCACCGACGAACCCGAACATGATGCCGGGGCTGCCGCCGGGCGGCGTGTTGTCGAAGGTCGTGTTCGCGGGGCCGACCTCGGACACCGCCTGACCGCTGAGCCCCTGGTCGCGCCAGAACGGCTTGTCGTAGACGGCTTCCCACTTGATCAGGTGACCGGGAACGAGCGCCTTCAGCAGGTTGCGGTGGGCGCGCGGCAGGGCCGGCGCGAAGTCGATCAGCCGCGCGAGCACCGGGGGCACGGCGACGATGACCTCCTGTGCCTCCACGACGAGGCGGTCGGAGGTCACGAGCACGCGGCCGTTGCCCTGCTCGATCCGTCGCACCGGCGCGTTCAGCACAACCTGCGAGCCGAGCTGCTTCGCAACGAGCTGCGGGATTCGCTGTGACCCTCCGACCAGGCGGCTCTCCTGCGCGCCGCCCGGCGTGGTCAGCAGCCGCAGGATGCTGCCCTTCTCCTTCTCGTTGCCCGCGCTTGCGATGTAGGCCAGGGCGTACAGCAGCGACACCTCGCGCGGCTCCACGCCCCACAGCGGCTCCGTCGCTATGCGCAGCAGCTCCTTCGCGCCAGGGGTGGTGAAGGTCTGCTCGCCCCACTGCTCGAGAGTGATCCCGTCCCACTCGGCTGCGCGCGGCGCCTTCCAGGGCGCATCCACCGGGACCGCCTCGGACATCGGGTCGAGGTCGAGGCCCTTGATGAGGAACTCCTGGAAGCCGGGATCGTCCGAAAGGCCCGGCGTGGCCGCGTAGCGCGACGTCCGGCCACTCAGGATGAGCACGTTGTCGCCCTCGTTGTAGGTCTTGAAGGTCTTCACGCCGACCGCCTTGGCCAGCGCCAGCACGCGGTCCTGCGTCGGCCCGACGTACTCCCCGCCGAGCTCCGCGATCACGCCCTTCTGGACACGGTGGTTGAGCGTGCGCCCGCCGACGCGGTCGCGCGCCTCGAGCACGCAGACCTCCTTGCCGGCCTTCGCGAGCTGGCGCGCCGCCGTCAGACCGGCGAATCCCGCCCCCACGACGACGACGTCGACCTTGCGGTGGCGCCGCCTGCGGCGGGCGGCGGCCGTAGTCGGCAGCAGCGCACCCGCGCCGGTGGCCGCGGCCCCCGCGATCAGGCCGCGGCGGGTCGTGTTCAGACGGGCATCACTCCGTGTTTCTTCCAAGGTCTCTCCACTCTCTTTGTCTCGGCCATCTCAAGCGCCCGGATCACCGTCGGGCGGGTTTCGCGCGGATCGATGACGTCGTCGATCAGCGCGTTGCCGGCCGCGATGTAGGGGTCGATCGTCTTGCGAATTCCCTCGATCATCTCGGCCCGGGCAGCGTCGGGATCGTCGGAAGCCTCGATCTGCTTGCGGAAGATGATGTTCACGGCGCCCTCCGGGCCCATCACGGAGATCTCCGCCGAGGGCCACGCCACGATCAGGTCGGGCTCATAGGCCTTCCCGCACATGACGTAGTAGCCGGCGCCGTATGCCTTGCGGATCACCACGGTGACCTTCGGCACCGTGGCCCGCGATACCGCGTACAGCATCTTGGCCCCGTGCCGGATGATCCCGGCCCGCTCGACCTTGGTGCCGACCATGAAGCCCGGCACGTCCATGAGGAACAGCAGCGGGATGCCGTAGGCGTCGCAGAGGTTGATGAAGCGCGCCGCCTTGTCCGCGGAGTCGTTCTCCAGGATCCCGCCCAGGTGCTTGGGCTGGTTGGCCACGATACCCACGGGCCGCCCGCCCATGCGGGCCAGCGCCGTGATGATGGTGCGCGCCCAGCGCGGCTTCAGGTCGAACCACTCGCCGTCGTCCACGATGCGCCGGATCACCTCGTACATGTCGTACGGGTGGCGCGGCGAGTCGGGGAGGATGTCGAGCAGGTCCTCTTCGGTGCGGTCGATCGGGTCGGCCGGCTCGCGCTTCGGCGGCGCCTGCTCGCAGTTCTGCGGGAAGTACGACAGGTAGCTCTTGACCGCCGCGATGCAGTCCTCGTCGGAGTCGACCTCGAGGTCGCCGACGCCCGACACGCGGGTGTGGACCCGCGAGCCGCCCAGCTCCTCCTGCGTCACGTCCTCGCCCGTGACCGCCTTGGTCAGGTGCGGGCCGGCCAGCGCCATCGAGCCGCGGCCCTTGACCATCGGCACGAAGTCGGCCAGCCCGGGGATGTACGCGGTGCCGGCGGCGCACGGCCCCATCAGCGCCGCCACCTGCGGGATCACGCCGCTGGCCACGACCTCTTCGCGGAACAGGTGCCCCGAGCCGGCGAACAGCGAGCCGGCCGCCTCCTGGATGCGCGCGCCGGCCGAGTCGAGCAGCCAGATCATGGGGATGCGCTTGCCGAGCGCCAGGTCGCGCAGCCGCGTGACCTTCAGCTCGCCGGTCATGCCCATCGAGCCGGCCATGACGGTGAAGTCGTAGGCGGCCACGGCCACCAGCCGGCCGTCCACCTTCCCGTACCCGGTGACCACGCCGTCAGCCGGCGCCTCCTTGCCCTCCATCGCGCGCTGCGAGAAGTGCGGGCGGCCGTGCACGCCGAGCTCGACGAACGTCCCTTCGTCGATCAGCAGCGCGAGCCGCTCGCGGGCGGTGAGCTTGTCCTGCTCGTGCTGGCGCGCGATGCGCTCCTCGCCGCCCCCCAGCCGCGCGCGGGCGCGCCGCTCGTGCAGATCGTCGACGAGGGAGCGAAGCGAGGGCCGCGCTACGAGGCTGTCGGCGGCTGCGCGATCGGTGGTGGCCATAGAAAGTAGGAAGCGCTACTCCCTACTCTGCCGCATCGGCCGCGATCCGGTCAAGCAGCGGGTCCAACACCCGCATCGCAGTCTCGGCGGCATCGGCCAGCTCGTCCGGGTCGTGCGGAGCCTCGAACGCGGTCACCTCGATGCCCACCACCTCCGAGTCCTCGGCCACCGCCTCCATCAGGTCATAGAGCTTGTCCGACGAGAGGCCACCGGGTGCGGGCACGGCCGTGGGGAACTCCTCCGGGTCGAGCACGTCGAGGTCGAGGTGGATGAACACGGGCGCGCCGTCGAGCGCGTTCTTCACGGCGACGAGCGTCTCTATCGCGCTCGCGCCGATCACCGTCGCGGCGCTGCGCTCCAGCAGCTCGCGCTCGCCCCCGTCGAGGTCCCGCACGCCTGCCATCACCACCCGCTCGGCGGGGATCGTGTCGCCCAGGCCCACGTCCCACTCGCCGCAGGCCCCGGCCAGGCACATCCCGCCCAGATACCCGCTCCCGCTGGTTTCGGGCGTGTTGTAGTCGCCGTGCGCGTCGAGCCAGAGCACTCGCGCGTCGGGCCGGTGGCGCAGCGCGGCGGGCAGGGTCGTCACGGCAATCGAGCAGTCGGCGGCCGCGATCACGGGCACGCGACCTCCGGACAGCGCGTCGTCCACCTGGCCGCCCGCCTCGAGCAGGCAGCCGCGCGAATCGCGCAGGTCCTCCTCGTAGCCCGAGTCGCGTGGGTCCGATGGCGTGCCGATGGTGCGAGGCTCCACGCCCAGGCGCTTGCCGATCAGCGGCGCCAGCGTCTGGGCGCCGCGCACGGCGCCGGGCGTGCGGTCGGCGGTCCGGCAGCAGAGCGCGACGAGTGAGACGCTCATCGCCCCGTCCAGTTCGGCTCGCGCTTCTCGAAGAACGCCTTCACGCCCTCCTGGATGTCCTCCGTGGTGAACGCGATCGACAGCTGCGAGCGCAGGAAGTCGACCGCGTCCTCGAAGGGCATGTCGAGCTGGCGGTACATGGCGTCCTTGCCGAGCTTCATCGCCACCGGCGACTTCCCGGCGAGCTTGGTCGCCCACTCGTCGACCGCCGCGTCGAACTCGTCCTCGGCGACGACCCGGTTGACGATCCCGATCTCTCGCGCCTCCTCGGCCGAGATGCGCTCGCCCAGCAGCAGCAGCTCGTTCGTCTTCTTGCGCGGAACGTTGCGGTAGATCAGCGCCATGATCATGAACGGGAAGACACCCACGTTGATCTCGGGGGTGCCGAAGGTCGCGCCCTCCTTGGCCACGATCAGGTCGCAGCAGAGAGCCACACCGAGCGCGCCCGCGAGCACGTGCCCGTTGGCGGCGCATATGGTCGGCTTGCCGGCTCCGAGGATCGCGCGGAACAGGCGCGGGAAGCGCTCGGTGCCGAAGTGCTTGTGCACCAGCGGCACCTCCGCGGCGAACTGGTCGAGCGACGCCCCCGACGAGAAGACCTTGTCGTGGGACGACGTCAGCACCAGGCAGCGAACCGCGTCGTCCTCGCGCGCCGACTCGAAGGCCGCGGTCAGTTCCGTGAGCAGCTGGTTGGTGAGTGCGTTGCGGTTGTCGGGGGTGTTGAGCGTGACGGTGGCGACGCCGTCGTCACGGACGTCGTAGAGCAGCGTCTCGTAAGGCACGCGCCGAGTTCTACCGTTTCCGCTTCGCGCCTCGCTTGCCCGCGCCCACCTTCGGCGCTACGGTCGTCCCACTCGGGATCGGAGGAGAGGGATGTTCAAGTCCATCGTGGTCGGCACCAACGGCACGGAGACGGCGGACATCGCGCTGAGTCGCGCGGTCGACCTGGCCCGCCTCACCGGCGCGACGCTGCACGTGGTCAGCGCCTACGAACCGGCGCCGGCGCACGTCGGCGGCAGCCGGCCTCCCGCCGAGGCCGCGGAATGGGCGATCAGCCCGCACTTCAAGGTGGACGCGGTGCTCGACCGCGCAGCCGCCATCGCGCAGGGAGGCGGCGTCGAGATCGAGGTGCACGGGCCCAAGGGCGACGCCGCCTCGGCGATCCTCACCGTGGCCGAGCGGGAGGACGCCGACCTGATCGTGCTCGGCTGCAAGGGCATGCAGGGCGCCCGCCGCGTCCTCGGCAGCGTGCCGAACAAGGTTTCGCACAGGGCGTCCTGCGATCTGCTGATCGTGCAAACCACCTAGCGGCGCCGCCGGAGCCGCCTCTCGGTGAGATAGACGGCGGCTGTTCGTGGCCGTTGGTCTGTCTCGCCGCGAAGCGCAAACAGCGACGGGGAAGGGCTGGGATGCACAACCCACCCAACCCCCCGGCTGCGCGGCAGGTGGGTCGGCCTTCGATGGGATACGCGCTCGGATCCGGCCCGCCCTGCGCTCCGGCCGCGGGGCGGGCCGCTTTGAGACGCGCAGGGATGGCAAACGCGGCCCACGCTAGCCGCAGCTGCCGCGAACGTGACATTTACTCACCCAGAAGCGTTGGGGCGGCAGCGCCTAGCCCTGCCGCCGCAAGCCATCTCCGGCGGGGTGCGAGCCCCGGCTGCCATCTCAGGCGGGCGGCGCCCAGGCGATTCGCATGTCCACGCGCTCGCCCTCGAACGGCACGCCCTCCGCCTCGAGCAGGCGGCGCTGGCGCTCGCCCTTCGCCAGCGAGCCGTCCGCGCGCACGACGCGCTGCCACGGCACGTCGGGGTCGTCGCACGCCGCTAGGACGGCGCCCGCGTAGCGCGGCGCCTCCGGGCTCAGGTCGGCGTAGGTGGTCACCCGGCCGGGAGCGATCGAGCACACGCGATCGAGCACGGCGCGTGCTCGCGGGGCGCTCGTGTCGAGCGGCTGCCTCAAAGGGCTACGTCTCGGGCTGGCATGGCCCCGACAGGCCGAGCTCCTGCATCAGGTAGAGCCACACCTCGCTGCGCGTCGGGAAGGCCGGCACCGCGTGGGCCAGCCGCGCCAGCGGCACCTCCCCGACCACCGCGATCGTGGCGGCCTGCAGGAACTCCGCGATCTCGGGGCCGGTGAAGGTGGCGCCCACCACGACGCCGGCGTCGTCGTCCACGACCAGCCGCGTCGTCCCGCGCGCGTCGTCGCGCCCGTAGAAGCTGGCCCCCGCGCTGCCCTGGGTCGGCACCTCGACCGCTCGCGCGTTCAGCCCGGCCTCCTCGGCAGCCGCCAGCGTGTACCCCACCGCCGCCACCTGCGGGTCCGTGAAGATCACGCGCGGCGCGCGTGCGCCGTCGAGGATCAGGCAGGGGCCCCCCGCGCCGAGAATCGTGTCCGCCGCGATGCGCGCCTGGTACTTGCCCATGTGCGTCAGCAGCGCCCGGCCGTTCACGTCGCCGATCGCGTATAGCCAGTCGGAGCCCGTCGCGCGCATCCAGTCGTCCACCTCGATCGGCTTGCCCGGCTCCAGCCCGATCGACTCGACGCCCAGGTCGACCGTGTTCGGGCGCCGGCCGATCGCCACCAGCAGCTCGTCGCCCGGGACCGACTCGCCGGAGTCGAGCTCCACCACCACCTCGCCGTCGCTCGCGCGCACGGTCACCGCACCCGCGCCCTTTCGCACGTCCACGCCGAGCTCGCGCAGGGCCTGCTCCACGTCGTCGCTGGC
>JAXDIG010000046.1:0-211507 GCA_034664125.1 Thermoleophilaceae bacterium | reverse complement strand
CGTCGTCGTGCTCTTCGGCGCCCGCACCGGCCGTGACGGCATCGGGGGCGCCTCCGTGCTGGCGAGCGCCGAGCTCGACGACTCCGAGGACAAGCGCCCGACGGTGCAGATCGGCGACCCGTTCGAGGAGAAGAAGCTGCTCGAGTGCTCGCTGGACCTCTTGTCGCAGGACCTGCTGGTCGCGCTGCAGGACCTCGGCGCGGCCGGGCTGACGTCCTCCTCGGCGGAGATGGCCGCCAAGGGCGAGGTGGGGCTGGACCTGCACGTTCGCCGCGTGCCGCTGCGCGAGGCGGACATGGAGCCCTTCGAGATCATGATCTCGGAGTCGCAGGAGCGCATGCTGTGCGTCGTCGAGCCCGACCGGCTCGGCGAGCTGCTCGACGTGTGCGACCGCTGGGACGTGCGCGCCACGCCGATCGGATCCGTCACCGACACCCGCCGGCTGCGCGTGTTCGACGGCGACGAGCTGGTCGGCGACATGCCGGTCGAGGCGCTGGTCGACGACTGCCCGCTCTACGACCTCGAGCCCGAGCCGCCCAGCGCTCCGATCTACCCCGACCCGCCGGTGCGGCTGGCCGAGGGCGCCGGGGCCGAGGAGACGCTGCTGGCGCTCCTCGGCGCTCCCTCGATCGCCTCGAAGCGGTTCGTGTTCGAGCAGTACGACCCCATCGTGGGCTCGCGGACGGTGCGCCGGCCGCAGTCCGCCGACGCCGCCGTCCTGTCGCTCGCAAACGACGGCGGCAGCGGGGCGATAGCCATCTCGATCGACGGCAACGGCCGGCGCGTCGCGTGCGATCCGTACACCGGAGCGGTCGAGGCCGTGCTGGAATGCGCCCGCAACCTCGCCTGCGTCGGCGCCGAGCCGCTGGGGCTGACCAACTGCCTGAACTTCGGCAATCCCGAGAAGCCGCACATCGCGTGGCAGCTCACGCGCTCGGTCGAGGGGCTGCGCGACGCCTGCCTCGCGCTCGGGGTGCCGGTGGTGGGCGGCAACGTGTCGCTCTACAACGAGGGCGGCGGCGGCCCGATCTACCCGACGCCGATCGTGGGCATGGTGGGCAGCCTGCCGGACCCCGAGAGCGTGCCTCGGATCGGCTTCGCGCGGGAGGGCGACACGGTGGCGCTGGTGGGCCCCTTCGAGCCGGCGCTGGAGGGATCGGAGCTCGCCAAGCTGCGCGGGCATCTGGGCGACTCGCTGCCCGCCGTCGACCTGGCGGAGCAGGCGCAGGGGCTGGCGGCGCTGCGCGATGCGGTGCGCGGCGGCGGCCTGCCAACGGTGCACGACATCTCCGAGGGCGGGCTGGCCGTGGCGCTGGCCGAGTGCTGCATGGAGGGCGGCCTGGGGGCGCGCATCGGCGTGGACGCCTCCGACGCAGCGCTGTTCGGGGAGGGCCCCGGCGGAGTGGTGATCGCCGGGCCGCGCGCGGCCATCGAGGCGGTGCCGGGCGCTCGTGTGATCGGCGAGGTGGGCGGCGACGCGCTCGAGATCGAAGGGGCGCTGTCCGTGCCCGTCGCCGAGCTGCGGGCCGTGTACGAGGGCGCGATCCCGGCGGCCTTCGGGTGATGGCAGCCGGGGGCTCACGCCCCCGGACCCCCGCGGCACCTGGCTGGTACGTGGTACCCCCGGAACCGCCACCCCCGCTGGTACGCTCTGAGCGGAGCGGGAGCCCCGGCCGCCGGAGGCACTCCGGGATTCCGCCGATGACCTCATGACTCGAGTGGCACTCGACGACCGCGACGGACCTCGCGACGAGTGCGGCGTCTTCGGCGTCTACGCGCCGGAATCGGACGTCGCCCGGCTCGCGTACTTCGCGCTGTTCGCGCTCCAGCACCGCGGACAGGAGTCAGCGGGCATCGCCACGACCGAGAACGGCCACATCATGACCGTGCGCGACCTCGGGCTCGTGTCGCAGGTATTCGACGAGGAGAAGCTGCGCGCGCTCCAGGGCGAGATGGCGATCGGCCACGTGCGCTACTCCACCACCGGCTCTTCGGCCTGGGAGAACGCCCAACCCGTGTGGCGCTCCGACCGCCGCCAGGTGGCGCTTGCGCACAACGGCAACCTGATCAACGCGGTGGAGCTGCACGCGCTCCTGAGCGAGCAGGGCGTGGAGTTCCGCGGCACGTCGGATTCCGAGATCATCGCCGCGCTGCTCTCGACCCACGAGGCCCCCCGCATCGAGGACGCGCTGGCCGAGGTGATGCCGCGCCTCGAGGGCGCCTTCTCCACGGTCGTGATGACGAAGGACAGGGTGGTCGGCTTCCGCGACCCGGCCGGGCTGCGGCCGCTGGCGCTGGGCCGGCTCGGCGACCGCTACTGCCTCGCGTCGGAGAGCTGCGCGTTCGACATCATCGGCGCCGAGCTGGTCCGCGAGGTGCAGCCGGGCGAGATGGTGTCCCTCGGCCCGAGCGGCATCGAGACGCGCCAGCTGGTGGAGTCCGAGCGCAAGGCCTTCTGCGTGTTCGAGCACATCTACTTCGCACGCCCCGACTCGATCCTCGAGGGCAACCGCACCCAGGTGTCGCGCCGCAAGATGGGCGAGATCCTGTTCCGCGAGGCGCCGGTCGAGGCGGACGTGGTGATCGCGGTGCCCGACTCGGGCAACCCGGCGGCCTCGGGCTACTCGAAGGCGTCCGGGATCCCGCGCGACGACGGCCTGATCAAGAACCGCTACGTGGCGCGCACGTTCATCCAGCCCGGTCAGGAGCTGCGCAAGCACGGGCTGCGCATGAAGTTCAACCCGCTGCGCGAGGTGGTCGCCGGCAAGCGCCTGGTCGTCGTGGACGACTCGATCGTGCGCGGCAACACCACGCGCCAGATCGTCCAGATGCTGCGCGGCGCGGGGGCGAGCGAGATCCACATGCGCATCTCGGCCCCGCCGATCCGGCACCCCTGCCACTACGGCATCGACATGTCCACGACGCAGGAGATGGTCGCCCACGGGCGCACGGTGGAGGAGATCGCCACCGAGTTGGGCTGCGACTCGCTCGCCTACCTCTCGCTCGACGGTGTGTACGAGGCGATCCGCTCCACGCGCGAAACCCACTGCGACGCCTGCTTCTCGGGCAACTACCCGCTGGCCCGCAGCGAAACCGCGAACGGCAAGTTCGCGCTCGAAGAGCTGGCCGTCGTAGCCGGCGTTGCGGGCGGCCCAGGCGAACGACAGCACTAAGGCGCCGGCCCGACGCGGGCCGGCGCCACGAGCCTGCACTTAACCGTGTAATAGGCGGGAAAAGTCAGACTCGTGGCGAGGCAGGCTCTCCCGCCACTCTCTATTAATGCTGTTCGAAACGCCTACAGCGCCGCGAACGCGCCGCCGGGCTCCGTGAACGCCCGCAGCTCCACGGCCTTGCCGTCGCGGAACTGCCACAGGTGGCTGAGCCGGCGGGTTTCGGCGATGCCCGTGTGCCGTCCGCGCATCTGCATTGACACTTCGATGGCGATCCGGTCGCCGCGCTGCTCGACCCGCTCGGGCTCGAAGTGGAGCTCCTCGAGGGCGTCCCTGAGGCTGTCGAAGAAGGCACGTACCTCGTCGTGGCCGCGACAGACCGGCTCCGAGTCGAGCCAGATGCCGGCGGGATAGAAGACGAGGTCGGTGTGGCTGATCTCGAGCAGGCCGGGCATCCCGGCCTGGAACCCGCGCTGGCCGTAGACCGGCTTCAGCAGTTCGAACAGGTCGCCCACGCCGGGCACAGCGTGACATCTCCGCGACTTGCGTGAAGCCTGTGCAAACTCGCGCTCCTCCCGCCGCCCGCGCCGCTACTGTGGCCCTCCCGATGGACCTCAAACCAGCGCTCCACTCACTGTTCGGCTTCGGCGATTTCCGCCCCGGCCAGCGCGAGGCCTGCGAGGCCGCGCTGGCCGACCGCGACGTGCTCGTGGTCATGCCGACCGGCTCGGGCAAGTCGCTCTGCTACCAGCTGCCGGGCTTGCTGCGGGACGACCTCACAGTGGTGGTGTCGCCGCTCGTGGCGCTGATGCAGGACCAGGTCGAGGCGCTCGCGGCGCGCGGCCTTGGCGACCGAGTCGCGCTCGTCAACGCGCAGCAGGACGGCTCGGCGAACGCCGGCGTCCTGGCGCGCGCGGCGGCCGGTGAGCTGCGACTGCTCTACGTGGCGCCGGAGCGCTTCGCCGCGCAGGGCTTCCTCGACCGGATGCGCGAGGTGCGCGTGGGGCTGTTCGTCGTCGACGAGGCGCACTGCGTCTCGCAGTGGGGGCACGATTTCCGCCCGGACTACTTCCGCCTGGCGGACGCCGCGCGCGCGCTCGGCGCGCGGGCCCTGATCGCCTCCACCGCCACGGCCACGCAGCGGGTCGCGCTGGACGTCGAGCGCCGCCTTGGCCTGAGCGATCCGCTGCGGGTAGCCACCGGATTCGACCGGCCCAACATCGCCTTCGCGGTGGCGCGGCCGGGCGGGCATGAGAAGCGGCCGCTGATCGCCGAGGTGCTGCGCGAGCCCGACTCGCTGCCGGCGATCGTCTACGCGGGCACGCGCGCGGGGGCGGAGGAGCTGGCCGGCGAGCTGACCACCGCGCTCGGCGAGGAGGCGCTCGCCTACCACGCAGGTTTGGACCGCGAGCACCGCGCCACCGTCCAGCGCCGCTTCCTCGCCGACGACGCCCGCGTGATCTGCGCGACCAACGCGTTCGGGATGGGCGTCGACAAGTCGAACGTGCGGACGGTGGTGCACGCCAGCGTGCCGGCCTCGCTCGAGGCGTACTACCAGGAGGCCGGCCGCGCCGGGCGCGATGGCGGTCCCGCCCGGGCGCTGCTGCTCGCCGAGAACCGCGACAAGGCGCTGCACGTGCACTTCATCAAGCGCGAGCAGATCGACGAGGGCCTGCCGGGCTGGCTGGCCGACCGGATCGCCGCCGCCGCGGACGGCGAAGGCCGCTACGCGCTCGACGCGCAGGATCTGGTGCGCGGACTGGGCGGGGACGGCGACCGGCTGCGGGCGCTGCTCGGGCACCTGACCCGCGCGGGCGTGATCTCGCCGTCGCCGTCGGCACCCGACCGCATCGCCGGTCGCCTGGTCGGCCGCTTCGACGGCAGAGCGGCGGCGCTCTGCCGGTCGTCGCTCGAGGAGGGGATCAAGGCGCGCTGGCGCCAGTACCGCGAGATCTGGGCGTACGTCGAGCAGGACAGCTGCCGCCGCGCGGCGATCCTCGGGCACTTCGGCGACCACTCCACGCCGGCGGCCCGGGCGGGCGCGTGCTGCGACGCCTGCGACCCGGGGCTCGTGCCGGCCCCCCCGCCGCCGGATCCGGCGGCGATCGAGGACCTGGACGACGCGATCATCTCGGTCGCCCGCTCCGCGCGGCCCGCGGTCGGGCGCACGACCTGCGCGGAGATCGTCCACGGCGGGCGCAGCAAGAAGCTGCTGCGCAACTCGTACGACGGCCTGCCCGCGTACGGCACCTCCTCGCGCATGCGCAGGGCGGACATCCTGGCGCGGGTCGACGAGCTGATCGGCTCGGGTCGGCTCGAGACGACCGGCGGGCCCTATCCCGTCCTGCGCCTGCCGGCCCACGCGGCGGCCGCCTGAGCGGTGGCCGGACCGTTTCGGGTCGCCGTCCTGATCTCGGGCGCCGGCACCAACCTGCAGGCGCTGCTGGACCAGCTCCACTCGCCTGGCGGGCCGATCGAGATCGTGGGGGTGGCGTCGTCGCGCGCCGAAGCTGCCGGCCTGGGGCGGGCGGAGGCCGCCGGCGTCGAGTCGGGGGTGTTCCCGATCGGCCACCATCCCGACCGAGCGGACCGGGATCGCGCCCTGGGCGACTGGCTCGACTCGCTCGGGGTCGATCTGGTCGTGCTCGCCGGCTTCATGGAGCTGCTGAGTCCGGAGTTCATCGGCCGCTTCGCCGGGCGGATCGTGAACGTGCACCCCTCGCTGCTGCCGTCGTTCCCGGGGCTGCGGGCGATCGAGCAGGCCATCGAGCAGGGAGTCAAGGTCACCGGCGTGACGGTCCACTTCGTGGATGAGGGAGTGGACAGTGGAGCGGTCGTCCTTCAAGAGGCGCTCGAGCTTTCGTATCCTGCTCGCATCGCCGAGATCGAGGAGCGAGTTCACCGCATCGAGCACCGGCTGTTGCCGCGTGCGGTGCGCCTGATAGCCGCGGGGCGGGTGCGCCCCGATCCGGCGAACCCGCGTACCGTGCTAGTGGACGATGGCGACTGAGCGCGGTACCACGGAGGTGAGCACCCCCGGCGAGGTGCGCATCCGGCGCGCGCTGCTCAGCGTGTCGGACAAGCGCGGGCTGGTCGACTTCGCGCGCGGGCTCGCGGAGTTGGGCGTGGAGCTGGTTTCCACGGGGGGCACCGCGCGCGAGCTGGCGGACCAGGGGATCGAGACGCGCGCGGTGGAGGACTACACGCGCTTCCCCGAGATCCTCGACGGGCGTGTGAAGACGCTCAACCCGCGTATCTACGCGGGGCTGCTCGCGGTTCGCTCCGAGCCCGACCACATAGACACGCTCAACGACCACGAGATCGAGCCGATCGACCTCGTATGCGTGAACCTCTATCCGTTCGAGCGCGTGTCGTCGCGACGCGGGGTCGACGACCTCGACGTGATCGAGAACATCGACATCGGCGGCCCGACTCTGATCAGGGCGGCGGCCAAGAACCATCCCTTCACGGCGGTGGTCGTCTCGCCGGAGAGCTACGACGCGGTGCTGGAGGAGCTGCGCCAGAACGAGGGGCGGCTGTCGAGCCGGACGCGCGAGAGCCTGGCGCTCGAGGCGTTCGCCCTCACAGCTCGCTATGACACGGCGATCTCGCGCTGGTTCGCCGAGCGCGAGGAGGACTTCCCGGTGCAGTACACGCGCTCGTACGAGAAGGTGCTGGACCTGCCGTACGGCGAGAACCCGCACCAGCGCGCGGCCTTCTATTCAGAGGTGGGCGTGCGCACGCACCTGATGTCGATGGTGTCGAAGCTGCACGGCAGGGAGCTGACGTTCAACAACCTGCTCGACCTCGACTCCGGGCGCCGGCTGGTGGACGACTTCGAGCTGCCCATGGCCGCGATCATCAAGCACAACAACCCGTGTGGTGTGGCGATAGCGACCGGGCCGGGCGAGGCCTTCGACAAGGCGCTGGCGGCCGACCCCCAGAGCGCCTATGGCGGGATCTACTGCTTCAACCGGCGGGTCGACCTCGCCCTGGCCGAGAAGCTGCACGCACAGTTCGCGGAGGTGATCTTCGCGCCCGGCTACGACGACGACGCGCTCGAGTTGCTGGAGCAGAAGCCGAACGTGCGGCTGCTGGAGAACCAGGAACGGCGCCGCGTGCCCGTGACCGAGCACGACTTGAAGCGCGTGCGCGGCGGAATGCTGATCCAAGACCACGACACGGGGCTGGAGTCGCGCGACGACATGGACGTGGTCACGCGGCGCAAGCCGACCGAGGAGGAGTGGGGCGAGCTGCTGTTCGCGATGCGGGTGTGCAAGCACGTGCGCTCGAACGCGATTGTGCTGGCCACGGGCCTCGGCACCGCCGGGATCGGCGCGGGACAGATGAGCCGTATCGACTCGGTCCGCCTCGCGGTCGACAAGGCCGCCGCCGCCGGCGTCGACCTGAGCAGCGCGGTCATGGCGTCCGACGCCTTCTTCCCATTCGCCGACGGAGTGCAGCTGGCGGTCGACGCAGGGGTGCAGGCGATCATCCAGCCGGGCGGCTCGCAGCGCGACGGCGAGGTGATCGACGCCTGTGACGAAGCGGGCGTGGCGATGGTCTTCACGGCCCGTCGTCACTTTCGTCACTAGGCCTTTAGACGTTTATCGAACTGTCGCTAGACTCGAAGGTGGCGAGCAGATGAGGGAGCCTCACCATCCAGCCCGCGCGGAGCTCGAGTTGTCATCGGTGCTTCACGCCCTAAGCGACCCGGCCCGCCTGGAGATAGTCCGGCGGCTGGCCGAAGGCGACGAGCCCTCCTGCGGAACGTTCGACCTCGGCCTCTCGAAGGCAACGCTCTCGCACCACTTCAGGGTGCTGCGCGAGTCCGGAGTGATCCACACGCGCCCCGAAGGCCGCAAGCGACTGCTCTCACTGCGCATCGAAGACCTGGAAGCCCGCTTCCCCGGACTGCTGAACGCGGTTCTTGCGGCTAAGCGGCGCCGGGCGAAGTCAGCGGCCTGAGGGCGTCGACGGGGCGCCCGGCCGGCGACCGATGCCCCCGGGAGGAATCGAACCTCCAACCGTACGCTTAAAAGGCGTCCGCTCTGCCGATTGAGCTACGGGGGCTTAGAGCAGATGATGGCGGAGATGACCGGGCTGCCGCTGAATGGTCCGCCGACGGTGGCAGTTGGCGCACCGGATCTCGCATACCGAGATCTCTTGGTCCAGCACGGCAATCGAGTGTTCGTCTAGAGCCATCGCCGTGACGTTTCCGCGCTTCGGCCCGGTGTGGTCGAAGTCCAGGACGACCATGTCGTTTTCGCCGCAATCAACGCAACTGGCACAGCTCAGCCGCTGACGCACGAAGCGGAGGTTGCGAAGGCGGAGCGGGCGGTCGATTGACTCGGCCCAATTGGGGTCGATTCGCCAGGTGCTCCCCCGCCGCGCCGTACGCCGGCGGTGACAGCTGGCGCACACGAGTTCGCAGCATCCGACCTCGGACCTGATCCGGGAGAGCGCGTATCCCTCGTGGACGAGCTTGGCCACATCCGCCGTCTTCTCGCCTACGTGGTCGAACTCGAGGACGAGGGGATCCATCACGCCGCAGTCGGCGCACCGGCCATGGCGGATCATCTCGAGCACAAACTCGCGTGCCTTGGTCCGCCGACGATCCCGAGCGGCTCGTGTCTGTCGTCGATGGAGCTCACCCCGCTCACGCATGTACTCGGCGCGGCAGGCCTTGCACCAGGTCTGCCGGCCGCGGCGCGAGACATGGAAACTGGCGAGCGGGAGCATCTGGCTGCAGCGCCCGCACGGAGCGGTACCCCTGGGAGCGGGTGGCGGTGCAAGGGCTTCAGCGGGAGTGTGCCGCGGCCGTTCGATGTCGTGAGTCCATACGCTTGCGGATGAGAGCGACACGCCCAGACGCCGGGAAATCTCCCGGAGCGACAGGCCTTTCTCGCGAAGCGCACGAGCGGCCAGACGTTCGGCTGTCTTGGCGCGACTCATACGAACATATGTTCCCAGGGGAACCGGACGTCGAGAGGGAGAGACGTGGCAGATCAAGCAGTCCCTGTGGTGGTGGCACCGGGAGAGGCGCCGACTATTCAGGGACCAGTGGGCGGCCCGCTGAACTTCAAGGTCCGCGCGGACCAGACGAATGGGAGCCTGACGGCGCTCGAGAACGTGATCCCGCCCGGCGAAGGCCCGCCGCTGCACACGCACGAGAACGAGGACGAGTTCTGGTACCTGATCGAGGGCGACCTGCGCTTCAAGCTCGGTACCGAGGTCCACACCGCCCCGCAGGGCTCCTTCGTCTTCGTGCCACGTGGCACGCCCCACAACTTCCAGAACATCGGCGCCCAGCCGGCTCGGATCCTGGTGATGTTCACGCCCGGCGGGATGGAGGCCTTCTTCGAGCGCTTCGCCGAGCTGTCGGCCCCCGACCCGTCGGCCTTCAAGACGATCGGAGGCGGGGTGGGCATGGACGTGGTCGGGCCGCCGCTGGCCCAGTCGGACCCGGTCTAGCGTCCGATCGCGGGCAGGTGGGTCATCGCTGTATAAGCCCATCTGCGGTAGCTGCCCTGGGGGATACTGGACGGGCGATGTCGCAGGAGAACGTGGAGGTTGTCCGTCGGGTGTACGCGGCATTTGCTGCAAGGGACTGGGAGGCGCTTGCCGACCTTTGCCATCCGGACCTCGACTACGAGACGCTCGGCGTCGCCCCAGGTCGGCTTCGCGGGTTTCGCACGGTCACCGACTTCTTCGACGCTTGGGCCGGGCTCTATGGGGAGTTTCGGGTCGAGGCCGAGGAGGTCATTGAAGCCGGAGAGCAGGTGGTGGCCATCGAGCGGCATTCCGCTCGCGGGTTGAAGGGGAGCGAGGCGGAAGGGATGGTTGGGCACTCGTTCGCTTGCCTCTTCAGCTTCAGGGACGGGAAGGTTTCGCAGGTGAAGGAGTACGCAACCCGAGAGGAAGCCCTCGAAGCCGTGGGGCTGTCGGACTAGTAAGTGCATTTGCTACGCCTGCACGAGCCGCCCGAGTTGGTCGGCAGCCTTGTCGACACGCTCACAGGCATCGATCAGTTCATCGACGGTCGGGTACTCCCAACGGTTCGGGCGCTGCTGTAGCCGAGTCATCAGGCAGGCTCAGAGGCCAGTGGGCGTGCGCTTATACACCGAAGGCCACTTGTCCGATCACGGTGCGAACATACGTTCGTGCAACCGCCGCCCCCTACTCCGCTGTTCAGTCAGAAGGGACGACCTCCCTCGGCCGCCAGTACCGCGGAGCTACGGCACTGTTCCCGCCACGGCCTCGTGGCGTTTCATCGGTACGGGAAGAAGCAGCCTCGCTGGCGCTGCAAGCGCTGCGTTGGCGAGGTCGTCACACGTCGGCATCAGAAGGTCAAGCGCGAGGAGGCTGGGGGTTGCTGCGCGTTGTGCGGCTATGACCGGTCAGTGGTCAATCTGCACTTCCACCACGTAGATCCCGCCCAGAAGTCATTCGGCGTGACGACGGCGAGCGGCAAGTCGTTGGCCGCCTACAGGACGGAGGCGGCGAAGTGCGTTCTCGGCTGCGCGAACTGCCACGGCGAGATCGAGACGGGAGTCGTCGCGCTCCTCCGCCAAGCGGGCGCAATCGCGCGAGGTAAGCCAGGAAGCGACGCCTACAATCGCACGGTCAAGGGCCCCGTGGTGTAACGGTTAGCACGCGAGGTTTTCAACCTCGTAGCGCGGGTTCGATTCCCGCCGGGGCTACTTCGCAGCCGCGCGCTTCTCCCGTTCCGCCTCCCACTCGCGCTGCGCCTCCGCCTCGGCGTCCTGGTCGTAGCTGCCGCACGAGGCCGCGAACACCAGTAGGGCCGCTCCCATGCCCGCCAGGTGGCTCGCTGCCAGCATCACGACCGTCCCTGCCACTCCGCCGGCCAGCGCCGAGAACAGCACGTAGCCCAGCGGCAGCGCCAGCAGGCGGGCGGTGACCAGCGAGCAGCCCAGCCACACCACCGGCCCGACCGCCCAGCCCCAGTCCTCGAAGAACGCCCGGTCCAGCGCCAGCCCGAGCGCCGCGAACGGGATCGCCACCACTATGGCCTGCACCGCGAGCGACTTCCAGAACAGCCGGGCGTTCACACGGGCGGATACTAGACTCGGCCGCCGGGGCGGTTAGCTCAGTTGGCAGAGCGCCACGCTTACAACGTGGAGGTCGCCTGTTCGAGCCAGGCACCGCCCATCCGCACGCGCGCACGCGCCTACGGCCGCTCGCGCACCACCACGGGCAACCCGCCGCGCGGGGACAGCGTGGGCATCTGGCGGATCGAGAGCTCCCGCTGCGGCTCCGCCAGCTCGAGGCTGAAGCGGCGCAGGATGCTCGCCGCGATCGCCTTAACCTCGAGCTGTCCGAAGCGCATCCCGATGCAGGTCCGCGAGCCCCCGCCGAACGGCACGTAGGCGCCCTTCGGCAGCGCCGCCTTCGCCTCCGGCTCGAACCGTGCGGGCCGGAACTGCGACGGATCGGCGAACACCTCCGGCAGGTGGTGGCTCGCCCACGAGCAGTAGTTGACGAACACTCCGCCCGGCACGTCCACTCCGCACAGCTCGAAGGGCTCGATCGAGCGCCTCGGCCCGATCCAGGCGGGCGGGTACATCCGCAGCGTCTCGTCCAGCGCCATGTCGAGTCGCGGCAGCCCGGCCACCAGTTCCTCCGCGGTCGCCTGCCGGTCGCCCACCACCGCGTCGTGCTCGTCGGTCAGCGGTGCGATCTCATGCGAGTTGCGCCCGAGCTCGTAGAACAGGAACGTGATCGTCGAAGTGGCCGTGTCGTGCCCGGCGAACAGCAGCGTCATGACCTGGTCGCGCAGCTCCTGGTCGGACAGCCGCGAACCGTCCTCGTCCTCGGCGTCGAGCAGCAGCGACAGGATGTCCGCGCCGCGCTCGCCGCTCCTGCGCCGCCGCGCGATCTCCTCGAAGATCACCCGGTCGAGCTCCGCCCGCGAGCGGTTCATCGCGCGCCAGGGCGAGCCCGGGCCGCGCAGCATCTGGAGGACGTAGTCCTTGCCCCAGTAGCCGAGCGTCTCCTCGAACTCCTCGGCCATCTGGCCGTCGCGCTCGCCCCGATCCGGGTCGAACCCGAACAGCGCCCGCAGGGCCACGCGCAGCGCCAGCCGGCGCGTCCACGTGTAGAGGTTCACGCGCATCCCTGGGCGCCACTCCTCCAGCGCCCGCTCCGCCTCCTCGACCATGATCGAGGTGGACTCGGCCAGCCGCTCGCGGTGGAAGGCGGGCAGCATGATCCGCCGGGCGCGGCGGTGGTAGTCGCCGTCGGTGGTGAGCAGGCCGTCGCCGAGCAGCGGGATCATGTCGCCCATCGAGCCGTCGCGCCAGCGGAAGTTGGAGGCATGCGACACGGTGATGTAGTGGTTCGCCTCGGGGCCGAGCGCGAAGACGATCGGCAGGTAGAGCAGGCGCATCGCGAACACCGGCCCGTAGCTCTCGTGCATCCGCAGCAGCAGCGGCAGCGGCTCCTTCTCGAAGTCGCGCGTCCGCCGCGGGCTGAACGACAGCTCCCCGGGCGGCCACTTGCCCCGGGCGGCGCGCTGCGAGCGCAGGTCGGACTGGATGCGCTGGATGACGCCCGACGGAACAGCTGGAGGCGGGACGACGGCCATATCCCTACATCGTACGAGCCCTGGCCGGCCGGCCAATTCTCGACGGGCCTCCTACGTACTCGCCAGCAGCAGCGTGCGCGCCACCTGCTTCGGGTCGTCCCAGGTGGGGATGTGCCCGCAGCCGTGCAGCGTGATCGTGCGCCACTCCGGCAGCGTCTGCCGCGGCCGCCGCACGATCCGGTCGAGGTCGCCCCATGCGAGCGTGACCGGCACCCGGACGTGCTCGAAGTCGGAGAAGACGACCGCGCGCATCGCCTCGTCGGCGGGCTCGTACCCGCTGGAGGTCAGGTAGGACCGCACCAGCCGCTCGGCGGCCTCCGGCGGCACCCGCTCGGGATGGCCCACCGAGCTGCCCAGCACCATCCGCCGCCCCTTCGCGCTGCGCAGCATCGCCGGCAGTACGGGCAGCATCCGGCGCCCGAGCTCGCGCACGTCGCGGCCCGGGCGCGGCCCGGGCGGGCTCGACCACAGGCCCGCCGTGCAGAGGCCGGCCACCGAGAGCGCCCGCCCCGCCTTGGCCAGCTCGAGCGCCACCCACCCACCCAGGGAGTTGCCGGCGACGTGGGCGCGCGCGACTCCGATGTCGTCCAGCAGCGACGCCACGGTCGCGGCCAGCACCCGTGGCGTCGGCTTGTCCCCGTTGCGCAGCCCGGGCGAACGGCCGAAACCGGGCAGATCCACCGCGATCACGTCGCGATCGCGCGCCAGGCGATCCATCACCGGCTCCCAGACCACCAGCTCCGCGCCGAGCGGATGAATCAATACGAGCGGCTCGCCGCTGCCCCGGCGCACGTAGTGCAACGTGCCCGGCTTCAAATCTCGGTCAGGACCGGGCTTTGGCGCAGGGGCGAGCCGGAGCCGCGGTAGGACGGCTTGGCGAGCAACGCTTGCACGTCGCCGATCCTGCGCTCCCTGAACCCGGCCTCGCACCAACCGAAGTAAAGCTCCCACAGCCGTCGGAAGCGCAGGTCATCGTCCAATGCGGCCGCTCGATTTGCGCTACGTACGAAGTTTGCGCGTGGCGGCCGAGCATGACCGGGCGGCACTGGATGGTACGGGCCCTCGCCTCCCGGTCGCGGTAGAGTCGCGCCAACCGCGAGCCAGGAGGACCCACCGTTGGATGCCAGCAGGCTGAAGTCGATCCCGCTGTTCGAAGAGGTCGGCGACGAGGAGCTCGCTCAGATCGCGCCCTTTGCGACCGAGGTTTCCATGGAGGAGGGCGGAGAGCTCGTCCGCGAAGGCGACTTCTCCTACGAGTTCATGGCCATCGAGGAGGGTCAGGCGGAGGTGACCCGCGGCGGCGAGCACGTGGCGGACCTCGGCCCGGGTGACTTCTTCGGCGAGATGGGCCTGCTCGAGAAGACCCTGCGCAACGCCACGGTGACTGCCAAGACGCCGGTGCGCCTGGTGACCCTGAGCGGCTGGGATCTCAGGCGGGTCGAGCGCTCCGCGCCGCAGGCCATGGAGCACATCCGCTCCGTGCTCGAGGAACGCCGCCAGGCGGACTGACCATGGCGGGGCGCATCGTCCTCTTCGGCGCCACCGGCTACACCGGCCGGCTGGTCGCGGAGGCCATGGTCGAGCGGGACCTGCGGCCAGTGCTGGCCGCCCGTGGGCGCGACCGCCTGGAGGCGATGGCGGCAGAGCTGGGCGGGCTGGACACGGCGGTGGCCGACGTCGCCGATCCCGCCAGCGTGAGCGCGCTGGTCGAGCGCGGCGACGTGCTCGTGACCACGGTTGGCCCGTTCGCGCGCTGGGGCGCTCCCGCCGCCGGGGCCGCCTCCTCCGCGGGCGCCCACTACATCGACTCGACCGGCGAGCCGGCCTTCATCCGTGAGGTGTTCGAGCGCTACGGGCCGGCCGCGGAGCAGTCCGGGAGCGGGATGCTCACCGCCTTCGGCTACGACTGGGTGCCGGGCAACCTGGCCGCCGGGCTGGCGCTCAGGCGCGCCGGCGACGACGCCGTGCGCGTGGACATCGGCTACTTCATCACCGGCAAGGCGGGCATGAGCGGCGGCACCATGGCCTCGACCGTGGGCGCGCTCGCCGATCCGAGCTTCGGCTTCCGCGACGGGCGCGTGCGCACCGAGCGCGGCGCCAAGCGCGTGCGCGGCTTCCAGATCGGCTCCAAGAAGCGCGACGGGGTGTCGGTCGGCAGCTCGGAGCACTTCGCCCTGCCGAAGATCGCCCCGCAGCTGCGCGAGGTGAACGCCTACCTGGGCTGGTTCGGGCCGCTCTCGCGCCCGATGCAGGTCATGTCGATGGGCACCAGCGTGCCGGGCGCGTCGAGCGTCCTCAAGGCGCTCGGTGCGCGCTTCGTCAAGGGCTCCACCGGCGGGCCGGACGCGCAGGCGCGCGCGAAGTCCGGCTCGCATATCGTCGCGATCGCCTACGACTCCGCCGGACGTGAGCTGGCCGAGGCGCGCCTCAAGGGCGTGGACGGCTACACGTTCACGGGCCGCATCCTCGCCTGGGGCGCGCAGCGCGCCGCCGAGGGCGGCCTGCAGGGAACCGGCGCGCTCGGGCCCGTCGACGGGTTCGGCCTCGTGGCGCTGACCGACGGCGCCCGCTGGGCGGGCCTGCAGGAGGCAAACGGGCCACAGCCCGCTCGGGAGGACTTCCCGCCGGAGCGTGCGGCTGTCAACTGAGCCCGCCGCGCGGCGGCGGCTCGCGCTGCTGGCGGGTGCCGGCGTGCTCGCCCTCGCGGCGGGCATCGCGGCCGGCGCCGGCAGCGAAGAGGGTGGGGAGGGCGGCGCGCCCCCGGACGCCTCCCGCAAGGAGGTGCTCCAGGCGGTCGACCGGCTCAGCCTGCGCCAGCAGGTCGGCCAGCTGACGATCTCGAGCTTCCCGGGCAACCGGCCGCCGCGGTACATCCGCCGTCGCCTGCGCGCGGGCGAAACGGCCGGCGTGATCCTGTTCGGCTTCAATGCCGGCCCGCCGGCGCAGTGGCAGCGGCTGACGATGGCCCTGCAGCGCAGCGCGCACTACGGGGCCCTGGTGATGGTCGACCAGGAGGGTGGTGACATCCGCACGGTCGACTGGGCGGGTCCCGCGGCGGGACAGCCGCTGCAGGGATCCCCGGAGCTGGTGCGCCGGACCGCGCGCGCCGCCGCGCAGCAGCTGGAAATCGCCGGCGTCAACGTGAACCTGGCGCCGGTGGCCGACGTGCCGGGGGGCGCATCCAGCGCGCTGCGCTCCCGCGCCTTTGCCGGCGACGCCGCCGCCATCGCCGACCGCACGCGGGCCGCCATCGAGGGGACTCGAACGGCGCGGGTGGCGGCCACGGCCAAGCACTTCCCGGGCCTCGGGCGCGCGGCGGTGAACACCGACGACGGCGCGGCGGCGATCTCGGGCGACCTGCGCCGCGACCTGGTCCCGTTCCGTGCGGCGGTGGAAGCCGGCGTGCCGATCGTGATGCTCTCCCATGCGGTCTACACGGCGGTGGACAAGCGCCGGATCGCCTCCCAGTCGCCGCGCATCGTCACAGGGCTGTTGCGCGAGCGGCTCGGCTTCGACGGCGTCGTGGTCACCGACAGCATCGAGGCCCAGGCCGTGCTCGAGCGCTCCGCCGTGGCAGTGGCCGCGGAGCGTTCCCTGCGCGCGGGCGCCGACCTGATCCTGATGACCGGCAGCGCCAGCTGGAAGGACGTGTACCCGCGGCTGCTGGCCCTGGCGCGCCGCTCGCCCGCCTTCCGGGAGCGCGTGCGGCGCTCCGCCACACGGGTGCTCGAGCTGACGCGGCGCCTGAGCCTGAGCCTGGGGGGATGACAGCCGGGGGCTCGCGCCCCCGGACCCCCGTGGAGCGTCGGCCGGCTAATGGCGCCCGCCCCCGGACCCCCGTGGAGCGTCGGCCGGCTGATGGCGCCCGCCTACGCCTCGATAGCCGCCTGCTCGACCGCGCGCTCCATCAGCTCGCGGTGCGTCGCGCGGGTGCCGCCGCGGCGGCGCTCCCATGAGTCGTCGGGTCGCAGCTCCCACGCGAAGGTGTCGTCGGCCAGGCAGCGCTCGAGCGTGTCCTCGACCTCGTCGCGCAGGCTCTGGTCCTCGATCGGCGCCAGCAGCTCCACGCGGGTGTCGAGGTTCCGCGGCATCAGGTCGGCGGAGCCCATCCACCAGAGGCGCTCGTCGCCGCGGCGGAAGCCGTACAGGCGGGAGTGCTCGAGGAAGCGCCCCACCACCGAGATCGCGCGGATGTTGTCGGAGACGCCGGGCACGCCCGCGCGCAGGCAGCAGATGCCGCGCACGCTCACGTCGACCGGCACGCCCGCCTGCGAGGCCTCGTAGAGGGCGCGGATGCAACGTGTGTCCACCAGCGAGTTGAGCTTCAGCACGATGCGGGCCTCCTCGCCCGCCTCGTGCGCCTGGATCGTCTGGTGGACCTGGTCGAGGAACCAGGGACGCATGTCCTCGGGCGCGGTGATGACCTTGCGGAACGAGGGCGAGCGCGCCGCGCCGGTCAGCGTGTTGAACAGCTCCGCCACGTCCGCCGCGATCTCGCGGTCGGTCGTGAACAGCCCGAAGTCCTCGTACAGGCGAGCCGTCTTGGCGTGGTAGTTGCCGGTCCCGATGTGCACGTAGTGGCGCACGCCCGCTCCCTCGCGGCGCACCACCAGCAGCGCCTTCGCGTGGGTCTTGAGCCCGGGCAGGCCGTGCACCACGTGCGCGCCGGCCTCTTCCAGCGAGCGCGCCCACTCGATGTTCTGGCGCTCGTCGAAGCGCGCCTTCAGCTCCACCAGGCAGACGGCCTGCTTGCCGCGCTCCGCCGCCCGGATCAGCGACGGCACCAGCTCCGAGTCGTCGGAGGTGCGGTACACCGTCATCTTGATCGCCAACACGTCGGGGTCGGCCACGGCTTGCTGGATGAAGCGCTCGACGCTCGAGGCGAACGAGTGGTAGGGGTGGTGCACCAGCAGGTCGCCGGCGCGCATCGCGGCCAGCACGTCGGCCTTGCCGTCGTCGGGGTCGGCGAAGGCCGGGTGCGTCACCGGCGTCCAGGGCGGGTCGCGCAGCTCGCGGTGTCCCTCCACTTCGTAGAGCGCCCACAGGTCTTCGAGGTCGAGCAGCCCGTCGACGTCGATCACCTGGGTTTCCTCGATTCCCAGCTGCTCGACGAGGTAGGAGCGCATGTCGGGGTCCATCGAGGACGAGATCTCCAGGCGCACGACCTCGCCGAAGCGGCGGCGGCGCAGCTCGTCCTCGACGGCGCGCAGCAGATCGTCGGCCTCGTCGGAGACCGTGAAGTCCGCGTCGCGCGTGACCCGGAAGAAGTCGTGGCGCAGGATCTCCATGCCCGGGAAGAGCTGGTCGAGGTGGCGCGCGATGATCGTTTCGAGCGGCACGAACACGTTCTCGCGGATCGCGACGAAGCGCGGCAACACCTCCTTCGGCACCTTGACGCGCGCGAACGTCGCGGTGCCGGACACGGGGTCGCGCAGCCATACCGCCAGCGACAGCGACAGGTTCGAGATGTACGGGAAGGGGCGCCCCGGGCCGACCGCCAGCGGCGTCAGCACGGGGAAGATCTGCTCCGAGAACCGGCGGTCTACCGCCTCCAGCTCGTCGGGGTCACAGTCGGCGCAGTCGATCACGCGGATGCCGTGCTCGGCGAGCTGCGGCCGCAACACGTCCTTCGACTGGCGCGAGTGGCGGTGGCCGAGCTCGCGGGCCCGCTCGGCAATGCGCTCGATCGTCTCGCTCGGCGACAGGCCGTCCGGGCCGCGGGCGTCGATCCCGGCGTCCACCTGGTCGTGCAGCCCGGCCACGCGCACCATGTAGAACTCGTCGAGGTTGGAGGCGTAGATCGCGAGGAACTTGACGCGCTCGAGCAGTGGCAGCGACTCGTCCTCGGCCAGCTCCAGCACCCGCTCGTTGAACTGCATCCAGGACAGCTCGCGGTTCGAGTAGAGCTCGGGAGAGTCGAGCTCGGGTGCTGGTGGCGAAGCGGTAACAGCTTCCATCGGTTCAGCCTCTATGGTGCCGCATCGCGATGCTTTGGTTGTTGCGGCATGGGGACGCGGAGGACGGCTCGCCCGACGCTGAGCGAGCGCTCACCGAGAAGGGGCGCGAGCAGGCGCGCGTGGCCGGCGCCGCCCTGAAGAAACTGGACGTGAAGGTCGATGCCTGCCTGTCCAGCCCCAAGGTGCGCGCCGCGGAAACCGCGCGGATCGCCTGTGAGCAGCTGGGCGACGTGGAGCCCCAGCTCGAGCCGAAGCTCGCCGGCGGCCCGTTCGACGCCGAAGCGCTCGCCGCGGGGCTCGGCGACAACGTGCTGCTGGTCGGCCACGATCCCGACTTCTCCGCCGCGATCCACTCGCTGACCGGCGCGCAGGTGCGCATGAAGAAGGGCGGCCTGGCGGGGGTGGAGCGCGGCGAGCTCATGGTGCTGATGCGCCCGCGTGAGCTGAACGCGATCGGCTGAGCGCAAGCGGCGGGCGTGGCCCGGTGCGCAGCGATGTTCTCAGGCAAGGCGCCTCCCTTCCACCAGCTCGAGCAGGACGCCTTCGCGCAATCCGCCGCGGGCGATCCGGAGCGGCAGCGCCAGCAGGTCCGAGATCGCCTCCAGCACGAGGATGCCGGCGGGCAGCAGGCGCACGCGCTCGGGGTCCAGCTCGAAGCGGGCGGCCACGTCGGCGATCGGGGTCGTGCAGAGCACGCGGATGCCGCGCTCGAGCGTCTCGTGCGACAGCTCCGCGCCGAGCAGCCGCCGCAGCGAGGTGGCGGTGCCGCCCACGGCAACCGCTTCCCGGGCCGGGGGCGGCTCGAGGCCCTCGAAGGTCCCGGCCACGTGCCGGCGCACCTTCTCCAGCTCGTCGACTGAGGGCGGGTCGCCGCGCAGGTAGGAGTCGGCGAGGAAGCCCGAGCCGATCCGAAACGAGGCCGACCACGCCATGTTGCCGTCCGGCTCGCCGACGGCGATCTCGCTGGAGCCGCCGCCCACGTCGATCACGGCGATCGTGCCGTCGGCCGGCTGCAGCATGGTGCGAGTGGCGCCCACGAACGACAGGCGCGCCTCCTCCTCGCCCGACAGCACCTCCAGCGCCATGCCGCCGGCTTCCTCCACCGCGCTCAGCAGCGCCTCGCGGTTGGGCGCGTTGCGGATCGCGGCGGTGGCCACGGCCACGATCTGCTCGGCACCCACCTCGCGCGCGACCTTCGCCTGCGTGGCCACCACTTCGGCCGTCTCGGCGATCTTCTCCGCCGGGATCGAGCCGGTTGCGGCGAGGCTCTTGCCGATGCGCGTGAACGCGCGCTGGGTGACCAGCTCGCGCAGCTGTCCGTCGCCCGCATCCGCGACCAGCAGCCGGGTGGTGTTGCTGCCGATGTCGATGCAGGCGCAGATCAAGTTGATGCCGTCCGCGCGCACCCGGCCGAGCCGGGTGCTTGCGGCTACGGAGAAGCAAGCTCCGGGTGCGAGGCGTCCTCGAACTCCCGGAACAGACCGGTGACGACGAAGACGGTCTGCTCGCCGATGTCCACGGCATTGTCGCCGATTCGCTCGATACAGCGAGCGACCAGCGTCATGTGCATAGCCCACTCGCGCTTGTCGGCGTCGTCGCCGATCTCCAGCGCGAGGTGAAACACGTCTCGGTTGAGGCGGTCGATCTGGTCGTCCTGGCGCACCAGGTCCTGGGCCAGTTCGATGTCTCGCCGCGAGAACGCCTGCTTGCACTGCACCACCTGGTGGCGCGCCTGCTCGCCCATCTGCTGGATGTCGGCGAGGATGCGCGCGTCCGACGGAGGCTCGTGACCGGCGAGCGGCACGAGCTTCGCCATGTTCACGCACTGGTCCCCCATCCGCTCGATGTTCTTCATGACGTGAAGCAGCGCCGCCACGAGGCGCAGGTCGCCGGCCACGGGCGCCTGGAGCGCGAGCAGGGAGAGGATCCCCTGGTGCACCTCCAGATAGCGGCCGTCGATGCGGTCGTCGTCGGCGATCACCATGCCGGCCAGCTCCATGTCCTGCTGCTGGATCGTCTCGAGCGCCCGGTCCACGGCCTCGACGACCATGTCGAGCCCGCCGAGCGCCTGCTCCTCGAGCTTCGAGAGCTCTTCTTGAAAGTGCGTGCGAGTCGTGTGCGCCACGCTAACGCCTATCCGACCTTGCCGGTCACGTAGGCCTCGGTCCGGGAGTCCCCGGGGTTGGTGAAGATCTTCTCGGTGTCGTCGAACTCGACGACGCGGCCCGAGCGGTGCTCCTGGTCGTCCAGCTCGACCGTGAAGAACGCGGTCTTGTCGGACACGCGGGCGGCCTGCTGCATGTTGTGCGTGACGATCACGATCGAGTAGTCCTGCTTGAGCTCCAGCATCAGGTCCTCGATCTTGCCGGTGGAGATCGGGTCGAGCGCCGAGCAGGGCTCGTCCATCAGGATCACGTCCGGCGAGACGGCGAGCGCGCGGGCGATGCAGAGACGCTGCTGCTGGCCGCCGGACATGCCGAACGCGTTGGTCTTGAGCCGGTCCTTGACCTCGTCCCAGAGCGCGCCCTGCTTGAGGGCGCGCTCGACCATCTCGTCCATGTCGCCCTTCATGCCGAGCACGCGCGGCCCGAACGCGATGTTGTCGAAGATCGACTTGGGGAACGGGTTCGGCTTCTGGAACACCATCCCGATGCGCTTGCGCACCTCCACCGCGTCGATCCCGGGGCCGTACAGGTCCTGGTCGTGGTAGAGCACCCTGCCCTCGACGCGGGCGCCCGGGATCAGGTCGTTCATGCGGTTGAGGCAGCGGATCAGCGTGGACTTGCCGCAGCCCGAGGGTCCGATCAGCGCGGTGATCTCGTGTCTGCCGATCTCGAAGCTCACGTCGCGCACGGCGGGCTTGACGCCGTACGAAACCTGCACGCCCTCCAGGCCGAAGATCGCCTCCCGCGGCTTGCGCTCGGTGCTGGCCGGGGCGGCGACCACTTGAGGTGTCGGCGGCACGACATCGCGGCGTGCACGGATTTCCGGGGGCTCGGTCACGCGTTCCACTTTCGCTCTCCTACCACTTCTGCTCGTATCGATTTCGTAGCCAGATCGCGACGCTGTTCATGGCGAGCAACATGATCATCAGCAGCAAGATGGCGGCTGCCGCGAGCGGCTTGTAGTTGTTCACGTCGTTCGACGCCCTCGAGATCCAGTCGAAGATCTGGATCGGCAGCGCCGTGAACTGCGAGTCGAGGCCATCCGGGTTGAAGGCGATCACCGTGGCGGCGCCGACCACGATCAGCGGTGCCGTCTCCCCGATCGCCCGCGAGAGCGCCAGGATCACCCCGGTGGCGATGCCCGGAATCGAGGCCGGCAGCACCTGCCGCCAGATCGTCTGCCACTGGGTGGCTCCGAGCGCCCTCGAACCCTCCCGGATCGACGGCGGCACGGCCCGGATCGCCTCGCGCCCCGAGATGATCACCACGGGCAGCACGAGCAGGCCGAGGGTGAGGCCGCCGGCGAGCACGGTGTTGCCGAGCGCCAGCGGCCCGCGCACGAGGAAGGCCAGTCCGAGGATCCCGTAGACGACCGACGGGACCGCGGCGAGGTTCTGGATGTTGACCTCGATCAGCCGGTTGTACCAACGGGCATCGTCCGCGTACTCCTCGAGGTAGATGGCGGTGGCCACGCCGACCGGCACGATGAACACCCCGCAGATGCCCATCAGCCAGATGGTTCCCCAGATCGCCGCCTGGGCGCCGGCCTTGTCGGCGCTGATCGACGTGAAGCTGGTGAGGAAGTGCATGTCCAGGTGGCCGGCGCCGTCCTTGATCACGTCGTAGAGGAGGACGCCCAGCAGCAGCACCGATATGCCGAGGCAGCCCAGCAGGGCGAGCCGGAACGCGAGATCCTTCGCGCGGCGGGTCGGCGAGGGCGGCGGGATGGTCCGGTCGGCCGCGCTCACTCGTAGACCTGCCTGTACTTGCGCACGAAGCGGATCGAGATGAGGTTCATGATCAGCGTGATCACGAACAGGAGCATCCCCACGGCGAAGATCGTCTTGTACTCGATGCTGCCGGTGGGAGTGTCGCCCCCCGCCGTGGAGCCGATGAACGACGCCAGCGAGTAGTGCGGGTCCGCGGGGTTGAGGCTGTTGCTGGCGACCTGCCCGGAGGCCACGAGCACGATCATCGTCTCCCCGACCGCGCGTGAGACGCCCAGCACGATCGCCGCCACGATCCCGGACAGGGCGGCCGGGAAGACCACCCGCATCGAGACGTGCAGCTTCGAGGCTCCGAGCCCGTAGGCGCCCTCGCGCAGCGACGCCGGGACCGCCGACATCGCATCCTCCGCGACGGACGCGATCGTCGGGATGATCATGAAGCCCATGATCACCCCGGCCGCGAGCGCGTTGAAGATGTTGACCTTCAGGTGGAGCAGGTCCTGGAGGATGTTCGGCGTGAAGAAGGTCAGGGCGAAGTAGCCGAAGACGATCGTGGGCACGCCGGCCAGCAGCTCGAGCGCCGGCTTGATCGCCTTGCGCACCCGCGTGCGGGCGTACTCGCTGAGGAAGATCGCGGCGCCGAGTCCCAGCGGCGCGGCCACCAGCAGCGCGATGCCCGTGATCAGGAAGGTGCCCACCACCAGCGGCCGGACGCCGAAGCTGGGCGGCTCGAACAGAGGCGTCCACTTGCCTCCGGAAAGGAAGTCCCAGACGCCGACCTCACCGAAGAAGTCGATCGTCTCGCGCAGCAAGGCGACCACGATCCCCGTGGTGGTGAGCACGGAGATCATCGCCGCCAGGATCAGGATCGCCTTGATCAGATCCTCGCCCCACCGGCGACGCGCCGCCCCCAGGGTGGGGACGGCGCGCGTGCCTGCTGCGGTGGTGGATGCTTCCATCAGCCGGCTTTGCTCTCCGCGTTCTGGAGCTCCTGCTTGCCCTTGTCGGCCTGCCCTGGCGTCATCGGGACGATCTGAGACGCGTCCGCGATCGCCTGGTAGTTGGCGATCACGTACTCCATGAACGCCTTGACCTCCGGCCGCGCGAGCGACTTCTCGTTCGGGTACATGAACAGCGGGCGGGAGAGCGGCTTGTACTCACCCGACTGGATCGTCTCCTTGGATGGAGCGACGCACGAGTCCGCGCTCTCTCCGACCTTGACCAGGTTGAGCTTGTCCTGGTTCTGCTCGTAGTAGGAGAAGCCGAAGTAGCCGAGGCCGCCTTCGGAGCCCTCTACCCCCTGCACGAGCACGTTGTCGTCGGCCGAGGGCTGGTAGTCCTCGCGCGAGACGCCTTCCTCGCCGTTGATCTCGCCGGTGAAGAAGTCGAAGGTGCCGGAGTCTGTGTCCGGGCCGAACAGCGTCAGCTTGGTGGCGGGCAGCGAGGGGTCGATCTCGCTCAGGCTCTTCACCTTCGAGCCCTTGTTCCAGAGCTTCTTCAGCTGATCGGTCGTCAGGCAGTCGACCTTCAGGCCCTTGTTGGTCACAACGGCGATCCCGTCGTTGGCCACCTGGACCTCGCTGTAGGTCACGCCCTTCTTCTTGCAGATCGGGACTTCCTCGTCCGGCTTGATGGGGCGCGAGGCGTCCGAGATGTCCGTCTCGTCGTTGCAGAACTTCTCGAAGCCGCCGCCCGTGCCGGACGTGCCGACCGTGATCTTCACGCCCGGGTTCTCACCCTGGAACGCCTCCTGGGCGGCCTGCGCGAACGGAGCGACAGTGCTCGAGCCGTCGATCTTGATGTTGCCGGACAGGTCCTTGCCGCTGCCGCTGCCGCTGCCGCCGGTGTCGGAGCTCGCATTGTCGCCACAGGCCGCCGCTCCAAGGGCCAGTACGCCGCACGCCGCGAGCGTGAGGAGCTTCCTCATACGGTTTTCTCCTTGAGGTTGTTCATGTACAGCGCGGACTCTCTACTGCGGCCGGGGCGAGTCTGTTATCCAGCTGTCGCCGCGTTGTAAAAAGGATGTGAAAGTCAGGTGCGGTCGGAGTCCGCCGCGAACCGGTATCCGAACCCAAAGTGGGTATGGATGAAGCGCCGCCCGGGGACAGCGTCCTCCAGCTTCTGGCGGAGCTTGCCCACGTACACGTCCACGGACCGGTCGGCCTTGCGATAGGGCTCGCCCCACACCTCGCGGTAGAGCTCCTCCCGCGTGACGATCCTGTTTCGCCGCTCCACCAGTGCCGTGAGCAGCTCGAGCTCGCGGACAGTGAGATGAAGCGGTTCGCCGTTTACGAGCACGAGGAACTCGCTTGGCCGGACCTCGAGCTCTCCGGCTCTGAGCGGCGGTCTACCCAGGGCTGCCTCCATGCTCCGCAGGGTTCCAGCATCGTGCGGAATGTCCGTTACTCCCGCGTTGTCTCCCTGTGAAAAAGCTGTAAAAGACGGCGGCCGTCGCCTCCGGTGTGCGTACACTCAGGGCCGATGTCGGACATGCGACTCGCGATCCTGGACACGGATTCGGGGTTCGTCCGGGTGCTCGTGAAGCGAGCGAGCGACCTGGGCTGGCAGTACCGGCGTTTGGAGGCGCCGCCCCGCACGGAGGAATTCGTCGCCATGCGCGTCAACGCGCTGGTGGTGGATCTGTCGCTGCTCGGGCCCGGCGCCTGGGAGTTCCTCGAGCGCGTGACCGTCGCGCTGCCCGGCCTCGGGGTGGTTATCTGCACCGGCCGCTCCAGTGTGGCCCAGCGCGTGCGCGGCCTCCGGCTGGGGGCCGACGACTGGGTGACCAAGCCGTGTCACCCCGAGGAGGTCCTGGCGCGCGTCGAGGCCGTCGTGCGGCGGCGCAAGCGCGCATCCGCGCGGATGGACACCGGGCCGCTCGTGGCGGGCGAGCTCGAGATCCGCGCCGATCAGTTCCAGGCCTTCGTCGGCTCCACGAGCGTGGACCTCACGCGGCGCGAGTTCGAGGTGCTCCAGCTGCTCGCGCAGGCAAAGGGCAAGGTGCTCCAGCGCGAGGAGATCTACCAGGCCGTGTGGGGCTACACGATGGCCCACGGGGACCGCTCGGTCGACGTGTTCGTGCGCAAGGTGCGCCAGAAGCTCGAGAAGGTTTCGCCGAGCTGGAACTACATCCACACGCACTTCGGCGTCGGCTACCGCTTCGACCCCGAGCCGCGCGAGGGGTCGGAGGCGGACGGACCGCCGCAGGCGCTGGCGCAGTTGCCCGCGGATGCGGAACTCCCGGCGATCGACGACGAGCTGCGGGCCGCGCGCCTCGAGGACGACCCCCCGCCGCTCGGCGACCAGCCCGCCACGCTGGTCGCGCCCTAGGCCGCCAGCACGCGCCGCTCGGGGATGCCCGCCGCCAGCAGGCGGTGCGGCATCGAGCCGATCAGCCCCGCCGTGGCGCTGTGGGTGACGCCCACCTCGAGCAGGGTGCGGCCCGCCAGCGTGAGGGCCGGCGGCCGTGTCGGCCCGTGCGCGTCCGAGGCGACGACAGAGATCAACCCCTCGACGATCAGCTCCCAGGCCGCGCCGCAGGCGTCCTCGCCGTGGTCGCCGGTGAGTGACTGCGCGTTGACCTGGGCGAGCGAGCCCGCCTCCAGCTCGCCGCGCAGGCCGGCGGCGCCGTCGAGGATCGCGTCGGCGCTGCGCTCCGGGTGCGCGACGAGCACGCCGAAGCCGCGCTCGCGCAGCTCCGCGGTGGCCGCGTGGAAGTCCGCTCCGACGCCGTCGAAGGGCGTCTCGACCAGCAGCCAGCGTGCGCCGGACGGACCTTGCGCGAGGAGTTCCAGCTCACTCTGGCGCATGCGGCCGATCAGCTCGTGACCCAGCTCGCCGCCGCAGCGGACCTCCAGCGGGATCCCCTCGGCCGCGAGGGCGAAGCGCAGCTCCAGCACGCGCGCGTGGATCTCCACGGCGTCCGTGACCCCGAGGTCGGTGCGCACGTGCGGGGTCGCGACCACGGTTTCGGTGCCGTCGGCCACCGCCGCGCGGGCGAGCTCCAGGCTGGCGGCCATGTCGCCGGGGCCGTCGTCGACTCCGGGCAGCAAATGAAAGTGGAGGTCCACGTATGCCATCTCACGTGCAGCATCGACTCCAGCGCGGCCGATCCCGTGACGCTCCTGTGACCCGTGTGTTGAGGGTGGGTGAAGGGCTCAGCAGTTCGCACGGACGTTCGAGCGGATTCGCCCAGCGCGGCCGGCGCGGGCGTCGCCCTTACATTCGACCCACAGACGGTTGCCATACTTCCCCGCCGCCATGTCAAGAAACCAGCGCATCGGGCTGGTCGTCGCCGCTCTGGCGGTCGCCGTCGTCGCGTTCATCGTCGCTCAGCCGGGCGACGACAAGAGCTCGTCACCGTCGGCGCAGACCCAAGCCCAGAACCAGTCGGGGGGCACCGGCACGCAGGCCAAGGCCCCAGAGCCGCCGGTTGCCCGGATCACCGTGAAGGGCGGCGTGCTGGACAGCGACCGCCAGACGATCCGGGTCGCCAAGAACGACGTCGTGCGGATCGTGGTCAGCTCCGACATCCCGGATCAGATCCACCTGCACGGCTACGACATCGAGAAGGAGGCGACGCCCGGGAAGCCGGCCCGATTCAAGTTCAAGGCAGACACCGAGGGCGCGTTCGAGCTCGAAAGCCACGCGGCGGAGGACGCCGGTAAGGAGCCGCTGCTGGCCCGCCTGCTCGTCGGACCCTCGTGATCACCCTGTTCGCCCACGCGGGCGGACTCATCGGTCGCTCGGACCTGCCGATACCCGAGTGGCTCTTCGGCTGGGCGGCGGCGATCGTGCTGGTGATCTCGTTCGTGGCCCTGGCGGTGTTGTGGCCGGAGCCCAGGCTGGAGCGCGCTCGCTGGCGGCCACTGCCCGGCCTCCTGGGACGCGTCCCCGCGAGCCGGCCGGTCGAGATCCTCTGCGGGGCGATCGGCGTGGCGCTGCTGGGCCTCGTGATCTACGCCGGCCTGCGCGGCACGCAGAGCCCCGCCGCCAACTTCGCGCCCACGTTCGTCTTCGTGCTCTTCTGGATCGGGCTGGTGCCGGTGAGCGTGATCTTCGGCGACGTCTTTCGCGCGTTCAACCCGTGGCGCGCCGTGGGCCGCGCGGTCGGGTGGGCCGCCGGCCGGGTGGTTCGCAATGGCCTGCCCGCGCCGCTGCAGTACCCCGAACGGCTGGGCCACTGGCCCGCCGCCGTCGGCGTCTTCGCGTTCGCGGTCCTGGAGCTGGTGATCTCGGGCGGCGACAAGCCCGAAACCGTCGCGATCGCCACACTCGTCTACTCGGCGCTCACCTTCGTCGCGATGGCGCTCTACGGCGTGGAGGCCTGGAGCGCGCGCGGCGAGACCTACTCGGTCTACTTCAACCTGTTCTCGCGGATCTCGCCGTTCGAGACGCGCGACCGTGTGCTCGGTCTGCGGCCACCGCTGTCCGGGCTAGCACACCTCAAGGCCGGCGCGGGCACCGCGCCGCTGCTGGCGGTGATGCTCGGCTCGGTCACGTTCGACGGCGCGGGCGAGGCGCCGCTCTGGACGGGCATCGCCCCGGATCTCTCGAAGTTCTTCGAGAACCTCGGGCTGTCGCCACAGCCGGCGTTCGAGATGGCCTTCCTGGTCGGGCTGACGGCCGCGGTCCTGCTCGTCTACGGCTTCTACCGCCTCGGCGTGGCGGGGGCGAGGAGCGTGGGCGGAGGCTTTGACGCCGCGACGCTGTCGCGAGCGTTCGCGCTCTCGCTGGTGCCGATCGCGCTGGCCTATGTGATGGCGCACTACTTCACCTACCTGCTGTTCCGCGGGCAGGCCATCGGGTTCCTGGTGTCGGATCCGCTCGGCGACGGATCGGACCTGTTCGGAACGGCCACGAAGCAGATCGACTACGGCCTGATCGGAGCCACGGCCACCTGGTACTGGCAGGTCGCGTTCGTGGTGCTCGGCCACGCCGCGGGATTGACGCTCGCGCACGACCGCGCCCTGGCGCTCTACGACGACGCCAAGCTCGCGGTGCGCTCGCAGTACTGGATGCTCGCCGTGATGGTCGGCTTCACGAGTCTGGCGCTCTGGCTGCTGTCGCAGGCGAACACCTGACGCCAGCACGCCTGCCAGACTTCCGGCCGATGTACTTCGCGCACGCCGGGCACTGGCTGACCTCGATCGCCTACTTCGTGCCGGTGCTGGCGTTCCTCGTGTGGCTCGGGGTGACCCACATCAAGGACCGCCGCAACCGCAGCGGCGGCTAGCGGCGTCCGGACCGACCTCGCGAACGCTATGCTCGGCGGTCGCGCACGCGGGCGTAGCTCAGTTGGTTAGAGCGCCGGCCTGTCACGCCGGAGGTCGCGGGTTCGAGTCCCGTCGCTCGCGCTCAAGGCTGCAAACCTGCGCCTGGCTGTGTCATCGGGATCGGGATGTGCCCAGCACTATCCCGATCCCTCTTCCTTGCCAGGCCTGGTTTTCGCGTCGAGCGCGAGCGACTTCGTCGCTCGCGGGTCGGGGAGCGGCGGCTGGTCACAGCTCCCAGCCGAAGCTGATCGAGCTCCAGCTCGGCCGTTCGCGCTCGTAAAAGCGGTGGGCGTCGATGCGCGCGTGCCCGGAGTCGAGCTCGAGGTGCGTCGCGCCGCGCTCGCGCGCCCAGTCCTTCGCCGCGTCCAGCAGGCGCTTGCCGATCCCGAGGGAGCGGCGCTCCGAGTGCACGGCGATGTCCTCCACCCAGGCGCGGCGGCCGAAGCGGACCGATTCGAAGTCGAGGTACGTGGTGCAGATCCCCACGATCGCCCCGTCGGCGCGCGCCACCAGCACCACCGAGTCGCCGGCCGTCGCGGCTCGCCGGAGGCGCTCGTCGGCCGCCCGCGGGTCCCACTGCGGCGGGCGGCTGCCGGGAGGGGCGAACAGCCACTCGTACGCGCCCAGCAGCTCCGGTGCGTCGTCGGGACCAGCCACGCCGATCTCGACGCCGCTCATCCGACTAACCGGTGCCGCCGGTTACGTTCACGGTTGCGACAGTGTCGCTCTCCATGAGCAGCGGGAGGTCGCCGGCTCTCAGGGCCTACGGGTTAGGCGTGGTGTTCGACCCCCAGCGAGCTAGGAACGGCAGCACCTTGACCAACCACGTCTTCGCCTTGTGGAGCATCACGAGCCACTCTACCTCCCGGGATGAGGCGGCCTTCGGGTAGCGTTGGACGGGGTGCAGCTCCAGGATTCGACAGTGCTCCTCACCGGCGCCACCGGCGGCATCGGCCAGGCGATTGCGCGCGCGCTCGACGAGCGCGGGGCGCGCGTCATCCTCACCGCGCGGCGGACCGAGCAGCTCGAGCAGGTCGCCGCGGCCCTCGGCGGCCGTCCGCGGGTGCTCCCCGCCGACCTCACCCAGGCGGCGGACGCCGTCGCCCTCGCCGAACTCGCCGGACCGGTGGACGTGCTCGTGGCCAATGCCGCACTGCCGGCCAGCGGTCCGCTCGACGACTTCTCGACCGCCGAGATCGACCGCGCGCTGGACGTCAACCTGCGCGCCCCGATCCAGCTGACCTGGGCCCTGTTGCCGGGCATGACCGATCGCGGGCGCGGTCACCTGGTGTTCGTCTCGTCGCTGTCCGGCAAGGTGGCCTCTACCGGCTCCTCGCTCTACTCAGCCACCAAGTTCGGCCTGCGCGGCTTCGCCTCGGGGCTGCGCGAGGACCTGCACGGCAGCGACGTGGGGGTGACCGTGGTGTTCCCGGGGTTCATCTCCGATGCCGGCATGTTCGCCGAGGCCGGGGTCCGCCTCCCGCGCGGCGTCGGGACGCGAACGCCCGAGCAGGTCGCCGAGGCGGTCGTACGCGGCATCGAGGAGGATCGAGCCGAGATCGACGTCGCCCCGCTGGCCCTGCGTGCGGGGGCGCTCATGTCCGCTGTCGCGCCCGGGACGGCGGCCCGCCTCCAGCGGCGGCTCGGCTCCAAGAAGATCGCCGACGCGATGGCGAAGGGCCAGCGGCCGAAGCGCTGAGGTGCTGTTCCGGCAGATCACCCACGACGATCTCGGCTGCGCCTCGTACGTGGTCGGCGACGAGAGCGCCGGGGTGGCGGCCGTGGTCGACGCGCGGCTCGACATCGACGACTACCTCCGCCTGGTCCGCTACACAGGCGTGCACATCGAGCACATCCTCGAGACGCACAACCACGCCGACCACGTGTCGGGGCATGGCCGCCTCGCGGCCGCCACCGGGGCAACCCTCCACATCCACCGCGAGGCCGCGGCCGAGTACGACCACGAGCCCTTCGACGACGGCTGGGAGCTCGAGCTCGGCAGCGTGCGGGTGCGCGCCCTGCACACGCCCGGGCACCGGCCCGAGCACACCGCCTTCGCGCTGATCGATGCCGAGCGCGGCGACGAGCCGTGGGCCGTGCTCACCGGCGACTCGCTGTTCGTCGGGGACATCGCCCGGCCCGACCTGGCGGTCGACAAGGACGAGGGCGCCCGCCTGATCTTCCACTCGCTGCACGAGCGGCTGCTCACCCTGCCCGACACGTGCGAGGTCTGGCCCGGCCACGTCGGCGGCTCGCTGTGCGGGGGGCCCGGCATGGACATGAAGGCGTCCTCGACGATCGGCTACGAGCGCGCGCACTCCGAGCTGCTCTCGATAGGCGACGAGGAGGAGTTCACCCGCAGGGCCACCGCGGCCCTGCGGCCGCAGCCGCCCAACTTCGAGGACATCGTCGCGCTGAACCGCGGGCCGCTTGTGGTGGAGAGCGCCGAGGTCCACCCGATCACGCCGCGCCAGGTCGATCAGGCCCGCGCCGACGGTGCGCTGGTGGTGGACGTGCGCACCGAGCTCCAGTTCGACGAGGCTCACATCCCCGACTCCGTGAGCATCACAGCCCTGCGGGCGGGCTTCGGCTCGAAGCTGGCCTGGCTTGTGGAGCCGGGCCAGCGCGTGGTGCTGGTCGGTCGCGACGACGAGGACGCCCGCCACGCCGCGGCGCTCGCCGAGTCGGTCGGCATCACGCGGCTGGCCGGCTTTCTCGCGGGCGGCATGACCAGCTGGCGCGAGGAGCGGCGCCACGTAGACCGGATCGAGCGCATCACGGTGCCCGAGCTGCGCGAGCGCGCGGGCGAGCTGCAGATCCTCGACGTACGCGAGCAGGACGAGTGGGACAGCGGCCACATTCCCGGCTCGGTCCACGTGCCCTACCACGACATCCACGGGCTGCCCGAGGGCATCGACGCGCAGCGGCCGGTCGCCGTGATCTGCAGCTCGGGCCAGCGCGCGGCTCCGGCGGCGAGCCTGCTGCGCCGGCACGGGGTGCGCGACGTGCTGCACGTGGTGGACGGCGGCGTGCCGCGCTGGCGGCGCGAGGGCGGTCCGGTCGAGCCCTAGCCGGCTCGGCAGGCCCTGCGGTCTTCCGTATCCCCTAAAGGACCTACATCGTCGGCCGCTGAGCCGAGCTGTCCGGCTCCAGGCGATCCTTCTCGAAGTCGAGCGCCACGCGAACGATGCGCGACTGCTCGCGCTTGTGCGCGGCGGAGTAGCCCTCGCCGGGCGCGGCGCGCAGCTGGCGGCCGACGTAGTCGTAGGAGAGCCGCTCGGGGAGGATCTTGGCCATACGGCGGCGCATGAACGCGCGTCCGCCCATGTTGCGCGGCTCCTCCTGCACCCAGACCACGCGCTCGAGGTTCGGGTAGCTCTCCATCAGATCGATCAGCTCGGCCTCGGGGAAGGGGTAGAGCAGCTCGACGCGCGCGACCGCGATGTGGGATGCGGACTCGCGTTCCTCGTGCATCGCGATGTCGTAGTAGACCTTGCCCGAGCAGAGCACGAGCTTGGTCACCGCGTCCCGCCCCGCGGGCAGCGCCGGATCGTCGATCACCCGCTCGAAGCCGCCCTCGGCAAGGTCGGCGACGGACGAGGTGGCGGCGGGCAGGCGCAGCAGGCTCTTCGGCGTCATCAGGATCAGCGGGCGCGGCTTGGACACCAGCGCCTGCCTGCGCAGCAGGTGGAAGTACTGGGCGGGCGTGGTGACGTTGGCGACCCGGATGTTGCCCTCGGCGGCCATCTGCAGGAAGCGCTCGAGCCGGGCGCTCGAGTGCTCGGGGCCAGAGCCCTCGTAGCCGTGCGGGAGCAGCAGGCTCAGCCGCGAGGTCTGGCCCCACTTGGCGAGCCCCGAGATCAGGAACTGGTCGACGATCACCTGCGCCGAGTTCACGAAGTCGCCGAACTGGGCCTCCCACAGGACGAGCGCGTCGGGGGCCTGGACCGAGTAGCCGTACTCGAACCCGAGGCAGGCCTGCTCCGACAGCGGGCTGTTGTGGAGCTCGAAGGGGGCGTTCGCGTCACGCAGCGTCTGCAGCGCGCACCAGCGCTCGCCGGTGGACGCGTCGTGCAGGACCGCGTGGCGCTGGCTGAAGGTCCCCCGCTCGGTGTCCTGGCCGGTGAGCCGGATCGGGACCCCGAGGGCGAGCAGCGAGGCGAAGGCGAGCGCCTCGGCGTGGGCCCAGTCGATACGGCCGTCCGGGTCCTCGAAGGAGGCCCTGCGGCGCTCGAGGAAGGGCTTGAGCTTGCGGTGCACCTCGAAGTCGTCGGGCACGCGCAGGAGCTGGTCGCCGAGCGTGCGCAGCGTGTCCTCGGGGAGGGTCGTGCGCGGCTCGCGGCTCATCGTCCGGTCCAGCTCGTGCTGGCCGGTTTCCGGCGGGCCGCCCATCGACTGCTTCAGCTCGGTATGCGCCTCGCCGACCTTCTCGTACGCCTGCGTCGCGATCTGGTCGGCCTCCTCGGCCGAAACCACGCCTTCGTCCGCGAGCCGCTGCGCGTAGAGCTTGCGCACGGGCGCGTGGCCCTTGATGCGCTCGTACATGAGCGGCTGCGTGTAGGCGGGCTCGTCCGTCTCGTTGTGGCCGAAGCGGCGGTAGCCGATCAGGTCGATCAACGCGTCGCGGTTGAAGGCCTGGCGGAAGGCGTGCGCCAGGCGCACGGCGGAGATGCAGGCCTCGACGTCGTCGGCGTTCACGCGGATGATCGGGATGTCGAAGCCCTTGGCCAGGTCCGACGCGTAGCGCGTGGAGCGGCTCTCGTCGGGATCGGTCGTGAAACCGAGCTGGTTGTTGGCGATCACGTGCAGGGTGCCGCCGGTGGTGTAGCCCTCCAGCGCCTGCAGGTTGAGCGTCTCGGCCACGACGCCCTGGCCCGGGAACGCCGCGTCGCCGTGGATCAGCACCGGCAGCACGGCGTTCGGGTCGTGCACCAGCTCGCGCGCCTTGCGGCTCGTCTGGTCGGCCCGCGCGCGGCCCTCGATGACCGGGTTCACGTACTCGAGGTGGCTCGGGTTGGGCGACATCGTCACGGTCACGCTGCGCCCGGAGTGCGTCTTGTAGGTGCCCGACGCGCCGTAGTGGTACTTCACGTCGCCGGTGCCGCCCTCGGGCGCGGCCGTGTCGGCGGACAGCGTCTGCTCGCCCTCGAACTCGACGAGGATCGACTCGTACGGGCGGCCGACCGTGTGCGCGAGCACGTTCAGGCGGCCGCGGTGGGCCATGCCCAGCACCACCTCGCGCGCCCCGGCGTCGGCGGCCATCTCGACCGCCTGGTCGAGCATCGGCACGATCGAGTCGAGTCCCTCGATCGAGAACTGCTTCTTGCCCAGGAAGGCCTTGTGCAGATAGGTCTCGAGCGCCTCGACCTCGGACAGGCGCTGGAGCAGGAAGCGCTTCTCCTCGGCGCCGAGCGGCTGGCGGTAGGTCCCCGACTCGATCGCCTGGCGCAGCCACACGCGCTGCTCGTGCTCGGAGATGTGCTCGATCTCGTAGGCGATCGTGCCGGTGTAGACGTCGCGCAGGCGCGGCAGCGCGTCCGCGAACGTCTCACCCGGGACCGCCACCCGCAGCACCGACGCCGGGATGCGCCGCATCAGCGCGTCGGTGAGGTTCACGGTGGCGGGGTCGAGCGCCGGGTCGCCGACTGGGTCGGACCCGAGCGGGTCGAGGCGCGCCGCCAGGTGACCGTGCATGCGGTGCGCCTTGACGAGGCTGGTGGCGGCCTGAACGGCCTGGAGCAGCGCCGCGTCGGCGACCGGCGCCGCGGCCGGCGTGGCGGCCGCGGGGACCGGCTCGTCGGCCGTGACGGGGGCGGGACCCTCCTCACCGCGGACCACCGAGTCCAGGCCGAGCGCGTCCAGCACGCCCTCGTAGAAGCCGTCCTCGCCCTGCAGCAGCTGGTCCACGCGCCGCAGGAAGGCGCCCGACTCGGCGCCCTGGATCACGCGGTGGTCATAGGTCGAGGTCATCGTCATGACCTTCTGGACGCCCAGCTCCCTGAGGCGGTCGGGCGCCACCTCGGTGAGGCCCGGCGGGTAGCCGATCGCGCCGGTGGCCACGATCGTGCCCTGGCCGGGCATCAGCCGCGGCACGCTTGCCACGGTGCCGATGCCGCCGGGGTTGGTGAGGCTGATGTTGGCGCCGGCGTAGGCGTCGGGCGGGAGTGTGTTGTCGCGCGCGCCGGCGACGAGCTCGTCGTAGCGGGCGACGAAGTCCGCGAAGCGCAGCTCACTGGCGTCCTTGAGCACGGGCACGACCAGGGAGCGCGTGCCGTCCTTGCGCTCGACGTCGACCGCCAGGCCGAGGCTGGTCGAGCCGGGGACGACGCGCTGCGGCTTGCCGTCCTGCTCGGCGTACGAGTGCCCCATGACCGGCATGTCGCGGGCGGCCTGGACGATGGCCCATGCGATCAGGTGGGTGAAGCTGAGCTTGCGACCGCCGTCCTTGAGCTCGCGGCGGCGCGCGTCGAGCACGTCCACCTGGAGCGTGCGGAAGCTGGTGGCGGTGGGGATCGAGCGGCTCTCGTCCATGAAGCGGGCGAGCGTGGCCGCGGGGCCGCGGATCGGCTTGACCTCGGCGCCGGCGGGGGCCGCCGCGGCGTCACCCTCCAGCGCGGCCAGCACGTCCTCCTTGGTCACCCGGCCGCGCGGGCCGCTGCCCCGGATCGAGTCGACGTCGAGTCCGTGCGCCGTCGCCACCCGAGCGGCGATGGGCGTGGCGTTGGCGGCCCCGTTGCCTGTGGGGGCCGGCGCGGCGGCAGGCGCCTCCGGCTCGGGTGCCCTCGCGGGCGCGCCGGCGCCCGCTGCGATGCGGCAGAGCACGGTGCCAACGGCGACAGTGGCGTCAGGCTCGACGAGGAGCTCGGCGACCGTGCCTGCCACCGGAGAGGGCAGGTCGGCGTCGACCTTGTCGGTCGAGATCTCCACGAGCGGGTCGTCGACGGCCACGGTGTCGCCGGGGGCCACGCGCCACTCGAGCACCGTGCCCTCGGCGACCGAGTCGCCCATCTCCGGGAACGCGATGTCGACCAGCTCGGCCTGCTCGGCCTCCGGCGCTTCCGGCGCAGCAGATGCCGCGCCGTTGTCGCCGCCCACCTCGATCTCGCCGAGCACGGCTCCCACCGCGACGACGGAGTCCGCCTCGGCCAGGATCTTCGTCAGCGTGCCGGAGGCGGGCGCCGGCACCTCGGCGTCGACCTTGTCCGTCGACACCTCCACCAGCGGCTCGTCGGCCTCCACGCGATCGCCAACCTGCTTCAGCCACTCGAGGATCGTGCCCTCGGTGACTGACTCACCCATCTGGGGCATGCTGATTTGCACGGTGGTCGCGCTCGTGGCCATCCGAAGATCAAGGGTACCTCGCCCGGCGGGCTGCGACCGGAAGGATCGTGCGACTGTTCCGCCATGTCCGGGCGGCGGCGCAAGCTCTGGGGTTGGGGCTACGAGGATCTGCAGGCCTCACCGGAGGAGGTTGGGCAGATCGCGGCCGGCGCGCGCGAGCACCTGGGCTTCGGGCCGGCCGAGGTCGAGCGGCCGCCGCGGCTCGAGGACATCGAGCTCCCGGCCCCGCGGCTCGAGCCGCCGGCGGCGCTGTCGGCCATCTGCGGCACCGACACCTACGAGCGCGCCACCCACGCCTACGGCAAGGCCTACCGCGACCTCGTGCGCGCGCTGCGTGGCCGCTTCGACCACCCGCCGGACGTGGTCGCCCATCCGAACGACGAGCGCGATCTGGAGCAGCTGCTCGACTGGTGCGCCGAGGCCAGCGCCGCCGCGATCCCGTTCGGCGGCGGCACCAGCGTGGTCGGGGGCGTCGAGCCGCGCCTGGACGCCGGCTACGCCGGCGCCGTGACGATCGACCTCGGCCGCATGGACCGCGTGCTCGACGTGGATCCGGTCTCGCGCGCCGCCCGCATCCAGGCCGGCGCCACCGGCCCGCGGCTCGAGGAGCAGCTCAAGGCCCACGGCCTGACCCTGCGCCACTACCCGCAGTCGTTCGAGTACTCGACGCTCGGCGGCTGGATCGCCACCCGCGCCGGGGGCCACTTCGCCACGCTCCACACGCACATCGACGACTTCGTGGAGTCGGTGCGGGCGCTGACGCCGCGCGGTGTCTGGGAGAGCCGCCGCCTCCCAGGGTCGGGGGCCGGTCCCAGCCCAGACCGGATGCTGATCGGGTCGGAGGGCATCCTCGGCGTGATCACCGAGGCCTGGGTGCGCGTGCAGGAGGCGCCCCGCTTCAAGGAGTCGGCGGCGCTGCTGTTCGACGGCTTCGAGCAGGGTGCCGAGGCGGTGCGAGCGCTCGCCCAATCGCGCCTGTACCCGTCCAACTGCCGCCTGCTCGACCCGGGCGAGGCCGCCCTCACCGGCGCCGCGCCGGACGGCAAGGCGTTGCTGGTGCTCGGGTTCGAGGCCGCGAGCGACCCGGTCGACGCCTGGATGGCGCGGGCGCTCGAGCTGTGCCGCGACCACGGCGGCGAGGCGCGCGAGAAGCGCGGCGAGTCCGAGGGCGCCTGGCGCGACGCCTTCCTGGCAGCCCCCTACCTGCGCGACACCCTGATCGCCGCGGGCATCCTGGCCGAAACCTTCGAGACGGCGATCACCTGGGACCGCTTCGGGGAGTTCGTGGGGGAGGTGCGCGAGCGGGCCGCCGCGGCGCTCGGCCCGGACGGGCGCATCACGGTGCGCATCACCCACGCCTACCCCGACGGCGCGGCGCCCTACTTCACGGTGCTGGCTCCGGCCCGGCGCGGCTCGGAGCTCGAGCAGTGGGACGAGCTGAAGGCTGCCGCCTCCGACGCGATCGAGTCCGCCGGCGGCACGATCACCCACCACCACGCGGTCGGCCGCGACCACCGGCCCTGGTACGACCGCCAGCGCCCGGACCTGTTCGCGGACGCGCTGCGAGCCGCCAAGTCCGCGGTCGACCCCCAGGGGATCCTCAACCCGGGCGTGCTGGTGGACCCGTGAGCGCCCGCAAGCGCGAGCTGTCGCGCGCCGATCGCATCCTGCCGGGCCTGTGGCGGCTGCGCCTGCCGCTGCCCTGGCCGGCCGTGCCGCACGTGAACGCCTTCGCGATCGCCGCCGTGGACGGGATCGTGCTCGTGGACACGGGCCTGCACGAGCCGGGCGCGATGCGCCAGCTCGAGCGGGCGCTGGACCAGGCCGGCCTGCGCGTGGAGCACGTGCGGCTGCTGGTCTGCACGCACGCGCACTCGGACCACTACGGGCTGGCCGCTCCGATCGTCGAGCGGTCCGGCGCCGAGCTGTGGATGCACCCCAACCACGCTCACATGACGAAGACGGCGCAGGACCCCGAGCGCGCCTTCGAGCGCCGCTACGAGGTGGCCCGCCAGAGCGGCGTGCCGGCGGACCTGGTCGCGCAGGCCAAGCAGGCGCGGGAGGGCCAGGGCTTCGGCATCGCCGAGATCGTGATGCCCGACCGGGACCTGGTGCCGGGCGTGGAGGTGGAAACCGACCTGGGGAACTGGCAGGTCTACGAGACGCCCGGGCACGCGCCCTCGCACGTGGTGCTGCACCAGCCCGAGCGCGGCCTGCTGCTGTCGGGCGACCACCTGCTCGGCAGAGTGTCGCTCTACTACGACTACGGCTACTCGCCCGACCCGGCCGGCGAGTTCCTGTCCAGCCTCGACGTGGTGGACGAGCTCGACGTGCAGCTGATACTCGCCGGGCACGGCCGCCCCGTGCGCGAGGCGCGCGCCCTGGCCGAGGCGAACCGGCGCACGGTGAACGAGCGCCTCGAGCGGGTCCGCAGGGCGATCTCGAAGGGCCCGCGCACCCCGTTCGACATCGTGCCGGAGATGCTCGACTCAGAGGTGCAGAACCCGATGATGCTCAGCTGGGGGCTGACCGAGACGCTCTGCTACCTGCGCCACCTGGAGCGCCTCGGCGAGGCGGAGCCGGTGGCGGACGCCGAGCCGGTGCTGTGGGGGATGACAGCCGGGGGCTCGCGCCCCCGGTCCCCCGTGGAGCGTCGGCCGGTGCCTGAGGGTTAGACCGTCGCGCCGGCGCGCGTCCAGGGGTGGGCGGCGCGCAGCGCGGCGAGGATCGAGCGGGTTGAGGGGGAGCGGTTGAGGGTGTAGAAATGGATGCCGGGCGCGCCCCGCGCCAGGAGATCGGAGCACTGGAGGGTCGCGTAGGCGACTCCGAGCTCCGCAACCGCTTCCGGGTCGTCGGCGCGCCCGTCGAGCTCGCGCTCGAGCTCCTCCGGTATCGAGGCTCCGCACATCTCGGTGAAGCGCTTGATCTGCCCGTAGTTGGTGATCGGCATGATCCCCGGCACGATCGGCACCGTGACGCCGGCCGCGCGCGCCTGGTCGACGAAGTCGAAGTAGAACTCGTTGTCGAAGAAGAGCTGCGTGATCAGGAACGCCGCGCCGGCCTCCTGCTTCTCGCGGGCGTAGCGCAGGTCGCTCTCACGATCGGGCGCGTCGGGGTGGATCTCCGGGAAGCACGCGGCGCCGATGCAGAAGTCGAAGCGCTCCGCGATCAGCCGGATCAGCTCCACCGAGTAGCTCAGGCCGCCCGGGTGTGGCGCCCACTCCGTCTCGCCGCGGGGCGGATCGCCGCGCAGGGCGAGCACGTTCTCGACCCCGGCGGCCTCGACCTGCCCGAGGATCTCCACCAGCCGCTCGCTCGGCTCGCCGACGCAGGAGAGGTGCGCCATCGCCTCGATGCCGAGGTCCTGCTTGATCCACCTGGTCAGCTCCACGGTGGCGTTGCGCGTCGTACCGCCGGCGCCGTACGTCATCGAGACGAAGTCGGGCCGGTCGTCCTGGAGCTGGCCGAGCGTCAACCCGAGCGTGCGCTGCCCCTCGTCCGTCTTGGGTGGGAAGAACTCGAACGAGAAGACGGGCCGCCTGTGCTCCAGGATCTCCGCTATGCGCATGCCGGGCAGGGTAGAACCTTGACACGAGTGTGTCAAGGTTGGTCGGGCGAGATTATCCCCAGCCCCGTGGCCGACACGTCGCGTCCTGCCAGGCGGTACTGCACGTCCACCGAGTCGTTCTTGCCGTAGGACCCGAACAGCCCGAGGAACATCGCCGTCCAGCGCCCCACGCCGAGGCGCTCCTTCTCCAGCGGCTTGGAGAAGTGCAGCTCGGAGCCCACCACTTGGTAGTCGCGCCCCTGCTCCTGCGGCACGCCGTTGAGGAAGACGCGGTAGGGCGGCTCGGCGCCCCGAGGCAGCGGCACGCGCCAGACCTTCACGACAGCGCCCTGCGCAGCGCGTCGTAGGCGGACTCGCCGCGCCGCTGCTCGACGAGCGCTCGCCTCAGCCTTCCGGTGTACGCCTCGCTCGAGCCGTCGCCGCGCACGTCCACGCCTCCGCGCATGCGCCCCGGCCCGGCCAGCTCGATCCGTCCCACCACCCGCTGCACCGGCTCCAGCCGCCGCATCAGCGTGCCCCCGACCGGTCGCTCGGAGGCGCCGTCGGCCAGCTCCCGCCCGACCCGCTCGATCGCCGCGAGCGCCTCGTCGAGCTGCTCGTGCCGTTGCTTGCGCACCTTCGCCCCGGTGCGGACGGTAACCCTGTAACTAGCCACCAATCGCGGACATCGTCCGCGGCGGCTGCCGGAAGCCGGGCTCGCCGACCCGGTGCTTCAGCTCCTTGCGCCAGACGGCGTCGCGGATCACGGATTCCAGCTCGGCGTTGGAGGCACCGGCCCGCAGCGGCTCGCGCAGGTCGGTTTCGTGCATGGAGAAGAGGCAGGTGCGCAACTTGCCGTCGGCGGTCAGCCGGATCCGGTTGCAGTCGGCACAGAAGGGCTCCGAGACGGGGTTGATGAACCCGATCTCGCCCTGGCCGTCGGCGAAGCGGAACACGCGGGCGGTGGCGTGCGGCTCGCGCGGCGCCTCCTCGAGCGGGTACACGCTGTGGATGATCGCCCTCAGCTCCTCGCCGGCGAGCACCTGGTCGCGGCTCCAGGCGTGGTCGCCGTCGAGCGGCATGAACTCGATGAAGCGCACTTGGAAGTTCGTGGAGCGGGCGAACTCCGCGAACGGGATGGCCTCCTCCTCGGTGAAGTCGCGCAGCGCCACGGCGTTGACCTTGATCGGCCAGACGCGCTCGTGGCGGGCGATCGCCTCCAGGCCGCGCAGGACCTGGGGGAGGGAGTCGCGCCGGGTGATCTGGAAGAAGCGGTCCTTCTGGAGCGAGTCGATCGAGACGTTCACGCGCGTGATGCCGGCCTCGACGAGGGCGTCGGCGTCGCGCTCCAGCAGGTAGGCGTTGGTGGTGAGCGAGAGGTCCTCGATGCCGGGTACCGCGGCCAGCATCTCCACGAGCCGCGGGAAGTCGCGGCGCACGAGCGGCTCGCCGCCGGTCAGGCGCAGGTCGCTGACCCCCATCGGGGCCATCACCGACACCAGGCGATGGATCTCCTCGAACGTGAGCACCTCGGCGCGCTCGAGCCAGGGCAGGCCGTCCGCCGGCATGCAGTACTGGCACCGGAAGTTGCAGCGATCGGTGACCGACACCCTCAGGTCGGAGATGTGACGGCCATGGCCGTCCACGAGTGGCTCGCGCCTCATGAGACGTAGGGTACTGGCGTCGTGGAAATTCCCGAACTAGAGATCCGCGCGCCCACCCGCGGCAACCGGCGCCTAGAGGCCCTGCTCGACGCCGCGAACCGCGACCGGCGGCTGCACGCCTGGTGGTACATGCAGCAGGTCAACGCCAACCGACGCGACATGTCCGACCACTCCTGGGTCCACATCCAGATCGTCGCGAACATCGCGCTGCGCCTGTTCCGGCTGCTCAACCGGGCCGGGGTGCAGCCGGCGATGGTCAGCGAGCACGACATGGAGCCGCACGACGCCGAGGTGGTCATCACGGCCGCCTGCCTGTTCCACGACACCGGCATGTCGATCCACCGCACCGACCACGAGCAGTACTCCCTCTTCCTGGCCGCGGACCGGCTGCCCCAGCTACTCGAGGGCATCTACGAGGAACCCGAGCTGACCGTCGTCATTTCCGAAGCGCTGCACGCGGTGATCGGCCACCGCCGCCGCGGCGACCCGATCACGGTCGAGTCGGGCATCGTGCGCGTGTCCGACGCGCTCGACATGGCCAGCGGCCGTTCGCGCGTCCCGTTCGAGACGCGCCGGCCCAACATCCACTCCCTGTCCGCCGCCGCAATCGACGCGGTCACCATCGAGCCCGGCGAGGAGCGCGCCGTGCGGATCGAGATCGAGATGAACAACTCGGCCGGCCTGTTCCAGGTCGACGAGCTGCTGGCCACCAAGCTGCGCGGCTCCGGCATCGAGGAGCACATCGAGGTGGTGGCGCAGATCGACGCGGAGCACGAGAAACGCCTCGTGCCCGTGTTCCGCATCTAGCCCTTGGCTGGGTCGATCAGGCTGGTTTCGGCGATCGGCTTGTCGGTGAGCTTCTCGCGCTGGTCGATCGGCACGTAGTCCTTCTCGCGCGTGCCGGTGTAGATCTGCCGCGGCCGGGCGATCTTGGTTTCCGGGTCCTCCTGCATCTCGCGCCACTGGGCGACCCATCCGGACGTCCTCGGGATGGCGAACATCACCGTGAACATGTCCGGCGGCAGGTTCAGGGCCTCGTAGATCAGCCCCGAGTAGAAGTCGACGTTCGGGTAGAGCTTGCGCTCGACGAAGAACTCGTCGTCGAGCGCGCGCTTCTCGAGCTCCACGGCGAGGTCGAGCTTCGGGTTGCGTCCGGTCACCTCGAAGACCGCGTCCACGTGTTCCTGGATCAGACGGGCGCGGGGGTCGTAGTTCTTGTAGACCCGGTGGCCGAAGCCCATCAGCTTCTCCTCGCGCCGCTTCACGGCCTCGAGGAACTCGGGGATGTTCTCCGTCGTCCCGATCCGGTCCAGCATCATCAGCACGGCCTCGTTGGCGCCGCCGTGCAGCGGGCCGTAGAGCGCGGCGACCCCGGCGGCCACGGCCGAGTAGGGGTCGACCTGGGAGGAGCCGACGCTGCGGACGGCGCTCGTCGAGCAGTTCTGCTCGTGGTCGGCGTGCAGGATCCAGAGCACGTCGAGCGCCTTCTCGAGGCGCGGGTCCGGCTGGTACTTGGCCTCCGTCATCTTGAACATCATCGAGAGGAAGTTGCCGGGGTAGGAGAGGTCGTTGTCCGGATAGACGTAGGGCAGCCCGAGGTTGTGGCGGTACGCGAAGGCGGCCAGCGTGGGTACCTTCGCGATCATGCGGACGGCCGCCATGTGGCGCTCGCTGTCCTTGTCGATCTTCTTCGCGTCCGGGTAGAACGTGGAGAGGGCGCCGGTGGTGGCGAGCAGCATCCCCATCGGATGGGCGTCGTAGCGGAAGCCCTCCACGAACTTCTTGATGTTCTCGTGGACGAACGTGTGGTGGGTGATCTCGAACACCCACTCGTCGAGCTGGTCGCGCGTGGGCAGCTCGCCGTAGATCAGCAGGTAGGCGACCTCGAGGTAGCTGGAGTGCTCGCAGAGCTGCTCGATCGGATAGCCGCGGTGCTCCAGCACTCCGGCCTCGCCGTCGATGTACGTGATCGAGCTGCGACACGACGCCGTGTTGGTGAACGCGGGGTCGTAGGTCATGAGGCCGAAGTCGTCCTCGGACACCTTGATCTGGCGAAAGTCCATCGCCTTCACGGTGCCGTCGGAGATCTCGATCTCGTATTCCTCGCCGGTCCGGTTGTCGGTGACGCTCAGGGTGTCGCTGGCCGTGGCTACGCCACCTCCTTCATCTCGCTGCGCATGCTCGTCTGCCATGGTCTCCCCTTGGAAGTGGCTCGCCTGTTCTCCTTTCCCCGGATTGTGCCTGACGCAGCATTTTGGGGTGCGCGGGAAGGCCTCAGCGGCAGCTTGGCGCTAGCGGGGGCGCCGGCCGAACAGCCGCTTCAGCGTTCCGCCGCCGACCTTGGGGCCGGCCGGCGGGGGCGCCAGCTGCGCCGCCTCGGCGGCGGGGATGGTGAGCGTGACCGCCCGCTCCGCGGTGCGTGCCACCTCGGGAGCATCCACGAAGCGGCGCACGCCGTCGGGCGTCTCGAACACGACGCCGTCCATGATGTGCTCGGGGAAGTTGTCCAGCACCTCGACGACCTTCCCGACCACCTGCTCGTCCGATCCGTACACGGGGATACCGCGCTCGACGGCGGAGTAGTGCACAGCGTGGCCGTCGTCGATCGGGGTCACGGGGCTCAGATCCCCGGTAGGACCGCGTGCTTCTCGCCGCCGGGCTCGTGCTCCTCGGTGGCGGACGTGTAAATCGCGGACCCGATCGTGGCGACCGCCAAGAGCAGGGACACCACCGCAACCGCCCGCTGGGCTCCGGCCGAGGCGGGAAACTCCTCGCGGGTGATGCCCACGAAGGACAAGATCACGGCCCAGGCGGCGAACAGCACCCCAAACACGTGGAAGGCGTTCACGGCGGCCACCCTAGCGAATGCGTCCGTCCCTTCACCGACTAGTCACAGTGCGGCCCGCCGTGGCCGACAACCTCGGTTAGGACACATGACGCCACTCATCGAAAGCATCCGCACCGCAATGTCCTCCCCCCGCGGCGGTCGCCCGGTTTGCCTCGTGTGCGGCAGGGGCGTCTCCCCCGACGACGAGTCGATGAGGCTGCGCGGAGGAGCGGTCGTCCACCGCGGCTGCGCGACCTACGACGCGCACCGGCGCCGCGCGAGCTCCGGCGAGCGGCCCGCCCTCGACTAGCGGTCGGGCGGGCTCGGCACGTGCGGGCCGCGTCGCATCACACGCATGCGGTCGGGCGATGGCGGCGCCGGGTCGGCGTGCGGGCCGCGGCGCGGCGGCTGCGGCGGGCGGCTGCGCGGGTGCGGGTCGCGCCGCGATCCACCGTTGCCGTCATCGTGGTCCGCCTCGGGCACCGGCGGCTGTCGCACGGCCCACCAAACGATCCCAAGCAGCGCGACGATCGGGATCTTGAGGATGACTGCCAGCCAGAAGATGGCCCAGAACCCATGCATCCTGCCGGGATGGTACCCGGAACCGAAGCCCCCCGGTCCTTAGACGGCGGGCACTCCCTCGACCGATGTCATCGTCCGGAACGCCTCGTAGCGCTCCTCGATGTCCTCGCGGGTGAGCTGCTGCGCTCGCTCGCAGCCGAACTCCTCGACCCAGTACGAGGCGACCGCCGAGCCGTAGGTCATGGCCCGGCGCAGGGTGGCGTCGTCGGTGGCGCCGCCCTGGGCGTCGATGTAGCCGAAGAAGCCGCCGGCGAAGGCGTCGCCCGCGCCGGTGGGGTCGATGACGGCTTCGAGGGGGTAGGCGGGCAGCGAGAAGAAGCCGTCCTCGGTGAACAGCGAGGCGCCGTACTCGCCCTGCTTCACCACGACCACGCGCGGGCCGAGCTCCATGATCTTGCGCGCCGCCCGCAGGAGCGTGGGCTCCTCGGTCAGCATCCGCACCTCGTCGTCGTTCATGAGGATCAGGTCGACGGTGGCGATCGTGCGCAGCAGCGATTCGCGAGTCGTCTCGATCCAGAAGTTCATCGAGTCGAGCCCGGCCAGCTTCGCGCCCGTGCTCTGCTCGCGCACCTCGCGCTGCAGGTCTGGCTGGATGTTGGCGAGGAACAGGACCTCGGCCTGCTTGGCGGCCTCCGAGAGCTTGGGCTGGAAGTCCCCGAACACGTTCAACTGCGTGTCGAGCGTGTGGCGCACGTTCACGTTCCACTCGTACTCGCCGGCCCAGAAGAAGGTCTTGCCGCCCTTCACGTGCTCGATGTCGTCGGTGTTGACGCCGCGCGCGTGGAGCACCGCGTACTCCGATTCGCCGAAGTCGTCGCCGACGGGCCCGACCACGCGAACGTCCGTGAAGAACGACGCCGCCAGCGAGAAATGCACGGCCGAGCCGCCGAGCAGGCGGTCGCGCTCCCCGAAGGGAGTCTTAACCGCGTCGAAGGCGATTGATCCGACCACAACCACGCTCATGCGGTCGCGGAGGCTAGCCGATAAGCCCCCTATGACCCCCGTCTACATCGTGATCGGGTTGCTCGCGCTGGCGGCGCTGTGGATCGTGCTGGCCTACAACGGCCTGGTCAAGGCCCGCAACAAGGTCGACGAGGCCTGGAGCGGGATCGATGTGCAGCTCAAGCGCCGTCACGACCTGGTGCCCAACCTGGTCGAGACGGTGAAGGGCTACGCGGCCCACGAGCGGGAGACGCTCCAGAACGTGACGGTCGCGCGGCTGGCGGCTGTGGAGGCCGCGGAGCCGGCCGCCGTCGAGCGGGCCGAGGCGCGTCTGACGAGCGCTCTCGGCGGCATCAATGCGCTGGCCGAGGCCTATCCGGAGCTGCGCGCGTCGGAGAACTTCCAGCGCCTCCACGGCGAGCTCGGGGCGATCGAGGACGAGATCCAGGCCGCGCGCCGCATCTACAACTCGAACGTGCAGCACTACAACACGCGCACGCAGCAGTTCCCCACGCTGGTGATCGCGGGGACGCTCGCGTTTGGCCCGCGCGACTTCTTCGAGGTCGAGACGCCGGCCGAGCGCGGCGTGCCGCAGGTCGCCTTCTAGGGCGGACGCGTGAACGCCGACAGCGGCCAGGGGCAGCTGTTCCGCTCGTACCTGGGTAGCCGCACGGCCGTCTACGCGATGGCGCTGGGAGCGAGCGCCGCCTTCACCTACGGTGCCTGGAAGCACAGCGCGCTGATCATGCTGGCCTGCCCGGCGGCCATCGTGCTGGGCGTGGCCGGGATCGCCTGGTTCGCGGCGAACCGCGCGGCGGCCCTCCGCTTCTACTGGAGCTTCGCCAGCGCGGTGGGGCTGACCTACGCGAACCGCATGGAGCTGCTCGCGCTCACCCCGCTGCTCGGCGCGGGCAGTCGCCGCCGGGTGGAGCACTGGATGTACGGGCGCCTCCCGGGCGAGCTGTCCGGTGGAGTGGGCCAGTTCGTGTGGGAGCGGATCGACCGCGACTCGGACGGCGACGACACCGTCAAGGAACGCCACCGCTTCACGATCTGCACGGTCGACCTCGACGCGTCGCTGTCGCTCTTCCGCGGTGTCTACCTCCACCCCCGGCGCGGGCTGTTCGCGCCGTACTCCGATTGGCTCGGTCGCACGCCCGCGCGGAGCGTGGAGCTGGAGAGCTCGGAGTTCACCACTCGCTACGACCTGCGCGTCGGCACCGACCAGGACCAGATCCTGCTGCGCCGGCTGTTCTCGCCCACGCTGGTCAGCTGGCTGGCGCACCACCCGCTGATGCCGGGCTTCGAGCTGAAGGCGGGCACGCTATGCGTGTTCGTGCCGCGGCCGCTCGAGGACGCCGGCAACCTCACCTTCCTGATCGACGCCGCGGTGCACCTGGCGAACCGGGTGCTCGCCCAGGTGGAGGAGGAGAAGGCCAGGGCCGCTTAGGCCTTAGGCTGCCGCGCCATGCGCGCGGTTCAGATCGACGAGTTCGGCGGTCCGGAGGTGCTCCGGGTGGTGGACGTGCCCAAGCCGGAGCCGGGCGACAACGAAGTGCTGATCGAGGTGTCCCGGGCGGGCATGAACTTCGCCGACACCCACCAGCGCGAGAACTCGTACCTGGCGCGGTACGAGACGCCGCTGATCCTGGGTGGCGAGGTGGCCGGCACGACTCCGGACGGGCAGCGCGTGATCGCGCTGATCGGCAGCGGCGGGTACGCCGAGTACGCCGTGGCGCACGAGGCGGCGGTCTTCCCGATCCCGGACGGGCTCGACGAGGAGGCCGCCCTCGCCCTGCTGATCCAGGGGCTGACGGCGTGGCACCTGTTTCGCACCTCGGCGAAGCTGGCTTCCGGCGAGTCTGTGGTCGTGATCTCCGGGGCCGGTGGGGTCGGGTCGCTCGCGCTCCAGCTGGCAAAGCCCTTCGGCGCCGGCAGGGTCATCGCGACGGCAAGCACTGAGGAGAAGCGTGCCCTGTGTCTGTCGCTCGGCGCCGATGCCGCCGTGGATACGAGCGACGAGGACCTGACCGCGGCCCTGCTCGCCGCCAATGACGGCAAGCAGGTGGATGTCGTGCTCGAGATGGCCGGTGGGCACGTGTTCTCGCAGTCGTTCGAGGCGCTTGCGCCCTTTGGCCGGAGCGTGACCTACGGGATCGCGGGGCAGGAGCAGAACGCGGTCGAAACCGGCCGGCTGATGCGCAAGAGCCGGGCTGTGGTGGGCTTCTGGCTGATGCACTGCCTCGGGCGGCGGGACATGATCGAAGAGCCGCTGGCCGACCTGTTCGACCGGGCGGCCCGGGGCGACCTGAAGCCTCAGATCGGGGAGACGTACCCGCTCTCCGAAGTGCGCCGGGCCCACGAGGACATGCACGGGCGACGCACGAGCGGCAAGCTGCTGCTGGACCCGGCGCGCTAGGCACCGAGCGCCTCGGCGATGCGCGCCGCGACCCAGTCGGGCTCGGCCTCCAGCCGGGCGTAGCTGATGCGCAGGACCCTCCAGCCTGCCGCGAGCAGGTCGGCGTCGCGGTGGCGGTCGCGTTCGAAGGCGGCGCGTGTGCCGTGGGCTTCCCAGCGTCGGTTTCGACGATCAGGCCTTGGTTTCGCCAGAGGAAGTCGACCGCGTATCCCTCTATTGCGGCGTTCACCTCCGGCGTTGGCAAACGGAAGCGATGACAGAGGCTGAGCATGCGTTCTTCGAGCTCTGAGCGGGTGCGGGTGGTGCCGGGGTCGTGCTGAGCCAGGACGCTTGCCAGCACCCCGCTACCGCGCCGGCCCGGCCGGGGCTGCAGGTCCTGTAGGTCGAGCCGCAGATAGGCCGCCTCGTCGAGGGCACGCTCGAGCTGACGCCGCGGCAGGACGTCGGCGAGGTCGATCAGGGTGCGGGCGGGGGTGGTGAGCGGGATGCCGTCCTTGGTGGTGACGTCGGCCTGGGGGAGCGGGCTTCGATGGACGATCACTGCCTTTCGGCGCCGCCGCCCTCCGCCGCCAGGCACCGTCACATCTATCCGCGGGCCCCGCTCCTTGAGCAGGCCCCAGAGGATGGCCGCGGCGATGTGACTGAGCGCCGCGGCCGGTCCACAGCTGAGAACTGCGGCAATGAAGCGGCCTTTGAGCGTGAGTGCCGGTCGGCCTACCGCGTAGACACCTTGGTGCACGCGGTGGAGCCGCCCATCCCCGACGCGGCGCAGGATCCCGTCGTCGCTCAGCCCAATCTCGATGAGCTGCCCACGCGTAATCACCCCATGCTGGCGATCTGCAAGTGCCGCGAGGCGCCGACCGACGGGGGGTACGTCGAATTTCTCTCGCATACCGAGAGAAACTCGACAAGCCCCCCGGGTTCGCCCCCCCAACGCCCGGGCCACCCTTTATTGCTGCTGTTGGCCCGAACTACCCGGCGGCCACCGAGTACCCTCAGCGACCGCATGCCGTCGTTCAAAGACCTGGGGCTCTCCGAGTCCACGCTCGAGGGGCTGGTGCACCTCGGCTACGAGCGCCCGACCCCGATTCAGGAGCAGGCCATACCGCCGCTGCTGGAGGGTCGGGACGTGATCGGCCAGGCGCAGACCGGCACCGGGAAGACGGCCGCGTTCGGCCTGCCCATGGTCGAGTACGTCGATCCCACCCACGCCGCCGTCCAGGCGATCGTGCTCACTCCGACCCGCGAGCTGTGCATCCAGGTGACGCAGGCGCTGCGCGCCTACGGCGAGCGCAAGGGGATCGAGGTTGTGGCCGTGTTCGGCGGCGCGCCGATCCGCGACCAGGCGACCCGGCTCAAGGAGGCTCACGTCGCCGTGGGCACCGTCGGGCGTGTGATGGACATGATCGACCGGCACCACCTGTACCTCGACGATGCCCGCTACGTGGTGCTCGACGAGGCCGACGAGATGCTCGACCTCGGCTTCCTCGAGGACGTGGAGTCGATCATGCGCCGCGCGCCGATGGGCCGCCAGACCGCCCTCTTCAGCGCGACCGTGCCCACGGAGATCCGCCGCCTGGCCGAGCAGTTCATGCACGACCCGGTCGAGATCCAGGTGAGGGCCGCCACGCTCACCATCGACACCGTCGACCACTTCTACGTCGAGGTGCCCGACCGCGAGAAGCCCGAGGCCCTCGTCAACGTGCTCAAGCAGGAGCGGCCCGAGCAGGCGATCGTCTTTGCCCGCACGAAGATCGGCGTCGACCGGCTGGCGCGCCGCCTCGGCGATGCCGGCGTGCGCGTCAAGGCCCTTCACGGCGACATGTCGCAGGGCCAGCGCGACGGGGTGATGATCGCCTTCAAGGGCGGGCGCGAGCGGCTGCTCGTGGCCACCGACGTCGCGGCCCGCGGCCTCGACATCACGGGTGTCAGTCACGTCGTGAACTACGACATCCCCAACTCGCCCGACATCTACGTGCACCGCATCGGGCGCACCGGCCGCGCCGGCGAGAGCGGCCGCGCCATCACCCTGATCACGCCCAAGCAGCGCGGCGAGCTGGAGGCGATCGAGCGCCACGCCAAGACCGAGATCGAGCAGTGGGACCCGGCTGGCAACGGCAGGCCGGAACGCAAGCCGCGCGAGCGCAAGCCCCGCGAGCGCGAGACGCGCCGCCCCCGCCACACGAAGCCCCACCAGCGCGAGGGCATCCCCTACTCGAAGCTTGTCGTTGGTGTCGGGCGTCAACAAGGCATCGAGCCCGCCGACATCGTGCGCGCGGTGGTCGACAACACCCACCTGGAGAACGCCGACGTGCGGAACGTGCGGGTGCTAGAGCGCTTCAGCTTCGTAGAGGTACCGGCCGAGCGCGCCGCCCAGGTGGTCGACACCGTTTCCGGAAAGCGAGTCCGGGGAGTTGAACTCCGGCTGGAGGTAGCGAAAAGAAGATGAGCCAGGCGACCATGCACACCAACCACGGCCCGATCGAGATCGAGTTGTTCGACGAGGATGCTCCTAAGACGGTCGAGAACTTCGTGAAGCTGTCCCGCGACGGCTACTACGACGGCCTGACCTTCCACCGTGTCATCCGCGACTTCATGATTCAGGGGGGCTGCCCCGAGGGCACCGGCACCGGCGGCCCCGGCTACCAGTTCGAGGACGAGATCAACGACAACAAGATCGTGCGCGGCGCGCTCGCGATGGCCAACGCCGGCCCCAACACGAACGGCAGCCAGTTCTTCATCGTGACCACCGAGGCCGCCGCCTGGCTCGACGGCAAGCACACCGTGTTCGGCAGGGTCACCTCCGGCATGGAGGCCGTCGACTCGATCGAAGGCGCCGAAACCGGCGCCCAGGATCGCCCCGCGCAGGACGCGGTGATCGAGCGGGTGGAGGTGCATGAAGGTTGAGCTGCTCTGGTGGGATGGCTGCCCGTCCCATCCCGAGACGCTCGAAGACCTGAAGCGGGTGCTGCGGGAGGAGGGCGTGGAGGCCGACGTCGACCTCGTGGAGGTGGAGAGCGACGACCAGGCGCACCGCGAGCGCTTCCCCGGCTCGCCGACCGTGCGAATCGACGGCGAGGACGTCGTCCCGCCAAAGGAGGCGGAGCCGTTCTCGCTCACCTGCCGGATCTACCGGCTGCGCGACGGACGGATCTCGCCGACCCCGGATCCAGAGGACCTACGCGAGGCGGTGAGGAGGATCAATGCAGATCGGTGAGCAGGCCCCCACATTCTCCCTGCCCGACACCGACGGCCAGGAGCATGGTCCCGACGGGGTGACCGTCGTCGTGTTCACCTGCAACCACTGCCCCTACGCGCTCGGCTGGCATGAGCGCCTGCTCCAGGTGGCCCGCGACTACGACGACGTCACGTTCCTGGCGGTCAACCCCAACGACGCCGAGCGCTACCCGACCGACTCCTTCGACGCCATGAAGGAGCGCGTGCAGGCGGACGGTGGCTGGCCGCATCCGTACCTGCGCGACGAATCCCAGGAGGTGGCGCGCGCATACGGCGCGAAGACGACCCCGGACGTGTTCGTCCTCGATGCCGACGGGCGACTGCGCTACCGCGGCGCGCCGGATTCGGATCACAGGGATGCCGGGCAGCGGGCCAGTTGGCTTCGTGAGGCGCTCGAGGCGGTGCGCGAGGGGGAAGCGCCGGCTCGGGCGGAGACGACGCCGGTCGGCTGCAGCGTCAAGTGGAAGTGATCGCGGCGACCGCGGCGGCCCTGTCCGTGAAGTCCTCGAGGTAGGCGTCCGGACCGGACGCCCGCAGTGCCTCGGGGGCGGCGAAGCCGGTTGCGACCGCCACCGCGCGGGCGCCCGCCTCGTGCGCCGCGCGCACGTCGAGCGGGGTGTCGCCGACCAGCACCGCGCCGGTCGGCTCCCCATACTTGGCGGTGGCCCGCTCGCGCGCCACCGCCACCAGGTCCGAGCGCTCCTCGTGCGGGTCCGAGCCGTACGCGCCGACCTCGAAGTCGAGCCAGCGGTCGAGGCCGAAGGCGCTCACCTTGACGAGGGCGTTCGCCTGGATGTTGCCGGTGAGCAGCGACTGGATCACGTCGGGGCGGCCATGCAGCTCCTCGAGCACCTCGGCCACGCCGGGGTAGGCGTGGCCCTCCGCCCGGATCGCCTCCTTGCGCAGCTCGAGCGCGCCCTCGAGCTCCTCCAGCACGCGCGGCAGGTGCTCGTCCTCGCCGGCGAGCATCGTGAGCGCGATCTGCTTGTCGGTGCGCCCCGCGTAGTCGACCGGCTCAGGAACACGCCCGACCACGGCCTCGAAGGCCTCCTCGAACGCGTAGCGGCCGTGGCCGGCTGTGCGCACCAGCGTGCCGTCGACGTCCCAGAGCACCAGCAGCATCAGCCCAGCTCCACGCCGAGCAGCCGCTCGAGCTCGGGCACCGTGGTCTCGGCGCCGCGGTGCAGCACCGCGGTCATTCCCACCGCCTCCGCGCCGTCGCAGTTCTCGCGCAGGTCGTCTACGAACACGCACTCCTCGGGAGCGACGCCCGCGCGCTCCGCGCCCAGCAGGAAGATCTCCGGCTGGGGCTTGTGCATGCCCACGTCGCCGGAGATCACCACGCCGTCGAACAGCTCGGGGAAGGTCGCGCGGTCGTAGCGCCCGGCGCCCATCGAGTTCGACACGAGCCCGGTGCGGATGCCCGCGGCGCGGGCGCGCCGGACGGCGCCGAGCATCCGCTCGTCCTCACGCAGGGCGCCGAACATGCGGTTCACCAGCCCCGCGCGGTCGGCGATCCCGAGCAGCTCGCCGAAGCGCTCCCCGAACCCGTCCTCCGACAGCGAGCCCGTCTCGAGGCGGCGCACGAGCTCGCGCGCCTGCGGCTGGTCGCGAAAGAGGCGCTTGACGGCGTCCGGCTCGAGCCCCTCGGCCACGCAGAACTCCCGGAAGGAGTCGAAGACGTTGGTGGTGAGGACGCCCCCGAAGTCGAGCAGGAGGCCCTTCATCGAGCCAGCGCGACCTCGCGCGCCTTCTCTGCCAGCGCGGGGACGCCCTCGTCGAACAGCGCCAGGTACTCGTCGTCGGAGGCGCCCATCGTGAAGCGCTTGTAGTTGCCCTCCATGAACACGGCCGCCTTCCACAGCGCCAGCGCCTGGTACCAGTTGAGGGCCGACACCGAGCGGCCGCTGCGCTCCTCGTAGCGCGCGGTCAGCTCGTCGCGGGTGAGGAAGCCGCTGCGGCGGGTGGCGGCCGACAGGCTCGAGAACGACATGTCCGCGGGGTCGCCGGGCTCCGCCCAGGTGACCGTCAGGTAGCCCACGTCGGCGAGCGGATCGCCGATCGTGGACAGCTCCCAGTCGAAGATCGCCACGAGGCGTGCGGGCGCGTCGGGGGCGACCATCACGTTGCCGAGCCTGTAGTCGCCGTGGACGATCGTCGACTCCGGCGAGGCGGGCAGGTTGCGCGCCAGCCACTCGCCGACCTCCTCCACCACAGCCAGCTCGCGCGTCTTGTTGAACTCCCACAGGCCGGTGAAGCGCCGCAGCTGGCGCTCGAGGTAGCCGGTCGGCTTGCCGTAGCCCTCGAGCCCGCAGGCGCGCCAGTCGACGGCGTGCACCTCGACAAGGGCGTCCACCAGCTCCTCGGCGATCCGGCGGCGCTCCGCCTCGGTGTCGAGCGCGTCGGGGATGGCGCTGGTGATCACGCTGCCCTGCATCTCCTCCATGACGTAGAAGGGCACGCCCAGCCCGGCCTCCTCGTCGCCCGTGGCCAGCACCCGCGGCACGCGCACCGGCGTGTCCTCGAGCGCGCTCAGCAGGCGCGCTTCGCGCAGCACGTCGTGCGCCGACGGCGGCAGCGGCGGCCGCGGTGGCCGGCGCAGCACCACGCGCGCGCCGTCGCGCTCGACCAGGAAGGTGAAGTTCGAGTGGCCCTCTCCGATCCGCTCCGCCTCGAGCCGGCCCGACCCGATGCCGTGCTGGTCGAGGAAGGCCTCGAGCGGCTCGCGCACGACCAGCGGGGCGTGCTCGAGCTGCGCTGCCTCCTGCGCGTTGTCCACTACGTCGGGCGAGCCCATGCGCGGCGGAATCCTATGGACCGCCCACACCGAACCGCTCGACATGCCGCTGCGTACAACCGCACCTATCGGCTTGACGCTGTGTCTAGGGTTCCGACCGATGCGACGCAAGAGACTGATCCTCACCCCGTTGACCGCTATGGCCGCCCTCGCGGTGGCCAGCCCATCGCTCGCCGCCGACTTCGGCATCGGCGCGTCCGATTACAAGTTCACGCCGCCGACTCAGAACGTCGCCGTGGGCGACAAGGTGGTCTGGAACTTCGAAAACGACGGCCACACCACGACCTCCAAGCCCGGCCAGTCCGAGTCCTGGGACTCGCAGAGCAAGAACGCCGGCGAAACCTTCGAGAAGACCTTCACGAAGCCGGGGCGCTTCCAGTACGTCTGCACGCCGCACCAGACGTTTGGGATGAAGGGCACGATCGTGGTCGGCAAGGACGCCGTGGCCGACACGGTCGACAACTTCAAGACGAAGGTGAGCGGCACGAAGGTGACCGTCAGCTTCAAGCTGAACGAGGCCGCGACGGCGACCTACAAGGTCACCGGCGCCGCCAAGCGCACGGTCAAGCTCAAGCGGCTGAAGGCCGGCAAGCACAGCATCGCGGTGAAGCGGCTCAAGGCGGGCAGCTACAACGGCGTGCTCACGCTCTCCGACGACTTCGACAAGAAGGCCGTCCAGAAGAAGTCCTTCAAGGTGAGCTGACGCGCCGGCCGGCAGGGCGCGCCGGCGCCTTGGCGGCACTCAAAGTAACCTGAGCAACGTGCTGCGCGCGTTGCGCCACCGGGACTTCCGGCTGCTGTGGGTCGGCCAGGCCGTCTCGCTGGCCGGCGACGGCATCTACCTGGTCGCGATCGCCTGGCTCGTCTACGACATCTCGAACGCGCCCGGCGCGCTTGCGATCGTCGGGGTCGCCTGGACGCTTCCGCAGGTCGCCGGGCTGCTGCTCGCCGGAGTGCTGAGCGACCGCTTCGAGCGGCGCCGGCTGCTCGTTATCGCCGACCTGGTCCGCTGCGCGGCGATCGGCGCGATTGCGGCGCTCGCGCTTGCCGGTGTGACGGAGCTATGGCATCTGGTCCTGCTGGTGGTCGTCTACGGGTTCGGGCAGGCGCTGTTCACGCCCGCCTTCACCGCGATCGTGCCGGAGGTCGTCCCGCGCGAGGAGCTGCTGCAGGCCAACGCGATGAAGGAGATGCTGGAGCCGCTGGGCATGCGGTTCGCCGGCCCTGCGCTCGGCGGCGCGCTGATCGCGCTCTTCGGCGTGGGCACGGCCTTCCTCCTCGACGCGATCACATTCGCGGTTTCGGCGCTGGCGGTGATCGGCATCAGCCGGCGTCCGCCGCCGCGCTCCGAGCGCGGAACGCTGTGGCGCGACCTGGGCGAGGGCTTCGCGTACGTTCGTGCGAACGCCTGGCTCTGGGGGACGCTGCTCGGCGCCTTGCTGTTCCTGCTGTTCACGATCGGGCCCTTCGAGGTGCTGCTGCCCTTCATCATCCGGAATGAGCTGGGGGGCGGCGCCGACACGTTCGGGGTCGTGCTGGCCGCGGGGGGCGCCGGCTCGTTGGTCGGCGCCGTGCTCGTGGGGCGGACCGGGCTGCCGAGGCGCCACGTCACGTTCATGTGGGCGGCCTGGTGCTTCGGCGACTTTCTCCTGATCGCCCTCGCCTTCGCCCAGACCGCGTGGCTGATGTGCCTGGTGTCGTTCGTCAACTTCGCGCTCGGCACGGCGGCCCTGGTGGTGTGGAACACGCTGATGAACACGCTGGTGCCGCCCGAGCTGCTGGGCCGGGTGTCGAGCTTCGACTGGTTCGTGTCGATTGGCCTCACACCGGTGTCGTTCGCGATCACCGGGCCGGTGGCGGCCCTGATCGGGGCTCGTGAGACACTCGCGCTCGCCGGGGCACTCGGCGCGATGACCTTCGTGTTCCTCTTCATCCCGGGCGTGCGCAACCCGGAGCGCGAGCCGCTCCCCGGCTAGCCGATCGCGTCCAGGTGCTGGACGTTGGCCCGGTCGTCCGCATCCTCGCTGGGGGCCGCCTCGAACCAGCCGTCGAGGATCTCCTCGAGGACCGCCGGGCTGGTGGTGCGCAGCGACAGCGCCAGCACGTTGGCGTCGTTCCAGCGCCGCGCGCCGCGGGCGGTTTCCGCGTCCGCGCACAGGGCCGCGCGGATGCCGGTCACCTTGTTGGCGGCGATCGACGCGCCCGTCCCGGTCCAGCAGCACACGACCGCCTGGTCGGCGCGGCCCTCGGCCACGTCCCGGGCGGCGGCCTCCGAGGACCACGCCCAGTCGTCGCGCTCGTCGTCGGCGAGCGCGCCGTGCACCAGCGGCTCGTGCCCGCGGCGGCGCAGCTCCTCCACCACGGCGTCCGCGACGCCGGTGCGCTCGTCGGCGGCCACGGAGATTCGCATCGCACGCAGCCTACTCTTGGCCGATGCCCGAGTTGCCCGAAGTCGAGATCACCGCGCGCCGCCTGTCGCGCGCCGCCACCGGCGCGACGATCGAGTCCGCGCTCGCTCCCGGCATGGTCACGATGAAGACGTTCGACCCGCGGCTCGACGCGCTCGCCGGCCGCACGATCGCGGGTGTGCGCCGGGTCGGCAAGATGCTGGTGATCGACACCGGGGAGCTGGTCGTGCTGGTGCACCTGATGTCCGCAGGACGCCTGCAGCTGTGGGACACGCGGGCGTCGCTGCGCGACCGCACCTCGCGGCTGCTGATCCGGCTCGAGGGGGGCAGGGAGCTGCGGCTGCGCGAGTTCGGCACCCAGCAGCGGGCCTGGGCCAAGCTGCTGACCGCCGAGGCGCTCGAGGGAGACGAATCCGTGGCAACGCTCGGCCCGGACGCCTACCCGCCGCCTCCCGAGGAGGAGTTCGCCGGCCTGCTCGACCAATCGCGGCACCTCCACCCGCTGCTGCGCGACCAGCGCACGATCGCGGGCATCGGCCGCTCGTGGGTGGACGAGCTGCTGTGGACCGCCGGCCTGTCGCCGTTCCAGAAGGGATCCGAGCTGGACGACGAGGCGCGCGAGCGGCTGCGCGCGGCGTGCGACGAGGTGCTCGGTGGGGCGCTCGAGCACTACGAGGAGGTCATCGGGGACACGATTCCCGACAAGCTGCCGATGCCGCTCCAGGTGCACCGTCGCGCTGGCGAAGCCTGCCCCAGCTGCGGCGCGACGATCCAGGCGATTCACTTCAAGGACTACGTCATGTGCTACTGCCCGGAGGAGCAGACAGGCGGGCGCGTGCTGAAGGACCGCCGTTTGTCGAAGCTGCTGAAGTGACAGCCGGGGGCTCGCGCCCCCGGACCCCCGCTGGAGATTGGCAGGCTCGTGGGCCGGCATCCCGCGGGTCACGCTCATTATTCCGGCGGCTCAGCCCACGGTCAGCGTGCCCTCCATGCCGGCCTGCCTGTGGCCGTCGACCGGGCAGTAGAACTCGTACTTGCCGGCCTTGAGGTTCGCCGTCAAGTCGGCGGTCCCGCCCGTCACGGTCTTGGTCACCTTCTCGACGCCGTTGCCCTCGACCTCGACGGCGTGCGGCACGCTCGAGGGGTTGTCCATGACGATCGTGACCTTGCCGGCCTTGGCGCTCAGATCGGTCTTGTCGAACTTCAGCGCCCCGCCCGGGTCCGCGGTCAGCTTCAGCTTCGAGGCGCCGCCTCCGCCACCGGTGTTGGTGGTGTCGGAGGCGTTGTTGCCCGACGCTCCCGAAGAGTCGGTAGTGGACGACGAGCTTCCGCTCGAACCGCCGCTGCTGCTGTTGTCGTCGCCTCCGCACCCCGCGGCGATCAGCGCCAAGGTCGCGATTACGGATACCAGGATCAGGATCGGCTTACGCATGCACCGGTGTACGCAAGGCCCGGCCGACCGGTTCGGCTCAATACCGCAGGCGGCCGCGCAGCAGGGCCGGGCCGTGGTCGCCCTTGGCCTCTCTCGCCATGTGCCGCGTGACCACCATGACGTGGTAGTCGCCCGGCCGGACCGCGGCCGTCAGCACGGCCTCCGCCCTGCCGTCGCCGCCGGCGCGGAACGTACCGCCGCTCACCCAGTGGCCGTCCGCGCGGATGCACCAGAGCTCGTACATCGAACCCTCTCTCACCGGCAGCCCGTGGGCGCGCAGCCGCACGCGCGTGCCGGCCGGCACGTCGTCGGCCCAGGCCGTGGCGACGGCACCCGAGCCGGCGCTGAGCGGTGCGAGCCGCGCGCTCGCGTAGGCGTGCGAGTCCGGCTCGTCCTCCCCAAGCAGCACCAGCGCGAGCACGACCGTCGCGGCGCATGCTGCCGCGAGCGCCGCGACACGCGGGAGCCGGGCACGCGAGAGCGGCCGCGGGCGCGCGCGCCGGTCCCGCCCGCGCTCGCGAGCGAAGCGGTCCAGCACGGCCTCTTCGACCGCCGGTGAGACGGACGGCGGCGGCACGTCGTCGGGCTCGATGCTGTCGAGCAGCGTCGGCAGCACCTCCAGCGTGCGCGCCTCGGGGCCGCAGTGGGGGCACTCGGCCAGGTGACGCCGCATCTCCTCCATCTCGGCGGAGTCGAGCGAGCCGAGCACATAGCCGCCGAGCAGGGCGGCGTGGGTCGGGCACGCGCTCACGCGCGCACCTCCATTTCGTCGAGGATCAGGCGCAGGGTGCGGAGCGCGTACGAGGTGCGGCTCTTGACCGTGCCAAGCGGGATGCCCTTGTGCTCGGAGATCTCGCGCAGGCTGAGGCCGCCGTAGTGCGCCAGGCGGATGACCTCGCGGTGCTCCGGCGAGAGTCGCGCCAGCGCGGCGGCCACCTGCCAGCGCAGCACCGCCTGCTCCAGTTCGCGGTCGATCTCGCCCGGGCTCTCGGGGGCTGTATCCGGCGCCAGGCCGGGCCGGACCGACGCCCGCCGCCGGGCGTCGACGATCCGGTTGCGGGCGATCGTGTACAGCCAGGTGCGCACGCTCGCGCGCCCAGAGTCGTAGTCCGCGGCGTGGCGCCAGGCGCGGGCGAACACGTCCTGCACGACCTCCTCCGCGAGCTCGCGGTCGCCTAGGGCGTTGCACGCGAAGCCGAACAGCTCGCTCGAGTATCGGCGGTAGAGCTCCCGCAGCTCGTCACCGCTGTCGTCGCCCGGCAGTCGCTCCACGAGCGTTGCGTCGCTCGGAGCCATGCGTCCACGCTATACGCAATCCGGGCGCGCGCGGTTCGGTGACCGGCACCGTACCTTTCCTCCCGTGGCGCCCGCGACGCTCGGCGAGTCGTTCCAGTCGTTCTTCGACGCAGTCGACGATTTCGTCTCGAACCTGGCCTCCGTGCGGCTCGGCCCGCTGGTGCTGGCGCTGCTGCTGTTCACCGCCTACCTGACGCTGCGGGCGCGCGCGAGCTTCCACATCCTGCGCGCGGCCTACCCGAACGAGCGCATCCAGTTCCGCGAGATCTGGGGCGCGTACTTCGCGGGATACGGCTTCAACGCGGTGATCCCAGCGCGCGGAGGCGACGTGGTGCGCCTGTTCCTGACCAAGATCTCCGTGCCGAACTCGAGCTACCCCGCGGTGGCGGCGAGCTTCGTCGTAGAGCTCATCTTCGACGCCGCGATGGGCTCGCTGATCCTGCTGTTCGCGTTCACGCAGGGCGTGTTCCCCAAGCCGCCGGAGTTCGCGAAGCTGAACGCGTTCGACCTCTCCTATCTGGCGCAGCACCCTCGCTTTACGCTGTTCCTGCTCACGGTGCTGGCAATCGGGGCGTTCGTGGCCTTCGCGCTGCTGAGCGTGCGGGTGAGGGCCTTCTGGGAGCGCGTCAAGCAGGGCTTCGCCATCCTCAGCGACCGGCGCCGCTACCTGCGCGAGGTGTTCGCCGTGCAGTTCGTCGGCTGGCTGTTTCGCTTCGCGGCCTTCTGGGCGCTGCTCGAGGCGTTCAACGTGGGCGGCTCGGTGAAGAACGTGCTGCTGGTGCTCGGGGTGAACGCGGTTTCCGCGGCGGTGCCGTTCACGCCCCAGGGGGCGGGCGTGCAGCAGGCGCTGCTGGTCAAGGTGTTCGGCGGCGGGGCGCTGGCGGCCTCGACGGTGGCCGCCTACTCCGTCGGGCAGCAGATCGCGATCGGGGCGCTCACGTTCGGGATCGGCTTCGCCTCGCTGGTGTTCATCTTCAGGCTGCGCAGCTTCAAGGAGGTGGTCGCGCGCGGGCGCGCGGATCGTGCCGAGGAGGCGCGATCCGGCCGCGCGTCCCCCGATGTCTAGACTCGGGGCATGTCCTCGGAAGACCCCTTCGGCGGCCTCTTCGGCGACCCGGACGAGCTGCGCCGGCGCATGGCTGAGTTCGCCGAGCAGATGCAGGGCGCCCAGCGCGTGGCGTGGGCCGACAACGCGATCAAGCTGGCGGTCGACATGACCGTGGCCGGGCTGCAGCGCATGAATCTGCAGGGCAACGCGGAGCAGCAGTCGCACGACCTGCTCCAGGCGATGCGCCTGATGTTCCCCGAGGCCGTGATCCTCGTGCGCGAGGCGCGCGAGGGCTTCGGGACCAGCTAGCCGGGCTGCCAGGACACAGGACGATCGTCCCCGGCGGCACGATACAGTCGCCCCCGTGCGCATCTCGGAGGTGATGACGGAGGGCGTGGTCACGGCCGCGACGGAGGACACCCTGCGGCGCGTCGGCGAGCTGATGCGCGACCGCAACGTCGGCTCGGTGGTCATTTGCGAAGGCAGCCGCGCGGTCGGCGTGATCACCGACCGCGACCTCGCGCTCGCCGTGGTGGCGGACCAGGTGGACGTCGGCGAGCTCGCCGGCTCGCACGCCTCGCGACCGCTGGTGACCGGTCAGGTGGAGATGGACCTCGAGGAGGCGGTGGCGCTGATGGTGCAGCACCACATCCGCCGGCTGCCGGTCATCGACGGCGAGGAGCTGGCCGGCATCGTCACGATCGACGACCTCGCGGTCAGGGCGGGCGACCTGCACCTGGCCCAGCAGATAACGGCCGAGGTGGCCAAGGCGGCGCTGCCCGAGTTCTACTTCCACCAGCGGGGCGGCTGACGACGATGGCACCGCTCACGCCCGGCCAGCTGCGCACCCGCCACCGAGTGGAAGCCCTGATCCGAGTGATGGCGCCCGCCCTCGACCTCGTGCTGGCGGTCGGCGACCGGGTGTCGCGGGTCGTGGAGCGCGACGACCCCGAGTACTACCCGCCGCGAGTCGGGCGCCGGTCGGAGGGCTCGCCGCGCCGCCCTGACGACGCGCCGCTGCCCAGGTGAGCGACCAGGACCAGCTTCAGTGGGAGGCCCGCTACGGCCGGCCGGCGGCGATCGCCGCGTTCGCGGCCGGCTTCCTGCTGCTCGCGGGCACGTTCGCGCTCCAGTCGATCTTCACGGACCGGCCCCGGGTCGAGGCGCTGCCGGACTTCCTGCTCTCGGCCCACGACTCCCACAGCACCCTGATCCTGTCCGCGGCGCTGCAGGCGGCCTCGGCCCTCTGCCTGATCGGGGTCTTCTACTACCTGTTTCGCGCGACGGCCCACCGCAGTCCGCAGATGCCGCGGTGGTTCGTCTACCTGATCGTCATCGGTCCGGCCTTCTACGCGATCTCCCAGGTGGTCGGCGCGATCGACCGCGTCGACGTGGCCGACCAGTTCGCCGCGGGGTCGTCCGACGTGGGCAAGTTCTGTCCGGCCATCTTCGGCAAGCGGGGCGACGAGTGCGCCCACGACCTGCTGTCGAACGACGTCAGCCCGATCCTGGTCGGGCTGAGCCTGGCCGGTTCGGTGGCCACGGCGTTCCTGTTCGTGATGCTGCCGCTGCGCGCCCGCCGCGCCGGGCTGATGAGCCAGTTCATGGCCATCCTCGGAGTGATCGCTGGGGCGCTGATGGTGTTGCGGCTGATGCCGCTGGTGCCCGAGATCATCCAGGCCTTCTGGCTCGGGGCGATGGGCGCGCTGTTCCTCGGCCTCTGGCCGGGAGGGCGGGGCCCTGCATGGGAAACCGGCCAGCCGGACCCGTGGCCGAGCGCGGCCCAGCGCCGCGGCCTGGTGCCCGCGGGAGCGGCGTCTGAGGAAGGCGGTGGCGGCGGGCCTTCCACTCCATCGGCGTCCGCCGACACACCCGACCCCGAGCCGGCGCCCCAGCGCCCCAGCTCACGCAAGAGAAGGCGAAAAAGGCGCTAAGTCGTAGCCCGCGCACGCGCCGCTCGGGAGTGTGGGGGAGCTTTCCCGTCTATATGACTGGAAACCTCCCTCGCACTCAGGGGAAAGGGGCGTGCGGGGCGGCTGCAGTGGCGCTGGCGGCACTGGCGGCGCCGGCCTTCCTCACCGCTCCAGCCCACGCTCAGCAGCCCGCGCCGCTCGAGCTGAGCGCCCCGCGGCTGGTCGCGACCGGGGTTGCGATCCCGCTGACGGGAGGCGGCGCCGCCCCGGGCGAGCGGGTCCAGATCGAGACGAGGCTCGATGGCCGCTGGCGCCGTCTGGCCGCCACTCGCGCGGACCCGAGCGGGCGCTTTCGGAGAAACGTCGAGCCGCACCGGCTGCGCGGGCGCTACGCGCTGCGCGCCACCGCGGCCGGCGGCGCGACCTCCAGGCGCGTCACCGTGCGCTCGCGCCCCGTTCTGCTCGCCGCCGTCGGCGACATCAACCTCGGTGATGGCCCCGGCGCCCTGATCGACACGTTCGGCCCGCTCTACCCCTGGACCGGGACGGCCAAGGTGCTGCGCGCCGCCGACATCGCCTTCGGGAACCTCGAATGCGCCGTTTCCACCCGCGGGGCCGCAGTGCCCAAGCAGTTCAACTTTCGCGGTCACCCCTCCTCCCTCAAGGCGGTGGCCACCTACGCCGGCTTCGACGTGCTCAACCTGGCCAACAACCACACCGGCGACTACGGGACGCGGGCGCTGCTCGACACCGTGCAGCACGTGAGGCGCTTCGGCATGCAAGCCGTCGGTGCCGGCGGCAGCCTCGAATCCGCGGCGCGGCCGCGCACCGTCACCCGGCTCGGGCTGAAGATCGCCTTCGTCGGCTTCTCCAACATCCTCCCGGCCGAGTTCTACGCCGGGCCCGACAGGGCGGGCACGCAGCCCGCGACCCCCGAGCTGATCGCGGAGGGCGTGCGCAAAGCGAAGCGCACAGCAGACGTCGTCGTAGCCACCTTCCACTGGGGCGTCGAACGGTCGACCACCGAGGACGGCCGCCAGCGCGCGTTTGCTCAAATCGCCCTCGACGCCGGCGCCGATGCCGTCATCGGCGCCCACCCGCACGTGCTGCAGCCGATCCGGCCCGCCGGCCCAAGGCGCCTGGTCGCCTACAGCCTCGGCAACTTCGTCTTCGGTGCCTCGTCTCCGGCCACGGCGCGTACCGGCATTCTGCGGCTGAAGCTGTCAGCCAAAGGAGTCGAAGGCCACCGGCTGGTGCCCGCGCTGATCGAGGCCGCGAGACCCAGGCTCTAGGCGGGGGAGGCCTGATGGAGGAACGCGCGCGCACCGTGCTCACCGTGATCGTGGTGCTGCTCGTTCTGGGCGTTCCGCTCGCGGTCCTGTTCGCATCCGGCGGCAGCGGCGACGACAAGGCGCGGCCGGCCGAGGCGACCGGCCCCGAGCTGCGCCTGGAGCTGTCGACCTCCTTCCCCGAGCTGATCGTCTACGTCGAGCCGGCGGCGAACGAAGCGGACCGCGCGGGCGGCGCTCGCGCCGTGACGCTCCGGTGTGTCGACGCCGGCGGGCGGCTGGTGGCGGCCCAGGACGAGGCGTGGCCATTCGCGGACACCGACTCGAACACGCTCGATCCCCACGCCCATGTCGCCCTGGACCCCGACCGCATGGGTCAGGTCCGCAGCTGCCGGCTGGTCGGGACCGACCCGCCGCTCGAGGGTGCGCTGCCCTAGGCCCTAGACCGCGCCTGCCGCCGCCGCGACGTCGCGATACGCCTGCGCCGGATCCGGCGAGCCGAAGATCGAGGAGCCCGCGACGAACAGCGTGGCGCCCGCCGCCGCGACCGGGCCCGCCGTGGCCGCGTCGATGCCGCCGTCCACCTCGATCGGCACGTCGCGGCCGAGCAGCTCGCGCAGCCGGGCCACCTTGGTGGTGGAGCTGTCGATGTAGGCCTGCCCGCCCCAGCCCGGGTTGACGGTCATGCACAGCAGGTGGTCGAAGGCCTCCGCCAGGCCCGCCACCGCCTCCGGCGGCGTGCCGGGGTTGATCGCGAGGCCCGCGTTCAGGCCGGCCTCGCGCACCGCCGTGAGCGCGTAGTGCACGTGCGGCGTGGCCTCCCAGTGCACGGCCAGGGAGTCCGCCCCCGCGGCCGCGAACTCCTCCACGCGGCGTTCGGGGCGCTCGACCATCAGGTGCACGTCCAGCACGCCGCCGCGCTCGTGCACCAGCTCGCGCAGGGACGCCACGATCAGCGGCCCGATCGAGATCGGCGGCACGAAGTGGCCGTCCATGACGTCTATGTGGATCACCCGCGCGCCGGCGTCCATCACCAGCTCGACCTGCTCGCCCAGGCGGGCGAAGTCGGAGGCGAGGATCGAGGGCGCCACGCGAACGTCCCGCATGAGCGGAACGGCCGTGCCGCTCATGCCCGCGACGCCTGCTTGGCGTGCGCCCGGATCTCGGACAGGATCCGCTCCAGGCGCGGCTCGGTGTCGCGGTCCACGAAGGTCATCGACGCCGCGACCGCCGGGTGCACGCGGGCGATCTCGGCGTGCAGCGCGTGGGCGACCGCGCGATAGGCGGGATGACCCTCGCGCCCGGAGCGCAGCTCGATCAGGTGCATCGCCTCGCGCGCGTTCATGTCGAGCACGTAGCGGATCCTGTAGCCGAGGCAGAGCGCGTACGGGGCCAGCTCCGGGTGTCCGGACTCGACGATGCGCGCGTGCTCGGCGCGCGAGCGCTCGAGGCCCTCCCTGTAGAGATCCCCGACGCCCGCTTGGTCGAGCTCCTCCGGCACGCCGGCACCCAGCTCCGGCCCGAGCGTCTGCCACTGCACGGTGAGCATGCGATGGCGCTGCAGGTCGCGGAAGGCGCCGTAGTCGGAGACCACCTCGAAGCGGTAGCGCAGCGCCTCGAAGCCGCGTCCCGGACGGTGGCGCCGGTTGCGGCGCTCGCCGACCAGCTCGGCCAGCATCGCCGCGCGCTCGTCGGGCGGAAGCGCCCTGAGGGCGCTGCGCGCCTCCTCCTCCGAGGTGCCGGCCGCCTCGAACAGCAGCGCGGCCAGCAGGCGCTCCTCGTCGCCGTCGACCGACAGCAGCCGCACGACCGGCCCGGCGGGCTCGTCGCGGCTCGGGCGGTCGAGCCCGAGCCGCCGCGCCCAGCGGTCGGCCGCCTGCGAGCGCTCGCTCAGGTACGAGATCCACTCACCTCCGCGCTCGGGGCGCTCCACGCGCGCCACGAAGCTCGGCATCACGGCCTTGAGCTCCGACAGGATCATGTCCGCGTAGTCGCGCGCCTCCGGCAGGGGCGAGGAGTACAGGCGCAGCAGCAGCTGCTCGTAGGCCTGGCCCGAGGCGAAGATCCCCACATGCGACAGCGAGGCGGCCGGGAGCAGCCCGCGCAGCAGGTCGAGCGCCTTCGCCCGCAGCGCCCGCTGGTGCGCCGCCTCCGGCTCCCCCTCGGGGCGCGGGAAGCGCTCGGCCGCCCAGGCCTCCACCCGCGGCAGCGACTCCGAATAGGCGCGGAACAGGAAGTCCATGGCCGCCCCGTACTCGGGCCCGAGCTCTGCGTGGCGCCAGTAGCGGTAGCCGAGTCCCGCGCCGATCGGGACGTCGTAGGGCATGTAGCGCGTGGACTGCTCGAGGTAGGCGGCCAGCCGGCCGCGCTGGAGCAGCTTCGTCATCACGTTGGAAACCCACTCGCACGCGATGTGCGCGCCGCCGAGCTGAGCGACGGAGTCGTCGCCGTAGCCGAGGAAGATGCGCTCGTACAGCTTGCGGGCGCGCTCGCCCTCCTCGCCGTCGAACGCGGGGAGCGAGGCGCCCTCCGCGGCGAACTCGTCGAGGTAGAGCCGCCGCAGTGTCCCCTGGTAGCGCGAATAGCGCGCGAACATGGCCCCCTTGACGGTCTCGGGGAGCCCGATCAGCGCGAAGACGGGCCGGTCGAGGTTGGTGAAGTGTGGGCTCAGCGCGGCGCGCTCGGCCTCGGTGAAGCTCTCGACGGGGTAGTCCATGCGGGGCGGGTCAGGGTACCCCTCCGGGAGGCGGAACGGGCGGCCCGTCGGCCGCCCGTGCCCGTCCCCCAGATCTTCCCGGCGTCAGTCGAAGACCGAAACCCGCGACTCGCCCGTGCCCAGCGGGGCGCCTGCCGAGAGGGTGTTCGTGCCGGCGAGCTTGTTGAGCAGCCGGGCCGCCTGAGCGCTCAGCTTGAGATCGGCGGTCAGGAGTGCACCGCTGTAGCTCGTCTGCTTGCCGAGGTTCGTGAGCCGCGCGAGCACGATCACACGTCCTCCGCTGCAGTACTCCCGCACCGCCCGCAGCAGGTGACGGGTGGCCTGCGGGTGCTTGCGCGCCGCCTTGCGGATACGGTGCGCGGCCTTCGGATGCTCGAGGGCGAACCGGCCGAGCGCCTGGCGCAGGTGCGAGCAGCCGCCGCGCAGTCCGGGCAGTTGAGCGAGCACCACGGCGCCGGCGCCGCGGATGCGCACGGCGACGAAGCGCTGCACCACCGCGGAGCGCTCGCCCTTGGAGAACTTCAGTCCTCCCTTGTGCGCGAGCAGCCCGTTGAAGGTCTTGGGGTTGCCGAAGCCGGCCGCGATCGGGAAGACGTACCCGCCTCCCTCGGCCGTGGCCTTCCCCGTGGGCGTGACCGTGACGCCGTTGTTCGCGAGGAACTGGGTCGCCTCGCTCGAGGGCGTGATCGTGGTGGTGCCGGTCAGCTCGACCACCTTCGCCTGCGCGCCCGTGGCGGCGACAAGCATCAGTGCGGCGGAGGCGACGAGCGCCGGAAGCATCTGGCGTGTTCTAAGTCTCATAACGGTGGTCAGAACAAGCCAGGCGCGCAGGAGTTGCGCACTCACGCAAGCCTGCGATCGAGCACTTCCTCCAGGCGTGCCGACGCGTCGTCGACCGGCACGGCCTTCTCCAGGCGCAACTCGATCGCACGGCCGTCGACGCGCAGCGTCGCCACCTGGTTGTCGAACCAGGGCCCGTCGCCCACCATTCGCCAGCGCACCTCCGGCTCGTCCACGCCCGCGGCGGCCGCCAGCGCGCGCGTGACGAACTCGAACGGGCGCGACATGCCCAGCCTGATGACCCGCCGCTCACGCTCCTCCAGCGGGTTGCGATAGGGCGAGCAGACCGCCTGGAACACGTGCGACCGCACCCCCGCGTCGCGCCGGAAGGCGACCTCGGACAAATAAGCGTGGTGCACGTCGCCGGAGAGCACGACCACAGACGCCGGCGCCGGGCCGCGCTCGCCCGCTCCCACCGAGCGCACCAGCTCGGTCAGGCGCGCGAACGACTCGCCGAACGCGGCCCAGTGCTCGAGGTCCACGGCCTGGCGCAGGCGCTCGCCGATCCGAGCGAATGCCGAACCCCAGGCGCCGCCCGCCACGGCCTCGCTCCAGGCCTCCGCGTAGTGCATGCCCGGCCCGAGCAGCCATGGCAGCGACGTGGCCACCAGCAGGTGGTCGAAGTCGCCGGCGAAATGGTCCGCGACCCACTCCCACTCCTTCTCGTCGAGCATCGAGCGGCGGCCCTCCTCGAGCACGCGCCCGGCGCGCGAGTCGATCACCACGAGCCGGGTCCGGCCGAGGTCGCGGCAGTAGCTCCAGCGCGTGCCCGAGGTGGACCGGTCGGCCTCGCGCGCGAACTGCTCGAGGATCGGCCAGCCGTCGTCGGCCTCCTTGACGCGCCGCAGCAGCTCGTCGTCGGCGTGGTGACCGGGCTCGAGGTTGCCCAGGTGCTGGTAGACCCAGTAGGAGGCGAGCGCCCCCACGATGTGGTGGTTCCACCAGTCGTTGCGGCGCATCTTCTCGAGCCAGGCCTGGGAGATGTTCCAGTCGTCGTGGACGTCGTGGTCGTCGAAGATCATGGCCGTCGACAGCGTCGACAGGAGCCAGCGGATCGTCGGGTCCCCCCAGCTCTCGCTGTAGAGCCGCGTGTACTCCTCGAAGTCGAGCACGCGCTCCCCGGGCGGCTCGCTCACGTCGCGGCGCGACTCCACGAACGAGCGGGTGCCGGGCGACACCTCGTCGGCGTAGACCTGGTCGCCGATCATCAGCAGCACGTCGGGCCAGCGCTCGCGCGGCTGGTTGCGCATGCGCTGCGCCAGCGTGTGCAGCGCGTCCACCTCGCGGCCGCGCTCGTCCTCGTCCTTGCTCAGGGAGTAGGGGGGCTCGTGCGGCGCCGCGACCCGGCACGACCCGAACACCACCTGGAGCGCGCCCTCCTTGGGATACGTGTGGAAGGCGCTGGACGGGAAGCCGTCGGCGACCGGCCAGACGAGTTGGCCGTCGAGGCGCACCTCGTATTCGTGCCAGGTGCCAGGCGCCAGGTGCCCGCAGCACACGAGCGCGTAGTGGTGACCGGCCACGCAAAACGTTCTCTCGCGGGTGCCGAGCACTTCGACCTCGCACGCCTCGTCGGTTTCGACCCAGATCACCGCTTCGGTCTCTCCGACGTAGCGCAAAAGGGGGCCGAGGACCAGGTGGGGCACCGGCGGAAGCATATGGTTCACGTTGGTGGAGGAAGAGTTGAAGAGGGTCGGCCGCTCGGTCCACGCGGCCTTTCCGAGGAGGCCGCGCCACCCGCTGAGGGCGCTCGACGTCAAGGCTATGGAGATGGCGTCCGGCGACCAGGAGCTGCGCGCCGCGCTGTTTCGGTTCGTCGACGTCACGCCGGCCTGCACGAGCCTCGAGGACCTGGCGCGGCACCTGACCGCCTACCTGGACGAGGTGGACGAGCGCTCGCCGCCGATCCAGGCCGCCATGCGCATGTCCGGGACGAAGGCGGGGCGGGCGGCGCTTGGCGCCGCGGCGGCCGCGGGCGTGCGGCACATGGCGCACCGCTTCATCGTGGGGGAGACGCCGCGCGCCGGGCTGCGCCACATCCGCCACCTGTGGGAACACGGCGCTGCCGTCTCGCTCGACCTGCTCGGCGAGGCGACCGTCACCCAGGCCGAGGCGGACCGCTACGCGGCGCGCTGCCTCGACGCGCTCGAGACGCTCGCCGAGGCGGCTCCGCGCTGGCCCGCGCGGCCGGTGTTGGAGCGCGACGCGCTGGGCGCGCTGCCGCGCGTGAACGTGTCGGTGAAGGTTTCGGCGCTGAGCCCGCTGCTGCGCCCGGAGGCGCCCGAGATAGGCCGTGACGACGCCGCGCGCCGCATGCGTCCGCTGCTCCTGCGCGCGAAGGAGCTGGGCGCGCACCTGCACATCGACATGGAGTCCGTCGACACGCTCGAGGCCACCATGCAGCTCGTCTTCGACGTGCTCGACGAGCCGCAGCTGCGCGACGGTCCCTCTACCGGGATCGTGCTCCAGGCCTACCTGCGCGAGTCCCCCGAGCAGCTGGAGCAGGTGATCGCGTGGGCGCAGTCGGCTCGGCGCGAGCAGCCGCTCGTGGTGCGGCTGGTCAAGGGCGCCTACTGGGACCACGAGGTGGTAGAGGCGCGCCAGCACGGCTGGACGCCGCCGGTCTTCGAGCAGAAGGCCGATTCGGACCGCAACTTCGAGCGGCTCACGCGGCGGCTGCTGGAGGGGTGGCCCTACGTGCGCCCGGCGATCGCCTCGCACAACCTGCGCTCGGTCGCGCACGCGGTGGCGGCCAACCGGGCCGCCGGGCGAGCCGACCCCGACCTCGAGCTGCAGGTCCTGCGCGGGCTCGGGGACGACCTGGCGGCGGCGCTCGTGGACCAGGGCATGCGCGTGCGCATCTACTGTCCGGTGGGCGACATGGTGGCGGGCATGGCCTATCTGGTCCGGCGGCTACTCGAGAACACGGCCAACGACTCGTTCCTGAGCGACCTGCAGCGCGGCGTCTCCGTCGAGCAGCTGCTGGCGGCGCCGTGAGCTTTCGCAACGAGCCGATCCTCGAGTTGCGCCGCGCCCCGGTGCGGGAGGGGCTGCTGGAGGCGCTGCGCGACCTGGACGCGAAGCTGCCGCTGGCCGTGCCGGTGCTGATCGGCGGCGAGCGCGGTGCCGACGCCGGCCTGGACTCCACCGACCCCGGCTCGCCGGAGCGGCTGGTGGCGCGGGCCGGGCGGGCCGGCGCCGCGGAGGCCGCCGCCGCGGTGGAGGCGGCGCAGCGCGGCTTTCGCGAGTGGGGCGGGCGCTCCGCGGCCGAGCGCTCGCGGGCCTTGCGGGGCGCCGCCGCCCGGCTGCGCGAGCGCCGGCTCGAGCTGGCCGCGCTGCAGGTGCGCGAGTGCGCCAAGCCCTGGCCGGAGGCCGACGCGGACGTGTGCGAGGCGATCGACTTCCTCGAGTACTACGCCGCCGGGGCGGTCGAGCTGGAGAGCGGCCGCGAGCTGATCCAGGTGCCGGGCGAGCGCAACCGGATGCGCTACGCGCCGCGCGGCGTGGCGGCGGTGATCGCGCCCTGGAACTTCCCCCTGGCGATCCCCTGCGGAATGACTGCCGCCGCGCTGGCGGCGGGCAACGCGGCCGTGCTCAAGCCGGCCGAGCAATCCCCGGCGAGCGCCGCCGCGCTCGTGGACGCGCTCCACGAGGGCGGCGTGCCGCGCGATGCCCTCGCCCTGCTGCCCGGCCACGGCGACGCCGGCGCAGCGCTCGTGCGCGACCCTCGGGTGCACGTGATCGCGTTCACGGGCTCGAGCGCCGTCGGCCTGGAGATCCTGCGCGACTCGGCTGAGACGCCGGAGGCGCAGGGGCACGTGAAGCGGGTGGTGTCGGAGATGGGCGGCAAGAACTGCGTGATCGTCGATGCCGACGCCGATCTCGACGAGGCGGTCCCGGCGATCGTGCAGTCCGCCTTCGCGTACGCCGGCCAGAAGTGCTCGGCCGCCGCGCGGGTGCTCGTGCACGAGGCGGTGAGCGACACGCTGGTGCAGCGGCTGGCCGGGGCCACCGAGGTGCTGCGCGTCGGCCAGGCCGACGAGTTCGCCACGGAGGTCCCGCCGGTGATCGAGCGCGAGGCGCAGGAGCGCGTGCTGCGGTACGCCGAGATCGCCGAGCGCGAGGGGCGCATCGCCGCGCGCGCGACCCCGGTGCCCGAGAGCGGCTGGTTCTGCCCGCCCGCGATCGCCGTCGACCTGCCGGAGCAGTCGCAGGTGAACCGCGAGGAGGTCTTCGGCCCGCTGTTGTCGGTCACGACCGTGGCCGGCGTCGAGGAGGCCTGCGACATCGTCGACTCGCTGCCCTTCGCCCTCACCGGCGGCCTGTTCTCGCGCAACCCGGCGACGGTCGAACGCGTGGCCGCGCGGCTGCCGGTTGGCAACCTGTACGTGAATCGCGGCATCACCGGAGCGATGGTCGGCCGCCAGCCGTTCGGCGGCAACCGCCGTTCCGGCATCGGCGCGAAGGCGGGCGGGCCGGACTACCTGCTGCAGTTCACAGAGCCGCGCGTGGTCACGGAAAACACGATGCGGCAGGGCATAGCGATCGAGTAAGGCGGCCCTGCGACTTTGTACCCTGTGCCCGCGTGAGCGCGCCCGCCTTCGACCTGCAATCCCACTCCGTGCACTCGGACGGCGACCTGTCCGCCGCCCAAGTGGTCGAAAACGCCGCGGGAGCGGGCGTGAAGCTGCTGGCGCTGTCGGACCACGACACGATCGACGGCGTCGACGAGGCGCTCGCCTCCGGCGCGCTGCACGGGGTGCGGGTGGTCCCCGCCACCGAGATCTCGGCGGTCGACGGCCCGTACGAGGACCTGCACGTGCTCGGATACGGGATCGACCATCGCAGCCGGCTGCTGGGCGAGCGGCTGCTGGACGCTCGCATGGACCGCGAGCGGCGCGCCGACGCGATGGCGGCGCTCCTGAACGAGCTCGGGTTCGAGGTGGACCCGGGACCGATCGCGGCCCGCAAGGCGGCCGGCAAGCCGGTCGGGCGCCCGCACCTCGCGGCCGCGGTCCTGGCCCATCCGGCGAACGCCGAACGGCTGGCCGCCGAGGGCCACGCCGACGTCTCCTCCTTCATCCCGGCCTACCTGATCCAGGGCAAGCCCGGCTACGTGGCCCGCACACACCCGACCGTGGAGGAGGCGATCGCCTGGATCCACGAGGCGGCGGGCGTGGCGGTGTGGGCGCACCCGTTCTGGGACATCAAGGACGAGCGGCAGGTGCTGGAGGCGATCGGCCGCTACCGCGCCGCCGGGCTCGACGGGGTCGAGGTGTTCTACACGACGCACACCGAGGAGCAGGTGCTGCTGCTGGCGGATCGCTGTGCGGAGCTGGACCTGCTGACCACGGGCTCATCCGACTACCACGGGCCCGATCACCGGCTGTTCAGCTCCTTCCGGGCGTTCGACCTCTACGAGCGCGACCCCAACCTCGGCCCGATCGCGTACGGCACGCTCGCCGCACCGGTCCGAGGCATGGATGGGCTCTGCGTCTGGCTGACCGGGCTGTCCGGCTCGGGCAAGTCGACGATCGGCAGGTTGGCCGCCGGGCAGCTGCGTGACCTCGGCCACCGCGTAGAGGTGCTCGACGGGGACGACGTGCGCCAGAACCTGAGCGCGGACCTGGGCTTCTCGCGCGAGGACCGCGACAAGAACGTGAACCGGCTCGCGTGGGTGTCGGACCTGCTCAGCCGCAACGGTGTGATCACCTTCGTGGCGGCGGTGTCGCCCTTCCGCGAGCCGCGCGAAGCGGCCCGCGCGCGGATGGGCAAGCGCTTCCTGGAGGTGTACGTGCGCGCATCCGTGACGGAGTGCGAGCGCCGCGACGTGAAGGGCCTCTACCAGCGCGCCCGCTCGGGGCAAATCGAGTCGTTCACCGGAGTTTCCGACCCCTACGAGGAGCCGCGCTCGCCCGAGCTCCTGATCGACACCGAGCAGGAAACCGCCGAGGAGTCGGCAGCCAAGCTGGTGGCCCTGGTGGAGGAGCGGCTGGCGCACGCGGCGCCGGTGGGCGCCGGCGTCTAGCGGCCGCGGCACCCACAACTCGGCCCACCCCACGCCCGCCGAGCCGCCGGGCCGCGTTCTGGCTGCATAGCGACCCAACCCGCCGCCACCTGCGAGTCTTCCGCTCCGCCGGGGCGGGTTCTCGCCGCATGGTGGCCGATATGCGACCAAGGCCGGGGGGTGGGCTGGATTGCAGACGATGGCCTCACCGATCAGAATGAGGCAAGTGCTGCCACTGGCACTGGTCGCGCCTGTGCTTTCCCTGGTCGCCTCCTTTGCGGCGACCGCGGTTGCGTTCGGCCAGGAGCCGCCGGAGTTCAACGCGAAGTGCGGTGACATCGCTTGCCGTGTCGAGCGCGTGCCGGCGAAGTGGCAGCTGCTGTCCGTCGGCCGCGATCTCGACAGGCTCAAGCTCGTGTATGAGAGCGGCCGCTGCCGCCGCGGTGACGGCCGGGCAAGGGTCACCGAGACGGCGTCGCGGATCCGCATCGCGGTCGATGAGGGGGAGGTCGTCGCGATCGACACGCCCGATCGCCATGTCGCATGCACCCAGGAGATCCGCTACCGGTCCCTCTACGTGCAGCTCCGCCGCCCGGTCGCCGGGCGGCGGGTCGTCGGCGGCACGGGCATCGCCGGGGGCCTCTCCGGCAGGCGGATGCCGCGGGTCATCGGCCTGGCCTTCGAGGACGCACGCGAGCTGCTGCGCTCGTACCCCCTCGAGGTGCGCCGCTTTGGCGACCGCACCGGAGCCGTCGCCTTCCAAAGCCCGCGGCCCGGCAGGGGAGTGCCTGATGACATGGTCGGCCTAACGCTTGGCCGCCACGCGTTCCACGCGCATGCGCTCCAGGGTTGCCTTGACGCGGTCGGAGTGCCGACCGTCCCCGTGCGACCCGAGCTCGGCAACCAGGCCGCTCCCGATCTCGAGCTCTCTCCCAGCGGGAAGGGTGCGCTGGCGTTCTTCGCCTTCTACGCCGACCCGGCGCGGGCGCGGGAGAACGCGCCGAGGATACGCCGCAGGGTCGCGGGGACGAAAGCGGTCGTCGACCGCCTCGGGCGGGTGACCATCATCTGGGTCAAGCCGCCGGACCCGCTGGTGCGGGAACGGGCGCACGCCTGCGTAGCGGGCGCGAAGCCCTAGCTCAGGTCGCGGGGTTCTCGACGGGCGATGCCCGCGGCGCGCCGTCGGCGCCGTCGCCGCGTGGCTGCGGCTCGGGCTCGGGCTCCGGCTCGGCCTTCGCGCCCTGCTGCGCCTGCATCTGCGCCATGAACTCCGCGCGTGCCTGGGCCGGCGTGCGGCGCAGCGCGCCCAGCAGCGGCAGCACCGAGAGCACCAGCAGCGCGGCGTGCCGGAACGCCCAGGCGTAGCCCTCGCGCGCCGAGCCGGCGGTCTGGCGGATGATCTCCTCGTCGAAGCCCGGCTTGGGCTTGAAGCGGTCCTTGGTGCCGCCCGTGTAGTCGTGCAGCGTCGACTGGATCACCGCTCCGGCCATCGGGGCCGGCATGTCCCAGTCGTCCACGATGTCCTCGATCTCGTCGTCGGCGAACCACGACATGTGCGCGTGCATCGCCCCGCCGAAGGTTGCGATCAGAAGCGCGACCCCGATGGCCGCGCCCAGCTGGCGCGCCGTGTTGAGGATCCCGGACGCCAGGCCGATTTCGGGCCCGGCCACGGCGCCCATCGCTCCCACGTTCAGCGCCGGGAAGCCGATTCCCATCCCCACGCCGATCATCAGCAGGCCGGGCAGGATGCGGATATACGCCCAGGCGTCGCCGGCGGTTGAGGGCAAGAACGAAACCCACAGCATCCCGATGGCCATCACGATCAGCGCCGGGCGGGCGATCTCCCCGGGTGGCTTGGAGTCCGCCACGCGGGCGGCGAACGGCCACGCGAGCAGGCCCATCAGCGGGACTGGGACGAGCGCCGCGGCCGCCTCGATCGGCTCGTAGCCCCACAGGTTCGTGAACACCAGCGAGAGCAGCAGCAGGCTGCCGATCGCGCCCGCTCCGAAGAACAGCATGCCCAGGTTCGCGTTGCGGAACTGCTTGTTGGCGATCAGCCCGGGCGTGATCATCGGGCTGGGCGCGCGCCGCTCCCACCAGACGAAGGCGGCGCCGAGCAGGATCGCCGCCTGCATCAGGCTGAGCCAGAGCGGCAGGTCGCCCCCGAATGGATTCGCCTCCACCAGGGCGACGATCAGGCAGAAGACGGCGGCGCCGAGCAGCAGCATGCCGCGCACGTCGACCTGACGGCCGGCGCTGAGATCCCACGTCTCCGGCCACCAGCGCAGGCAGAGCACCACGCCGAGCACCCCGAACGGGATGTTGATCAGGAAGATCCAGTGCCAGCTCGCGACCTCGATGAGCACGCCGCCGAGCACCGGGCCGAGTGCCGACGACACCAGCGCCACGACCGCGATCAGCGCCAGCCCCCGGCCGCGCTGCTCGGGTGGGAACACCAGCACGGTCATCGCGAAGCCGAGCGGCGCGAGGATGCCGGCCCCGGCGCCCTGGATCAAGCGGAAGACGATCAGCCACTCGACCGACCACGCCACCGCGCACAGTGCCGAGCCGATCGTGAAGACCGTAAGGCCGATGATGAAGAAGCGCTTGCGCCCGAACTGGTCCGCCAGCCGGCCCATCGACACCAGCAGGACCGCGAACATCAGGTTGTAGGCGTTGATGACCCAGGTGACCGTGCCCACGTCCGTGGACATCTCCTCCTCGAGCTTCGGGATCGAGATGTTCACGATCGAGATGTCGAGCAGGGACATCGCCCAGCCGATCATCATCACGCCGAAGATCCGCCACTTGTTGGCGTAGAGGAACTCGGCCGACGGGTTGCGGCGGGTTTCGGCCGCCGGCTCCGCCGCTGCGCTCATCGCCGCCCGGCCTTGGGGGCGACGGTCCGGTCCTCGGGATCGCGCCCGTCGAACTTGATGTCGCCCGGATCGTCGTCGTCGTCCGGGTGCTCGTTGTCCACGGCATCCCAGTCGTTCGGGATGCCGTCGTCGTCGATGTCGTCGTCGCCGCGCTGCCGGGGCGGGCGCAGGGCCCCGTCGGGGCCGAACTCGGGCAGCGTGCCGCCGGCGACCGTCAGCGCCGCCAGCGACAAGTCGGTCAGCACGCCGGGCTCGTCGTTTGCCACGTCGTCGTAGCGCTTGTCGTCGTTGTCGGTGTCGGCCTCCTCGTCGTCGTCGTAGAGGCGCCGCTCCATCTCCTCGCGGTCGGCGACCATCAGCCAGCGCTTGTCGCGCACGACGATCAGAGAGCCGCTGCACGTCATCGAGAAGGGCCGCTCGGGCAGGTCCTCCTGGTCGACACCGTCGAACAGCTGCGTCAGGTCCTCGCCGCGCATCTTGCCCGGGATCGTGAGGCCCATCGACGACAGCAGCGTCGGGGCCACGTCGTGCGTGGAGGCGTACCAGTCGACGTCGTCGCCGGCCTTCTCCCCTCTGGGATGGCGGATCAGGTAGGGGATCTCGTAGGACAGCCGGTGCGACGTGGGGGTGCCGCGCCCGGCGTAGTCGTGCTCGCCCAGGGCAATGCCGACGTCTCCGAGCATGAACAGGAACACGTCGTCCGGCACGACGTCCATCAGCCGGCCGACCCACTCGTCCACGCGCTCGACGTGCTTGCGGTAGGCGGCGCGCAGCTCACCGATGTCGTCACGGCCGAACTTCAGCTCGACGAGCCTGCCGTTCATCGGCCCGATGCCCTGCTGGTCGACCCTGCCCGGCTTGATGTAGATCGGCGGCACCTCGCGTGCGTCCACCGGATCGAACGGATCGATGGCGAGGAAGTAAGGGTCCTTTCCGTCGAGCTCGCGCAGCGCCTTGATGCCGGCGCGGAAGGTGCGCTCGGCCGCTGCCGACTGGCGCTCGATGGCGGCGATCTCGGCCTTCAGCCCGCCGGCCGACGACGCGTCCGGCGGCGTGCCGGCCGGGCGGCGCACGTCGGAGAAGCGCGGGCCGTCGAAGATCGGGTTGTCGGTGATGTAGACGGTCCGCACGCCGCGCTGGCGCATCGTCTCGGTCACCACCGGCTGCCAGTCCCAGACCGGGTTGTAGCCCGGCACGTCCGGCATGCCGTCGGTGCGCTTCCATGACCGGAACGGGAAGGAGCGCATCCCGGTCACGAGCGTGCGCCGCACCGGCAGGGCGGGCATGCACTCCGGGGTCACGCGGTCGAAGCGCAGCGACTTGCCGGTCAGCTCGTTGAGGTTCGGCGTGTCGGTGCCCGAGGGTCCCTTGAACGCCTTCACGTAGTCGGAGCGCACCAAGGGCAGGACCACCAGCAGCGCGCTCGACCCCGGCTTGCCGCCGAAGCGGTCGGCCATCGCCGCGGCCGGGTTCGCCAGGCTCGCCAGCAACCCCCCGCCGGCGGCCGTGGCGCCGCTCCGGCGCAGCAGCGCGCGGCGGGTCAAGCCACCGCGGCGGCTCACCCCCCGATCACGCTCCTCGCGCCGGACGCGCCGAACTGCGGCAGCGTGCCGCCGGCCTCGTCCTCGAGCACCCTCCAGAGCCGGTCGACGATCTGCGGGTGGTCGGCGGCCACGTCGTGGAGCTCCTTCGGGTCGTTGCGCTTGTCGTAGAGGCGCTTGCGGCGCCCCTCGCTGTCCGACAGCAGGAACCAGTCGCGGTCGCCGCAGAGCAGGTAGTTGTCGTAACAGGAGGTGAAGTACCGGCGTTCGGGCGGCTCGCGGCCGTCGAACAGCACCGAGAGGTCCTCCCCCTCCACCATTCCGGGCGCGCGCACGCCCATGAAGGACAGCAGCGTGCGCGACACGTCGTGCGTGGAGGCGAAGAAGTCGCTCGTCTGGCCGGCGAGCTTGCCCTCGGGGTGCCGGATCATCGCGGGCACGTGGTAGATGTGCCACTGCGCGCGGGCGCCGGCCTTGCCCATCACGCCGTTCTCGCCGAGCGTCAGGCCGTGATCCGACATGTAGTAGATGACGGTTTCGTCGAGCAGGTTCTCGTCCGCCAGCTTGTTCATCAGCCGCCCGATCCACTGGTCGACGAAGGTGATCTCCGCGGCGTACAGCTCACGCACTCGCTCGATGCTGTCGTCGTTGAGGTTCACGTGCACGACCCAGGAGTAGGGCGTCTCGAACGGCTGGATCGGAGTGATTCCCTGACTGACCTCGATGCCCTTCGGGCTGCCTGCGGCCAACTGGTACACGCGCGGGGCGTCGAAGGGCTCGTGCGGGTCGAAGGCGTCCACACCGAGGAAGAACGGGCGCTTCTTCTTGAGGTCGTCCACGAGGTTGATGCCCGCTCGCACGACCCGGGCCGTCGGGTACTGGCGCTCGTTGTCGCGGTAGATCGAGTTCCAGCCCACCATCGAGCGCAGGCGACCCACCTCGACTGAGTCGGACAGCTCCGGCAGCAGGTAGCGCTCGATCTGGCTGCGCGTGGCGAGCCGCTTGAAGGGCTTGTTGAGGAAGCGGTAGGCCCCCTGCGAGAAGCTCGGCTTGACCCAGTCGACCGTGCGGCGGAAGTTGGCGAAGCGCGGGCCGATCAGGAACGGGTTGTCGGTGCAGTAGGCGGTCTGGATGCCGGCCTCGCCCATCACCTCGGTGACGATCGGGTAGTGGTCGGGGATCGGGATCCACCCGGGGCCGATGGGCAGCCCCTTGGTCGGCACGTAGTTCCGGTAGGGGAAGGAGCGCACCCCGGTGAGCAGGGCCCGGCGCGCCGGGCCCGTGGGCATCGCCTCGGGCACGGCCAGGGAGAACGAGAGCGAGTCCTTTACCAGCGCGTCGATGTTGGGCGTCTTCGCGCGGCTGTGCGGATTGAAGGCGCGAATGTAGTCGAAGCGCGTCGAGTCCGTGATGAGCATGAGCGCGTTCGGCGCGTCCTTCGCGTGGCGCGTGGCCGGCTCGAAGTAGTCGTCGCCGCAGGCGGCCAGCCCGAGGCCGGCGGCTCCGGCCGCGCCGGCTCCAAATAGTCCTCTGCGAGTCAGCGCCACGGCCGCGGAAGCCTAGTGGTCCGGGCGGGCCGGAGGGTACTCAAGCGGAAGGAACGCGTCCCCCGCGAGGCGCCCGACGGGCACTGAGCGGTTTAGCTCGCGCTGGGGGTCGAACTGCAGCCGGCTACCTCAGCCGGGGGACGTCGCTTCCACCTGCTCGGGCACCTCGATCTCCCGCTTGAGGATCTTGCCCGTGGGGCCCTTGGGCAGCTCGTCCACGAACCAGATCTTGCGCGGGTACTTGTAGGCGGCCACCTGCTCCTTGATGTACGCCTTCAGCTCGTCGGCGCCGACCGACTCGCCCTTGCGGAGCACCACGGCCGCGCCGACCTCCTCGCCGAGCGCCTCGTCGGGCACGCCGACCACGGCCGCCTCCTGCACGGCCGGGTGCTCGTAGAGCACCTCCTCGATCTCGCGCGGGTAGATGTTGTAGCCGCCGCGGATGATCATGTCCTTCTTGCGGTCGACGATGAAGAAGTAGCCGTCCTCGTCCACCTTGGCGATGTCGCCGGTCTTGAACCAGCCGTCGCCGGTGATCGACTGCTCGGTCGCGTCGGGGCGGTCCCAGTAACCCTTCATCACGTTGTGGCCGCGGATCACGATCTCGCCGACCTCGCCCTGCGGGACCTCGTTGCCGTCGTCATCCCAGATGGCCATCTCGACGCCGTCGATGGGGGTCCCGATCGAACCGGCCTTGCGCGGCTTGTCGGGCTGGTTGAAGGAAGCCACGGGCGAGGTTTCCGACAGGCCGTAGCCCTCCAGGATCGCGCACCCGAACTTGTCCTCGAAGCCGCGGATCAGCTCGACCGGGATCGCCGCCCCGCCCGACATGCACAGCCTCAGGGTGGAGGCGTCGGCCGAGTCGGCGCCGTCGGCGTGCAGCATGCCGTTGTACATCGTCGGCACGCCCTGGAAGACGGTCACGCCGTCGCGCTCGAGGATCTCGAGCGCCTTCTCGGGGTCGAAGCGCGGCAGCATCGTGACCATGGCCCCGCTGCACACCGCGGAGTTCATCGTGCAGGTCTGGCCGAACGAGTGGAACAGCGGCAGAGCGCCGAGCAGCACCTCGGTTTCGTCGAAGTCGGCAAAGCCGAGCACCGTCCGGCAGTTGCGCAGCAGGTTGTCGTGGGTCAGCTCGGCGCCCTTGGGGGTGCCGGTCGTGCCGCTCGTGTAGAGGATCACCGCGGTGTCGTCGCTGGAACGGTCGGCCATCTCGGGGTCGGGCTCGTGCGCGAGAACGAGCTGCTCGAACTCGCCCGGCTTCACGAGGATGAGCTCGGCCCCCGCCTGCGCGGCGCCCTCCTCGGCCGCCTCGGCGAAGGCGTTCCAGGCGAACACGAGCTTGGCACTCGGGTCCTGGAGGTAGTAGGTGACCTCGCGGCCCTTGAGCAGGACGTTCATCGGCACGACGACGCCCCCGGCCCGCAGGATGCCGTAGTAGATCGCCGGGAAGTACGGCACGTTGGGGAGCATCAGCCCAACGCGGTCGCCCGCCGCCAGGCCCTTCGCCTTCAGCAGCGACGCGATGCGCGCGCTGGACTCGTCGAGCGCGCCGTAGCTCAGCTCGAAGTCATCCAGCTTGAACGCCGTGCGGTCGCCATACTTGGCCGTCGTCTCCGTGAGGATCCGGGCCAGGTTCTCGCTCATCCCTTGCTCCCTTCGTTGCCGCAGGGGAGCGTAACGCGCCCGGGGCGGCCGTGGCGAGCCCGGCCAACAGCAGCAATAAAGGGGGGCCGATTTCGGGGGGTGGGCCCCGAACGTCAGACATAGCCCCCGTTTCGGGGCCCACCCCTCCGGCTCGGGCCGCCCTTTATTGCCGCAGTTGACCCGGCCGGGCCCCTAGCGCAGGCCCGACAGTGCGGTGCCGATGTCCCGCGCGGCGTCGAACAGCGGGTCGGGCCAGATGCCGAACAGGATCGTCAGAGCCGCGAACGCGATCGCGATCGCGGCCACCTCGGGCTGGGCTCGCAGATCCGCTTCGGGCGACCAGCCCGACACCGGCTTGACCTTCCGTGGCGGGACCGTCGGCAGCTCCACCTCGTACCCGCCCATCCACATCACGGCGACCACTCGCAGGTAGTAGGCGAACGACACCACGGCGCCCACGACGATCACGACGCCGAGCCACGCGTAGTCGCCCGCCACGGCGGCGTCGATCAAATAGAACTTCCCGATGAAGCCAGCCGTGGCCGGCACGCCCGCCAGCGACAGCATCGCGATCGTCATCGGCCACGCCAGCCAGGGCTGTGTCTGCCCGAGGTTCTCCAGCGACGACAGGTCGTCGCCGCGCTCGGAAACCCGCTCGCGCGCGATCACGACCGCGAACGCCGCCACGTTCATCACCAGGTACACGGCCAGGTAGAAGACCGTCGCCTGCAGGCCCAGCGTTGAGCCCACCACCACGCCCGCCAGCAGGTACCCCGCCTGGGCGACGCTCGACCACGCCAGCAGCCGCTTGAGCGACCGTTGCGCGAGCGCGCCGACGTTGCCGATCACGATCGTCGCGGTGGCCAGCGCGGCCAGCGCCGGGCCCCACTGGAGCTGCGACAGCCCGAGCGCGTGGTCGAACAGCCTCAGGAAGATCCCGAAGGCCGCCGCCTTGGTGGCCACGGCCATGAACGTGGTGATCGGTGTTGGCGCCCCCTGGTAGACGTCGGGCGTCCACTGGTGGAAGGGCGCCACCGACGCCTTGAAGGCGAGGCCCGTGGCGAGCAGCGCGATGCCGGTGAGCAGCAGCGGGTCGGTGAGGCTGACCTGGTCGGACGAGATCGCCGAGGCGATCGCGTCGAACTGCATCGCCCCTGTGGCGCCGTAGATCAGGGCGAGGCCGTACAGCAGGGTCGCCGAGCCGACCGAACCGATCACCAGGTACTTGAGCCCCGCCTCGAGCGAGGTGCGCCGGTGCAGCTCCGTCGCGCACAGCACGTACAGCGGGATCGACAGCAGCTCCAGGCCGACGAACAGGGTGATCAGGTCCGACGACGCCGCCAGCAGGACCATGCCGGTGATCGACCCGAGCAGCATCGAGTGGTACTCGCCGTGGCCGGCCTCCCTGGCGGCCACGGCTCGCAGCGAGAGCGCCACGGCCACCAGGCCCGCCACGTACACCAGCACGGCGATGCCCAGCGTGAGCGTGTCCATCGTCAGCGAGCCCTCGATGATCGGCTGCCGCACGCCGGGCTCCCAGGTCCAGATCGCCAGGCCGATCGCCGTGAGCAGCGAGACCGCGGTGAGCGCCGGCACCAGCACGGTCTGGACGCGGCGCCCGCGCAGCAGGCCGACCATCAGCACCACGATCGAGCCGCCGATCGTGGCGATGAGCGGCGAGAGCGCCTTGTAGTCGATGTCGGGGGCCTGGATGTCGGCGAGCGGGAGCGTCATCGAGCCACCACCTGCTGGCCGACGCCGCGCGCCTCCTGGATCGAGGCGGTGGTGGCCTTCTCGGTCCGGTGAACCACGAAGTGCGGATACACACCGAGGGCCACGATCACGGCGACCAGCGGCACAACGGCCGCCAGGTGCAGCCCATCGATCTCACGCGACTCGACCGCCGGACCGGGGCGGTTGTGCATCGCGCGACCGAACAGCCGGATCATGTAGACAGCGGCAAGCACCACGCCCACGCTCGCCACCAGCCCGTAGACGAGCTTGTCCTCGAAGGTCCCGAACAGCACGAGCAGCTCGCCCACGAAGTTCGCCGAGCCAGGCATCGCGAGCGTGGCGAACGTGACGATCAAGAACAGCGTGGCCAGCACGGGCGCCCGGAACGCCATACCGCCCAGCTCGGAGAGCGACTCGCTGCCCTTCGCCCGCGCGGCGATCACGCCGACGATCAGGAACAGCGGCACCACGACGATGCCGTGGTTGAGCATCTGGAGCACCGCGCCCTGGGCACCCTTCTCCTCGAGGGCGAAGATGCCCAGCACGATGAAGCCCAGCTGCGCGATCGACGAGTAGGCGAGCACCAGCCGCATGTTGTCCTGCGAGAAGGCGAGGATCGACCCGTAGAGGATCGAGAAGACCGCGAGGATGATGAACAGCTCCTGCCAGTGCTGCGCGCCCTCCGGCATGATCGGCAGCACGATCCGCAGGAAGCCGTACACGCCGACCTTCGACAGCACGCCCGACAGGAGCGCGATCGTGACGATCGGGGACGAGCGGTAAGTCTCGGGCACCCAGCCGTGCAGCGGGAACAGCGGCGCCTTCACGAAGAAGGCGAGCGCGAACAGCAGCACCATCCACTGCTGGGTGCCCTCCGACACCGAGCGCTGCTGCAGCGTGGCGAGCGAGAAGGAGATCTCCCCGCCGTCCGGCGTGGACAGCACCCCGAGCGCGACCGCCGCGGCGAGCATCAGCAGCGACCCGGCCAGCGTGTAGATCACGAACTTGGTGGTGGCGCGCACGCGGTCGCCGGTGCCCCAGCCGCCGATCATGAAGTAGAACGGCACCAGCATCAGGTCGAAGAAGACGATGAACAGAGCGAGGTCCTGTGCCAGGAACGCGCCCAGCACGGCCGTCTCGCCCAGGGCCAGCCAGAAGAAGAACTGCTTGGGCCGGTCGTGCTCGCGGAACGCCGCCACCAGCGTGCACGGCACCCACGCGATCGCGGTGAGCGCCACCATGAACAGGTTGAGGCCGTCGATCCCGAGCTGGTAGCGGATGCCGAGCTCGGGGATCCACTCGTCGTCGGTCACGTACTGCAGGCCGCCGCCGGCGTCGAAGTCGGCGAGCAGCGCCACCGCGTACAGCAGCACCGCCACGCTTCCGGCGAGCACGGCCCAGCGCGCCATCTCGCGCGGCAGGAACGCACCGAGCAGGCCGGTGGCCAGCGGCAGGAACAGCACTATCGAGAGGTGGATGGTCACGAGCTGGCCAGCAGGAAGTAGAGGGCGAGCAGGGCCACGCCGAGCAGCAGCAGCAGGGCATAGCCGCGCAGGTAGCCGGTCTGGATCGACCGCGCGAACGAGCTGCCGACACGCACCACGCCGGTGGCCCCGCCGACGATGAAGCCCTGGACGAAGCGCGTCTCGATCACCGCGCGGCCGAACCCGCCCGCGGTGGCGACCGGCCGCACGAACAGGGCCTCGAACAGCTCGTCGAAGTACCACTTGTTCACGAGGAACGCGTGCACCCGCGGGAAGCGGTCGCGCAGCTCGAGCGTCACCCCGCGCCTGCGCACGTAGGCGTGGTACGCCGCGCCGATGCCGACGAGCGAGATCAGGCCGCCCACCACCAGCCCGATCCACTCGGAGCCGTCGCTTGGCGCGGTGTCGTGGAAGTGGGAGTCGGCGAAGCTCGGCTCGAGGAACTTCTCGATCACGTCGCTCACGCCCGGCACCTGGACCAGCCCGGCCAGCAGCGCGAGCACCGCCAGCGGGCCCATCGCAGCGCGCATCGGCCGCTCGCGCTCGGCGATGTGGTGCTCCTCGGCCGGGAAGCCGACGTCGGTGTCCTCGGGCTCGCCGGTCGCCGGGTTGGCGGGCGCGTGGTGGGCGAGGTGCCCCTGCTCGAGCTCGCGCGCCTCGGCGACGGGGTTGCCGTAGAAGACGCGGAACACCATGCGGAAGGCGTAGAAGGCCGTCAGGAGCGCTCCCGCGTAGCCGGCGATCGCCAGCACCAGGTACCAGCCGCCGCGCTCGACCGTGAACGCCAGGATCTCGTCCTTCGAGAAGAAGCCGGACGTGAACGGGAAGGCCGCGAGCGCGAGCGCGCCGGCGGTGAACGCGGCGAACGTGAACGGCATCGCCTTGCGCAACCCGCCCATGCGGTCCATGTCCTGGATGCCGCCCATGGCGCTGATCACCGACCCGGCGCCCATGAACAGCAGGGCCTTGAAGAAGGCGTGCGTCATCAGGTGGAAGAGGCCGGCCCCGTAGGCGAACACCGAGACGCCCAGCACCATGTAGCCGATCTGGCTGATCGTGCTGTACGCGATCGTTCGCTTCAGGTCCGTGACCGCCAGCGCCACGGTGGCCCCGAACACGAGCGTGGCGGTGCCGACGATGGCGCCGACGTCCGCCGCGGCCGGGGCCAGCTCGAAGAGCGGGTGGGTGCGCGCGATCAGGTACACGCCGGCCGTGACCATCGTGGCCGCGTGGATCAGGGCGGACACCGGAGTCGGGCCCTCCATCGCGTCCGGGAGCCAGGTGTGGAGCGGCAGCTGGGCGGACTTGGCGAACGCCCCGACGAGGATCAGCAGGCAGGCCGCCACCAGCGTGCCGTCGTTGTGGGTGAACACCTGGTCCGCCTGCGCGAACACGCCGGCGTAGTCGAGCGCGCCGGTCTTGTCGAGCAGCAGGAAGGCCGCCACCACCAGGCCGACGTCGCCGATCACGTTGATCACGAACGCCTTGATGCCGGCGCGGGTGGCCGTCTCGCGCCGGTACCAGAACGAGATCAGCAGGTAGGAGGCGGCGCCGACGAACGCCCAGCCCACGATCAGCACCACGAAGTTGGCCGCCAGCACCAGCAGCAGCATCGAGAAGACGAAGAAGTTGAGGTAGGCGAAGTAGCGGTGGTAGCCGCGGTCGCCGTCCATGTACGCGACCGAGTAGACGTGGATCAGGAACGACACGCCGCTGACCACGAGGCACATGAACACCGAGAGCGGGTCGACCAGGATCGACAGGTCGACCTTGAAGTCGCCGGTCGAGGCGTAGGTCCAGGCGGAGTCGACGAGCGAGCGCGCGTCCTCGGGCTGGTCCTGGAGCTCGATCAGCGCGCCGATCGACGACAGGAAGGCGCCCAGGATCGCCCCGCTCGCGATCCAACCGGGCAAGCGCCCGGGCAGCCCGCCCGGACGCAGCCAGCCGAACGCGATCACCAGCGTCCCGGCGAGCGGGAACGCGAGCACGAGCCAGCCGTAGGACGTGCCGCTCATCCGCGCAGCTCGGACATCTCGTCGATGTCGATCGGCAGGCGGTTGCGGTACATCGCGACGATGATCCCGAGCCCGATCACGACCTCACAGGCCGCGATCACCATCACGATCAGGGCGAACACCTGACCGGCCTGGCCGCCGTGCATGCGCGAGAAGGCGACCAGCGCGAGGTTGCCGGCGTTGAGCATCAGCTCGAGGCAGAGCAGCACCACCAACGGGTTGCGGCGCGTCAACACCCCGGCGGCGCCGATCACGAACAGGAACGCGGAGAGGACGAGGAACCAGGTGATGTTCATCGCACTTAGACCCTCACCTCGAGCGTCGTCTCCGAAGGCGGCTCCCGGCGGTCCGGCGGGGCGCCGACCTCCTCGAGCGCGCCGATGTCCTCGAGCCCGCGCCGGCGCCGGGCCAGCACGACGGCGCCGACCGCCGCCACCAGCAACAGGTACGACGCGGCCTCGAACGGCACCAGGAAGCGCGTCAGCAGCAGCTGGCCGATCTCAGCGGGCGAGCCGAACCCGGCGCCGAGGTCGGCCCCGCGCGTGTCCAGCGCGTCCAGACCGCTCGCGATGAACGCAATGCACAGCTCCACGCCGATCGCGCCCGCGAACAGCGGGCCGAAGGAGTGCAGCATGCCCCCGTCCGGCCGCAGCGGCTCGTCCGCGCCGCCGATGTAGGCGACCACGAAGATGTAGAGCACCATCACGGCGCCCGCGTATACGACCACCTGCGCCGCGGCGATGAACTCCGCGTGCAGGAGCAGGAACAGGACGGCCAGCGCCAGCAGGTGGACGACCAGCGCGAGCACCGAGTAGAACGGGTTGCGCACCACGACCACGCCGAGTGCGCCCGCCAGCGCGCCGATGCCGGCGACGAAGAAGAGGACCTGCTCGAACCACATGGGCCGGGTCCCGCTACTCCCCTTCGCGCCGCAGCGGCGTGTGCTCGGGGGGATCGGCCATCAGCATCTCCTTGGTGAAGATGAGGTCCGAGCGGTGGTAGTCGGACAGCTCGTAGTCGTTGCCCATGGTGATCGCGTCGAAGGGGCAGGCGATCTCGCAGTAGCCGCAGAAGATGCAGCGGGTCATGTTGATCTCGTAGACCGCCGCGTAGCGCTCGCCGGCCGACACCTGCTTGTCCGGCGTGTTCTCGGCCGCCACGACGCGGATGCACTTGGCGGGGCACGCGGCGGCGCACAGCGAGCAGCCGACGCACTTCTCGAGGCCGGTGTCCTCGAAGCGGTGCATCTTGTGCCGGCCCCGGAAGCGCGGGTAGACCGGCGTCTTCTCCTCCGGATACTGGATCGTGTGCGGGCCTTCTATCACGCGCCCGAGCGTCGTCTTGAGCCCGCGCAGCGTCTCGCCGAACACGCGGTAGACCGCCCCGACGCCGCCGGGCTCCGGGCCGCGGTCGATCGGCGCGGCGGCCGCTCTCCAGTCTGTTGGCACTAAGTCACCACTTCCTAGGTCGCCACGAGGACGATTGCGGTTGCGAGCACGTTCAGGGTGGCCAGCGGCAGCAGCACCTTCCAGCCGAATGACATCAGCTGGTCGTAGCGCAGGCGCGGCATGGAGGCGCGCACCCAGATGAAGAAGGTCGCGCCGAGGATGATCTTCAGGAGCATCCAGAGCGGGGCCAGCGCTATCGGGCCCGGCCCGTGCCACCCGCCGAAGAAGCAGGCAGCGGCGATGCCGGAGATGATCAGCACCTCCATGTACTCGGCCATGAAGAACGAGCCGAAGCGCATCCCGCCGAACTCGGTGTTGTAGCCGCCGACGATCTCGGCGTCGCCCTCGGGGAGGTCGAACGGCGCGCGGGCGGTCTCCGCGAAGCCGGCCACCATGAAGATGCAGAAGCCGACGAACTGCGGCACCACGAACCACATGCCGCTCTGGTGCTCGACGATGTCCACGAGCGAGAGCGAGCCGGCGGTCATGGCCACGCCGAGCAGCGACAGGCCGAGCGCCACCTCGTACGAGATCAGCTGCGCCGCGGCGCGCATCGCGCCGAGGAACGAGTACTTCGATCCCGAGGCCCAGCCGCCCAGCACCAGCCCGTAGAAGGCGAGCGAGCCGAAGGCGAAGAAGTAGAGCAGCCCGATCGAGACGTCGATGCCGTAGAGCCCGAAGCCGCCGCCCCAGGCGTCGTAGGGGCCGAACGGGATGATCGCCATCGTCGCGATGGCGGTGGTGACCGAGATCACCGGCGCGATCGCCATCATCCAGGGCACCGCCGTGGCGGGCGTGAACTGTTCCTTGGAGAGCAGCTTGAGCACGTCCGCGATCGGCTGGGCGAGGCCCTTGGGGCCGACGCGATTCGGGCCGATGCGCGACTGGAATCGCCCGAGCAGCTTGCGCTCGCCCAGCAGCACGAGCGGCACGATCTGCAGGAAGACCGCGAAGATCACGATCGACTTGACGATCAGGATGACCGTGCCCTCGAGCATCAGGCGTCCACCACCACCGCCACCGCGATCTCCACGGGCTCGGCGGGAAGGCTCGCGCCCGCGAGGAAGACGCTGCCGGTGGGCACTCCGGTGCGCACCGCCGCCACCACGATCACGGAGACGCCGCCGGCGGTGAGGCGCACCTCGTCGCCGCTCTCGACACCGGCCAGCCGGGCGTCTTCGACGGACAGCTCCGCGCGCGGGCCGGTGGCCAGGAAGCGCAGCGACGGCGCGTGCTCGGTTTCGTAGCCGCCCCAGAAGCTCGGGGCTGCGGCTGCTCGCAGCCCCTCTGGCGCCGCGGGCGGCCCGGCAAGCTGCTCGGTCGAGGACTCCCCCGCGGCGAGGGCCGAAGCGGCGTCGCGCTCCTGCCAGCGCACGCCCAGCCCGCCGATCTCGTCGAGCGTGATGCCCGCGTAGAAGGGCACCGCCTCGGCGAGCAGGCCGGTGACCATCGGCGCGCTCAGCACGCCGAGCCCCGCGCCCGTCCGCTCGCACAGCTCGCCCAGGACCCACCAGCCAGGGCGTGCCTCGTTGGGGTGGCCGACCGCCTGGCGCACCCGCTGCAGGCGGCCGTCCGGGTGCGTGACGGTGCCCTCCTTCTCCGCGTAGACCGCGGCCGGGAAGACGACGTCGGCATGCTCGTCCAGCTCCTCGCTGTGGAAGTGGCTGAAGGCGACCACGGCGCTCGCGCGGTCCAGTGTGGGCTCGGGCAGCGAGGCCTCGAAGAGCAGCACGGCTCCGAGGTCGTCGGCGTCGGCGATGTCCGCGGCGGTCATGCCTTCGCCGGAGGCGTCCTCGAGGCCCGGCCCCAGCGTGGGCACGCAGCCGACCTCGCGCAGGCCGCGCCCGTTCGTGCCGGCCGGCACCTCGATCAGGCCGGACTCGTCCTTGTCCTCGACCCCCAGTACGCCGGCGAGGGCCAGCAGGGCCTCGACCGCGTGGCCGCCGCGCTCGCCGCCGCCAACGCGCTCGCCCCAGATCACGACCACGTCGCCGGCGTCGCGCAGGACGTCCGCGGCGGCGCGCACGCCCTCGGCGCCGGCGCGCGCCTTCGTCGCCAGCTCTTCGAGCGATCCCGACGCGGTCCGCGGACTGCCCAGCGCGGCCGCCAGCGCGCCCAGGGCCGCCTCGGCGGTGCCCGGCGCGAAGCGCAGCGCGGCGCCCGCGTTGGGGTCCAGGGTGGACGGCCGCGACGAGGCCACCACGAGGCGCGCGCCGTTGCGCCGCACGGCCTTGCGCACGCGCAGGTCCAGGATCGGCGCCTCTTCCACCAGTTCGGTGTCGAGCACGAGGATCGCGTCGGCGTGGTCGATGTCGGACACCTTCGCCGAGAGCTTCGGCCGCGCCAGGGCGCGGGCGTGCTCGCCCGACAGGCGGCCGGCCACGCGCGAGTCCACGTGCGGCGATCCGAGCCCCCTGCGCATCAGGTGCTGGACGAGGAAGCCCTCCTCGTTGGTGGCGAAGCCGCCCACCAGCGCCGCCGTGCGCTCACCGGAGCGATCGAGCGCCCGGGCCGCCTCGGAGAGGGCGCGCTCCCACGACACCTCGCGCAGGAAGCCGCCGTCACGCACCAACGGCGCGGTGATCCGCTCCGGCGACCGGAACGCCTGGTAGCCGAAGCGGCCCTTGTCGCACAGCCAGCCGTCGTCCACATCCTCGTTGTCGCGCGCGAGCACGCGCACGACCTTCACGTCGTCGCGCACCGTCAGCTCGACGTTGCACTGCGAGGGGCACATCGTGCAGATCGTGCCCGAGCCCTCGACGTCCCAGGGCCGCGCTCGGAAGCGGTAGGCGGTCGAGGTGAGCGCGCCCACCGGGCACAGCTCGATGATGTTGCCGCTGAACGGGGCGACGTACGGACGGCCGTCGTGCGTGCCGACGAAGGTGTGGTCGGCGCGGTCGAGGAACACGAGCTGGTAGTCCTCCGCCACCTCCTGCGAGAAGCGCACGCAGCGATAGCAGAGGATGCAGCGCTCGCGGTCGATCGCGACCAGCGGGGACAGCTCGAGCGGCTTCTTGAAGTGGCGCTTGGGGTCGATGTAGCGCGAGCGGCCCGCGCCCCAGCCATAGGAGATGTCCTGCAGCGGGCACTCGCCGCCCTTGTCGCACACCGGGCAGTCGAGCGGGTGGTTCACGAGCAGGAACTCGACGACCGCGTTCTGCGCGTGCTTGACGCGGTCGGAGGTCGTGTTGACCACCATCCCGTCGCGAACCGGGGTGGAGCAGGACGTCTGGAGCTTGGGGATGCCCTCGATCTCGACCAGGCACATGCGGCACGCGCCGACCGGCTGCCCGAGCTTGGGCTCGTAACAGAAGAAGGGGATCTCGACGTCGCCGTGCTTCGCGGCGTCCACGAGCATCGCGCCCTCCGGCGCGCGCACCTGCTTGCCGTCGATCTCGAACGTGATCCAGTTGGGCTCCGGGCGCGCCACTAGGCAACCGCCTCCGCGAGGTCGCGCTTCGTACGCGCCTGCTCCATGTGCTGCTCGAACTCCTCGCGGAAGTGCTTGAGCATCGAGGCGACCGGCATCGCCATCGAGTCGCCCAGCACGCACAGGCAGTTGCCGATGATGTTGCCCTGGACCTGCTCGAGGATGTCGAGGTCCATCGGGGTGCCCTCGCCCTCGTCCACGCGCTCGAGCATCTTCACGGTCCAGTTGGTGCCCTCGCGGCACGGCACGCACTTGCCGCACGACTCGTGGCGGTAGAACTCGGCCAGTCGCAGCGCCAGCGGCACGAGCGGCTCTGAGTCGTCGACGACGATGATCGCCCCGGAGCCCAGCATCGAGCCGGCCTCCGCCATCGCCTCGAACGTGTAGGGCAGGTCGAGGTGCTCCTTGGTCAGCACCGGCGCCGACGAGCCGCCCGGGAAGAAGCACTTCACGTCGCGGCCGGCTGGCGGGCCGCCGGCGAGCCCGTAGATGAGCTCGCGCACGGGGATGCCCAGCTCGACCTCGAAGTTGCCGGGGCGCTGCACGTTGCCCGACACGGAGACGATCTTCGTCCCGGTCGAGTTGCCCTCGCCGAACTTGCGGTACCAGTCGGCCCCGTGCTCGATGATGATCGGCGTGTTGCAGAGCGTCTCGACGTTGTTGATCAGCGTCGGGCCCTGGTAGAGGCCCTGGTTGGCCGGGAACGGGGGCTTGAGGCGCGGGTTGCCGCGCTTGCCCTCTAGCGCGTCCAGCAGGGCGGTTTCCTCGCCGCAGATGTAGGCGCCCTGCCCGCGGTGGACGACCAGCTCGAAGGTGTGCCCCGACCCGAGGATGCCCTCGCCCAGGTAGCCCTTGTCGTAAGCCTCGGCCACGGCCGCGTCCAGGATGTTCGCTTGCAGCTCGTACTCGCCGCGGATGAAGATGAAGCCCTTGTTGGCGCCCGCCGCGATCGAGCCGATGATGCAGCCCTCCACCAGCAGGTGCGGGTTCTTCTGCATCAGCAGGCGGTCCTTGAAGGTGCCCGGCTCGGACTCGTCGGCGTTGCAGCAGAGGTACTTGTCCATAGCCCCCTTGGGGATGAAGGACGCCTTCTTGCCCATCGAGAACCCGGCGCCGCCGCGGCCGCGCAGCCCGGACTCCTCGAGCTCGTGGAGGACGTCCGCCGCGCTCATCTCGAGCAGCGCCTTGCGCATCGAGCGATAGCCGCCCAGCCGCTCGTAGACGGCGATCGTGTTGAGGCCCGGCTCGTCGATGTTGGCGAGCAGCACGCGCGTCTCGGTCACGGCCGCTCCTCCTCTTCCTCGCGTTCGGCCTCGCGGTCGCGCGTGGCTGGGTCGACGCTCTCGCCCGCCACGCTCGTGCCCGGCGACAGCGGCACGGGCGGGGGCGGCGGCTTCTGGAGGGGGCGCCGCACCGGAGGAACGTCCAGCACCTCTGCGTCCTCCCAGGTGCCGCCGGCGGGGTGCACGTCGGGCTCCTCGGGCGGCCCTGGACGGTCGGGCGCCGTGCCGCCGTCTTGCCAAGGCAGCCGGAAGCCGGGGTCGGGGAGGCCGCGCCCCGGGAACGGCTGGCGGCCCTCCTTCAGCGCGCTCACCAGCTCGCCGGCCTCGCCCTCGTCGAGCGGGCCGACGTAGCGCCCGTCGATGGACGCCATCGGCGCCATGTCGCAGGCGCCCAGGCACTCGAACTCGCGGACCTCCCAGTCGTCGAGGCCCTGCTCCGAGGCCTGCGCCTCGATCGCCTCGTAGACCGCCTTGGCGTTGCGCAGGTGGCAGGCGACGCTGGTGCAGACGTACAGGTAGCGGCTGCCGGTCGGCTGCGTGCGCAGCATGTCGTAGAAGGTGGCGACGCTCGACAGGTAGGCGGGCGTGACCTGCATGACCGCGGCCACCTGGTGGATCGCCTCCGGCGAGCACCAGCCGTGCACCCGCTGCGCGGCTGCGAGGGCGGGCAGGACGGCGGAGTGGCGGTCGGGGTACTTCGCCATGTGGCCCTCGATCTCAGCGCGCAGCTCGGGCGGGACCTCGACCGACGCGGGATCGGGGATCGTGGCCGGGTCCTCGTCGAGGCGCACGGCCTCGTCCCAGCCGGGCGGGAGGGGCACAGCGTGCTCGGTCACCTGTCGATGCCTCCGAGGATCGGGTCGAGCATCGCCACGCAGGCGATGAAGTCGGCGATCAGCGAGTCGCGGGCCATGTCGGGCAGGCTCTGGAGGTTCACGAAGCTGGGGTCGCGCATGTGCACGCGCGCGGGCTTGGACGAGCCGTCGGCCAGCACGTAGCAGCCCAGCTCGCCGCGCGGCGACTCGATCGCAACGTAGGCCTCCCCGGGCGGCACCCGGAAGCCCTCGGTCACGAGCTTGAAGTGGTGGATCAGCGCCTCCATCGAGGTGGCCAGCTCGTGGCGAGGCGGCAGCGCCACCTTGCGGTTGGAGGTGATGTACGGACCCTCCGGCAGCCCGTCGAGCCCCTGCTCGACGATCCGAAGCGACTGCCGCATCTCGTCCATCCGCACCTTGAAGCGGTCGTAGTTGTCGCCGGCGTGGCCGACCGGCACGTTGAAGTCGAAGTCCTCGTAGCACGAGTAGGGCATCGCCTTGCGCAGGTCCCAGGGGTGGCCGGTGGCGCGTAGCAGCGGCCCCGTGACCCCCAGCTCGAGCGCGCGCTCCTGGGACATGACGCCGGTGCCCTTGAGGCGCTCCAGCCAGATCTCGTTGCGGTCGAGCAGGTCCTCGTACTGGTCCAGGCGCGTGGGCATGATCGCCAGGAACTCGCGCACCTTCTTCTCCCAGCCGGGCGGGATGTCCTCGAACACGCCGCCGACCTGGATGTAGCGCGGGTGCATACGTTGGCCGGACGACATCTCGAACAGGTCCAGCACGAGGTCGCGGTCGCGGCAGCCCCACCACAGCATCGTGATCGCGCCGAGGTCGAGCGCCCCGGTGGCCAGCGCGAACAGGTGCGACGCGATCCGGTTCAGCTCCATGTGGATCACGCGCAGGTACTCGGCGCGCGGCGGCACCTCCTCGTCCAGCAGCTTCTCGACGGACATGCAGTACGCGGTCGCGTTGAAGTAGTAGGCCAGGTAGTCCATCCGCTCGACGAACGTGATGACCTTCCAGTACTGATGGTCCTCGCAGCTCTTCTCGATGCCGGTGTGGACGTAGCCGATGATCGGCTTGATGTCGCGCACGACCTCGCCCTCGAGCGTCGTCAGCAGGCGCAGCACCCCGTGCGTGGCAGGGTGGTGCGGGCCGATGTTGAGCGTGAACAGCTCGTCGTGACGGTCGCCCTCGACGAGCGCCTCGGTGCCCGAGACGGGCTGCTCGTCCATCCGCTCCATCGTGACCGAGCGCTCGCGCTCGCGGTAGGGGACGGCGAGTGGATCCTGATCAGTCATACCAGCGCGGGTACTTGTGCTCGTTGAACGTGAATAGGACAGGCTCGCCGCCCATCGGGAAGTCGCGCCGCTGCGGGTACCCGACGTAGTCCTCCGGCAGCAGGATGCGGCGCATGTCCGGGTGGCCGTCGAAGAGGACGCCGAACATGTCGTAGACCTCGCGCTCCTGGTAGTCCACGGTGGGGAAGAGGTCGATCACCGTCGGGAGACGGGGCTCGTCGCCGCCGAGACGAGTCCTCACGTTCAGGCGATCGCAGCGCTCCATCGAGAGCAGCTGGTAATGGACCCCGAAGCGCGGCTCGGCCGGCAGGTAGTCCACCCCGTGCAGGCTCATCAGCCGCGTCCACGGCTCCTCGTCGCCCTTGCTCAGATAGGCGAGCACGTCGTGCACGGCCGGAGGGGCGACGTCGAGCGTGGCCTGCTCGCGGGAGTACGAGGTGCCGGTCACCACCTCGTCGCCGAGCGAAGTGCGGATGCGCTGGGCGATCAGCTCCAGCCCGGTGGCGTCAGGCAACTCCGTCCTCGTCTTCCTCCGTGCCGTGCGCCTGGTAGCGCTCCCGCCAGCCCATGGCGGGGTCGCCCATGATCTTGTCCTGCAGCTTCATGATCCCGTAGATCAGGGCCTCCGGCCGGGGCGGGCAGCCGGGCACGTACACGTCCACGGGCAGGAACTTGTCCGCACCCTGGACGACGGCGTAGTTGTTGAACATGCCCGCGCTCGAGGAGCAGGCGCCCATCGCGATCACCCACTTCGGCTCCAGCATCTGGTCGTAGAGCCGGCGGATGATCGGGGCCATCTTGATCGACACGCGGCCGGAGAGGATCAGCAGGTCGGCCTGGCGGGGCGTGAAGCGGATCGCCTCGGCGCCGAAGCGGGCGAGGTCGTTGCGCGGCGAGCCGATCACGGTGATCATCTCGATCGCGCAGCAGGCGAGCCCGAAGCCGAGCGGGAAGATCGCGTTCTTGCGCGCCCAGTTCTGGGCTGTCTCGAACTTGGTGAACACCAGCCGCTCCTCGACGTAGTCGTCGAGGTCCTTGCCGGCGAGCTCGCCGCGCAGCATCTGCTGCGCCTTGAGCTGGCGGACGCGCAGTGCCGAAGCACCCGGCTCGGCCGGGTGCGCACGGTCCGCGTCCGCGTCCACTCGGGTGCGCGTCACTTCCATTCGAGTGCTCCCCTCCGCCAGACGAACACGAACGCCACGAGCAGCAGTGCCACGAACACGATCGTCTCGACGAGGGCGAACACTCCGAGAACCTCCAGCTGAAGCGCCACGGGGTAGAGGAAGACGACCTCGATGTCGAAGAGGATGAACAGCATCGCGATGAGGTAGAAGCTGATCCCGAAGCGGAAGCTCTTCGTGACTTCGGAGGGAAGCCCGCTCTCGTAGGGCTCGCTCTTGACCTTGCCCGGCCGCTTGGGCCCGAGCACGTTGTTCGCGAGCGTGAAGGCGGTGCCTATCCCGATTCCCAGAAGCAGGAAGACAAGTGCTGGCAGGTAGCTCTTCAACACTCCAGGCGGGAGGTATAACGGAACCTTGTGCGGAAGGGCTACATAGTGCCGAAGGACACCCGTTGACCGGGTTTCACATGGCCCTCGGAATCGCCGTGCTGGTGACCAACGCGACCGCCGCCGCGTGGGGCGCGATCGGCTGGCTGCGCCACAACGCGCGTGCCGCCATCACGTTCTGGCCGCTGCTCCGTGCGGCCCAGGCGACGGTGGTCGTCCAGGCGGTCGTGGGGCTGCTGCTGCTTGCGCGCGGGGCGTCCGCGCCGGACGGCCTGCACGTGATCTACGGCATCGTCCCGCTGTTCGTCTCGCTGATCAGCGAGGGCATGCGCGCGGGGGTCGCCCAGCGCGAGCTAGAGGGCATCGACGACGTGGACGCGCTGGACCGCTCGGAGCAGGTCACGGTCGCGCGCCGGGTGGCTCTGGGGGAAATGGGCGTGATGACGGTGGGCGCCCTGCTGATCCTTACGCTGGCGCTGCGCGCCTACCAGACGGGCGGCTAGCCGAGGAACTCCGTCAGCGCCGAGCGCCACTCGGCGGGCCGGTCCAGATGCAGGTCGTGGCCCGCTCCGGGGAGCTCGACGAGCCGCGCGTGCGGCAGGCGGTCCACCATCGCTCGCGCGTCGGCCGCGGTGACGATCCCGTTGCCGGCACGGACCACGAGCGTCGGGCACGAGACGCGTTCCCACTCGCCCCAGTAGGAGCGGGCGGCGGCCTGGCTCAGCGTCCGGATCATGACGTCGACGTCGAAGCTCGGCCACCAGCCGCCGTCACGGCGTTCGAGGCCGTCCGCCCAGGCGTCCGCGCTCACCGACGGGCCGCCGAAGAACTCGATCGCCGCCTCGCGTGAGGCGAACGGAACCGGCCATCGGCTCAGGGCGTCGCCCACCTCGGCGACGGATGCCTCGTCGCCGGCCGCCGGGCTCGCGTCAGCCACGATCAGGCCGGCGACCAGGTCCGGGCGCTCGGCGGCGACCAGCAGGGCGGTGAGGCCGCCCAGCGACTGGCCGACGAGCGTGACCGGATCGAGGCGCAGCCGCTCCACGGCATGGACCACGTCCGCCACATGCGCCGCCAGCGAGACGTCGGCCGGCAAGCGCTCGCTGCCGCCATGGCCGCGCGCGTCGAAGGCAAGCACCCGGCAACTCTCCGCGAGCCAGCTCGCCGTCTCTGCCCACTCGCGCGCGTGGCCGGCGAGGCCGTGCAACAACAGCACCGGGCGCCCGTGGCCGCCGAAGTCGACACCGGTCAGCCGCACTCCGTCTCGGTCGAGCAGCAAGGCCACCTCCCCGCGAGTGATAGGGAGCTTTCCAGTCATATTGTCCGGAAAGCTCCCTCACGCTAGCCCAGGCCGGCGTACCAGAGGCCGAACACGACCCCGAAGGCGCCCATCCCCGGGATCAGGACCGTGCGGTAGAGCGGCTCGATGATCGGTCTTGTGAGCACCCATGCAAAGGCGGCGGTAAAGGCGGCCATCGACACGATCGACATTGGCGCGAAGACGGCCAGGGCCAGGCCCGCCTCGAGTCGCGACGGAAGGGCCGCGATCAGCAGCAGCACTATCGCGCCGGTGCCCGCCAGGCCATGCAGCAGGCCGATGCTCACCGCCTGTCCGCGCGTGCGCACCTTCACGTGCGCGTGGCCGCTGCCGTGGCCGCGACGCAGGTGGCGCCGGCGCCGGTGGCCGTCGTCGTGCGCGTCGTGGGCGTGCGCGGTCGCCCGGTAGTCGCCGCGCGCCCACTTGTAGATCACCCGAGCGGCGAGCAGCAGGATCACCACGCCGATCGCCTTCTCGGCGCCCGATTCCAGCCAGGCCGGCAGCCCGGTCTTGAAGGCGATGAGGGGAACCCCGAGCACGACGAGCGCCCCGGCGTGGCCGACTCCCCACCACGCCCCGAGGCGCGCGGCCTTGCGGGTGTCGCCGTCCTCGGCGGCCACCAGCGACGTCACCGCAACCAGGTGGTCGGGGTCCGACGCATGGCGCAGCCCCAGCAGGAAGGCCACGCCCAGCGCGACCAGCAGCGGCGCGCCGTCGAACAGTCCGGACAGCAGCGAGTCCAGCTCCTCGAACGGCTTGAACAGGAATTCGAAGTTCATGGCGAGTCCTCCTTTGAGTTCAGACGAGGCCCGGGACCGCCCTGGCGGTCAGGACGAATCCGACGCCGACGATCAAGAGCGCCGACGCCGCGGGCAATACGGCGGCCAGCCGTCCGGCCGCCAGGCCGGGCGGAATCAACTTGCGGGCCGAGACGACGACCAGGCCGAGGCCTGTCAGGGTCGCGGCCAGGCCCAAGCTGAAGGCCGTGATCAGCAGCAGGCCGAGGGCCACCTCGTGCTGCGAGATCGCGGCCAGCAGGACGACGAGGGCCGAGGGGCAGGGGATCAGGCCGGCGGCCGTTCCCATGCCGAGGAGGCCCTTCCAGCTCAGCTCATGGTGGTGGTCGTGCTCGTGGTGGTGCTCGTGGTCGTGGTGGTCGTGGTGATGCGCGTGCGCGTGGCGTGCCTTGAGCACGCGCGAGCGCAGCACGCCGATCCCGATCACCACCACGAGCAGCCCCGAGATCAACGTCAGCCAGGGGTAGAGGTCCTCCGGCAGCACGTACTGCGACAGCGCGAGTGTGACCCCGCCGAGCGCGAAGACGCCGATCGTGTGCGTGACCGTGACGGTCGCCCCTAGCGCGATGGCATGCCGCGACCTGCCGCGGGTGCCGACGAGATAAGCGGCCACCATGGCCTTGCCGTGGCCGGGCGACAGCGCGTGCAGCGCGCCCCAGCCGAAGGCTGCCAGCAGCAGGAGTACCAGCACGCCCTGGCCGGAGGCGGCGTCCGCGAACAGCCCCGCGAAGCCGTCCGACTCCGCGCGGGTCTCGGCCTGCCCGCCGCCCTCCGACCTCGGTGCGATGAGGGTGCCGTCGCCGGGCTCGACCGAGAAGGTCGCGTCGCGGCGGTCGAGAGGGCTGGTGAGGAGGTCCTTCGGATAGCTGCGCAGGCCCCCGGTCGGATCGCCGTTCGGGGCGTTGGCCCGCACCGCTGTGCCCTCGCCCGGGGCGGAGACGACGGCCTTCCAGCCGATGCGGCCGGGGAAGGTGCCGTCGCGCAGCTGCACGCGACTCGGGCTGTCGACCCGCGCCCGCAACGGCAGCTCGAGCCGGGTCGTCTTCAACCCACCGGCGCCCGCGGGGAAGCTGAGCCGCGGTGTGCCGGCCGGCTCGAGCGCCACGCGCTGGCCGTCGACAAACAGCACGAGCCTGCGGCTCACCTCGGCCTGCTTGCGCGCCAGCACCTCGGCGGGACTGAGGTTGTCCTCCTGCACCGTCGGGATCTCGGCCTGGTCCAGGACGTAGCGCACATCGATGTGGCTCGCCGAGACGCTCACGGTGCTCAGGTGGTTCACGCTGAAGTTGCCCAGCGGATGGGCCTGGGCCCCCGGCGCCGCGGCGCTCAGCGCCACCGCAGCGGCGGCGACCAGGGCCAGGAGCGCGCGCCGCGCGCGCCTCATCGCCGGGCCTCCTCGAGCAGCGCCGCCGCCCGGGGGGCCAGGGCGGCCCGGCCCGCGGCCGCGATTGCGAGGTGCCGCGCCGCCGGGCCGGCCAGCCCGGCCTCCTTGGCCGCTATCCCGGCGTGCAGCCGGAAGGAGGGATCGCGCGAGCCGAGCGCCAGGGCGCGCCTCGCGAAGGCATAGCCGGCCGCCGGCCGCCCGGAGCGGGTCAGTGCCCACCCCAGCGCGTCCGCCGACCGTACGCTCGGCATCGTCCGCCACACGCGCCGGCCGAGCTCGACCGCGGCCGCATGAGAGCCGTGGTCGGCCTCGAACAGCACCGCCTCGGCGTCGGGCGCCGTGGCCGCGGCACGGAAGAGCCGCTGCTGAGCCCGCGCCGTGTCCAGCGCGGCCCGAGCCGCCGCCGGGTGGCCGAGCGCCTGCTCGGCCTGCGACAGCAGTCCGAGCGTGGAGGTGAGCGGCAGCCGCGCGGCCGCACGGCGCAGGCGGGCGGCGGCTCTCCCCAGATCGCCGCCCGCCGCGTCCGCTCTCGCGAGTCCAACCATGCCGCCCGGATAGGCGGGCAGCGCTCGCAGGGCCGAGGTGTATGCCAGCCGCGCGGCGCCGACGCGACCGCGGCTCAGCTGGAGGTCGCCCAGCAGCACCTGGACGTAGGCCACGTTCTCGGACGCGCCGCCGGCGGACGCCGCCAGCCGCATGGCCGCGACCGCCCCGGCGGTGTCGCCCGACAGCTCGCGGTAGTAGCTCGCGCGCGAGTAGGCGGCCAGTCCCGGCTTGGTGTCGACGAGGCGCTGGATCGAGCGCGCGGCCTGGTGGTAGCGGCCCAGCTCGATCTGGGCGTCGGCGATCACCGTGTAGGGCCGGGCCAGCTGCGGCGCCCGCGCCGCCGCCATCCGGCCGAGGCGCAGCTGCGCGTGGAAGTCGTGGCGCAGCCCGGCCAGCGTGCCCGAGCCGATCAGCGCGCCCAGGTCGCGTGGGTCGCGCCGCAGCGCGGCGTCGAAGGCGCGCCCCGCCCGCGAGTAGAAGCCCGGGTCGCTCGTCGCGCGCGCGCGGGCGAGGTACGCATCGCCGAGTCCCGCGTAGGCGTCGGCGTTGCCGGGTGCGGCGCGCACGGCCCGCTGGTAGTCCGCAACGGCGTCGCCCGTCGGGGCGCCGGGATCCGCGGATAGCGGCAGCGACGGCGCCCCGCCGCCGTTCACCGCCATCAGCACGGCGAGCAGAACCGCGAACACCACGAGCGGGGCGAGCAGCTTGAGGAAGAAGTTGGGTGGGGAGAGAGCCATTTGCGAAGTCCTCCGAAGAACGGAGATCGCGGGGAGCGCCGGGCCTGAGCGCTCCCCGCCGATCTCGCTTACGGGCTAGCCGCCCGCGGGCACCGGCGCATGGCCGGGCTCGACGCGCGTCGAAGGCGCGGAGTCGAACCCGTTGTGCGGCGACGCCAGGTACGGGAACGTGGCCAGGAACGGCTTGTCGTTCTGGTCCACGCCGTCTCCCAGCGGCACCTTGTTGTCCTTGAGGAAGCCGGCCACGACCTGGAGCTCGATGTCCACGACGTCGTCGCCGAGGCGGCGGCCGTTCGGGAAGCCGGCGGTGTCGCCGCCGATCACACCGAAGCGGTCCTCCGTGTCAGCCGGAGGCACGCCGAGGTTGAGCTTGATCGTGTCAACGGCCGGCGGCCCCTCGATCCCGGCGTGCTGGTTGAGCATCGGGATCCCCTGGAGCAGCGCCTGCACGATGTCCGTGCGGCCGTTCTCCGGAGCCTTGATGTCGAACAGCGCGTTCAGGATCGCCGCGAGCTCGGGCTTCACGACGTACTTGCCGTAGAGCGCCGCGTCGCGGTCGGGCGTGGTGCGGTTGAACTGATCCTTCTTGCCGAGGGGGATGACCACCTCGTTGACCAGCGGGTTGCCGAGGCGCGACACCTGGACCCAGCCGTCGTGGTACGACCGCCTGGCCTTCGGGTGCTTGCGCTTGGCGGCGGAGGCGCCGTTCACCTGGAGCCGCTTGCGCTCCGTGGTGGACCACACGCCGACGACCGCGTTGCCCGCGCCCGGACCGGACACGGCCTTGTGGTCCTTCGTCACCTGCTGCTCCGGGATCTGCATGACGATCGAGTGGGTGTTCATGCCACTCAGGTCGTCCTTGCCCTGACCCTGGTTGCCGGTGAGCTGGCGGACGTTGATGCCGTCGAAGGTGGCCCCCAGGTCGACGAAGAACGGATCGTCGCGCTGGCCGGCGAACACCTTCGTGCCGTTACCGATCGTCTTGACGGCCCCGGCCTCGAACACCGAGTAGTTCGGCATCGTCTTGGGACCGATGTTCGGCGGAGCGGACGGCAGCCCGCGGGCGATGGTCTTCGCGTGCACGGAGGCCTTCTTGCCCTTGTAGCTCCACGTCTCCCGCACGATCGAGTACCGCTGGACGACGTTCAGCTTGGGGTCGTTGTATCCGCTCGCGCCCGGCAGGGCGTAGAGAAACGACTCCTTGTTCTTGACCGTGGTCTTGAACTGGTACCGGTAGCTGACGTCGGGACGACCGTCGCCGGTGTTGTCGATGTGGATGTAGTACCGCGCCCGGTCGTCCCACCCGAAGAAGTTCGGGCCGTTGGCCGGAACCTCCCCGGGAATCCAGTCGGCCGCGACTGTCAGGGCGCCGGGGGCGTCCTTCGCCGTCCACGCGTACGTGTCGGTGTTGTCGGCCGTTGGATCGAGAGTGATCCCGGGTGCCTCGCGGTGGCTCGAGCCGAAGCCGAGCGTTGCCGCGAGGGCTGCGGCTGTGAGCGCCGCAGGGGCGATCAGCAGCTTGCGCATTTGCGAGTCCTCCTTTGAGAGGTGACGAGGCGAAATCTGTGCAATCCCGCCTCCTGCTGCCCCTCCCTTGCGCAGGGTGGACACAACCGGATCACTTCGATCGCGTAAAACTCCTCCAGTGAGTTCGTCGAGGCACTCCGCAGTCGCGTCGAAGCGGCGCGAGCATTCGATCCGCGCCGATCTGGCGCGCCTGAAGGAGGCGCGCGACTTCGCCGAGCGCGCGGCGATGGAGTTCGGGCTGCCCTCGCACGCCTGCTATCAGGTGAAGCTGGCGCTCAGCGAGGCGGTCACGAACGCGATCCAGCACGGGTCGAGCTCACCGGACGACCCGGTCCGCATCTTCATCAGCCAGGAGGCCGGCTCGCTGGTGTTCGAGGTGCTCGACACGGGCCGGTTCGTGCCGAGGGTCCGCCGCCGCGGCGACATGCCCGAGAGCGGCCGCGGGCTGGAGTTCATGCGGCTGATGATGGACACGGTCGAGCTCGACCCCGGAGACGACGGAACACGGCTGCGTTTGGTCAAGCGCTTGCAATAAAGGAGCGCCAGAGGGGGTGGCGAAACCCACGTCTGCCCCGGCGACGGCCGGTGACGACCCCAAACCGCGAAGGATTCGCCCGGAGGTCGTCAGCATCGGCGGCGAACCGGTCGCCGTCGGGGCACTACTTCACCTCCAGCCTGCCTGTCATCCCCAGCTCGGCGTGGTCGCCCACCGTGCAGAGCATCTCGTAGGCCCCGGGTCGCAGGCGCAGCCGCGCGGATTCGGTGCGGCCGGCGGGGAAGCTGGGGGTCCCGCCGACCTCCTTGCCGTCGCGTCGTAGGCGGAGGTTGTGCGCCAGATCGCCGTCGTTCTCGAGCCGGATCGTGAGCACGCCGGCACCCCGCACGACGATCCGATCGGGGTCGTAGGAGTACTCGCGCGCCTTGACCGTGACGCTCGCGTCGCGGTCGACCGTGACGGTGCGGCCGGAGCCCGCGCCGTCGTCCCCGCCGCATCCCGCCACCAGCAGGAGGATGGCGAAGGGGGCAGCGAGGCGACGCATTGGGAGCGGATACTATGCGCCGCCGTGGGCCGCCCGACCGCCATTCTGTGCGTCACTGTGATGGCGTTGCTCGCCGCCGGCTGCGGCGGGAGCATCGAGGTTCCGAAGACCGAGAAAGTGGCCCACAAGGGCGCCGTGCTCTTCTACGAGCGCTGCTCCGGCTGCCACTCGCTCAACGCGGCGAACGCCTACGGCTCCAAGCCTGAGGGGTCGATCCAGGGTGGCGAGCGCACCAACGGGCCGAACTTCAACGTCCGCAAGGAGGCCCGCGACGACGTGCTGTTCGCGATCCGCAACGGCGGCTTCTCGGGCGGCATCATGCCGGCCAACATCGTCGTGGGCAAGGACGCCGACGCCGTGGCGGAGTTCCTTTCCAAGTACTCCGGCAAGGAGGGCGGAAGCAAGGACGTGACCGCCTCCGGCCAGACCGGCGAGTAGCGGCGCGCCGAGGTCGCAGTGCTCGACCTCAGAGAAATCCGCGAGGACCCGGAGCCCGCACGGGAGGCCCTGCGCAGGCGAGGCTTCGACGTCGCGCTGCTCGACGAGGCGCTGGAGCTCGACGAGCGCCGGCGCGCGCTGCTGCCCGAGCTGGAGGAGCTGAGGCGGCGCAAGAACGAGGCCTCCAAGCAGATCGGCGAGCTGCAGCGCACCGGCGCGGACGCCGCGGACGCCATCGCCGAGGTCAAGCAGATTTCCGCGCGCGAGAAGGAGCTCGACGAGGAGCTGCGCGCCGTCGAGGAGCGCCGCGCCGCCGTGCTGGCCGCGCTGCCGAACCTGCCCGATCCGACGGCGCCGCAGGAGGACGAGGTGGTGCGCACGTGGGGGGAGGGGGGCAAGACAGGGCGCAATCACGTGGAGCTGCTGGGTGAGCACCTCGGCCTGGAGGAGGGCGCGCGGGTGGCGGGCTCGCGCTTCGTCTACCTGAAGGGCCCGCTGGTGAGGCTCGAGTTCGCGCTCGTCCAGTGGGTGCTCGAGCTGCTCGAGGGCAAGGGCTTCACCCCGGTGGTGCCGCCGGTGCTGGTGCGCGAGCAGGCCCTGTTCGGCACGGGGATGCTGCCGGACACCGAGCAGCAGATCTACCGCGTGGCCGAGGACGACCTGTACCTGGCCGGTACGTCTGAGGTGCCGCTCGCGTCGCTGCACGCCGGCGAGATCCTCGGTCCCGGCGAGCTGCCGCGCCGCTACGCCGGGTTCTCCACCTGCTTCCGGCGCGAGGCCGGGGCCGCCGGCAAGGACACGCAGGGCATCTTCAGGGTGCATCAGTTCGACAAGGTCGAGATGTTCAGCTTCGTCGAGCCGGAGCAGTCGGGCGCCGAGCACGAGCGCCTGCTGGCGATCGAGGAGGAGATCCTGCAGGCGCTGGAGATCCCGTACCAGGTGGTGAACATCGCGGCGCACGACCTGGGCAACTCGGCCACCAAGAAGTACGACCTCGAGGCCTGGCTGCCTGGGCAGGGGCGCTACCGCGAGCTCACCTCCTGCTCGAACACAACGGCCTACCAGGCCCGCCGCCTCGAGATCCGCCAGCGCCCCGAGGAGGGCGCGTCGCCGCGGCACGTGCACACGCTCAACGGCACGGCCGTCGCGATCGGCAGGACGATCATCGCGATCGCGGAGAACCACCAGCGCGACGACGGCAGCGTCGCCGTGCCGGAGGTGCTCCACCCGTACGGCGCGCCGGCGACGATTTGAGTCTGCACGGGCCGCGTGTCCGGCTGGTGCCGGTGGCGCCCGAGCACCGCGAGCGGTTGCGGGAGCTGCGCCTCGAGCCCGAGGTGCGGCGCTGGTGGCAGGACCCCGAGGACGACTGGCCGGCCCCGGAGCCGAACACCGTGGGCTACACGGTCATGGTCGACGGCGAGATCGCCGGCTTCGCGGAGTGGTACGAGGAGCCCGAGCCGATGTTCCGCCATGCAGGGGTCGACCTGTTCCTCGATCCCGCCCTGCACGGGCAGGGCCTCGGCACCGAGGTGGTGCGAGTCCTGTGCGCGCACCTGATCGACGACCACGGGTTCCACCGGCTGGTGATCGACCCCGAGGCCGAGAACGCGGTGGCGATCGCGTGCTACCGCAAGGTCGGCTTCCAGCCCGTCGGCGTGATGCGGCGCTACTCGCGCGACCGCTTCGGAGTCTGGAAGGACGGCCTGCTGCTCGACCTGCTCGCCGACGAGTTCGTCCGCGGTGACTAGCTGTCGAACCCCATCCCCAGCCGGTCGAGCACCCGCAGCCACGGCCCGCGGCGGCCGCCGCGGCGGTCGGCGCGCGCCAGGGCGCGCCGGGTGAGGGTGATGCCGGCCCAGCGCAGCGGCTCGGGCGGGAACGGGATCGGCTTGCTGCGGACCATGCCGAGGCGCGTGCGCTCGGTGTCGCGGCCGTCGGCCAGGTCGAGCGCCACCTGCGCCCCGAAGCGGCTGGCGGCCACCCCGAGGCCCGTGTAGCCGACCGCGAACACGGCGCGGCCGCCGAGCACCTTGCCGAACATCACCGAGAAGCGCGAGCACGTGTCGATCGCGCCTCCCCACCGGTGCGTGAACCGCAGACCGGCGAGCTGCGGGAACGTGTCGAAGAAGTGAGTGGCCAGCAGCTCGAACGATGCCGGGCGCTCGTCGAGGTGCGAGCCCATGCCGTTGTGGAAGTTGTAGATCGCGTCGTAGCCCCCGAACAGGATGCGGTCGTCGCTGGTGAGCCGGTAGTAGTGGAACTGGTTGCCCATGTCGGTCAGGCCCTGGCGGCGCGCCCAGCCGAGCGAGTCGCGCTGCTCTCGGTTGAGCGGCTCCGAAACCAGCACGTAGTCGTAGACCGGCACCACGTAGCGGCGGATCGCCCGCACCAGCGGCGGGAACGCGCTGGTGGCCAGCACGGCGCGCCGGGCGTGGACGGCCGCCCCGGAGCGGGTCGTGGCCACCACGCCCTCGCCGGCCTGCTCGAGCCGCTGCACCGGCGAGCGCTCGTAGAGCCTGACGCCGGCCGCGCGCGCGGCCGCGGCCAGGCCCCAGGCGAGCCGGGCGGGGTCGATCAGGCCACGGCCCTCGGGCAGGTACGCGGCGCCGTGGTAGGTCGGCGAGTGCACCTCGGCCCGCGCCTGCTCGGCGCTCAGCGCCTCGGCCGGCCAGCCGTGGGCGCGGGCGGTTTCGACGATCTCGGGGATGTAGTCGGCCTGGTAGGGCGCCGTGGCGAACGACAGCTCGCCCGTCTCCTCGAAGCCGGCATCGATCCCGTGGCGCGCCATCGCCTCCAGGATCGCGGCGAAGTTCTCGCGGCCGAGCCGCTCGAGCTCCGCCATCTCGTCCGGCCACCGCGCAATGCCGTTCTCGATCCCGTGGGTGAGCGAGGCGTCCACGAAGCCGCCGTTGCGCCCGCTGGCGCCGAACGCGAACCGCTCGCCCTCGAGCAGCACCACCTCGCGCGCCGGGTCCTGCTCGCGCGCGAGCAGCGCGGTCCAGAGCCCCGTGAGCCCGCCGCCGATCACCACCAGGTCGGCCACGTCGTCGGCCTCCAGCGGCGGCCCCGGCTCGGGCGCGCCCGGCTGGGACAGCCAGAACGGCCGCGGCTCGGCGTCGGCGAAGGAGCGCAGGACGTCGTCGCGCACGGTCAGTGGGCGTGCCCGCCGCGCACGGTCTTCCAGGAATTCCACGTGATTCGAAGGATCACGATCGTGATTCCGAGCCCGATCAGCGGATCGGCCAGGCGCAGGCCGGCCGCCACGGCGATCGCGCTCGCCACGACCCCAAGGCTGACGTACGCGTCCGCCCGGGCGTGGGCGCCGTCGGCGATCAGCGCGAGGCTATGGAGCCTGCGACCGGCCCGGCTGCGGATGGCGGCCGCGGCCCAGTTGCCCGCGAAGCCGATCACGCCGGCAGCGGCCAGCGCCCCGAGCGCGTCGACGCCGCGCGGATCGATCAGCCGCACGATCGCCTCGTAGCCGGCCACGCAGGCACTGGCGAAGATCGCCGCGACGACCGCCAGGCCGGCCCAGCGCTCGGCCCGCGGGCTGCGCAGGGCGAAGGCCACGCCCAGCGGGATGGCCGTCGAGGCGTCGCCGGCGTTGTGGATCAGGTCGGCGAGCAGCGCGATGCTGCCCGACGCGAGGAACACCACGAGCTGCGCGCCCGCGACGAGCGCGAGCACGAGCAGCGCCAGCGCCACGGCGCGCAGCCCGTCGCGGGAGCGCATGATCGAGTCGTCGACCAGTCCGTGCGAGTGAGCGGAGGGGGAGGGATTCGAACCCCCGGGCCCCTTGCGGGGCCGGCTGCTTTCAAGGCAGCTGCAATCGACCGGACTCTGCCACCCCTCCATTACGCCCCCATGGAAGCGGAATTGGCGGCCCCGCGTCAATCGTCCCGCTCCGGCCAGTACCGCCAGTACGCTTGATCGAGTCGCGCGCGCGGTCCGGGCCCCGGCCGTGCGCTGGAAGAAGAGGCCAAGCGTGATCAGTCCTGAACAGCTCGCCGAAGCGCTCGATCGCATCCACCCGCGCGATCGCGAGCTGCTGTCCCTGTCCCTGCGGCGCCGGGTCCCGGACGAGGCGCTCGGGCGCCTCTACGAGTGCTCGCCGTCCGAGGTGGCGCGGCGCCGGGCCCGCGCGATCGAGCGGCTGGCGGACGAGATGGAGCTGCAGCGCGGGGAGGACCTCGGCGCGGTGCTGAAGGCGCTGCTCGAGCCGGACACCTGGAGCCTGGCGGCCATGACGCTCGGCGAGGAGTTCGCGGCCGGCGGCGGGCGCTCGCGCCTGGCGGCGGTGCCCGTTCCGCAGGAGGAGCCCAAGCCCGACGCGCCGCCGCCCGCCCTCGCACCGGTGCCGCCCCCGCCGGACATCGAGCCGGCGCAGGCGCAGGTCCGGGCAGCGGCGCCGGCGTCGGAGGCGACCGCCGCCGAAGCGGCCCCGGCGGCCGAAGCGGCTCCGGAGCCCGACGGCGACACCCCCGCCACGAAGCCCGACCCGGATCCCGTGCTCGAGATGTTCGCCGAGCGCGAACGCCAGGCCCCCGACCCGCCGCGGCGGGCGGTTCCGCTCGCGTTGCTCGGCCTCGGCATCGCTGCGCTGGTGGGTGCCGCGGGCGTGGTCGGGGCCACGCAGTTTGGCGACTCCAAGCGAGTGGTTTCGCGCGGCACGGACGGCGGGGGCGAGGGCACGCGTCACTTCGTCCCCGAGAAGGGCGGCCCGCTGGCGGCCCCGTTCCCCACCGAGCCGGGCGACACGGCGTGCTACTCGACAGCGTCGATCCGCGCCTCGACCGTGCTCTACCGCGAGCCGGGTGGAGACAAGCGCCTGAGGATCACGCCGCGCACGGAGTGGGGATCGGCGCGGGTGCTCGGCGTCGTGAGCCAGCGCGGTGAGTGGCTCGGCGTCCAGGCGTCCGAGCTCAAGAACGGCGAGATCGCCTGGATCCCCCGCGCCAAGGCGAGCCTGGACTGCGTGAGCTGGTCGCTGCACGCGGACCTGTCCAAGCGAATCCTGCTGATCCGCCACAACGGGACCACCGTGCGCAAGCTGCGGGTGGCGATCGGGCGCAAGGACAACCCCACGCCGAAGGGTCGCTTCAGCGTCACGGACCGGCTGCAGGTCACGTCGACGGGGTCGGCCTACGGCTGTTGCGTCCTGGCGCTCACCGGACACCAGACCGACCTTCCGCCCTACTGGCCGGGCGGCGACCGCCTGGCCGTGCACGCCACCAACGACGAGTCGAGCATCGGCCAGCCGGTCAGCCTCGGCTGCATGCGCACCGAGTCCGCCCAGGCACGCTGGCTGATCAACCACATCCCGCTCGGCTCGCCGGTCTTCATCCACGCGTAGCCGCGCCACCGCGAACGCGTCTGGGTGAGACAAACGTGACCGGCGAGCGATGACGGGGCATCCGTCGCGTCCCGCTCGGGCATCGAAAAGAACGGTGTCCCCGCGCCGCTCACCCGGGGGGATACGGAAGAAACGGGAGATATAGGGACGTTTCTTCCGGGACCCCTGTCGTGGCCGTCTGGCCAGCCGCTGTTGTTCAACGGCTACGCCCTAGCCCCTCGCCCGATCTCACGGTGGCCGGCGTGCCACCGTTCTTGTGACGTGAAGCTGCCGCCCTTCCAGGTCCTGCTCGACGAGCACAGCGCCGACCTGTATCGCTTCTGCGTCGCGACGGCGGGCTCCGGCGAGGCGGACGACTGCTTCCAGGAAACGTGGATCGCCGCCCTGAGGGCGTACCCGAAGCTGCGCCACGCGGACAACCTGCGCGCCTGGCTGTTCCGGATCGCGCAGAACAAGGCGATCGACCTGCACCGGTCGCGCGGACGCCGGCCCGTGCCGGTCGACGCGGTTCCGGAGCAGGCCGGCGCCGCGGCCGTGGCCCCGGGCCTCGACGGCGAGTCGCGGCTGTGGGTCGCCGTACGGACGCTGCCGCCGAAGCAGCGCACAGCCGTGTTCTGCCGTGCGGTGCTCGGAATGCCATACGAGGAGCTCGCGGCGCTGCTGGAGTCCTCCGAGGACGCGGCCAGACGCAACGTGTTCCAGGGCCTGAAGACACTACGAGAGGAATGGATCGCATGACCAAGGACATCGAAATCGCGCTGCGCGAGGCCGCCGCGGCGCTGCCGGCAGCCGCGACGCTCGACTTCGGCTCGCTGCTGGCCGAGCGGGCCGCCGCCGAGGGGCTGCTCGACGTGGCCTACGCCACCGTCGACTCGCCGCTCGGGCCGCTGGTCGTCGCAGCCACGCCACGCGGCCTGGTGCGGCTCGCCTACACCGAGTCGGGCGGCGAGGAAGAGGTGCTCGAGGACCTGGCCGGAAAGCTCTCGCCGCGGATCCTCGAAGACCCGGAGCGCCTGGACGAGGTGCGCCGGGAGCTCGACGAGTACTTCGACGGCCGCCGGGACGGCTTCGACCTGCCGATCGACTGGTCGCTCGCGCGCGGCTTCATCGGCAAGGTGCTGCGCCAGACGGCCGACATCCCGTTCGGCGAGACAAGCACCTACGCCGAGGTGGCCCGCGGCGCGGGGAGCGCGCGCGCGGTGCGCGCCGCCGGCAACGCGCTGGGAGCGAACCCGATCCCCGTGGTGGTTCCGTGCCACCGCGTGCTCCGCACCGGCGGAGCGCTGGGCGGCTACACCGGCGGCGCCGAGCGCAAGGAGTTCCTGCTGCGCCTGGAGGGCGTGCTCGCCTGACCCCGCGCGGCTACCATCGGACCGTCCTGGAGAGGTGGCCGAGTGGCTGAAGGCACTCGCCTGCTAAGCGAGTATGGGGGGAAACTTCCATCGAGGGTTCGAATCCCTCCCTCTCCGTCTCGAAGGCATGCGAACATCTGTTCGTGTCAGCCGAGGCCACGATCCTGCACGCCGACCTCGACGCGTTCTACGCCTCGGTCGAGCAACGGGACGATCCGCGCCTGAGGGGCAAGCCCGTGATCGTCGGCGCCGGCGTCGTGCTGGCGGCCAGCTACGAGGCCAAGGCGCATGGCGTACGGACCGCGATGGGCGGCGCGCAGGCGCGCCGGCTGTGCCCGCGTGCGATCGTGGTCCCGCCGCGGATGTCGGCCTACTCCGAGGCGAGCAAGGCGGTGTTCCGTGTGTTCGAGGACACCACGCCGCTGGTCGAAGGCCTGTCGATCGACGAGGCGTTCCTCGACGCTCGCGGGCTGCGGCGGATCGCGGGCGAGCCTGTCGAGATCGCCGCGCGGCTGCAGCGCCGGGTGCTGGAGGAGGTGGGCCTGCGGATCACGGTCGGGGTGGCCCGGACCAAGTTCCTCGCCAAGGTGGCCAGCGGCGTGGCCAAGCCCGACGGCCTGCTGGTGGTCCCGCCCGACGGCGAGCTCGCCTTCCTGCACCCGCTCCCCGTGGAGCGGCTCTGGGGCGTCGGCCGCGTCACCGCCGGCAAGCTGCGCGACCGCGGGATCACGACGGTCGGTCAGGTCGCCCGGCTCGGCGAGCCGGCGCTCGTGTCGATGCTCGGGCGGGCGTCCGGGCGGCACCTGCACGCGCTCGCGCACAACAAGGATCCGCGGCGCGTCCGGGTCGGCCGGCGGCGGCGCTCGATGGGGTCGCAGCGGGCCCTCGGCCGCCGTACGCCAAAGTCGCCCGCCGACCTCGAGGCGACCGTCGTGGCAATCGTCGATCGGCTCGGCCGCCGGCTGCGGGCGGCGCGCAGGGTGTGCCGCACGGTGGTGCTGCGGCTGCGCTTCGCCGACTTCACGCGAGCGACCCGCTCGCACACGCTCAACGAGGCCACGGCACACACCCAGACGATCCTCGTCACCGCGAGGGAGCTGCTCGTAACGGCGATGCCGCTGATCGAACGCCAGGGCATCACGCTCGTCGGGGTGGCGCTCGGCAACCTCGAGGACGACGACGCCGTCCAGCTGGCGCTGCCGCTCGACCGCCAGCGCGCGCTCGACGCCACGCTCGACGACGTGCGTGACCGCTTCGGATCCACGGCGATCACGCGAGCCGTGCTGCTCGGCCGCGAGCCGGGGATCGAGGTGCCGCTCTTGCCCGACTGACGCACGGACCTGTTGAATGCCCACGTGGAGCTGGGTTCGATCTCGCGCGATGGTCTCGCGCGCATCAACGAGCGCGAGCTGCGCCGCTTCGCAGAGCTGAGGCCCCGCGGCGAGGCGGTCCTCGCCAGGGCCCGCGGGAGCATGCCCAAGGGCGTGCCGATGGCGTGGATGGTCGACCTCTACTCGCACCCGCCGATCGTGGTCGAGCGAGGACGCGGAGCGGGCTTCATCGATGTCGACGGAAACGAGTACGTCGACTTCAACCTCGCCGACACGAGCATGTTCACCGGCTATGGGAGCGAGGCGATCGCTCGCCAGGTCGGCGAGCAGGCCGCGGCGGGGCCGCAGTTCCTGCTGCCGGGCGAGGACGCGGCCGAGGTCGCGGAGGAGCTGGGCCGGCGCTTCGGCTTGCCGCTCTGGCAGTTCACGCTGTCGGCGACCCAGGCGAACACCGAGGCAATTCGCGTCGCGCGCGCCGCGACGGGTCGCGGCGCCGTGCTGATGTTCGACGGCAAGTACCACGGTCACGCCGATGAGCTGCTCGGCACGCTGGAGGAGGGGCGGGTGGTGCCCGAGGGGCTGGGCGTGCCGCCCGACGCGACCCGCAACGTTCGCCTCGTTCCCTACAACGACCTCGAGGCGGTCGAGCGCGAGCTGGCGCGTGGCGACGTCGCGTGCGTGGTCGCCGAGGCGGCGATCACGAACATCGGCGTGATCCACCCGGCAGAGGGCTTCCACGCCGGCCTGCGCTCACTCACCGCGGACGCGGGGGCGCTCCTGGTCATCGACGAGACTCACACGCTGGCCGCGGGCCCGGGCGGGCTGACCGCGCGCTGGGGCCTCCAGCCGGACGTGCTCGTGGTGGGCAAATCGATCTCCGGGGGCATCCCCCTTGGCGCCTACGGCCTGACGGCGGCCGCGGCCGGCGTGCTGGAGAGGACGGGATCCTGGGAAGACGTGGTCGCGACGGGCGGAACGCTGTTCGCCAACGCCCTTTCGATGGCCGCCGCTCGCATCACGTTGACCGAGGTGCTCACCGAGCCCGCCTACGAGCACGCTGCCGCGCTCGGCACCCGCCTCGCGGACGGCATCGAGGCCGTCGCGGCGGCCAACGAACTGCCCTGGCGGGCGCACCGGCTCTTCAACCGGTCGGGCTACACGCACGCACCGCGGCTGCCCTCGAACGCCGCCGAGGCGCGGGCGCGCTTCGACGCGGAGCTCTACAACGTCCAGCGCCTCTACATGGCCAATCGCGGCGTCTGGGAGGCGATCGACTCAGCCGGTCCGGCCTGCGGCATCCAGACCACCGAGGCTGACGTGGATCGCTACCTGGAGGTGCTGGCCAGCTTCCTCGACGAGGCTCAGAGCAGCGCCGACGCTAGCGCCCGGTAGTCCTCGCCCGGGTCGCCGCCGTACCCGACCGGCTGCAGGCAGACGTGGTCCGCGCCCGCGTCGATGTGCGCTTGCACGGCCTCGGCGACCGCCTCGGCCGAGCCGTGCGGGATCACCGCGTCGATCAGCCGGTCGCTGCCGCCGTTGGCGATGTCCGCCTCGGTGAACCCGAACCGCAGCAGGTTGCCGGCGTAGTTGGTGAGGCGCAGATATGAGGCGGCCCATTCGCGCGCCTTGGCGCGGGCGCTGTCCGGGTCGGGATCCACCACGACCGTCAGCTCGGGGGCCAGCAGCGCGTCCGCTCCCATCTGCTCGCGGGCGAAGCGGGTGTGGTCGACAGGGGTGAAGTAGGGGTGCGCGCCGAGCGACCGCTCGGCTGCGAGCTGGAGCATCTTGGGCCCGAGCGCCGCGGTGACCCGTTCGTCCTTCGGCACGGGCGGGTCCGCCGCGTCGAGGCCGTCGAAGAACTCACGCATCCTGGTGAGCGGCTTCTTGTATTCGCTCGTGGCCTCGGGATGGCCTATGCCGACACCGAGCAGGAAGCGATCGCCGAACGCGCCGCGCAGGCGCGCGTGCCCGGCGGCCACCTCGGCGGGCTCGTGGCGCCACACGTTCAGGATGCCCGTCGCGACGGTCAGCGTGGCGGACTGCTCCAGGAACGGCTGAACCTGCTCGAGCGAGGGACTGCCGCCGACCCACAGCGCCTTGTAGCCGAGCGACTCGAGCTCCCGCAGCGGGAGCATGCCCTGCTGGTGGCGCCGCCAGATCCCGACTCGTCCCAGCTCCATGAACCAGAGGTTGGCACGTCGGCGCGCTTGTGCGCCGTTGCCCGGTTGGGATAGCGTGCCGCCCCCTGGCCTCTCGGGTTCGCCTCATCCTGATCTTGGTCGCGGTGCTGGTCGTCGCGGCGCCCGGCGCCGCGCACGCGGCCTTCAAGGCACGCGGCAGCATCAACCAGGCCTACGTCCTCGGCGCGAAGAAGGGGCAGCGGCTTCAGCTGCTCGACGGCGGCGGTCATGTCATCGCCTCCGGCAGGGCCGACCGGTTCGGCAGCAAGATCTTCCGCGAGCTGCGCCCCGGTGGCGGCTACACAGTCAAGCGCGGCCGCAAGAGCAGCCGCCCCTTCCGTGTGCTGCGCGCCGGCGCCAACCCTCCGCGCGCCTTCTACAAGCGCCAGAAGCTCAAGCAGGGCCTCAACTACGTGAGGATGCGCGACGGCGTGGAGCTGGCCATGACCGTGCGCCTGCCGGCGGGCAAGAAGCTCTCCGACGGCCCGTTTCCGACCTTCATCGAGTACTCCGGCTACGCGGTCGCCCCCCCGCACGACCTGCTCGGCTCGATCCTCTCCGGCACGGCCGATCCGCTGGCGCCGGCATCGTCCACGGCCGTCGGCTCGCTGATCGGCCCACTGCTCGACTTCGCAGTCGTGAGCGTGCAGATGCGCGGCTCGGGGTGCTCCGGCGGCGCCTTCGACCTGTTCGACCTGCCGACGACCTACGACGGGTACGACGCGATCGAGTCCGTCGCCGCCCAGAGCTGGGTCAAGGGCGGCAAGGTCGGGATGGGCGGCATCTCGTTCTCGGGGATCACGCAGCTCTTCACCGCGGGCACGCAGCCGCCGCACCTGGCCGCGATCGCGCCGCTATCGGTCACCGACGACGTCTACACCGGCACCGGCTACCCGGGCGGGATCTTCAACTCGGGCTTCGCGCAGTCGTGGGTGGTCGAGCGCATGGACGACGCCAAGCCCGCCCCTGCCGGCGGGCAGGAGTGGGCCAGGGAGCTGGTCAAGGCGGGCGACAAGCACTGCCGCGCCAACCAGAAGCTGCGCCTTCAGACCCAGGACGCCCTCAAGCTGCAAAGGCAGAACCCGTTCCGAACGCCGTCCGTGTTCGCGCACCGCTCGCCCGGGGAGTGGCTGAAGCGCGACCGGGTGCCCACCTTCCTCGTCGGGCAGTTCCAGGACGAGCAGACCAGCGGCCACTTCGCGGAGAGCCTCAAGTACCTCAACGGGCGGCCCAACGTGTGGATCTCGATCCAGAACGGCGTGCACGCCGACTCGCTCGGTCCGACCACGATCACGCGCTGGGCCGAGTTCATGAAGCTCTACGTGGCCAACGAGATCCCGGTCATCCCGTCCTCGGTGATCTCCCTCAGCGGCGCGCTCTACGCCTTCCTCGCGGACGCGCCGGCGGCTCCGGTCGAGCAGTCGCGCTTCGCGACGATGACGAGCGTGGCCGCGGCCAAGGCGATCTTCAAGCGCGACCCGCACGTGCGGGTGCTGATGGACAACGGAGCCGGCCCGCAGGGTGCCGGCTCGATCGGCGCCACCTGGGAGCTCGGCTTCAGCTCCTGGCCGCCGAGGGAGGCCAAGGCCACGCGCTACTACCTCGGCCCCGGCGGGGCGCTCGGGTCCAAGCCCGCGAAGGCCTCCACGGCCGCGTACACCGCCGACCCGAAGGCTCGCCCCCGGCAGACGCTCGCAGGGAACGGGGCGGAGGACGCGTGGAAGGCGCAGCCGCCCTACAACTGGGCGCCGGTCGCGGCCGGCAAGGGCGTCGGGTTCGTCTCGACGGCGCTCACCAAGGACGTCGTGATCGCCGGGCCGTCCAGCCTCGACGTCTACCTGAAGTCCTCGCGCCCGGACACCGACCTCCAGGTCACGCTTTCGGAGGTGCGGCCGGACGGCGCCGAGACGTATGTGCAGAACGGCTGGCTGCGCGCGTCGCATCGCAAGCTGAGCGCCAGGCTGTCGACGGCGCTCGATCCGTTTCCGACACACCTGAAGCGCGACGGCGCGCCGCTGCGCCGCGGGCGCTTCGAGCTCGTGCGCGTGCCGATCTTCCCGGTGGCGCACGCATTCCGCGCCGGGTCGCGCATCCGTGTGACCATCCAGGCGCCCGGCGGCGACCGCCCGCGGTGGGCCTTCGCGACACTCGACGACGGCAGCGCGCGCAACACGGTCGCGCTCGGCGGAGCGCGCGCCTCCAGCCTGGTGCTGCCGGTCATCGCGGGCGCCACCGCCAAGGGCACCCCGCTGCCGGGCGCCACGGCGCTGCGCGGCGAGCCCAGCCGCGCCTACGCGCCCGCGACGAACGGCGGCTGACGTTCGCCATCATGTGGGGCATGGCCACCGGCGCCCCACCGCAGGCGCTGAGCGCTTCGCTGGAGCTCGATCGCCTGCCGGATTCCGTCGCCCCGATCGAGGTCGTGTGGCTGGAGGCGGCCGACGTCGGCTCCGCTGCCACGCGCGGCGTGCGCAAGCCGCACCGCCACGACTACCACGAGCTGATCTGGGTGCGCGAGGGGGAAGCGCTGCACCTGCTCGACGGTCAGCCGGCTTCGATCGAGCCCGGCACGATCACCCTGATCGCCCGCGGTCAGGTGCACGTCTTCGAGCGCGCCCAGGCGATGACCGGCGTGATCGTGCGCTTCGGCGAGGAGCTGCTCTACGACGGACCGATGGCGCGCACCCATCCGGCGTCTCTGCTCGCCGCCCGCAGCGAGCGCACGGCGCGCGTGCCGGAGAGCGAGGCCGAACGGGTCGAGGCGATCCTGGACATGCTGTCCGCTGAGCTCGCCCGGACGCCCGACGCGCGCAGCATCGACCTGCAGCGGCACCTGCTCTCGAGTCTCTTGCTCTGGGTCGAGCGCTGGCACGAGGACGTGCATGCGGAGGTACAGGGCCTCGACGCCGCGGCGCAGCTGCACCGGCGCTTCGCGCGGCTACTGGAGCGCGACTTCGCCGCCCGCCACGACACCGGTCACTACGCCGACGCCCTGGGCGTTCCCCAGGCCGCCCTGTCGCGCGCGCTGTCGGAGGTCACGGGCCAGGCCACCAAGGAGCTGATCACCGACCGCGTGATGCTCGAGGCGGCGCGGCTGCTGCGCTTCACGGCCCGCAGCATCAACGAGATCGCGCACGACGTCGGCTTCGACGACCAGCTCTATTTCTCGCGGGCGTTCAAGCGCCAGCGCGGAGAGGCGCCGACCGCCTACCGCGAGCGCGTGCGCAGCGCATAGACGCCAGGCCGCCGAAAGTCCATATATCGGCCGGCCGCCAAAAGTCCATATATCGGCCAGCCGATGCCATACGCGCGTGTTATCCGATAGCCATCCTAAGTCGGGGATGACCACCCCACCGCACCCGCAGCCCTACGAGCTGGACGCTTACCACGTCGCTTCCTACATCCCCGAGCGCCTGGTCGAGGAGATGTACGACGGCGGCACGCTGGCCCGGCTGGCGGTCCGGAAGCTCGCCCGCAAGCTGTCGCGCGGACGAGTCGCGGCGCGACGGTCCACCGAGGACATCGTGGCGGTGTACGACGGCATCGCCGTGTTCGACCGTCCCGAGCAGCACCGCGGCGGATTGGCCTTCGGCCAGGACTTCCCGCGCGTGCTCAACGAGCTCGGAGTGAGTCGCTGTGACCGGCTGTTCGAGTTCTGCTCCGGGCCCGGCTACATCGGCTACTCCCTGCTCGCCGCCGGCTGGTGCCAGACGCTCGCCCTGTCGGACATCGAGCCCGGGTCGATAGCCAGCGCACGCCGCACGGCCGAGTACAACGGCCTCGAGGACCGCGTTTCGACCTACGTGTCGGACGCGCTCGACCAGATCCCCGAGACGGAGCGGTGGGACGTCGTCGTCGCCAACCCGCCGCACTTCCTGCCCGACCCGAGCCGGCCCGAGGACATACAGGTCTTCGACCGCGACTGGAATCTCCACCGCCGCTTCTACGGGGCGGTCGAGCGGCACATGCGGCCCGGCGGCCTGGTGGTAGTGGTGGAGAACCTCAGCGGCTCCGAGCCGGACGTCTTCGAGGACATGATCCGGGCCGGTGGCGGCCGGCCGCTGACCGCCTATCCCGGGACCGACATCCGCGGCAAGGCGAACGGGCTCTACTACCAGGTCAGCGAGTGGGGCACCGCCGGGCCGGGTGAGAGGCGCGGCACCGGTCACGCTGCGCGCGGCCGCAGGCGCGGCCTCGCGGCGAGCACGTCCAGCTGATTCGCGCGTAGGCAATGCGGGTAAGGCTCGCTTCGCTTGAGCCAATCGAAGCGAACATGCGCTGTCGCGGCACTGGGCATCGCGGTCGCCTTGAGCGGCTGCGGAGGCGCGATGCGGCCGGAGGAGCTGGCGCGCAGCATCAAGTCGCTGGAATCATCGGCGGCGGACGGCGCGTTGATGGCCCGCGAGGTTGCTCGAGACAGGACCAAGGCAACGTTTGCCCGGGCGCATGCCCGCGAACTCGGCGAAGACGTCGACCACGAGGCGGAGAAGCTCAACGACGCCGACGCCAACGGAGAGGTGGCGGCGCGCAAGGCTGCCGCCGTCGAGCTCGCCGGCGCGATCTCGCAGGCCCTCGGGCAGATCCAGACCGCCCCGTCGTCTGAGAGCGAGGGGCGCAGTGCCGGCGATGCGCTGACGCGCCTGGGCGACCGGGCCAGCCGCCTCTCGGCGGGCCTGTGAAGACCCTCCTCAACATCGCGCTCGGCGTGATCGCCGCGATCGGCGGCTTTGTGGACATCGGCGACCTCGTGTTCAACGCCCAAGCGGGCTCGAAGGTCGGCTACCCGGCGCTCTGGGCGGTGCCGGTCGGCGTGGTCGGCATCATGGTCTTCTCCGAGATGAGCGGCCGCATCGTGGCGGTGGCGCGCAAGCCCAACTTCGTGCTCGTCAAGGAGCGCTACGGCCCGCGGCTCTCGACCTTCACGCTGATCGCCTCACTGGTGCTGACGGTCCTGACGCTGGCCGCGGAGCTCGGCGGGCTCGGGTTCGTCCTGAACTACTTCTTCGACGTCAGCGTCGGCTTCTTCGTGCTCGTGGCCGTGCTGGCGATCGCGGCGGCCATCTACTTCTTGCCGTTCGGCGGGATCGAGCGCATCTTCGGCTACCTCGGATTGGCGCTGTTCGTCTACTTCGCGGCGTCGATCAAGCTGCACCCGGACTGGGGCGCGGTGGGCAATGGCTTCGTGCCGGAGGCGCACGGCGCAGCCATCTACTGGTACTTCGTGGTCGGCCTGATCGCCGCGGCGCTGATGCCGTACGAGATCTACTTCTACTCGAGCGGCGCGGTCGAGGAGGGCTGGGACGAGCACGACCTGAAGGTCAACCGGGCGAACGCCTTTCTCGGCTTCGGGCTGGGCGGATTGCTGGCCGTGAGCATCCTGATCGCCTCGACCCAGGTACTGAAGCCGGCCGGGATAAGCCCGGGCAGCGTAGGCACCACTGCGCTCGTCGCGGAGGTCCCGTTCGGAGAGCTCGGCCTCCTGCTCGCGTTCGTGGGGATCCTGTTCGCGGTCGGAGGCGCGACCATCGACACCGCGTTCTCGGCCGCGTACAACCTGGCGCAGCACCAGGGCTGGAAGTGGGGCAAGCGCTTCCGGCTGCTCGACGAGCCGCGCTTCGCGCTCTCGCTCGCCGGTTTCCTGCTCGCGGGATTCGCGATCGCCCAGACCGGAGTCGACCCGATCGAGCTGACCGAGTACGCCGTGATCTTCTCGATTCCGGTGCTGCCGCTGACCTATCTCCCGATCCTGCTGGTCGGCGGCGACCGTGAGGTCATGGGCCGCCACGTCAACGGCCCGCTGAGCCGCGTGCTGGGCTGGGCGTACTTCGCCTTGATCTGCCTGCTCGCCCTCGCCGCGCCCGTGCTGTTCCTCGTGACCAACGGAGGTAGCTAGCCTGGCTCTCGAATGTTCCTGGCAAACGTCCTGCAGCCGCTGATCGGCGTCGAGGAGTGGACGCTCGAGAAGCTGCACTCGATCGGCCTCGGGTGGGGCCTGGCGATCGTCGGCCTGACCCTGCTGGTGCGCATCTGCACGCTGCCGCTCGTGGTGCGGCAGTTCCGCTCGCAGCGCGAGATGCGCAAGCACATGCCCCAGATGAAGGAGTTGCAGCAGCGCCACAAGGGCGACCGCGAGCGCCTCCAGCGCGAGATGCAGGCGTACTACCGCGAGCACGGCATCAATCCCCTCGCCGCGTTCCTGCCGCTGCTCGTGCAGATCCCCGTGTTCATCTCGCTCTACTACCTGATGCGCCACGACGTGAAGAACGGGCTGTTCGGCGACTCCGGCCTGCTGTTCATCCCGCACCTCACGCAGAAGCCCCACGGAGCGGTGCTGGTCGCGCTCGTGACCGCGTACCTCGTCTCCCAGATCGCGGGCAGCCTGATCGCCACGCGGTCGATGCAGGGCGGCCAGCGCGGCCTGATGCTCGCGCTGCCGCTGCTGTTCGTGGGGATCGTGGCCCGCTTCCCGGCCGGGCTCGCGGTGTACTGGATCACCACGAGCATGTGGACGCTCGGGCAGCAGCTGTGCTTCTGGCGGTTCGCTCCGCTCGGCATGCCGGCCCCGGCGGCAGCGCCTGCCCCCGTCGTCTCAGAGCCGCCGGCCGCGCCGCGGGCGCCGGCGCGCCGGCGCCAGACGCGCAAGCGCAAGCACGGTCGCCGGCGCTGAAGACCGCCCTCTAGGCGCCGGGCGGCGGCAGGGCGCCGACCTGGATCAGCAGGCCGAGCATGTCTGCCGTCGACCAGCGCTCGACGCACTTGCCGTCGCGCATCGTGAGGATCGTGGTGATCGCCAGCCGCATGTCGTTGCCGGTTGCCGGGACGCCGAGGAAAGGGCCCTCGTGACGGCCGCTGAGCACGAGGCGCGCGGCCAGCCGGTCGCCCGACTCGACCAGGTCGAGCACCTGCGCCTGGGCGCCCGGGAAGGCGCTGTAGAAGTTCTCGTGGAATGCGACGGTGCCGGCCTTGTCGAGCGGCTCGGGGGTCACGCCGCCGAAGACGACGTCGTCCGAGTAGAAGTCCAGATACCCGTCGAGGTCACCCGCGTTGCCTCGGTCCAGCGCGGCACGGTAGGCAGCTGCATTGTCGTCAGCCATCTCACTCCCTTCGTTCGCCGGCGCCAGCGAGCCTAGCCCCTGAACGAGGGCGAAGCCAGACCTGCCGCTACCCTCTCCCACCGGGCGCCCGTAGCTCAGCTGGATAGAGCGTCGGTCTACGGAACCGAAGGTCACAGGTTCGAATCCTGTCGGGCGCGTTCAGTAGTCGCCGTCGCCGGGACGAACGATCCCCGACTCGTAGGCGAGTACGACCGCCTGGACGCGGTCGCGCAGGTTGAGCTTGCTCAGAAGGCGCGCCACGTGGCTCTTGACGGTCGCTTCGCTCAGGAAGAGGTTTCCCGCTATCTCCGCGTTCGACATTCCCTGGGCGAGCAGCCTCAGCACCTCCAGCTCGCGGGGGCTGAGCTCGCCGGCGGCAGCGGGTACGCCCGCGGAGGGCGGGGGCCGGTGGCAGAAGTCCTCGATGAGGCGGCGCGTGATCGCGGGGGCGAGCAACGCGTCGCCGGCGGCAACCGTGCGTACTGCCGCGGCGAGCTGCTCGCGGTTCGCGTCCTTGAGGAGGAAGCCCGAGGCGCCGGCCTTCATCGCGCGGTAGACGTACTCGTCGAGGTCGAACGTGGTGAGCATGAGGACCCGGGTGCGGGCGTTCGAGTCGACCAGGCGTTCGGTCGCCTCGAGTCCGTCGAGCTCCGGCATGCGGACATCCATCAGCAGCACGTCGGGATCGTGCGCGCGCGCGGCGTCAAGCGCCAAGAGCCCGTTGCCCGCCTCTCCCACGACGCCGATGTCGCCTTCGGCCTCGAGCATCATCCGCAGCCCCTCGCGAACGAGGTCCTGATCGTCTGCGATGACGACGCGGATCACGCGCGACTGGGGGCTGGGAGGGGCAGCCGCGCGTTGACGGCGAAGCCGCCGGCCGGCCGCGGGCCGGCTCGCAACTCGCCACCCAAGAGCGCAGCCCGCTCGCGCATGCCGATCAGGCCGTGCCCACTGGACCCGGGCGACCCGGCGGCGGCCTGGCCACCGCCGTCGTCGATGACCTCGATCGTGAGCGCCTCCCGCCCACGGCGCACCCGCACCCGGGCGTGGGCGTCGGCACCGGCGTGCCGGAGCGTGTTCGTGAGCGCCTCCTGGACGATCCGGTACGCGGACAGGTCGATTGCCGCCGGCAGTCCGGAGCAGTTCGCGTCGATGTCCAGCTCCACGGCAAGGCCCGCGCCACGCACGCCGTCGGCCAGCGTCGTGAGTTGCTCGATGCCGGGCCGAGGCGCGAGCGCCGGGTCCGCGCCGTCGTCCTCACGTAGGACGCCGAGCAGCCGCCGCATCTCGACCAGCGCCTCCCGCCCACTGCGCTCGATCTTCTCCAGCGTCGCGGCTCCGGAGACATGCTCGTCTGCCTGCGCACGGGCACCGGCCGCCTGGACGACGACCACGCTCAGCTTGTGCGAGACGATGTCGTGCAGCTCACGTGCCATGCGCGCGCGCTCTTCGGCGCTCGCGACCCGCGCCTTCCGCTCGAGTGCACTCGCCTGGGCGGCCAGCGCGGCGGCTTCCCGCCGGCCGTGCACGACCATGCCGGCCAGCCAGGCGCCGACGGCGAGGATGAGGAAGAACGCCCCGGCCCAGAGATCTCCCGCCCGGCCGCTCACGATGTCGTCGTTTTCGGCGGAGTAGACGGTGAATCCGGCGAGCACGACGGCAAGCCCGATCAGGGCCTCCCGGCGGTCGCTGTGGGCGGCGACGCTGTAAGAGACGATCACCCAGATCAGGATGATCTGGAGGCCCTCGGGGGTATGGCCACTCGCGAACGCCTGCGCCGCGAAGCCCGCCACGACAAGCGCGGCGACGAGGAGCGGGCGGCTCCGGCGCCAGAGCAGCGGTAGCGCGATCAACAGGGGGAGCGGCACGGTGAGCCAGCGCGGTCCGGCGACGTGCGTGCTGACGTCCTCGTGGGTGTCGAAGACCGCCCATTCGGTAACCGCGGTGACGGCCAGGACGACCGCGATATCGAACAAGGTCGCGCGGCTCAGCCGGCGTATGCGCGCCATGGGCAGAAGTTACCGGCCGATTGGGGCCGCGCGCATCGGCCGAGCGGCGGCTTGCGATTCATCCTCAGGGACCAATCGAATCGGTCGCGCGGGCGCAGACGGGCGGTCGGGCCGCGCCTAGCTTGGCGGCGTCAACTTCCTTCGGACGTAGGAGGTATTCGCATGAAGAGGTCACTTCCACAGACGGCAGTCGGGCTGTCGCTCGTCCTGGCGCCGCTGTTCGCACTTGCGTCGTCGCTGGTTTCGCCCGCCTTCAAGGGCAACGCGGGGGCGCAGCTGGACGTCATCGCGCAGCATCCCGACCGCTGGTACTGGTTCACGTTGCTGCTTTTGATCGGCTCGATCCTGCTGGTGCCCGCCCTGCTCGGAATCGCGGCGCTCGTGCGCGAGCGCTCACCGAGACTCGGCGACATCGGCGGTGGGTTGGCCGTGCTCGGCGCGGTGGTTGCGATCGGCGACGTGATGAGCCAGTTCATGAGCTGGCAGATGGTCGCGAAGGGCGCCGATCACGCCCAGATGGCTGCCCTGCTCGAGCGCTTCGACACCGCCGGCGGGGTGGGCATCGTGTTCTCGGTTGGCGGCCTGTCGATCCTGATCGGCACGGTCCTGCTTACCATCGGTTTGATCCGCTCACGGGTCGCGCCGGCGTGGGCCGCGGTCGGGCTGACCGTCGCCGTCGTAGTGAACATCGCCGGCTTCAGCGCCAACAGCAACGCCGTGGTCGCCGTGAGCTGGGCGGTGCTCCTGGCCGCGATGGGCTACATCGGGTGGAACGTGCTCACGGGTGGCGTGCTGTCACGCGGGTCGGCCAACTTGCCGAATCCGCAGCCGGCCACGGAGGCTCGGTAGGAATCGCGGGGGGAGCGTCCGCGGACGCTCCTCCCGCCCTCCGGTGAGCGTTCAGTCGGGCCAGTCCGCCGAGGCTTGTTCCCCGTCGCCGCCCTCGGGCTTCGGCCCGCCAATGGCGATCAGGTCCAGCCCGTCGGGACCCGCCTCGAACGCGCGCACCACCTCGGGGGCGACCCGCAGGGTGTCCCACTGCTGGAGCTCGACCACCTCGCGGTCGAGCAGGGCGCGGCCCGAGCCGGCGACCACCACGTAGACCTCCTCCTGCTCGCGGTGCCGGTGCGCCACTGGGCTCCGGAACCCGGCCGCATACCGGAAGTGGGTCACGCCGAGGTCGCGGGACCCGAGCTTCGTGCGGCCAAAGCGCCCCTCGACCTCCGGCGCGCGGTCGCCGACCGAGTCCTCCAGCTCCAGCAGGTTCAGCTTCGTATAGCTCGACATGAGGCGAACCGTACAGCCACCGCCAGTTCGCCTCAGTGGCCTGAGATCGCCGCGGCGACGGTGCTCTCCTCGGGACCGCCGTCGGAGTGCACCGTGCTGTGGGCGGGGCGGGCGCGCCTAGCCCGGCATGCCGGGCGCCGAGCCGGGGCCGAACCCGCGGCCCGGGCCGGGACCGGGGCCGCCGGGACCGGGGCCGCCGTCACCCGGGCCGCCGGGACCCCGACCGCCTCCGTGCCATCCACGGCCGGGCCCGGGGAAGTCCGGCAGCGCCTTGTCGACCTTGTCCTCCGACACGCCGAAGCGCTTCGCGAGGAATGCCACCAGCTCCGAACGCTTGTCGTCGAGCGACGAGTCGGCGTTCGTGCGCAGCTCCTCGAAGGCCTTGCGCAGCTCCGCCTGTGTCACGCCCAGCGCCTGGGCGAGCTGGCCGAGGCCCCGCGGGCCGTCGCGACGGTCACCGCCGAAGTCGCGTGGCCGGATCGCCTCGAGCGCCCGCTCCACCTTGGCGGTGTCCACGCCGAGCTTCTGCGCCAGCGCGGCCGCGAAGCCGCCCGGTCCGCCTGGCTGCTCGTCGCGCACCGCGCTGAGCGCCTGCTCGACCTTCGTGGCATCGACTCCGAGCTGTTCGGCCAAGCGGTCGGCGAAGCGCGCCTCGTGGTTCTGCATCAGCTTGTCCAGGGCCGCCTGAACGTCCTCGGGAGATTTGCCGAGAGCCTTGGCCAGCGCCGCGGCGAACGCCTTGCGCTCGTCGGAGTGGTTTTTCCCGTGGAAGTCCCGCAGCGCGTCCTGCAGCTCCTTGGGGCTGGCACCCAGGGCCTTGGCGAGGTCGTCGAGGCCGGCGTCGCGGAAGCCGCGCGGGCCGCCGTAGGGCGAGTCGCTCCGGTCGGACCCGCTCCGCGCCGAGGCGCTCTCGGCCACCGCCGAGCCTCCTCCGCCCGCGCTGCCGAGCGCATACGCGCCCGAAGCGAGCGCCACGGCGCCGACGAGCATTGCCACGGTCGTCTGCTTGGAAAATCTCATGCGGCAACCCTGTCCGCCAAAGCTGAAAGAACAGTGAACGTTGGCTAAGAGTTTCGTGACCGGCGCGTGCGGTGAGCGTCAGCAGACCGTCCCGGCCGCCTGGGTCGCCGCGTCGGCGTCCACGATCCCGTAGCCGTATGCCGGCGTGTACACGCCTCTGACTTCGGAGTTGCCCTGGCGGGAGGTCGTCTTGAAGAGCTGCACGATCTCCGCGCGCGTGCAGCCTTGGGCCGACAGCAGGGCGGCCACGCCCGACACGTGCGGCGTGGCCATCGAGGTGCCGACGTACTCGTCGTACGCCTTGTTCGCCGGGTAGCCGCAGTAGTCGCCGCCCGTCCCGGCGGGCACCGTCGACAGGATGCCCTCGCCGCAGGCGAAGATCGTGGTCAGCTCGCCGCCTGGCCCCGCCACGGCGTCGAACGCCGGCTTGACCGGGAAGTTCGAGTACGAGGCCTTGAGCTCGCGCCGGTCGGTGGCGCCGACGCAGATGGCGCCGGGGTCGAAGCTCGGCTCGTCGCAGAGCGGGAAGCCCTCGTTGCCCGCTGCGGCGATCACGATCACGCCCTTCGAGCTCGCGTAGGCGATCGCGTCCACGACGGCCGTCTCCATTCCCGTGAGGACGAAGCCCTGGACGCCGGGCAGGGCGCCGAGGCTCATGTTGATCACGTCGGCGCCGTGGTCGGCCGCGTAGCGGATCCCGAGCGCGATGTCCTCGAACGACCCGCTGCCGTCGTCGTCGAGCACCCGCACCGCGAGCAGCTTGGCCTTGGGTGCGACGCCCGCGATGCCACGGCGGTTGTCGGTCACGGCCGCGGTGATCCCCGCCACGTGCGTACCGTGCGGCTCGCCGTCGCGCTGCTCGGGTGGGCCGCTCTGCCAGTCGCCGTTGCCGCAGCCCTGCGTACCGCAATCGAGGAAGGTGTTGCCGGGGATGACGTTGCGGGCGAGATCCTCGTGATCGAGGTCGATACCGGAGTCGACGATCGCGACGACCGCGCCCCTGCCGACGCTGCGGTGCCAGGCGGGCTCGACCCGCACCTGGCCCGGCCCCCACTGGGAGCCGTACAGCGGGTCGTTCGGGCGGGAGGTATCGGTGTGGCTCGCGCCCGCACCGGCCGGCGCCAGAGCCAGCGGCCCCGCCGCAAGCACGAGCAGTGTCGCAAGCCGTCGCGTGAGCCTCATTCGTCCGCCTCCCTTTGCCGGCCGCCGGTCACCGTGAACGTCTCCTTGTTGTCCGACTGGCTCGAGGTGTTGCCCACGTAGACGTTGATGCGCCCGTTCTCCACCACGAAGCGGCCGCTGTTGTCGTAGAAGCCCACGTCGTCGCGGTCGAGCGTCCAGGAGACGGTCTTCGCCTGCCCCGGCTGCAACGTCACGCGCTCGAAGCCGCGCAGGCGGCGCACCGGCTGCGAGATGCTCGCCACCGGGTCGTTGATGTAGAGCTGCGCCACCTCGTCGCCGGCCCGGGCGCCCGTGTTCGTGACCTTGGCGCTGACCGTGATCTGCCCGCTGCGAGCGTCCATGGTCGTCGCGCTCAGCCGGAGGCCGGAAATCTGGAACGTCGTGTAGCTCAGCCCGTAGCCGAACTCGTACAAGGGAGTGCAGCTCAGGATGTCCCGGTGGCGCGAGTTGTACTTCGAGCCGGGGTCGCACGGGCGGCCGGTCGGCTTGTGGTTGTAGTAGATCGGCACCTGGCCCACATCGCGCGGGAAGCTCACCGGAAGCTTGCCGCCGGGGTTCACCTTGCCGTAGAGCACGTCGGCCACGGCGTTGCCCGCCTCGACGCCCGGGAACCAGGCTTCGAGGATCGCGGGCGAGTCGGCCTGGACCTCCTCGAGCGTCAGCGGGCGACCGTTGAAGAGCACGACCGCGAACGGCTTGCCCGTGGCCTTGATCGCCTCGATCAGCTGCTCCTGGCGGCCCGGCAGGTCGAGCATCGACCGCGACTCCGCCTCGCCGCTCATCTCACGCGTCTCGCCGAGCGCAAGCACCACCTGGTCGGCGGCCTTGGCGGCGGCCACCGCCGCCGCGAAGCCGGCGTCCGACGCGCACTCGTTCTCCGGGTCGTACAGGTCGTTGTTGCTCAGCGTGCACCCGGGCGTGAACGTGGTGTTGGAGTTCTGGGCCGACATGCCCGCGAACAGCGACACCGCGTCCGCGTCGTCGCCGCGGCCCCACCAGGGCCCGAGCATGTCGTGCCTGTCGTCGCCCAGCGGGCCGATGATCGCGGTGGACTTGGCCGGATCGAGCGGCAGCACCGGGCCGTCGTTCTTCAGCAGGACCATCGAGCGTGCGGCGGCCTTGCGGGCCGCGGCGCGGTTCTCCGGAAGCAGCTGCTTGCCCGCCGCGGCGCCGACGTCGACATACGGGTGCTCGAACAGGCCGGCGCGGAACTTCACGCGCAGGATGCGACGGACCGCGTCGTCGATGCGCCGCAGCGACACCTGCCCGCTCGCCACGAGCTGCCTGCCGAAGTCGCGGAAGTTGGTCGAAACCATCTCGGAGTCGGTGCCGGCGTTCAGCGCCAGACGGGCGGCCTCCTTGCCGTCCTCGGCCACGCCGTGGCCGCACGGGCCCCCGGCCGGGTTCTCGCCGGGGCACGCGCGCAGCTCCGCCACCGCGGTGTAGTCGCTCTCGACGAACCCGTCGAAGCCCCAGCGCTGCTTGAGGATGCGGGACTCCGTGTAGCGGTTCGCGCAGCCCGGCACGCCATTGATGGCGTTGAACGAGCACATCAGCGTGTCCGCGCCGGCGTCCACCGCGGCCTTGAAGGGCGGCAGGTAGAAGTTCCAGAGCCGCTGGACCGACATGTCCGTCGTGTTGTAGTCGCGCCCCGCGTCCGGCTCCCCGTACGCGGCGAAGTGCTTGACGCTCGTGACCACCTTGTCGGGCGCGCTGTAGTCGTTGCCCTGGGCGCCCTTGACGCGCGCCGCGGCCATGACCGAGTTCAGGTAGGGATCCTCGCCCGAAGCCTCGGCGATGCGGCCCCAGCGCGGCTCGTGCGAGAGGTCGACCATCGGGCTGTAGATCTGCTTGAGCCCCACCGCCGCGGACTCGAAGGCGCCGATGCGATGGTCGGTCCGGGCGACGTTCGGGTCGAAGCTGCTGGCGGCGCCGAGCGGTATGGGGAAGATCGTCCGGAAGCCGTGGATCGTGTCGAAGGCGAACAGGATCGGGATGTGCAGCCGTGACTTCTCGACCGCGTCGTGCTGGTAGGCGTTGATCAGCACGGGGTCGGTTTCGCTGAAGACGGCTCCCACCGGCTTGCGGGCCTCTCCCGGGTTCTCCTTCAGCTGACTATCGGAGAGCAGCGTTAGCTGATTGAGCTTCTCGTCGAGCGTCATCCGACGGAGCAGCGAGTCGATGCGGCGCTCGGTGTCACGGTCGAGGCGCTGCTGGACGGCGTGCAGCGCGGCGCGGTCGCGGGTGGTGCGCTGCTTGGAGGCCAGTGCCGGCCACGCGACGATCAGGCACGACACCAGCGCGGCGATGACGATCGCGTGCAGCGAAACCCTTCGACCCATGACTCGACCTCCCCCTCGATGACGCGGCCAGTGGCCGCGGGGGCGATATCCCCGGGGCCCGCGCGCCGCAAACGCGGTTGACGCCCGCGGGACACGGGTAGCCCTGCCCGCGTGAGGTTCGCGCTCCTCGCGCTCGTGTTGTCCCTGTCGATCGCACCGGTGGCGAGCGCCTCCGATCGAGGGGCTCTCCACGACTACGGGGAGCGCACCTGGGCGTCGCTGGAGGCGATGACCGATCGGTCCTCCGGCCTGCCGGCCGACATCCTCGGGAGCGACGGGAGCCGCAGCGTGCAGACGTCGACCACGAACATCGGCGCCTACATGTGGAGCGCGGTTGCGGCCCAGCGGCTCGGGATCATCTCGAGGCGCGAGCTCGTGGGGCGGCTCTCACGCACGATCGCGACGCTCGAGCGCATGGAGCGCTACGCGGACACGGGTCAGTTCTACAACTGGTACGACCACCGCACCGGCGCCAAGCTGACGGCCTGGCCGCCGCACCCGCAGGACGAGTTCCATCCCATCCTGTCCTCGGTGGACAACGCGTGGCTCGCCGTCGGCCTGAAGATCGTCGCGCGCAGCGTTCCCGAGCTCGAGCGGCGTGCCGGCGCCCTTTACGACGCGATGGACTTCGGCTTCTACTACGTGCCCGAGCGCAACGGGGTGCTCTTCCACTTCCGGCCCGACGACCCCGCCGCGTCGCCCTGCTGCTACGACACCGTGGTCAGCGAGAGCCGCATCGTCGACTACATCGGAATCGGCCGTGGGCAGCTCCCGCCGAAGACGTACTTCGGACGCTGGCGCACGTTCCCGGACACGTGCGCGTATGCGTTCCAGGAGACCAAGCCGGTCGGTCAGTGGGAGCGCTATCTCGGCGTGGACGTCTTCGAGGGCGCCTACCGCTATCACGGCATTCAGCTCGTGCCGTCGTGGGGCGGCTCGATGTTCGAGGCGCTCATGCCGGCGCTCTTCGTACCCGAGGAGCGCTGGGCGCCGCGCAGCTGGGGGGCCAACCACCCCCTCACCGTGCAGGCCCAGGTCTTCCACGGGATGAAGGAGGCCGGCTACGGCTACTGGGGCTTCTCGCCTGCGAACAAGCCCGAGGGCGACTACGGCGCCTGGGGCGTGGACGGCGCGGGCATGGATCCGAACGGAATGCCGTCGAACGAGGACGCCACGCTCGTCGATCGCGGCTTCCCCGGCTGCCCCGACCGCCCGGCGACGCCCGACCCGCCACCGTCGGCCTACAGGAACGGCGTCGTGACGCCGCATGCCGCCTTCCTGGCGCTGCGCTACGCGCCCGAGGCCGCGATCGCGAACCTGAGCCGGCTGGCGCGCGACTTCCCGGGGCTGTACGGGAAGTGGGGCTTCCGCGACAGCGTCAACGTCCAGACGAAGCGCGTCTCGGGCGCCTACCTCTCGCTCGACCAGGGCATGATCATGGCCGCGCTCGGCAACGCCCTCGGCGACGACGCGCTTCGCCGGGCCTTCGCCGACCCCGGGCTCGAGCGCGCGCTGCGTCGGGTTGTCGGGATCGAGCGCTTCAACACGGCGCCGTGAGTCAGTCGTCGCGCGGCATCAGCACCCACAGCGCGATGTAGGGGATCGGCGAGACGATCAGCGCGGTCATCACGCCCAGCACCCGCATGACGAGCGGGTTGACGTCGTAGCGCCTGGCCAAGCCGGCACAGACGCCTCCCAGCAGCCGGTTCTCGCGTGTACGACGAAGGCCCTTCTCGGCGAACCACTTGCGCGCTCCCGCGAGGGAGGCGTCGGATGTGGAGATGGAGTCGGCGGTGGTGGCGTTCATTGGTAGCTCCTCAGGGCAAGTTGCCCGGTTCGTTTGCGATGGGAGGAGCATGCCGTCCACGCGCACGGCCCGAAAGGTGGCCACCAGGGGTACCGAGGTGCGGCTAACCGGCTTACCGCGGATTTGGCGAGCGCCCCGCGGTCGCGGGTCCCGTCTGGAACCACGCGAAGACGAACGCGCCGATGCCGAGGATGAAGGCGGCCAGGCCGTGCTTGACGTGGTGGTGGGAAGAGCCGGCCTCGTGGCCCGGGAAGAACGAGGGCAGGGCGTCGGCCGTGTCCACCCAGTAGACGATCGCGATCGCGATCAGCACGACCCCTACGGCGATCGCGGGTATGACGAGTTGACGGTTCTTGTTCACGGGACCTCCTGTCAGGCCAGGGCGAAGTAGATGGACAGGCTCGCTCCGGCGGCGACGCAGTAGACGGCGAACGGCGTCAGGCGGCCGCTTTCGAAGAAGCGCATGAGGAAGCGGACGGTCAGGTAGGCGGTCACGGCCGCGCCGAGCGCCCCGAGCGCCGCGGGGCCGCGCACGCCGTCGCCCTTCGAGCCGAGCAGGTCGGGCAGCTTCAGGGCCGCCGCGGCGCCGATGATCGGCGTGGCCAGCAGGAAGGCGAAGCGCGCCGCGTCCTCGTTCGAGAGGCCGGCCAGCAGGCCGCCGCCCATCGTCGCCCCCGAGCGCGAGAACCCGGGGATGAGCGCAACGGCCTGGGCCGTCCCGATGCCGAGGGCCTGGCGCCAGCCGGTGGTGCGGGCGATGCGCGCGTCGGCGTCGCCCTGCTCGGGGGCGGGGGCGGGCGCTCGTCGCCGCAGGCGCTCCGCGCCGTAGAGCATCAGGCCGTTGAGCGTGAGGAAGAACGCGGCGGAGCGGGCCGAGGCGAAGGCGTGGCGCAGGCTGTGCTCGAGCAGCAGGCCGAGCAGGCCCGCGGGTACGGTGCCGACCACGAGCAGCCAGCCGAGCTTGGCGTCGGGGTCGTCCGCCCGGATCTCGCGGTCACGCAGAGAGCGCGCAAGGCCGCGCGCGATGCGCACCCAGTCGCGCCAGAAGAAGCCGAGCAGCACCAGCGCGGTGGCCAGGTGGGTCGCGACCAGGAACGTGATGAAGTAGTCGTCGTTCTGGTGGATGTCCCATCCCAGCAGCCGCGGCAGGATCACGCTGTGGCCGAGGCTCGAGACGGGGAACAGCTCGGAGGCACCCTGGAGCAGGCCGAGCACGAGCGCTTGTAGGTAGGAGATCGGGTGCACCGGCGGCCACCATGGACCACCCGGATGACCGCAAGATGACGCGGAGCCCTACGCGACCGGCAGGCGCAGCCAGGCGTCTGCGCCCGTAGCGCCTGCGCGGTTGCCCACGCCGGCCTGGCCGCCGTGGGCGGTGGCGATCAGCTCGACGATGGACAGCCCGAGGCCGCTTCCTCCACCCGTCCGGCCGTTGTCGGCGCGACTGAAGCGCTCGAAGGCGTGAGGCACGAAGGCGGCCGGGAAGCCGGGGCCGTCGTCGACCACGTGCAGCTCTACGCTGCCGTCGGCCGCGTCCGCGCGGAGGGTGACGGTCCCGACGCCGTGCCGCAGGGCGTTGTCGACGAGGTTCGAGAGCGCCTGCTCGACGCGCGGGCCGTCCGCGGCGACCGGCAGCGCAGCCGACGACTCGATCACCAGCTCGCGGTTGCGCTCGCGCGCCCGGATGCGAAAGCGGCGGGCGACGTGCTCGAGCAGGTCGCGCGCGTCCACGGGCTCCACCTCGAGATCGATTCGCCCGGCGTCGCTGCGGGCCACGAGCAGCAGGTCCTCGGCCAGCTGAGTCAGGCGGTCGGCTTCCTCGCCGGCCACCCGCAGCGCGGCGCGCAGCGCCTCGGGGGGATTGTCGGTTCGCAGCGCCACCTCGACCTCCGTCTTCAGGATCGCCAGCGGCGTGCGGAGCTCGTGGCTGGCGTCCGAGACGAAGGCGCGCTCGCGGTCGCGGGCGGCCTCGATCCGCTCGAGCATGAGGTTCAGGGTCACGCCGAGGCGATGGATCTCGTCCTCGGCGGTCGGCAGCGGGAGGCGCGCGCGCGGCTCGGCGTCGGAGATACGCGCGGCGGCCCGCCGCATCGTCTCCATCGGGCGCAGGGCGGCGCCGGCCAGGCCGTACCCCGCGAGCGCCGCCAGCACGAGCGTCAGGGCGCCGCCCACCAGCAGCCCTCCGTTCAGCAGCTCCAGGGCGCGCTCGCGCTGGTCTAGCGAGGCCTGCACGACCAGGGTCGGCGCGTCGGCGGCGCGGCCGCGACGCACCAGCAGCCGCTCCCGCTCGCCGCGGTCGATGAAGCTGGTGCCGGCGTGCGCTTCGCGCGCCTCCGTCGTGGTCAGCAGAGCGCGCTCACGCGGCCGGCGGGAGGCGACGAGGACGCGCCCCGCGGGGCTGATCACCTGCGCGGTCAGATCGCCGCGCGCCAGCAGATCGCGCCGGTTGGCGAGGCCGCCCGTGCCCTCCTGGCGCAGGAGGGCGCCGATGTCGTCCGCCCGCGTGCGCAGCGTGTCGTTGAGCCCGCTGTCCAGGCCCTCCTTGAAGTTGAGGTACAGGAACAGGCCGACTCCGCCCAGCATCACCGCGATCACGGTCGAGTACGCGAGCGTGAGCTTCGCGCGTATCGGGAGCCGCGTTACGAGTCGGCGGATTCGCACAGCCGGTAGCCCGCTCCCCGGACGGTTTCGATCGACTCGACGCCGAACGGACGATCGATCTTCTCGCGCAGCCGCCGAACCGCGACGTCGACCACGTTCGAGCGGTGGTCGAAGTCGCCGTCCCAGACGAGCTCCAAGAGGTCGAAGCGCGACAGGATCCGCCCCGGCCGGCGCATGAAGGCCTCGAGGATCGCGACCTCGCGGTGGCTGAGCGGGATCTCCTCGGAGCCACGCCAGACCCTGTGGGTCGTCGTCTCGAGCCGCAGTTCGCCGACGGACAGGACCGTCGGCCTGGGGCCGACCTGGCGGCGCGCGAGCGCTCGCACTCGCGCGAGCAGCTCGTCGAAGGAGAAGGGCTTGACCAGGTAGTCGTCCGCGCCGCTGTTCAGGCCCGCCACGCGATCCTGGACCGCGTCCCTGGCGGTGAGCATGAGGATCGGCGTCCATACCTGCTCGGCTCGCAGGCGCCGGCAGGTCTGGATCCCGTCGATGCCGGGCAGCATGAAGTCCAGGACTATCGCGCTGTAGGCCGTCGCCTCGGCCAGCCACAGCGCGTCCTCTCCGGCGACGGCAACGTCAACCGCCACGCCCTCGGCCTTGAAGCCGCGCCGGATCGCGTCGGCCATCCGCGCGTCGTCCTCGACGATCAGGATCCGCATCGACGCTAAGGGTGGCACTCGCGCGACGCGGCCGCCGTCATCTTCAGGTCATCGGCGAGCTGTACCCCTGTGGTCGTGATCGCCAGCCTGACCAGCCACCTGACGAGCTCGATCGCCCACCACGGCGTCTACGCCGTGTTCGCTCTGATGGCGGTCGACGCGCTGCTGCCCGTCGGGGGCGAGCTGATCATGCTCTACGCCGGTGCGCTCAGCGCGGGCGCCATCGCCGGACAGCACCCCGTGGTGTTCGGGACGCATCTCGCGACCGGCATCGAGAGCTACGTCGTGCTGTCGCTCGCGGGCTCGCTCGGCTACCTCGCCGGGGCGCTGGTCGGCTGGGCGCTCGGAGCCCGCGGCGGCCGGGCGCTGATCGAGCGCCACGGACGTTTCCTGCACGTGGGGACCGAGGCGTTCGAGCGGGCCGAGCGCTGGTTCGAGCGCTACGGCAACTGGGCCGTCTTCTTCGGGCGCCTGACGCCGGTGGTGCGGTCCTTCATCTCGGTCCCCGCCGGTGCGCTCGGCAGCCCGCTCGGCCCCTATGTGGCCCTCACGCTGCTCGGCTCGCTGGCCTGGTGCTTCGGCTTTGCCGCCGCGGGATGGGCGCTCGGCGACACCTGGGAGAGCTTCCACCAGAACTTCCGCTACGCCGACTACGCCGCCGTGATCCTGGTCCTCGGGCTGGTGGTCGCCGCGGTGGTCCACCGCCGCCGGGCCGCCGGGCGGCGCGCTGGACCTCCCAGCTAGGGCTTCAGCACCACCTTCACGCAGCCGTCCTCCTTGTTCTTGAAGGTGTCGTAGCCCTGCGGCGCGTCGTCCAGCTTCATCGTGTGCGTGATCACGAAGCTCGGATCGATCTCGCCGTTCTCGATCCGCTCCATCAGCGGGCGCAGGTAGCGCTGCACGTGACACTGGCCGGCCTTGATCGTCAGCGACCGGTTCATCACGGAGCCCATGGGGAACTTGTCGATGAAGCCGCCGTAGGCGCCGATCACCGAGATCGTGCCGCCGTTGCGGCAGGCCCTGATCGCCTGCCGCAGAGCGTGCGGTCGATCCGTCTCGAGCCGCGCCGCCTGCTTGACGCGGTCGTAGGCGTGCACAGGCCCGTGCGAGTGGTGGCCCTCCATCCCGACCGCGTCGATACAGGCGTCCGGACCGCGGCCGGCCGTGATCTCGTTGAGCGCCTCGATCACGTCCTGTTCCTCGTAGTTGATCGTCTCGGCACCCGCCTTGTCGCGTGCCATCTCGAGCCGGTACGGGAAGCGGTCGATCGCGATCACGCGCTCGGCTCCGAGCAGGAAGGCGCTCGCGATCGCGAACTGGCCGACCGGCCCCGCCCCCCACACGGCGATCACGTCACCGGGCTGGATGTCGCACAGGTCCGCGCCCATGTAGCCGGTCGGCAGGATGTCCGAGAGGAACAGCACCTGCTCGTCGGGCAGGTCGTTCTCGACCTTGATCGGCCCCACGTCCGCGAAGGGCACGCGGGCGTACTCCGCCTGGCCGCCCGCGTAGCCTCCCAGCATGTGCGAATAGCCGAAGATGCCGGCGGGTGAGCGGCCCATGAGCGCCTCGGCGAGGCCGGCGTTCGGGTTGGAGTTCTCGCAGACCGAGTACAGCCCCGCGAGACAGGCGTTGCAGTTGCCGCAGGCGATCGGGAACGGCACGACCACGCGGTCGCCGACCGCCAGGTTGCGCACCTCGGAGCCCTTCTCCACGACCTCGCCCATGAACTCGTGGCCGAGGATGTCGCCCCGCTTCATCGTCGGGATGTAGCCCTGGAGCAGGTGGAGATCCGAGCCGCAGATCGCCGTCGAGCTGATCCGCACGATGGCGTCGCGCGAGTTCAGGATCTTGGGGTCCGGGACGTTTTCCACCTGGACGTTGTTCTTGCCCTCCCAGCAGGTGGCCCTCATGACGTCCTCCCTTCGAGGGTCGGCACTCGCTTTCCGTTGTCGCCGGTGAGCGGCTGCGCGGAGCGCTGCCTCAGCAGCCTCCGGGTGCTCGTGCCCTCGGGGCTGCCTTCGGACCGGACCACCATGCCCGTCTCCATCACCTGCTTGAGGCGGCGCAGGTCGTCGGTGATCTGCTGCTCGGGCTCCTCGCCGAACAGCTTCGCGACCGTCGCCGCCAGCAGGCCGCCGGGCGCCTGGTACTCCATGTCGACCCTGACCTCCGTGCCGCGGTCGCGCGGGGCGTCGGAGAACCGGACCGTGCCGGTGCTCCGCACGGTGGCCCCGCTTCGCGAGCGCCAGGAGATGAGCTCACCGGGGCGGTCGTCCACGAGCTCGGCCTCCCATTCGACCTTCATGCCGGCGGGTGCCTTGGCCCTCCAGAACGAGCCGCGCTCGCCCCTGGGCTCTACCGACTCGAGGTGGTCCATGAACTGGGGCAGGTTCTCGAACGTGTGCCAGAACCGGTACACGTCCTCCCGCGGCCGCCTGACCGTGATCGCGGCCTTCACGCGCACGCCGTTGGGCGTGGCCCGGCCGGGCGCGCGGCTGAGCGCCACGGCGTCGAGGATGTCGGCGACGGTGATCCCGACGACCGCGCCGGTCGCTGCCGCCAGGCGCTTGCGGTCCTCGGCCTTGCCCAGCATCGCCGAACCGAGCAGAGCGAGGTCCTTCATGTCGCCCGCCACCCGCGACCAGACCCACTCGACGGGCCGCTCCTTGCTCAGGATCCCGGCGCCGGCGGCGATCTCGCGTATGCCGACGATCCGTTGCCACCTGCGACTGCCGCGGTCGTCGCGCACGCCGATGAGGCGGTTCACACGGCCCGGCGCTGCGATCTGTGGAGCGCCGAGGCTGAGGCTGAAGACGCCCAGGAAGCGTGCCAGCTTCTGCTCGGGCGCGAGTGCTCCTGCCCCGTTGGGCTGGGTGCTCATGCGGTCCTCCTAAGGGGGGTGAGAGCGGCGGGGTCCTCGCCGCCGCCGAGTCCCGACGCTGCTACCCGGGCGCCACCGCTGAAACCTCCTTAGAAGACGCGCGCGAAGCTGAGCAGCGCGCTTCGGATGAGCGCGGCATCAAGCAAGCGGAAGCTGGTCGTCGCGGGTGACGAGCGCTTGCCCTGGGAGTCCGTTGCGAGCAGCGTGAGCCGGTAGCGGCCGGGCGCCAGGCGGTGCGTGCGGGAGAGCCGGCCCTTGAGGTGCAGGCTGTTGGCGCCGGCCTTGCCCTGCAGCTTCAGCGTGGTTCGGATCCGCGAGTAGCGGGTGCAGCTCGGGCGGCCCCTCTTTGCCGGCGAGACGCACTTGCCGCCGGCCTTGTGGCCGGCCAGCTTGCGCTCGAACGACAGCTTCACCTGGGCCGCCTCGCTCAGGCGGAAGCTGACCGTCGTCCCCCTCGAGAAGGTCGAGGCGGAAAGCTTCAGCCGGCTGATCACCGGTGCGGCGTTGTTCGCCCCCGGGGGCGGTGCCGGGCCCGGCCCGGGGTTCGCCACCATCACCGACTCGGCCGGCGACGTGTTCGAGTTGCCGGCGGCGTCGCGCGCCACGGCCGTGAGCTCGTGGCTCCCGTTGGCCACGGTGGTGGTGTCCCAGGCCACCGAGTACGGCGACGAGTTGTCCTCGCTGCCGAGGTTGTGGCCATCGAGCTTGAACTGCACGCCGGCCACGCCGACGTTGTCGGAGGCGCTGGCCGTCACGTTGATCGAGCCGGACACCGGCGAGCCGGCGGAGGGTGCCGGCAGCGAAACGGTGGGTGCGACCCCGTCGGGCGGGGCGGCGTTCGCGACCGTCACCGAAACCACCGTGGAGGTCCTCGTGTTGCCGGCCGCGTCGCGCGCCACCGCGGTGAGCTGGTGGGTGCCGTTGGCAACGCCCTTCGTGTCCCAGGACCGCGACCAGGGAGCCGCGGTGTCCTCGGCGCCGAGGTTCTGGCCGTCGAGCTTGAACTGCACACCCGTGACGGCGACGTTGTCGGAGGCGCTCGCGGTCACGTTGATCGTGCCGGACACGGTGGCGCCGTTCGCGGGGGCGCTGACCGAAACCGTGGGCGCGCTCCCGTCCACCGGCGGCCCGGTGCAGGTGGGCACGCTCCCGCCGGTCGTCAGCTTCACCCATTTGGCGACCGAGGGGACGCCCTGGTCGTTGACCAGGAAGAGCATGTAGTAGCCGGGCGGCGCCGCGTTGGCGGTCGCCGGCGCCCCGACGTCCACGCAGCCCACGCGCTGGGTCACCGGCAGCTCGAGGTAGCGCTGGTTCATGTCGACGGCGTGAGTCACCGATCCGGGCGCGATCAGGGCGGCGCGCGTGATGTTGGTGTTGAGCGTCTGGACGCCGAAGTTGGCGCCGACCTTGATGTTCGAAGGCGCGGACGTGATCGTGGGGCGCGCGCCCTTGAACAGGTAGGGCGGCTCGTAGATCTCGGCCGTGTCGCTCGCGATGCCGCCGTTCCAGTCGTCGCCGGCCGAGAAGACGCGCCCGTCGGGCAGCAGCAGGGCGGTGGAGTGGTAGGCCCTGGATTCGGCCTGCTCGGGGCCCAGCCGCCACTGGCCGGTGTCCGGGTCCCACAGCTCGATCTGGCGCTGCTCCGGAGTGGCCGCGTGAAGCGGCGAGGGGGCCGTGGCGACGCTGCCGATGCCCCCGCCGACCTCGACCATCGAGCCGTCGGGCAGCAGGACGGTGTTGGCGTGTCCGCGTCCGATGACGTTCGGGGCCGCGGGCTGCCAGCCGGCGCCCGCGTTGTTCTCGTCGAAGACCTCGGTGGTGTTGGTGGACGGGGTGGTGCTCTCATCGGTCCCGCCGAGCGCCATGATCTTCGTGGACCCGGTGGATCCCGCGGGTAGCGGCACGGCGGTTCCCCAGAGCCGCCGCTGGCCGAGATTCGGGGCGTCGGACCAGGTGAAGCTGTCGGCGGTGGGCGTGTTCATGAACCAGGTGTTGGGGGCGTCCGGCCCCACCACCAGCGAGCGGCCCGATGGCATCGCGAACATGTGCGGATAGAACTCGCCGGTCGGCGGCTGGCCGGCGCCGCCCGTGCCACCGATCAGCGAGATGTCGCCCAGGCCGCTCAGGCTCGACGGCGGCGTGAACATCTCCACGTCGGTGTTCATGAGGGGGTCGCCGGATTCGTCCCAGCCGCTGATGATCGGGATGCGCCCGTCGGGCAGCCGGATGCCGGTGGGGTACCAGCGGCCGTGGCGCATGTCCGGCTGCTCCTTCCACGTCTCCGTGAAGGGGTTGAACGTGTAGACCTTGTTGAGGCCCTTGTAGGTCTTGGTGCCGTTCGGGAACTCGAGGTTGCCTCCGAACACGACCAGCTCGCCGTCGGCGGTGAACGTGTGGCCCGAGCACCAGATGTTGGCCGCCTTCATCACACCGTCCTTGGGGTCGAGCCACAGCGGCGGGTCGCGGCGGACCTTCTGGCCCGTGGCCGGGTCCCACAGCCATGCCTGGGCGCTGTTCTGCTCCGGGCTCTTGGGGTAGGAGAAGATCATCACCTTGCCCGTCGGCAGCATCGCGGCGTGGATCGCCACGACCGCGAAGTCGACGGTCGCCGACGCGTCCCAGCGGCCGACGTCGGCGGGGTCGCCCGCGGCCGCCGCGGCGGCCACGGCGGCGTTCCGGGTCGGCTCGGGATCGACCGGGTTGGCCTCGCGCACCCGCAGGGCGCGGCGCAGGGCCGCGTGCTCGGCGGCGTGCTCCGGTCCCAGCGTGGCGGTTTCGAAGTCCCGCAGCTCCTGCTCGGTCATGCCGGGCACGCCCAGGTCGCCGCTGTGGTTGTGGGACCGGATCGACTCGGACGGGATCGACTCGGACGGCGCCTTGGCTACGCGCGCGCTCTGCGCGCCGGCGGTGGCGGGGGGGCCACCGCCCAGCAGCAGCGCGATGCCGGCGCTCGTGACGAGGCAGACCAGTCCGACTGCTGCCGCGAGCGCAATGCGAAATACCCCGGATGTCCGGTTCAAATGCCCCATCTCCCTTGGGCGCCCCGTCCGTGGGGCGCTTCGACCAACTTAGGGTCGATCGGGCGTTTCCGCCAGTCGGTCTTAGGTGGCCCTTACCCGCGTCGCATGAGCCGCGCGACGGCCGCCATCAGCTCGTCCTTGAGCTCCTCCGCGGGAGCCTCGGCGGCGCCGCCGAGCACGCAGTGAGCGGCGTGGTCGTCGAGCAGCCCGAGCGCGACCTTGTCGAGGGCCGCCTGGATGGCGGAGATCTGCGTGATCACGTCGATGCAGTAGCGGTCCTCCTCGACCATCCGCTCCACGCCGCGCACCTGCCCCTCGATCCGGCGCAGGCGGTTGAGCAGCTGATCCTTGGTCGCGCTGTAGCCGTGCTTGCCCGTCGAGCTGGTCGTCATGGTCACACAGGCTATCGATACCCCCGGCCCGTATCGGCGGATCAGAATGCCGCCATGCCCGTCGAGCTGCGGCACCTCTGCGACTTCTCGATCGACTTCGAGCCGGTCCAGTACATCCCCACCGGCGCCGGCATGCGAGCGAACTACGTGATCAAGGAGGGGGTCGTCACAGGCGAGCGCTTCAACGGGGAGTTCCTCACCGGCGGCGGCGACTGGGTCGTGGTGGGCAGCGACCAGATCGCCCGCCTGGACGTCCGGGCCACCATCCGCGCCGACGACGGCCAGCTCGTCTTCGTGACCAACACCGGCCGGATCGACCTGCGCGACGGGATCGCGGAGCGGCTTTTGGCCGGAGAGCGGCTGGCCTCGTCCGACTTCTACGCGCGCTCGTCGCCGCTCTTCGAAACCGGCTCGGAGCGCTACGGCTGGCTGAACTCGATGGTGACGGTCGCGCTCAACGGCCTCGCGCCGGACCACGTCGACTACGAGATCTACGAGGTGTGGTGATCGGGCGCGCCCGGCGCTAGCCGCCCAGCCCCTCCTCCACGCCGCCCAGCACCTCGCGCACCAGCGGTCCGAGTGTGGCCAGCTCGTAGCCGCCCTCCTGGACCAGGACGGTCGGCAGCCGCAGCTCACCGAGCACTTGGCCCGCCGTCCGGAAGCCGGCTGCCGTGACCTCCAGCGGGCTCTCGGGGTCCCCGCCGGCGGCATCCACTCCAAGTGCCACCACCAGGGCCGCGGCCCCGCCCGCCCGCGCCCACGCGGCGACGTCGCGGACGGCCTCGACCCACGGCCCGTCGCCGCTGCCGGGAGCGAGCGGGACGTTGCGGTTGGCGCCCGCTCCCGCGCCGCCGCCCGTCTCGCGCTCGAAGCCGAGGAAGTGCGGGAACCATCCGGCGCCGGGGTCCACGTGGACCGACCCGGTCAATATCCCCGCGTCCTCGTAGAAGATCGCCTGGGTGCCGTTGCCGTGGTGGGCGTCGACGTCGATCACCGCGACCGGGCCGTCCACGCCTGAGCGCAGCCGCACCGCGGCCGCGGCGGCGTTGTTGAGGTAGCAGGAGCCGCCGAAGCAGGTGCGGGTCGCGTGGTGACCCGGCGGGCGGCAGCAGGCGTAGGCAGCGCGCTCCCCGCCCACCACCAGGCCGGCCGCGGTCACGGCCGCGTCCACCGCGGCCCGGGCCGCCTCCCACGTGCCGGGCCCGATCAGCGTCATCGTGTCGAAGGCGAAGTGCCCCGCGCGGGCGCTCGGTGCCGCGGGCACGGCCGGCTCGAATCCGGAGAACAGGCCGGGGTGCGGGAAGATGTAGGGCACCACCCGGTCCTGGCCCGGGTCGCCTGTCAGCCCCGCCCCGTCCCACTCCTCCCAGGCGTGCGCGAGGTAGTCGAGCAGGGCGCGGTCGTGGATCGCGAGCAGGGCGTCATCGGGCTGAGCCTCCGCATCCATCAGGCGGACCCCTTCCCGCTCGAGCTCCGTGCGGATCCGCTCGGCGCGCTCGGGCAGCTCGGTGCCCGGCGTGCGCACGCCGACCCACACCTCGCCGCCCGGCTGGTGCAGCCGGTGGCGGTCGCTCCAGACCACGGGCATCCGCAGCGGCACGCCAGTCCTCAGGCCAGCCTGGCCGCGACCCAGCGCTGGAACTCGGCGATCAGCTCCTCGCTGGGCAGCATCAGCCGGCCGTGCTCGAAGGCCCGCGAGCCGACGCCGCGCTGGACGGACTCGACCAGCTCGCGATCCTCCGCGCCGACCTGGTCGTCCAGCTCCAGGTAGCCGGCGATCCACTCCGCGTCCGCGTCTTCGCCGAAGAAGTAGTCGAGGTAGCCGTCCGTGCGCCCCGGGTCGACGGGCACGAGCGGCCCTATCGAGATGTTCGCCTCCCCCGGCATCACGTTGACCTTGATGTTCGGCCAGACCAGGTGGAACTGCCCGTCCGCGCCGGGGCCCTCGCGCAGGCGCACGTGGTGGCTGGCGAACGTGGGATGGCGCTCCAGGCGGTACGCGTCGGGTGACACGTCCACCACCTCGCTGAAGCCCGGATGGGCGACCTGGCAGTGGTAGCACTCGAGGAAGTTCTCCACGGCCACCTTCCAGTTGGCCTCGAGCGCGTACGAGGCCCGGGAGTGGAAGACCAGCGCGTCGACGTCGATGCCGCCCGCGCGCAGCAGGTCAGGCAGCTCGCCCAGCGTCTCGGCGAGCGGGGCCGCGTCGGCGTCCGCGTTCACGAACACGAACGGGCCCCAGGTGTCGACCCGAGCGCGGCGCAAGCCGAGCGCCTCGCGGTCGAAGTCCGGATCGGCGTCCGCCCGCGGCGCCGCCCGCAGCGCCCCGTCGAGCCCGTACGTCCACGCGTGGTAGTGGCACTGCAGCGTGCTGGCGCTCCCCGCTCCCGACACGACCTCGGCCCCGCGGTGGCGGCACACGTTCACGAAGGCGCTCAGCGCACCCTCGCGGTCGCGCACGACCACCAGCGGCACGTCGCCCACGCGGAGCGTGGAGTAGGAGCCCGGCTGCGCGAGCTGCCCGGTGTGGCCGGCGTACTGCCAGGCGTGCGCGAACAGTCGCTCGCGCTCGCGGGCGAGCACCTCGGCGTCGACGTACCAGCGGTAGGGGAGCGTTTCCGTGCGCGCAGCCTAGAACCAGCCGAGCACCGCTGCCCGCACGGCGCTCACGCCGGTCGTGCCGGCGCTCTCCAGCAGCCGGAAGCTCGCACGGGCGGCGGCCGAGCGCTTGCCGGTGGCGTCCGTCGCCAGCAGCGTGAGGCGGTAGCGGCCCGCGGCGAGCGAGCGGAACAGGCGCGCTCGGAGGAGCCAGCTGCTAGCTCCGGCCTTGGCCCGGAGCTTGACGGTCTTCGCGGGCGCGTACCGCGTGCAGTTCGGGCGCTTGCCGGCGGCCAACTTGACGCATCGGCCGCGCACCCGCCGGCCGTTCAGCCTGCGCTCGAACGTCACGCTCACAGTGGCGGCCTCGCTCAGTCGGAAGCTGAGCTCCACCCCCACCCCCTTGCGGAAGGTGGCGCGAGACAGCTTCACGCGCGTGATCGCCGGTTTGAGGTTCGCCGGGGTCGGCCCCGGGCCGCCCGGGTTGCCCGCGGGTGGAACGTCCGTCGGCGGCTGGGTCCTCGGTTGAGGGATGGGAGGCACGGAGTCCGTGGGCGGCGGGTCGGGGTTGTCGACGCTGACGGTGACGGGGGCCGAGGTCGCGCTGAGTCCGGCGTCGTCCGTCGCCACCGCCCTGAGCGCGTGGGTCCCGTCCGTGACGTCGGTCGAGTTCCAGGCCTTCGAGTAGGTCGAGGAGGGCACGGCCGGTACCGCTTCGCCGATCTTCTGGTCGTCGACCATGAACTGGACGTCCCTGAGGCCGCCGTCGTCCCCGGCCAGCGCGGTCAGCGTGATCGGGCCCGACACCTTGGCGTTCTGGCCGGGCGAGGTCAGCGCCACGGAGGGCGGCGTCGTGTCCAGGTTGTTCGCGGTCACCTGCACCGACGCCGGCGCGGTGTTGCCGGCCGCGTCGCGCGCCACCGCCGTGAGCGTGTGGCTGCCGTTGGCCGACTTGGCCGAGTCCCACTGGGCCGAGAAGGGCGGTCGCGTGTCCTCGGCGCCGAGGTTCACGGCGCCGTCCTTGAACTGCACGCCGACGACCACGTCGTTGTCGTGGGCGCTCGCCTTGACCGTCACCGGTCCGGAGACGGTCGTGCCGGCGGCGGGCGAGGTGATGGAAACCGTTGGGGCGGTCGCGTCGGTGGGCAGCGCCGGGCCGGTGCAGGCCGGCGGGGTCACGGCCGTCTGCAGCTTCACGAAGTCGGCAACCGACGGGACGCCCTGGTCGTCGAGCAGGAACAGCATGTACGGGCCCGGCGGCGCGACGTTCGCGCTCGGCGCCGTGATGCTCACGCAGCCCGAGCGCCGGATGACGTCGAGCTGGATCACGCGCTGGTTCATGTCCACGCCGTGGGTCACGGCCGCGGGCGCCACCAGCGCCGCGCGGCGGATGTTGGTGTTCGGCGTGTTCACGCCGAAGGCGGCGCCCACCTTGATGTCGGTCAGGTTCGACGTGATGGTCGGCCGCGGACCGCGGAACAGGTAAGGCGGCTTGTATGTCTCGGCGGTGTCGGCGTGCTCAGTGCTCCCGTCGCCGTTGAACTCGTCCCCGGCGGACATCACCCGGCCGTCTGGCAGCAGCAGCGCGGTCGAGTGGTAGGCCCGGGACTCCGTTTGGGCGGGGCCGAGTCGCCAGTCGCCGGTCGCCGGATCCCAGAGCTCGATCTGGCGCTGCTCGGGATTGGCTGCGTGGAGCGGTGATTGGAAGGAGTCCAGCTTGCCGACGCCGCCACCGACCTCGACCATTGACCCGTCCGGCAGCAGGACCGTGTTCGCGTGGCCGCGGCCGATGACGTTCGACTTGGCCGGCTTCCAGCCCGCCGCGACGTTGTTCTCGTCGAAGACCTCGGTCGTCGGGGTCGAAGGAGTCTCGGTCCAGTCCGTCCCCCCCAGCGCCATGACCTGGGTCGAGCCGCCCGGCCCCGCCGGCAGCGGCACGGTCGTACCCCAGCTTCGCGGGCGCGTGAGGTTCGGCGCCTGCGACCAGCCGAAGGGGTTCTGGTCGACGCCGGTGAGGAACCAGCTGTCCTCGGCCGCAGGGCCGGCGATCAGGGTGCGCCCCGAGGGCATCGCGAACATGTGCGGGTAGAGCCCGCCGTACGGCGGCCCCGAACCTCCGATGTTCCCGACGTACGAGATCGTGCCCTGCCCGCCCGCGGTCGCGGACGGCGTGAACACCTCGATCTCGGGATTTGTCTGGCTCGGAAGGTTCCCGCTCTCGTCGAGGCCGCTGAGGATCGGGATGCGCCCGTCCGCCATCCGGATGCCGGTCGGATACCAGCGGCCGTGGCGCATCTTCGGCTGCTCGGTCCAGGTTTCGCTGACCGGGTCGAACGTGTAGATCCTGTCCAGCCCCTTCCAGGTCGTCGTCGCCGGATTGCCGAGGGGGAACTCGAGGTTGCCGCCGAAGACGACCAGCTCGCCGTTTGCGGCGAAGGTCTGGCCGGCGCACCAGATGTTGGCCGGCTTGCCGTTGACCAGCGGCGGGTCCTTCCGGACGAGCGCCGTGCCGTCGGGGTCGTTGGCCGGGTCCCATAGCCACGCCTGGGCGGAGTTCTCGCCGAGCGGGTACGTGAAGAACAGCACCTTGCCGGTCGAGAGCATCGCGGCGTGGATGGCCGTGATCGGGAAGGGCACCTTGGTGGCCTCCCACTGGCCGACGTCGGCGGGGTCCCCCGGGGCCGCCACGGCCGCGGCGGCCGCCGCGGCCGGTCGCGCCAGCACGTCGTCGTCCCCCGCGCTGGGTTGCCTGCTGCGCATCGCGCGCCGGATCGACGCGTGCTCCGCCGCGTGCTCCGCTCCGAGCGTGATCGTCTCCATCGCGCGCAGCTCCCGCTCGCTCATGCCGGGCGCGCGCAGGTTGCCGCGATGAGCGTGCGCGGGCGCCGTGCTCGCCGGCTCGAGCGCCGCACGGGCCGCTTTCGCCCGCGCGGGGTCGGCCGCGGCGCCGCCGCCGAGCAGCGACACGAGCCCCGCACCCGCGAGGACACACACCATCGCAACGGCCGCCGCCAGGGGCAGCCGTGATCGCAAGCCGTTGGGACGCTCCAAGCTTCCAACCTACGTCGGATCACGGTGCAGCGCCACTGCGCGCGGAGCCGCCCTGGGGGACCGGCTACCCCGGCGAACGACGGCAATCAAGGGCGGCCCGGGCACTTGCAGCGTCCGGCGCGGAGCGGGGGTGGGCCCCGAAACGGGTGGTATGTCTGACGTTGGGGGCCCACCCCCCCGCGGACGCGGGCGCGGCCGGGGCAGGGAGTTGCTTAACGATCGCTCGTTTCGGGGCTTGACATCGGTGCCACGGGCGGCATAGGTTCCCTAACGAGCGTTCATGAAGGCGGCCGCGATCGATATGAGCCAGCAGCTCGGCGCCGACCGGGTGCTGGCCCCGCCGGGCGCGCTGCCCCAGCCCGCCGAGCGGCTCGACCCCGCCGGCCCCGTCCGGCCCTATGAGTTCGAGGTCGCGGTGGAGCGCCTGTGCCTCGACTCGACCTCGTTTCGCAACATCCGCGAGCGCTCCGACGGCGACCCACAGCGCATGGGCGACCGGATCCTCGAGATCGTCGCGGCGCGCGGCAAGATGCACAATCCGGAAACCGACTCCGGCGGCGTGGCGCTCGGCACGGTCACGGCGGTCGGCCACAGCTACGGCTCCCCTCCCCAGGTGGGCGAGCGGATCGTGACGCTCGCCTCGCTCACGCTGACTCCGCTGCGGCTCGATGCGGTAGGCCGGCTGGCCCCGGACGATCCCCAGGTCGAGGTGAGCGGCACCGCCTACGTCTGCGACCGCTCCGCGTGGGGGCCGGTCCCGGAGGACCTGCCGCTGAAGACCGTGCTCGAGGTCTATGACGTCTACGCCGCCGGCTCGCTGACACACGCCCTCGCCCCGCCCGCGGGGGGCACGGTCTGCGTGCTCGGCGCCGGCCACGCCGGCAAGGTCGCCCTGGCCGCCGCCCGCGAGGCGATGGAGGGCGGCACCGTGGTGGCGGTGGACGTGGACGCACAAGCGGTCGAGCGCGTGCGCGAGCTCGGGCTCTGCGACATCGGCGTGACGACCGACCTGCGCGACCCGCTCGCGGCGGTCGAGGCGCTCCGCGGCGCCGGCGCGCCGCCCGCCGACCTCACCGTCGTGGTGGTCAACGCCACCCGCTGCGAGCCGACCGCGATCCTGCTGACGGCCGACACCGGCACGATCCTGTTCTTCTCGATGGCCACCAACTTCTCGACCGCCGCTCTCACCGCGGACGGGATGGCGTCGAGCGCCCGCATGCTGGTCGGCAACGGGTACACCCCAGACGTCGGCGCCTACTCGCTCGACCTGGTGCGCCGCTCCTCCGCGCTGCGAGAGGCGCTGGGAGCGTGAGGCCCGAAGCGGCCGGCTCGGCCGCCCGCGCGGGGAATGGCGTCGACGGTCACCGCGTGCAGGTGCGCTGGCGCGACCTCGACGGGCTCGGCCACGTGAACCACACGGTCGTGCTCACCTATCTCGAGGAGGGCCGGGACGCCTGGCTCGAGGAGCACGGGATCAGCCGCGACGAGTACGTCGTGGGCCGCTGCTCGGTGAACTTCCGGCACGAGATCGACCCGGCCTTCAAGACGGTGACCGTGCAGTGCGCGGTCCGAGAGCTGGGCCGCTCCAGCCTCACGACGAGCGAGCGGATCGTGGACGACGCCGGCCAGGTCGTGGTCGACGCGGAATTCGGCCTCGTGCTCTGGGACCCGCAGCAGCGCGGCTCGCGGCCGATCACCGACGAGGAGCGCGCGTCGCTCGAGGAGGTCAGCGCATGAGCTGGAACAGCAGGCCCGTCGTGTTGACCGTCGCCGTGACCGGGGCCGACGTGTTTCGGGAGAACAACCCGAACATCCCGTACACCACCGCCGAGATCGCCGACTCGAGCATCGAGGCGGCCGGGGCGGGCGCCACGGTCGTGCACCTGCACGTGCGCGAGGACGACGGCACCCCGAGCGGCCGCCCCGAGCTCTTCAAGGACGTGATCGAGCGCATCCGGGCCGGCAGCGACGTGCTCACGATGGTGTCCACCGGCGGCAGCAACGACATGACGATCGCCGAGCGCACCACCGGCCTCGAGGCACAGCCGGACATCTCGGGCGTGGAGTCAGGATCGATGAACTTCGGCGACGACACCTTCATCACCCCGCCGGCGGCCGGGCGCGGCATCATCGAGCGCGCGACCGAGGCCGGCATCGCGCTCGAGGTGGAGGCGTTCGACGTCGGCCACGTGATCAGCGCGATCCGCTGGCTCGAGGAGGGCGTCCTCCCGCCGCCGCTGCGCATCAACCTGGTCTTCGGCGTGCCGGGCGGCATCGACGCCTCCCCGGAGGCACTGGCCGCGATGACCCGCCCGCTCCCGAGCGGCACGTTCTGGACCGTCACGTGCGTCGGCCGCCACCACCCGCGCATGCTCGCCCTGGCCCTGCTCCACGGCGCGCCCGGCATCCGGACCGGGCTCGAGGACGTCGCCTACCTGCGGCGCGGGGTGCTGGCGCCGTCGAACGCCGCGCTCGCCGAGATGGCGGTGGGCATGGCCGGCGCGCTCGGCCGCGAGGTCGCCACGCGGCAGCAGACCCCCGAGCTCTTGGAGCTCAGCTGACTCGCCGCGGCCCCGAAACGCGCGAGGCGATACACGAGGCCGCGCTCGGCCTGTTCGCGCGGCTCGGATACCACGCGACCTCGATGCGGGCGATCGCGTCCGAGGCGCGCGTGCAGCCGGCCGCGATCTACCACTGGTATCCCTCAAAGGAAGCCATCCTGATGGGGCTCCAGGATGACTTCATGGAGCGCCTCACCGAGCAGGTGGTCGCGGCGGTCGGCCGGCACGACCGCCCCGCCCTGAAGCTGGCCGCGGCCGTGCGCGAGCACGTGATCTTCCACGGTCTTCACAGGCAGGCGGCGTTCGTCACCGACAGCGAGATCCGCGCCCTGACCGAGAGTCCGCGGGTGGCGCTGATAGCCAAGCGCGACGACTACCAGGCGATGTTCGGCGAGATGATCCGCGACGGCATCCGCGACGGCTCGCTGCGCACCTCGGACGTGCACGTCGCGACGTACGCGATCCTGCTCCAGTGCACGGGCGTCGCGCTCTGGTTCGACCCGAGCGGGCCGCTGCGGCTCGAGGAGGTGGCCGAGCTGCACGTCGAGCTGGCGCTGGGCTCCCTGCAGGGCTCGAGCGCGCTGATCTCCGAGGCGATCGAGAGCGGGCGAGCGGCCACGGACGCGGGGGTCGCCTCGTGAGCCCGCGCATGAAGCCGCCGGCCCTGCCCGAACACGCGACGATCGCGGTGGTCGCGCCGGCCAGCCCGCCCCAGACGCGGTCCGAGATCGAGCAGGCGACCGCCTACTTCGAGGGGCTCGGGCACGAGGTCGTGTTGGGGCCGAACCACCGCAAGGTTCACGGCTACCTGGCCGGAACCGACGAGGAGCGCGCCGCCGACCTGCAGTGGGCGCTCAGCGAGCCCGGCATCGACATGGTGCACACGCTCTGCGGCGGCTACGGGACCGCGCGCCTGCACGACCGGATCGACTGGGACGCTCTCGGCGAGCCGCGCATCGTCTGCGGCTTCAGCGACATCACCGCGCTGCACCTCGCGCTGGCCGCGCACGCCGGCTGGGTCACCTTCTACGGGCCCAACTTCGTGCGCTTCACGCGCCGAAAGGACGAGCTGACGGACGAAACCAAGCAGTGGTTCCACCGCGCCTTACAGCCGGAGCCGCTCGGCAAGGTGTTCGAGGACCCCGAGGACCCGTACGTGCTGACGCTGGGCGACGGCGTCGCCGAGGCGCCGCTGGCCGGCGGCTGCCTGACGCTCCTGTGCGCGAGCATCGGCACGCCTTTCGAGGTGCAGACCGACGGGTGCGTGGTGATGGTCGAGGACCTAAACACCGACGAGTACCTGGTCGACACCGCGCTCAACCACCTGATCCGCGCGGGCAAGCTCGACGGCGCGGCGGGGTTCGTGTTCGGCACCAACGTGAACCTCAAGGCGCAGACCCTTCCAGAAGGACCGGAGTCCACGCTCTCGATCGAGGAGATCCTCGACGAGCTGATCGCGCCGCTCGGGATCCCGGCGGTGGCGAACGTCCCCGTGGGCCACGGCAAGCACATGGCGACCATGCCGCTGGGGGCCACGGTCCGGCTCGACGGCGGCGCCAAGACCCTTGAAGTGACCGAGGCGGCAGTAGCCGAACGACTATGAGGAGAGTGGGATGAGGATCAGGACGATCGTGGCGTTGCTCGTCAGCGCCATCGCTTTGGGGGCGGCCGGCATCGCGCTGCCCGCCGGCGCGCAGGACAGCGCGAAGAAGAAGGTCCTCAAGATCGGCCAGGGGCAGGACATCCAGACGCTCAACCCCTTCGTCGCCCAGGATGAGGAGAACTTCAGGGTCTGGGCGCTCAACTGGGACCTGCTGGTCAGCTTCGACCCGGACGACCTGACGCCCGCGCCCGGCATCGCCAAGAGCTGGGACGTCTCCAAGGACAAGAAGGCGGTCACGTTCCACCTGATCGAGGGCGCCAAGTGGTCCGACGGCCAGCCGATCACCTCCAAGGACGTGAAGTACTCGCTCGACGTGCTCGGCACCGACGGCCTGATCTTCTCCGGCTACACGAGCAACGTCACCAAGATCGAGACTCCGGACGACCAGACCGTGGTGGTCCACACCGACCAGCCGGACGCCCGCATCGTCGGCGGCCTGTTCATCTACATCATCCCCGAGCACGTCTACGGCAAGACGCCGGTCAAGCAGCTGACCGGGTCCTACCAGCCGAAGCTGCCGCTGGTCGGCAGTGGGCCGTACATCGTCACCGACTTCTCGCACGGCCGCATCGTCAAGATGGAGCGCAACCCGAACTTCCGCGGCGCCGAGCCGAAGTACGACGAGATCCAGTTCATCAAGTACGGGACCACCGACGCGGTGGTCCGGGCGCTGAAGCTGGGCGAGATCGACGCGACGTGGGAGGTGGAGCCGACCAGCTTCAGCCAGCTCGAGAACGTGAACAAGATCGAGCCCGTCAGGAGCTCGTCGCCGTCCTTCACCGAGCTCGCCTTCAACCTGTGCTCGAAGAAGGACTGCCCGGACGCCAAGTTCAACCCGGCGGTTCAGGACCGCGCCGTGCGTCAGGCGGTCGCGTACGCGGTCGACCGCGAGCGGGTCAACACGATCTCGAGCCGCGGCACGTCGTTCCCCGGCCACGGCCTGCTGCCCTCCTACTACAAGGCGTTCTACGAGAAGCCGGCCGAGGACTACGCGTACGACCCCGACAAGGCGAACCAGATCCTCGACGACGCCGGCTACACCCGCGAGGGCGACGGTGTGCGCCAGAAGGGCGATCTGAAGCTGTCGTTCGACCTGTTCGTGCGGTCGGAGTCGCCCGCCGACACCCAGGCGGCGAAGGTCGTCGCGGAGCAGGCGCGCGAGGTGGGGATCGACTTCAAGGTGCAGGTGGTCAGCGTGGACAAGCTGACCGAGATCACCACGCGCAAGAACGACGGCGTGCCCGCCCCCGACTTCGACACGTTCGTCTGGGGCTGGGGCGGGGACCCGTACGACCCGAGCGCTCTGCTGAAGCTGATCACCACCGATGAGATCGGCGGCTCATCGGACTCCTTCTACGCGAACCCGGAGTACGACAGCCTCTTCAAGCAGCAGACCGGCGAGTTCGACCCCGCGAAGCGCAAGGACCTCATCAGGCAGATGATCGACCTCGCGCAGCGCGACCTGCCGTACCTGGTGCTGACCGAGGATCCGGTTCTCGAGGCTTATCGCACCGACAGGTTGAGCAACGTCGAGCGCGGCTGCCCGAAGCCGGATGGCGACGCGTTCTGCCAGCAGGTCTCGTACGAGCCGATGCTCACGCTCGCGCCCGCCAGCGGAGACGGTGGCGGCGGTGGCGGCGGGAGCACGGGCATCGCGATCGCGATCGCGGTCGTGGTGCTGGGCGCGGCGGCCTTCCTGATCGTGCGCCGGCGCCGTGGCGGGGGCGGACGCGAGCCGCTGGAGCTCGAGACATGAGGCGCCCTTCGTGAACACCCGCTGGCTGGCCGGCAAGGTCGCGGCGGCGCTGGTCACGTTCGCGTTCGTCCTCGTCTTCAACTTCTTCCTGTTCCGGGTGATGGGCGACCCGACGTCGCAGCTCGCCCGCCTGCCGCGCGCCACCCCGGAGGAGATCCAGAAGCTGCGAGCCAACTATGGCCTGGACAAGCCGATCACCGGCCAGTTCGTCGACTACGCGGGCGACACGCTGCGCCTGGACCTCGGGATCAGCCAGCGCACGCGCCGGACCGTGTGGACGGAGATCAAGGAGGCGCTTCCGTGGACGCTGCTGCTGGTGGGCACCGGCACGCTGCTCGCCACGCTGATCGGAGCCTGGCTGGGGGTGATCGCCGCGACCCGGCGCGGCAAGCCCGCCGACGACGGCCTGCTCGGCTTCAGCCTGTTCACCTACGCGGCGCCGGAGTACTGGATCGGCATCATCCTGATCCTGGTCTTCGCGGTGTGGTTACCGGTTTTCCCGGCCGGCCAGCAGATGACCCCGGGTGAGGACTTCTCCAGCTGGTTCGCTCAGGCCGCGGACGTGGCCAAGCACCTGGTGCTGCCCGCCTCGGCCATGACACTGATGCTGCTAGGCCAGTACTTCCTGATCATGCGGTCTTCGATGGTGGACGTGCTGACCGAGGACTTCATCACCGTGAAGCGGGCGATCGGCCTGCCGTGGGAGCGCGTGGTGCGCAGCCACGCCGTGCCCAACGCCCTGCTGCCGCTCGTGACGCTCTCGGCGATCCAGTTCGGAGCCGTGGTGGGCGGGGCGATCACGATCGAGACGATCTTCTCGTGGCCCGGCCTCGGGGAGCTGAGCTTCAACGCCATCAACGACAAGGACTTTCCGGTGCTGCAGGGCACCTTCCTGATCTTCTCGGCCGGCGTCATCCTGGCCAACCTGCTGGCCGACTGCCTCTACTTCGTGCTCGACCCGCGGGTGCAGGCGACATGACACGCGAGCGCGGCGTCCTCGACCTGCTGTTGCAGACGTGGCGCGGTCGGATCGGCCTCGGTGTGCTCGGCCTGTTCCTGTTCCTGGCGATCTTCGGCAGCGCGATCGCGCCGCACGACCCGGACGCCTCGAGCCTCGACATCCTCGGCGGGATCAGCGGCGACCATTGGCTGGGGACGACGGAGCAGGGATCGGACGTCTTCTCGCAGCTGTTGGCGGGCGCGCGCGTGTCGATCGTCGTCGGGTTCGCCGCGGCCGCGATCTCGGCGATCCTGGGCGCGGCCGTCGGCCTGATCGGCGGCTACTTCGGCGGCTGGACCGACCGCGTGCTCGACGCGCTCGAGAACTGGTTCCTCGTGATCCCGACGCTGCCGCTGATGATCGTGCTGGCGCGGCTGCTCAACCCGTCGCTCACCGTGCTGATCGCCGTCATCGGGCTGACTTCATGGGCGGGCACCGGGCGCATCGTGCGCGCGCAGGTGCTGACGCTGCGCGAGCGGGCCTTCGTCGAGCGCGCCCGGGCGCTGGGAGCGCGCGACAGCTACATCATCCGCACGCACATCCTCCCGAACACGCTGCCGCTGATCTTCGCCAACACGGTGCTGATCGTGGCGGTGGCGATCCTGTCCGAGGCCGCCCTCGCCTTCCTCGGCCTGGGCGACCCGACGCGCATCTCCTGGGGGACGATGCTCGAGAACGCCTTCTCGTCGGGCGCGCCCAGCGCCGGGGCGTGGTGGTACGTCATACCCCCCGGTCTGTGCATCACGCTGCTCGTCCTGTCGGTGTCGATACTCGGCTACCTCTTCGAGGAGTACGTCAATCCGCGGCTGAGGGAGCAGGTATGAGCGCGCTGCTCGAGATACGCGACCTGCACGTGAACCACGGCGACCGCCCGATCGTGGACGGCGTGGACCTCACGCTGGAGCCCGGCGAGGCGCTCGGGCTCGCCGGGGAGTCGGGCTGCGGGAAGACGACCACCGCGCTGGCGCTGATGAAGCTGCTGCCCGCTTCCTTCAACCAGTCGGGCACGATGACGCTGCGCCCTCCCGGCGTCGAGGAGCCGATCAACGTCGAGCGGCGCACCGAGGCCGGCATGCAGGTGGTGCGCTGGCGCCACGTGTCGCTCGTCTTCCAGGGCGCGATGAACTCGCTCGACCCGGTCAAGCGCGTGGATCACCAGCTCGCCGAGGCGATCACCCTCCACGAGCGCGCGGCAAGCGCCGGCGACGTGCGCGCGCGCATCGGCGAGCTGCTCACGACCGTGGGGCTGACGCCGGGGCTGGGGCGCAGCTACCCCCACCAGCTGTCCGGCGGCCAGCGCCAGCGCGTGATGATCGCCCTGGCCCTCGCGTGCCGGCCGTCGCTGGTGATCGCCGACGAGCCCACCACGGCGCTCGACGTGGTGATGCAGGCGCAGATCCTTGAGCTGCTGGAGCGCCTGCGCGAGCAGCTCGGGCTGGCGCTGATCCTGATCTCGCACGACCTCGGCGTGCTGGCGGAAACCTGCGACCGGATAGCGGTGATGTACGCGGGCCGCATCGTGGAAACGGGACCCGTGCGCGAGGTGTTCGACGCGCCGCAGCACCCGTACACCAAGCGGCTGCTCGACTCGTTGCCCGTGATCGGCGGCTCGCGCGTGCTGGCGCCGCCGATTCCCGGCGGGCCGCCCGACCCGAGCGACCTGCCGCAGGGCTGTCGCTTCAGGCCACGCTGCCCGTACGCGGCCGAGGTCTGCCTCCAGGACCCGCCGCTGCGCGAGGTGCGCCCGGCCCAGGCGGCGGCCTGTCATTTCGCCCCATGGGACGAGTGGCCGCCGGTCACCGAGGCCGCCGTCGAGGGGGCCGCCGGATGAGCGCCCTGATGGAGGCGCGCGACCTCGCCGTGCACTTCCGGGCCCACCGCGCGGTTGCCCGAGCCGTCGACGGTGTCTCGTTCGAGTGGCAGCCCGGGGAGATCCTCGGCGTGGTGGGCGAGTCGGGGTGCGGCAAGTCGACGCTGGCGCGCGCGCTGCTGGGCCTCGTGCCGCCCACGACCGGATCGGTCGCCCGCGACGGCGCGGCCGTGGAGGGCAAGGCGGCCCTGCGCGACCTGCGCCGGCGCGTGCAGATGATCTTCCAGGACCCCTACCAGACGCTGAACCCGCGCCAGCGCGTCGCGACGATCGTGGCCGAGCCGCTGCGGGTGCAGGGCGTGAACGGGGCCGACCACGAAGCGCGCGTGCGCCGCGCGATGGAGGACGTGGGGCTCGAGCCCGAGCGCTTCCTCGACCGCTATCCGCACCAGCTGTCGGGCGGCCAGCGCCAGCGGGTGGCGATCGCCGCGGCGCTCGTGCTGGAGCCGGAAGGGCTCATCTGCGACGAGCCGGTGTCGATGCTCGACGTCTCGGTGCGGGCGCAGATCCTCCAGGTGCTGATCGAGCTGCGGCAACGGCGCAACCTCGCCCTGCTCTTCATCACGCACGACCTGAGCCTGGCGTGGTCGCTGTGCGACCGGCTCGCCGTGATGTACCTCGGGAGGATCGTGGAGCAGGGCTCCGCCGTCGACGTTATCGAGCACCCCCAGCACCCGTACACGCAGGCGCTCGTGGCCGCGGTGCCGGTGCCCACGGCGGGCGCGCGCATCCGCGAGCCGCTGTCGGGCGAGCTGCCCGACTCCACGAACGTGCCGTCCGGATGTCGCTTCCACCCGCGCTGCCCGCGGCGCTTCGAGCCGTGTGACCGCGTCGACCCGCCGCTGCTCGCCACGACCGGCCCGGGCCAGCTGGCCGCCTGCCTGCTGCACGACCCGGCGCTCGCCCCAGATGCGGTGGCGTGAGCTCGCCGGCCCGGTCGGCCGGCTCGAGCCGGGCTCCCGCAACGCGATCACGGACGTGCCGGGCGTGCGGGTGGGCCACTCGCAGGCAGCGAGCGGCCAGCGCACGGGCGTCACGGTCGTCGATCCGCCGGGGGTGCCGGCCCGCGCGGGCGTGGCGGTGATCAATGGCGTAGGGGAGCTGACGGCCAAGCTCGAGATCGACGAGCGCGGCGTGATCGATACGCCGGTGTACCTGTGCGGGTCGCACGCCGTCGGCACGGTCTTCCAGGCGGCGGTCCTGGCCTCCGGCCGCGGTCCCAGCGACGTCGTCCTGCCGGTGGTCGGCGAGTGCGACGACGGCGACATGGCCGACTCGCGCACGGTGTCGATCGGGGACGTCGACCGCGCCCTCGCGGCGCTGGGCCCCGACGTGGCTGAGGGCAGCGTCGGGGCCGGCACCGGCATGGTGTGCTTCGACTACCCGGGCGGCATCGGCACCGCCTCGCGGATCGCCGGCGCCCATCGCGTCGGCGTCTTGGCGCTCTGCAACTTCGGCGACCGCGACTACCTGGACGTGCCCGGCCTCGAACCGGAACCGGTGTCCGGCAAACGCGCGCCGCACGGCTCGTGCATCGCGGTGTGCGCGACCGACGCGCCGCTGTCGGCGCAGCAGCTGCGCCGCCTGGCGCTGCGCCCGCTGCTGGGACTGGCGCGCGTCGGGTCGTACGCGGCGGAGGGCTCGGGCGAGATCGGCCTCGCCTTCAGCACCTCGAGCGCCCAGGACCTGCCGACGGCCGAGCTGAACCCGCTCTTCGCCGCCGCCTACGAGGCGGCCCACGAGGCGGTCTACAACTGCCTCGTCGCGGCGCGGCCGGCCCGGCGGCTGGACGGCAGCATGCAGGAGGGCTTCCCGCTCGAGCGGATCGCCTCGAGCGCTACGTAGGCAGCCCGTACGGGCGACCTACCTCAGCCGGTATGAGACGAGCGCCCTCACGAGTTGCGGGTGCGCTTCTTGGCGGCCCGCATGAGCCGCAGCGGGAAGCCGGCCACGAGCGGCGCGCGGCGGCCGAGGTCGTCGCGGTCCTCCCGGTCGAACGCGCTGGCGTAGCGGGCGGCATCCTCCGTGCTCGCGTAGCGCTTCTCGCCGCCGACGTCGCAGCCCCGCGCGCAGCGCCAGCGCATGGTGTCGCCGTCGCTCGTGAAGCGGAAGCGATGACCGAGCAGGCGACAGCGCAACATCTTCGCGGAGGGTAATCCGCCCGGCACGCCGACGACGCGCCCGTACCGCGTGCGGTCGCCCCAGGCGTCCGCGATCCGGTTCGGCACGGACAAGAGGTACCCCGCCTAGCTGTGATCGACCGCCGGCCGGCCCGGCAGGCGGCGCCGGCGGATGGCGGTCGCCGTCCGCTTGAGCGTGTCGTAGATCACCGGCAGCTCGAGGTAGTCGATCAGGATGGCCACCCAGGCCAACCAGCCCGGCAGGCTCGACCCGGCGCCGCCGCCCGACAGCTCGCCGGCGACGTACTCGTCGGTGATCCAGAAGATGTGCAGCCACTGCGAGTTCAGGAAGAGCAGGAACAGCAGCGGCTTCCAGGAGAACCCCCGGCGCAGCTCGTTGACGTACACGAGCGAAACCGCGATCAGCGCCGGGATCTCCGTGTAGTCGACGAACCAGACCAGGTACTGCAGGAGGCCGTGGAGGCTGAAGAGGCTGTGGTCGGTCAGGCGCTGGGCCACCGGGTCCGCGCCGAGCCAGGTCAGGTGAGCCAGCTGCAGCAGGAACAGCAGCGACGCAAGGGCTACGTTCAGCACGTAGTTGCGCTCGTACCAACTCCAGAATGTCTGCCAGAGGCGCGCTGCCCGCATGCCACGGATGCTAGCTTCTATTTAGAACTATTCCAAATAGGGAGCCCTAACCCATTGGCAGGGAACCCTAATTAGGCTAGCCTGAGATGCATGGCGTCGCGGGACCTCAAACAGCTGTTGCGCGAGCGCGGAATGCGCGTCACGTCGCAGCGCCTGCTCATCGATCGCGCGCTGCGCGACCACGGCGGCCACCTGACCGCCGAGCAGGTTCACGAGCTGGTCGAGCCGGGGCTGCCGGGAGTAACGCAGCAGACGGTCTACAGCACGCTGGCCCTCCTGTCGGACCTGGGCGTGGCGCGGCGCGTGGCTGCTCCGGGTTCCTCCACGCGCTTCGAGGCCCGCGCCGACGATCATCATCACATGGTGTGCGAGCGCTGCGGCGCCATCGAGGACCTCGACGTGCGCGTCCCGGTCGCGCGTGCGGTGGGAGCCTCGCGCGAGAGCGGCTTCGCTCCCACGAGCGCAAGCGTGACGGTGCTGGGCCTGTGCGCGAGCTGCTCGGCTTCCTAGGAGCGCCGTGACGAGCTCGCAGGCCGGCCTGCTCACGGCGGTGTTCCTCGCCTCGGCCGTGGAGTTCGTGGAGGCCTTCACGATCGTCCTGGCCATGGGCGTCACCCGCGGATGGCGGTCGGCGCTCTGGGGCACCGCCGCCGGCACCGGGGTCTTGATCGTGGTCACGGCCGTCGCCGGATACGCGCTCGTCGAGTGGCTTCCGGAGTCCGCGCTGCAGCTGGCGGTCGGAACGCTGCTGCTGATCTTCGGGCTGCAGTGGCTGCGCAAGGCGATCCTGCGGGCCGCGGGCCTCAAGAGCATCCACGACGAGGAGGAGGCCTTCCGCGAGGAGCGCGAGAACGCGCTGCGCGCCTCGCAGGACCAGCGCCTCGGGCTCGACTGGTTCGCGTTCGTCGTGTCGTTCAAGGCGGTGGTGCTCGAGGGCCTCGAGGTGGTCTTCATCGTGATCACCTTCGGCGTGAACGCCGACTCGGTCCCGCTCGCGTCCGCCGGCGCCGGCGCCGCCGGCGTGCTGGTGCTCGTCAGCGGCGCGATCCTGCACCGGCCGCTGGCGCGGGTGCCGGAGAACGCGCTCAAGTTCGTCGTCGGCCTGCTGCTCGCGACGTTCGGCACGTTCTGGTCGGTCGAAGGGCTCGGCTTCGTCACCGAGAGCCAGGCGAGCCTCGACTGGCCGGGCGGGGACGCGGCGATCCTGGCGCTGCTGGCCGTCTGGGGCGCCGTGTCCTACCTGGCCGTGCTCGCGCTGCGCCGGACCGTCAGGGAGGCGGTCTGATGCGCTACGTCAAGGCCTTCGGGCGCTTCTGGTTCGACTTCGTCGTGGGGGAGGACTGGCGCATCGCGGCGGGCGTGGCGGCGGTGCTCGGGCTCGGCGCACTCGCGCTCAGGGCCGAAATCGTCTCGGACTCGCTGCTCGCCGTGCTGATCGCCGCCGCGATCGTGGCGGTCGTCATGGTGAGCGTGGTCGGCGCCGGGTACCGGAGCCCGAACCGAACCGAGGAGCACGAATGAGGGCAGTCACATGGCACGGCAAGCGCGACGTTCGCGTCGACACGGTTCCGGACCCGTCGATCGAGCAGCCAACCGACGCGGTCGTGCGCATCACCTCCTCCGGGATCTGCGGCTCGGATCTGCATCTGTACGAGGTGCTCACCCCGTTCATGAACGAGGGCGACGTGCTCGGTCACGAGCCGATGGGGATCGTCGAGGAGGTCGGCTCGGAGGTCTCGAGCGTCAGCGCCGGCGACCGCGTGGTGATGCCCTTCCAGATCTCGTGCGGCCACTGCTACATGTGCGACCAGGAGCTGTACACGCAGTGCGAAACCACCCAGGTCCGTGACCAGGGGATGGGTGCCGCGCTGTTCGGCTACACCAAGCTCTACGGGGCGGTCCCGGGGGGCCAGGCGGAGCTGCTGCGAGTTCCGCAGGCCGACGGGACGACGATCAAGGTGCCGGAGGGGCCGCCGGACGAGCGCTTCGTGTACCTCTCGGATGTGCTGCCCACGGCGTGGCAGGCCGTGGAGTACGCGGGCATTCCCGACGGCGGCAGCGTGACCATCCTCGGCCTCGGGCCGATCGGCGAGATGTCCACTCGCATCGCGCTCCACCGCGGGTACCGCGTGATCGGCGTCGACCTGGTTCCGGATCGCCTCGCGCGTGCTCGCGAGCGCGGCGCGGAGGTGCTCGACCTGACCGAGCACGAGGACGACCTGGCCGACACGATCCGGGAGATGACGGACGGGCGCGGCACCGACTCCGTGATCGACGCGGTAGGGATGGAGGCCCACGGCTCCCCCGGCGCCAAGCTCGCGCAGCAGGTGGCCGGCCTGCTGCCGGACGCGGTTGCGGAGCAGCTCATGCAGAAGGCCGGCATGGACCGCATGCACGCCTTCTATCTGGCGATCGACATCGTTCGCCGCGGCGGCACGATCTCGCTGATCGGCGTCTACGGCGGGATGGCCGATCCGCTGCCGATGCTCACGATCTTCGACAAGCAGATCCAGCTGCGCATGGGCCAGGCCAACGTCAAGCGCTGGGTCGACGACATCATGCCCCTGCTCACCGACGGCGATCCGCTCGGCGCCGAGCACTTCCACTCGCACCGCCTTCCGCTCGAGGAGGCACCGATGGCCTACTCGAAGTTCCAGAAGAAGGAGGACGGCTTCTTCAAGGTCCTGCTGTCGCCGTAGGCGATCGGGCTAGTCGGCGAGGTCCTGCTCGGCGGCCGCCTCGACGCAGGCCTCGGCCTCGGTGCTCGGGCACAGCTCGAGTGCGTCGGCCATCCGCCGCAGCAGGTCCCATAGCTGCTCGCGCTCGCCCTCGTCGAGCGAGTTCAGCATGTCCTGCTCGCCGGCTTCGATCGCCTTGTCGGCGTCGGCGAGCAGCTGCCCGCCCTCGGCCGTGAGCGCCACGACGTAGCGGCGCCTGTCCGCGGCGTCGCGGTTGCGTCCGACCAGGCCGCGGCTGTACAGCTCTCCGGTCACTCCCGCGAGGTTGCTGTAGTCGATGCCGAGTGCGTCGGCCAGCTCGCCCTGGGAACAGGAGCCGATCGCCTGGAGCTGCTTCAGCACGATGAACTGCTGGGCGCCGAGGTTCAGCGGGCGCAGCGAGCGGCGAAAGCGAGCGGTCGACTCGTAGCCGAGGCGCGCGAGCAGCAGCCCGTAGGGCATGCGGTCGACTGCGCTCTGGGAGGCCTGGGCCACAACTACGAGGTTACCTTCGATCATTGTGGGTATACTACCACTGTGGTACTTAACCAAGAACTCTCAGGAGGAAGCATGACCACAGCGGTACAGCCCTTCGCGGGCACCTTCCAGGCAGACCCGGTGCACTCGTCCTTCGGCTTCGCGGTCAGGTACGCGGGCGCCGGCAAGTTCCGCGGCACCCTTGATGACGTGAGCGCATCGCTCACGGCCGGTGACGACGGCCTCGTGCTGGAGGGCGCCGCCCGGGTCGAGTCGATCTCGGTCAAGGATCCCGCGCAGTTCAGGGCCCACGTGCTCGGGGCGGACTTCTTCGACGCCGAGAACCACCCCGAGGTGACCTTCCGGTCGAGCAGCATCGAGCTCGGCGAGGACGGCACCGCTCGCCTGGACGGCGAGCTGACGATCGCCGGGACCACTCGGCCGGTCGCGATCGCGGGCACCTGGACGGAGCCGGTCGCGGCAGCGGGCGGCGGCGTGCGTGCGGGGCTCGAGCTCGCGACGGTGATCGACCGCCGCGACTTCGGCTTCGAGTGGCAGATGGAGCTGCCCGGCGGCGGCGACGCGCTCGGCTACGACGTGACGCTCGACGTGGACCTCGCCCTGTTCCAGCCCGAGGCCTAATGAGAATCCTCGGGATATCGGGGTCGTTCCGAGACGGCTCCCACAACACCCGGCTGCTCCGGGCGGCGGCGCGCGCGCTGCCGCCCGGAGTGGAGCTCGAGCTGTTCGACGGTCTTCGCGACCTGCCGCCTTACTGCGAGGACGGCGACACCGATCCGGCGCCCGAGGCCATCGAGAGCCTCAGGCAGCAGATCGAAGAGGCCGACGCGCTCCTGATCGCCACGCCCGAGTACAACGCCTCGATTCCCGGGGTGCTCAAGAACGCCGTCGACTGGGCGTCGCGTCCGTTCCCGGACAACGCGCTGCGCGGCAAGCCGGTCGCGGTGATCGGCGCCAGCACCGGGCTCTTCGGCGCGGTGTGGGCGCAGGCGGAGTTGCGCAAGGTGCTCAACCACATTGGGGCCGACGTACTCGAAGAGGAGCTGCCGGTAGGCCTTGCGGATCAGGCCTTCACACCCGCGGGCGACCTGGCCGATCCGGAGCTCCACGAGCGCCTCGGCGAGCTGGTGGAGGCGCTGGCCCGCGAGGTCCGGACGCCGGTGGGCGCTTCCCGCTGAGCCCCGCGAGGTAACGTGACTCGCCATGAGCGAGTCGACCTCCGAAACCGTGCGCAGGCTCTTCGAGCGGTTTGAGCGCGACGGGCTCGAGCCGGCGCTGGACCTGATCTCCGAGGACTTCGTCGTAGAGGTTCCCGGCTCGATGTCCGCGGAGCCGGACGTGTACAAGGGGCACGACGGAGCGCGGCGCTACTTCGCCGGCTTCGACGGGCTGATGGAAGAGGTCCGCTTCGAGCCGATCGAGATGGTCGAGCAGGGCGGGGCACTGATCGTGTGGCTGCGGCTGTCCGGCCGCGGCGCGGCCAGCGGCATCGAGGTCGACCAGCACGCCGCCGTGGTCACGTGGGTGGAGGACGGAAAGGTCACGCGCATGGAGCTCTACCCCGAGATGGACGGCGCGCGCAAGGCCCTCGGCGCCTAGCTGGTAGCGTCGCCGCAATGCGCCGACTCGCCCCCGCGGCCCTCGCCGTCACGCTGCTCGTCTGCGCGGCCGCCCCAGCGGGCGCCGCCGACCGCTGGATCCAGAAGCGGGCGCCGCTGAACATCGCCCACCAGGGCGGCGAGGACGAGTTCCCGTCGAACACGCTGTACGCGTTCCGCAAGGCGGTGCGCGCGGGCGCCGACATGCTGGAGCTGGACATCGGCGTGACCAAGGACGGCAAGGTGATCGTGATGCACGACACCACGGTCGACGGCAAGACCAACGGCCACGGCACGGTCGCCTCCAAGACGCTCGAGCAGATCAAGCGCCTCGACGCCGCGTACTGGTTCGCCCCGGGCAAGGCCGACCACTACAGCCACGATCACCGCGCCTCGGCCTACCGCTTCCGCGGCGTCGCGACCGGCCGCCGCCCGGCGCCGAAGGGCTTCAGCGCGGCGGACTTCCGCGTGCCGACGCTCAGCGAGGTCATGCGCGCCTTCCCGCACACGCCGATCAACATCGAGATCAAGGGCCGCACGCCCGACGAGGACGTCTCCGAGTACCTCGAGAACGCCGAGGTGCTCGCGCGCCTGCTGAAGGGCTCCCGCCGGCGCGACCTGATCGTCGTCTCCTTCCAGCAGGACGCCGTCGACCGCTTCCACAAGCTCGACCCGAAGATCGGCACCGCCCCTGGGATCGGCGGCTTTGCCAACTGGCTCACCGGCAAGTCACCGGGCCGGGGGGTGGTCGCGTTCCAGGTGCCGATCACCTACGCGTTCGGCGAGACGCTGCTCGAGATCACGACGGCCGAGAACGTGGCCCGCGCTCACAGCGAGGGATACGCCTGGCAGAACTGGTTCGGCGGCGACGACCCCGACGCCCCGGCCACGTGGCGGCGGCTGATCGACATGTGCGTGGACGGCACGATGACCTCGCACCCGCGCGCGTACGAGAAGGTGCTGCGGGCGCACAAGCGCCCGCAGAGCTGTCGCTAGCCCTCGGCCTTCTGCTTCAGCCCCTCGGCGGCGTTGCCGATCAGGAAGTCGCGCACCTTGCCTTCGACCGGGCCGCGCAGCAGCATGCCGAGCATGCGGCCGGGGTCCGCCTCGAGCGCGTAGGTGGCGCGCGTGCGCCCGCCCCCGAGGTCCTCGAAGGCCCAGGAGCCGGTAAGCGACTTGGTTTCTCCCTTCTCCTGCACCCAGCGGATGCCCGTGGGCGGGTCATAGGAGAAGCGCAGCACGGCGCGCACGCTCTTCACCTTGGCGTCGGACTCGGTTTCGACCAGCGCCGGGCGGCGGTCGCCGTCGCGCTCGAGCACCTCGACGTCCTTGAGCGAGCCCTGCCACTCGGTGGCGTTCTCGACGTCTGCCGCAATCTCGTAGCAGCGCTCGATCGGTGCATCGATCTCCACGCTGCGATCGCCCTTGATCACTCCCATGGCGGCGACTCTACCTTCACGCGGCCTGCGGTTGCGTGAGCGTGTGGCGCCGAGTCAGCACGACGGTCGCCCCGAGCGTCGCGACCACGCTTGCCACGAGCACGGCGGCGGTCCACGAGCTGGACTCGACGATCGCACCGGCAGAGGCCGCGCCTAGCGCGATGCCGCCGACCAGGGCCGTGAGCGGCCAGGTGAACGCCTCGGTCGCCGTTCCCGCCGGAGTCACGCGATCGACCAGTTGGTTGCGCGAGGCGATCAGCGGCGCGACCGGCAGCCCGGCCAGGACCGCGAGCAGACCCATCGCCAGCGGGGAGGAGGCGAGCGCGAGCGGCGCGATCGCGACCGGCAGCAGCCACGCGAAGCGCATGTGCGCCCCGAGCAGCGAGAAGCGCATGGCGCTCGCGCCCCAGGCCAGCCCCGCCACGACGCTGCCGCACGACCACACCGCCAGCAGGACCCCGGCCAGCTCCTTCGAGCCCTCCGCCTCGCTGAAGGCGGGCAGCGCGACCTCGACTGAGCCCAGGGCGAAGCCCACCGGCAGGGTCGCGAACACGAGCGTGCGCAGCCCGGGGTCGGCGAGCGCTCCCAGTCCGAGCACGCGTCGCCCCTCCCGGCTGGGCTCGGGGCCGGCGCGGCCGGTCAGGCCGCTCAGCAGCATCAGCGTCCCGGCCAGCACGCAGGCCGCCGACAGGATCAGCGCGTACTGGGGGCCGACGGTGGCGACGACCACGGTCGTCACCAGCGGGCCGACGACGAAGATGATTTCGATGAGCACCGAGTCGAGCGCGAAGGCGCCCGCCACCAGCTCGGGCTGCTCCGCGAGCAGATATGGCCAGCGGGAGCGCAGCACCGAGGACACGGGCGGGATCGCCGCTCCGGTCACCAGCGAGAGCGCCGCGAGCGCGGCCGTCGGGGCGCCGGCCGTGCCGGTCGCCCAGATGCCGAGCAGGCCCGCGGCGTGCACGGCCGCGAGCGGCAGCAGCATCCCGACTCCGCGACGATCGACCACCCGGCCCTGGAGCGGCGCGCCGAGGGCGCTTCCGAGCGCCAGCGCCCCGGTGCAGACCCCCGCGGCGGCGAACGAGCCGGTCACCTCGCGTACGTAGAGGAGGATCGCCAGGCCGCTGATGCCGATCGGCATGCGGCCGATCAGGGTGGCGAACACGATCATGGCCACGCCCGGTGTTCGCAGGATGCGTGCGTAGACGCTCACCGCGCCTAAGCTACGCGGCCGTGGAACCGGACGCAGTCGAGCTCCGGGTGGTCGCGTGCCTGGTGGAGAAGCAGCGCACCACGCCGGACCAGTATCCGTTGACGCTCAACTCGGTGCGGCTGGCCTGCAACCAGGCCACGAACCGCGACCCGGTGGTGGACTACGACGAAGCCACGATCCGCGCGGCGCTGGATCGGCTCGGGCGGCGCAAGTGGACGACGCTGGCCAGGTGGTCGACGGCTCGCTCCGTCAAGTACAAGCACCTGCTCGACCAGGCGCTCGGCCTGACCGACCCTCAGCTGGCGCTGCTCACCGTGCTGATGCTGCGTGGCCCGCAGACGCCGGGCGAGCTGCGCCAGCGCGGCGAGCGCATCCACCGCTTCGAGTCCAACGAGGAGCTCGAGGGCACGCTGGCGGAGCTGGTGGAGCGAGAGCTCGCGATGGCGCTGCCGCGCCGGCCGGGCGAACGCGGCCAGCGCTACGCGCACCGGCTGGCGGAGGGCGAGGCGGAAGCGATGGAAGGCACGGGCGCGCAGCCGGATCCCCCCGCCGATGGCCTCGCCGGCCGCGTCGAGCGCCTCGAAAGCGAAGTCTCCGCGCTCCGCGAGCAGCTGCGCGGCCTGCGCGAAGAGCTCGGCTCCTAGGCGCAGCAGACCCCTCAACGTTCGGCCACCATTCGGACGCGGCTCTCAGAAATGCGGGCGCATCGTTCGACACCGGTGACATGTTGCCCCCGGCGACCCAGCGGGAGGTTCCGCAGCCATCCGCCGTCCCCCCGGTCGAGCCCAGCACGCGCTTTGCGGCGCGTGTCGGCAGCGGCATCTTCGCCGGGCTGGCGTTGCTCCTCGTGCTGCTCGCCCTGCTCCCCGGCGCGGACGCGCCCGCCTTGGCGCGACTCGCGATCCCAGCCGCCTGCGCCCTGGCCGCGCTGGCGCTGCGCATCAACTCGGACCAGCTCAATGCTCCGACGCTCTACTGCGCGACGACGCTCGGCACGCTGCTGATCTCCGCCACCCTGCTGCTCTCGGACGACGCCTCGACGCTGTCGGGCGAGCTGCTCTACGCCTGGCTCGCCCTCTACGCCGCTTACTTCTTCCCGATCCGCCAGGCCGTGTTCCAGCTCGTGCTGATGGCCGCGACGTGCATGGCCGTGCTGTTCCAGACCGTGCCGGCCCAGGACGTGCTCCCCAACTGGATCACGCTCGTGGGGGTGATCGTCCCGGTGGCCGTGCTGCTGCGGGTGGTCCGCGGCGGCGTGACGCAGCTCGTGCGCGGCCTGGCCGAGGCGGCGCGCACGGACGGGCTCACCCAGCTGAAGAACCGCTTGGCGCTGGATCAGGAGATCGACGTGGAGCTGGCGCGCGCCCGCAGGGGTGGGCTTGCGCTGAGCGTGGTGGTCGGCGACCTCGATCACTTCAAGGCGGTCAACGACGAGCTCGGCCACCGCGCCGGCGACAGCGCGCTCGTCCGCGTGGCCCGCATCCTGTCCACTCACCGGCGTGCCGGGGACACCGTGGCCCGCACGGGAGGGGAGGAATTCACCCTGCTCCTCCCGAACACCTCCGAGCACGATGCCCACCTCGCCGCAGAGCGCATGCGGACGGCCGTCGCCAGGGAGTTCGCCTCAGACCCGGTGCCGATCACGTTCAGCTTCGGAGTCGCGAGCCACCCGGACCACGGCGGGTCGGCGGACGCCGTGATCGAGTCGGCCGACCAGGCGCTCTACGCGGCCAAGGCGCTCGGGCGCAACCGGTCGATCATCTTCAACCACGAGATCTCCGCGATCTTCGCCCCCGAGGGGGGCGGTCGCGGGCTCGATGCCACACACCTCCCGACCCTGCTGTCGCTCACGGAGGCGCTCGACATCCGCGACGCGGGCACGGCCAACCACTCCCGGACGGTCGGGCGCTACTGCGCGCTGATCGCCGAGCAGCTCGGCCTCCCCGCCGAGCGAGCGGAGCGGATCGCGATCGGGGGCAGGCTTCACGACATCGGCAAGATCGGCGTGCCCAACGCGGTCCTGCAGAAGCCCGGGCCGCTCGGTGCCGGCGAGATGGCGCAGGTGCGCACGCACCCCGAGATCGGCGGTGAGGTGCTGGCCGGGCGCGGGCTGGAGGACGTGCGGAGCTGGGTGATGGCGCACCACGAGCGCCCGGACGGCAAGGGCTATCCCGCGGGGCTGACAGACGAAGACATCCCGCTCGAGGCGAAGATCATCGCCGTCGCGGACGCCTTCGAGGCGATGACCGCCGACCGCGTCTACCGCCCGGGCGTGGGGACCAAGGCCGCTCGAGCCGAGCTGCTGCGCTGTGCCGGCAGCCAATTCGACCCGCGCGTGATCGCGGCGTTCATGGCGGCGCTGGACGGGCTCGAGCACGCCCCGGACGTCGAGCTGGCCGGCCTGCGCCCCGGCTGACATCCTCGGCGGCGGTGAAGCCGCTCAAGCGCTCCGTCTCGCTTGTGATCGAGGGTCCCGCCGGCGTGCTGCTGGTGCGCCGGCCCGACGACGACGAGAGCCTGCCAGGCGTGTGGGGATTGCCGGCGGCTTCGCTGGGCGAGGGCGAGTCCGAGCGCGACGCGCTGCTGCGCGCGGGTCTGGAGAAACTCGGGGTGGAGGTGGAGCCGCTTCGGCCGATCGGCCAAGACGAGGCAGAGAGGACAGACCACCGCCTCGTGATGCGCGACTGGACAGCTCGCATCACGGCGGGCGAGCCCGCGGTTCCTCAGGCCTGCGAGGGGACGCAGTACGTGGACTGGCGCTGGGGCGACCCGGCGGAGCTCATCCCTGCGGCGAGGGCGGGCTCGGCCTGCGCGCGCGTGCTGCTGCGCGCCCTAGGCTCTTCCTGGTGAGCACCGGTCGAGGCATCCTCGCCCGCGGGCCCTGGCAGTCGGACCAGGTCGAGGCGCGCTGGCGCTCCGACACCTTCGAGCCGCCCGCCGAGGTCGAGCGGCAGGCGGACGCGGCCGTCGAGGGCCTGCGCGAGCGCGGCTCGCCCGCGCACGACGGGATGGCCACGCGGCTCGCGGGCTGGGGCGCGGAGGACGGCCGGCTGGTGCTGGACCTCCAGCCGATCCGCTGGGCGCTGCGCCTGGTGGAAGGCAACGCCTGCGAGAGCCTGACCGCCCTGTGCGTGGTGCGGACCACGGACGGCCGCTGGCTCGCGGGCCGGCGAGCGGGCTGGGTTTCGACCTGGGCCAACCGCTGGGCGCTGGGCGCGGGCGGCGCGGTCGATCTCGGCGAGAGCCCGACCGACACCCTGTCGCGCGAGCTGCGCGAGGAGTGGCAGCTCGAGCCGGAGCAGCTCAGCGTCGAGGCGCTGCTGGAGCTGCCGAACGCGATCGCGATGGTGGTCGGCCTCGCGACCGTCGACGATGCGGCGGCCCCGGTCCCGGACCACGAGCACGACGAGTGGGCATGGTGGCCCGCCGACGTGGACGAGTGGCCGGAGGAGGCCGACGACCGGCTGCGGCTGATGGCCCGGATGCTCGCCTAGCTCGCCTGAGCTCCGACGGCTGGCCGACGTTCCACGGGGGACCGGGGGCGTGAGCCCCCGGATGCCAGCTAGGAGGCCGTAAGGCCGACCGGGCAGCTAACGCCCGTGCCGCCCAGGCCGCAGTAGCCGTTCGGGTTCTTCGCGAGGTACTGCTGGTGGTAGTCCTCGGCGTAGTAGAACTCGGGGGCGTCCAGGATCTCGCTCGTGATCTGGCCGTAGCCGGCCTCGCCGAGCCGCTCGGTGTAGCGCTCGCGCGACGCCTCCGCGGCCGACCGCTGCGCGTCCGAGGTCACGTAGATCCCCGACCGGTACTGGGTGCCCATGTCGTTGCCCTGGCGCATGCCCTGGGTCGGGTCGTGGTTCTCCCAGAACAGCCGCAGCACCTCGTCGAAGGAGATCTCCGCCGGCCGGAACACCGCCAGCACGACCTCGTTGTGTCCGGTGCGCCCGCTGCACACCTCCTCGTAGGTGGGGTTCGGCGTGTGGCCGGCCGCGTATCCGACGGCGGTGGTGAACATGCCCGGCGCCTGCCAGAAGACGCGCTCGGCTCCCCAGAAGCAGCCCATGCCCACGATCACCTGCTCGGTGTCCTCGGGGAAGGGCGGCTCGAGCGGCGTGCCGAGCACGAAATGCGTGTCCGGCACATCGAAGGGACGCGTGTCGCGCCCCCGCAGAGCGTCGGCCTGATCCGGCATCTCGGTCTTGGTGCGGAAGAGGAAGCTCACACCATCGAGACTAGCGTTACGGTTCGCCGATGGCCCAGGTGACAGAGCTGGAGTTGCCGGAGCTCGACTTCTTCGACGTCGGGCTCAGGGGAGAGCGCTTTCACCGCACCATGGACGAGCTCAGCCAAGCCAGCTGGCTCGCCAGCTCGCCGATCGGCTACTTCGTGCTCGACCGCGAGTCCGCGGCGTTCTTCCTGCGCACCAAGGCCGCCACGTTCCCGGGCATGAAGATCGCCGAGATGTTCGAGGTTCCAGAGGGCCCGCTGCTCGAGCAGATGCGCCGCAACATCCTCCACATCAACGGCGACGACCACCGGCGCCTGCGCAACCTCGTCAACCCGGCGTTCACGCCGCGCGCCGCCGACCGCTGGCGTCCGGCGATGCGCGACTTCCTCGAGCGCCTCTGGGAGCCGCTCGCGGGCTCGTCCGGCTGCGAGTTCGTCGACGCGTTCGCCAAGCCGTACCCGTCGCTCACGATCGCGACGGTGATGGGCGCCCCGCTCGACGACGCCCCGAAGCTGCACGAGTGGTCGAACCTGATCCAGCGCCAGTTCGACGGGCCCAGCCTGCTGCACGAGCGCGACGCGATCGAGCGCGCCTGCGAGGAGTTCTACGAGTGGGCCGGCGCGCTGATCGAGCGGCGCAAGGACGACCCCAGCGAGGATCTGATCTCGACCCTGATCGCGGCGGAGCAAGAGGGCGACCGGCTGTCCGACGTCGAGTGCATGAACCTGGTGCTGAACGTGCTAGTCGGCGGCGTCGACACGACGCAGTCGCAGCTCGCCCACGCGGTGCGCCTGTTCGCGGCACACCCGGACCAGTGGCGGCTGCTCGCCGAGCGCCCGGAGCTCGCGCCCGCCGCGGTCGAGGAGGTCGTGCGCTACGAGCCGATCACGCCGTTCACCGCCCGCCTGTTGCACGAGCAGGTCGAGTACCGCGACGTGACGTTCCCGGAGGGGACCATCGTGATGGTGTGCTCGTTCACCGGCAACCGCGACGGCGTCGAGGGCGACCCTGACGCGTTCGACTTCACCGCCGACCGCGGCGACGCGAAGCCGCTCACGTTCGGAGCCGGAATCCACTACTGCCTGGGCGCCAACCTCGCGCGGGCCGAGCTGCAGGAGGCGCTCGCGTTCCTGCCGGCGCGCATGCCGGGGCTCGAGCTGGACGGCGAGGCGGAGCTGGGCTCTGTCCACGGGATCTACGGCCTCGATAGCCTGCCGCTCAAGTGGACCTCGGCGTAGCGTTCTTCCCAACCGACTTCGGGATCGACCCCGCGACGCTGGCACGCCTGGTCGAGGAGCGGCCGTTCTACGCGCTCTTCTTCGCCGAGCACACCCACATCCCGACCAGCCGCGAGACGCCTCACCCGAGCGGCGCCGAGCTCCCGCCCCAGTACAGCCACACGATGGACCCGTTCGTCGCGCTGTCCTTCGCGGCGGCCGCGACCGAGCGGATCAAGCTCGGCACGGGCATCTGCCTGGTGGTGGAGCGGGATCCGATCATCACCGCCAAGGAGGTGGCCTCGCTCGACCGGCTCTCCGGCGGGCGCTTCCTGTTCGGCGTGGGAGCGGGGTGGAACCGCGAGGAGATGCGCAACCACGGCACCGATCCGCGCCGCCGCTTCAAGCTGATGCGCGAGCGCGTGGAGGCCATGAAGGAGATCTGGACAAAGGACGAGGCCGAGTACCACGGCGAGCTCGTGAGCTTCGACCCGATCTGGTCCTGGCCCAAGCCGACGCAGAAGCCGCATCCGCCGGTGCTGCTGGGCGGCTCCGGCCCCAAGGTGCTCGACCGCGTGCTCGCGTACGCGGACGAGTGGACGCCGAACCGGTTCGGCACGCCCGAGGAGCTCAAGCAGCGAATCGACGAGCTGCGCGAGCGCGCCGGGCGGCACGTGCGGGTCGTCGCCTCCGGTGTGGAGCCGGAGCGCGAGCTGGTCGAGCAGCTGGCAGCGGCCGGGGCCGACGGCTGCACGTTCTACGTCTCGCCGGACGCCGACGAGGCCCAGGCCGAGCGCGAGCTGGACCAGTTCGCCGCGCTGGCCTGATGGGCCGGCTCGATCGGCTCGACCTGTCTCTGAAGCTGTCGAAGGAGGAGGAGAAGCAGCGGCTCGAGGCGGGCTGGAAGCGGTTGGCCGGTCTGCGCCTGGCGCTCGGAGGGAAGCTGCCCGGCTACGGGCTCGGCCCGCCGCTGTGCGTGCTGTTCGAGGGCTGGGACGCCTCCGGCAAGGGCGGCGCGATCAAGCGACTGGTGGCTCCTCTCGACATGCGGCACGTGCGCGTGGCCCAGTTCGCGGCGCCGAGCCCCGACGAGAAGCGCCACCACTACCTGTGGCGCTTCTGGCCGAAGCTGCCGGGCTGGGGCGGCATGGCCGTGTTCGACCGCTCCTGGTACGGGCGCGTGCTGGCCGAGCGGGTCGAGGGCTACGCCACGGTGGAGCAGTGGCAGCGCGCGTACGGCGAGATCGTCGAGCTGGAGCGCACGCTCGATGCCGAGGCGATGGTGCTGGTCAAGTTCTTCATGCACGTCTCGGAAGAGGAGCAGCTGCGGCGCTTCGAGCAGCGTCGCGACGACCCGCTCAAGACCTGGAAGCTGACCCCCGCCGACTGGGAGAACCGCCGCAAGCGGCTGCAGTACCTCGAGGCGTCCGAGGAGATGCTCGAGCGCACCGACCACGACGCGGCGCCGTGGCACCTGGTCGAGGCCGAGGACAAGAAGTACGGCCGTGTGAAGGTCGTCGAGACGGTGATCGAGCGCGTGGAGGCCGGCATGCGCGAGCAGGGCATCGAGCCGCCGGCGCTGGGCTAGGCGAACAGGGTCAGATCCGGCTCGCGCTCGCCGCGCAGCACGGCGGGGTCGACCTCGACGCAGCCGAAGCCGCGCGCCTCGGCCAGCACGCGCGCCTGCGGTTTGATCACCTGGGCGGCGAGCACGCCGCGGCAGCGGGCCAGGCCGGGCTCCCGGCAGATGCGCTCCAGGTAGCGGGTGAGCTGCTCGACCGCCTCGATCGTGGCGACGCGCTTGATCTCGACGGCCACGAAGCCGTCTCCCTCGTCGCGACACATGAGGTCGACCGGGCCGATGTCCGTGGGCCACTCGCGCCGGACCAGCCGGAGGCCCTCGGGCGGTGCGTCGGCCAGCAGTTCCTGCAGCTCGCGCTCCACCCCCTCCTTCTCGAGCGCCGCTGCCTCGCCCATGTCGTGGGTCACGTCCGAGATCACCTCGGCGATGCGGATCTCGAGCCGGTCCTCGGTTGCGCCGGCCTTCTTGCGAACCACCATCCGCCCCGGCTCCTCCTCGATCACGGCCGGCGGGGTCATCCAGTTCTGAGGCTTGAAGCCGCCGGTATCGGCGTGCACCATCACCGAGCCGTCCGACTTCAGCATCAGGAGGCGCAGGGCCTCCGGGAGCACGGCGGTCAGGCGGCCGGTGTAGCGAACCTCGCAGCGGGCGACGATCAGACGCACGCTTGCCACCGTAATCTCGCGGTCGGATAGCGTTGGCACATGGCCGTCAGCTGGCCCGACCACGTTGACGAGATCTTCGGCGCGGACATGACCGCGGCGCTTGGCTACGCGACCCCGGCGGGGGGAGCGGTGGTCATGGCCGTCGCTCCGATCGGGCTGCGCGACCGCGAGCGCGGGACCGTTGGATTCACCACTTCGCTCGGCTTCGCCAAGAAGCTCGACCGCATCCGGAGCGAGCCGCGGGTGGCGCTCGCGTACCACACGCGCGAGCACGGAGAATCGGACCGGCCCGAGTATGTGCTCGTGCAGGGCCTTGCCGAGCCGGTCACCGACCCGACGCCGGAGGACCGCGAGCTGGTCCGCGTGCAGGCCGAGCGCTCGCTCGGGGCCGCGCGCAGCGGGCCGTTCTGGGACCGCTGGCTGCGCGAGTACTACATGGTGCGCATCCCGGTGTGGGTGCACGTCGAGCGGCTCACCGTGTGGCCCGATCTGCGCTGCGCCGGGCCACCGGAGCCGTACGGCCTTCCCGAGCCGGCGCTGTCCCCCGATCCCCAGCTGGCCCCGGCCAAGGGCACCGGCCCGCGCGTGGACGTGAAGCGAGCGGCCAAGCGACTCGCCAAGACGCCGCACCTGCTGCTCGGCCACACGGCCGCGGACGGCTACCCGGCGATCGGCCCGGTCGAGCTGCACGACTCGGACGAAACCGGCCTCGAGCTGACCGCCGCCCCTGGAGTGATCCCCGAAGGCGTGCGCCGCGCCGGCCTGCTCGGCCACTCCTACCGGCCGAAGCTGATCGGCCTGACCGCCCGCCAGCACACCGGCTGGCTGGAGGCGGGCGAAGACCGGGCCCTGTACGCGCCCCACTCGGAGACGGGCTTCGTGGCGCCGCCGAACAAGACGCTGCTGCTCTTCTTCAACGGGCTGCAGGCGAAGCAGGGGGTGCGGCGGGCACGGCGCGAGGGGAAGCTGCCGGCGTAGCGGCGCCTCCGGCGCCGCGAACAGCAGCAACCAAGGCGGCCCGAACGGGAGTGTGGGTAACAAAGCGCGCGGATATTGACGCGAAGCGCTACCCACACTCGGAGAACGGGCGCTTCCGGCCCACTCTTCATTGCTGCCGTTCAGTGGCGCCAGGGCAACCGCGAGCGCTTGGCTCGCGAGCGCCGTTGGCGCACCAGCAGGCCGCCACCCAGGCCCAGGGCAGCCAGCCCCGCCGCGATCAGCCCCGGTCGCGCCCTCAGCCGCCGGAACTCGCCCTCGACCTCGGGCCACAGCATCTCCTCCACCAGCTCGCCGGCCGCCTCCGGTGTCGAGGCCAGCTCGTGCGCCGCGATCGGCTCGGCGAACGCCACCTGCACGCGGCGCGGCTTCGGGAACGGGCCCAGGAAGAGCTGCTCGGTGCCCGTGATCGCCGTCGGTATCAGCGGCGAGCCGGTTTCGAGCGCCAGTCGCCCGGCGCCGCGCTTGGGATGGCCGAGCTCCTCCGGGTCGCGGATGCGGGTGCCTTCCGGGAACAGCGCGAGCAGCCCGCCCTGCTCGAGGATGACCCGTGCCGTCTCCAGCGCGTCGGCGTCCGCGCTGCCGCGGCGCACGGGGAACGCGCCCAGGCGCACCAGCAGGCGCCCGTAGCGCGCCTCGATCAACTCGGTCTTCGCCATGAAGCGCAGGTGTCGCCGCGTGCAGACCGCGATGAAGAACGAGTCCCAGAAGCTCTTGTGGTTGGGGGCGACGATCGCCGCCCCCGACTTCGGGATGTGCTCGGCACCCGACACGTGCATGCGGAACCAGATCCGCAGGAAGGGCGTCACGAGCGTCCGGACGAACGCGTACAGCGGCCCCGACACGCCCTTCTCGCGCGCGAGGCGGTGCGCCTCCTCGTTGGTCATGTGCCGAAAATTACAGGCGTTTCCGGCCGTTCCAGGCGGGGTACCAGCTCCCCATGAGCATTCTGGACAAGATCACTGGCCGCGCCAAGAAAGCCGCAGGCGACCTCACCGGCGACAGCTCCCTGAGATCGCAGGGCCGCCGGGAGGAGCGCAAGGGCGAGGAGAAGGACAAGCTCGCCGACGCTCAGGACCGGGTCGAGGAGAAGGCGCAGGATGTGGCCGACCTCGAGCGCCGCACCTGAGCCGGCGCACGCAACCTACGCAAGTCGAGGACGCGCGCCGCGGGGCGCGCGTCGTCGTTCTGGGCTGCCGCTGCGAGCGCGGGTACCGTTGACGGTGTCGTGACCGAGGAAGGCAGCCCGCATGTCGCCTACCGCGCGGTCCTGCTCGCGGCAGGGCTGCTCCTGTTCGGGCTCCTGTTCCGGCAGCTCGTCACGCTGCTGCTGGCGATCCTGATCACGATCGTCTTCGCCATCCCGCTCGCCTCGGCCGCGAGCCGCTTCGAACGGCGCGGGTTGCCGCGACCGATCGGCGCGCTGATCGGCTTGATCGGCGGCATCGCCGTGGTGGCCCTGCTGATCACGCTTCTGATCCCACCGTTCATCGACCAGACGGACAGGTTCGTCAACGCCGTCCCGGGCATCGTCGACGACCTCGAGAAGACCTACGCCGACGTCACAGGGCAGGACCCCGGCCAGGTCGGCAACCGGGTGCAGGAGTTCGTCGAGAAGTGGACCGACGACCCCGAGCGGCTGATCGGGCCGATCACCTCGATCGGCCTCAACGTGGCCGGCATCCTCGGCGCCCTGGTGCTGATCCTGATCACCGCCTACTACATGGCGATCCGGCCCGAGCCGCTGGTCGACGGGCTGGTCCGCCTGTTCCCGCCCCCGCGCCGCGACCACGTGCGTCACGTCCTTGGTCGTGTGCGCCGCGCGTGGATCGGCTGGATGGAGGGCGTGGCGGTCGACATGCTCGCCACCTTCGTCCTCACGTTCACCGGGCTAACGATCATCGGGCTCGACTTCGCGATCTTCTTCGCGGTCCTCTCGGCGCTGCTCGTGGTGGTGCCGTACTTCGGCGCCATCGCCGGCGCCATCCCGCCCGTGCTGTTCGCCCTAACCGACTCGCCCGGCAAGGCCCTGCTCACGCTCGCCGTCTACGTGCTGGTCCAGCAGATCGAGAGCAACGTGACGATCCCGATCGTGATGTCGCAGCGGACGCGCATGCACCCGGCGATGATCGCGATCGGGGTAGTGGTGGTGGGGCAGCTGTTCGGCTTCGTCGGCCTGTTCGTGGCGGTGCCGATCCTCGCGCTGATCGTGATCGTGACCGAGGAGTTCTGGGTGAAGCCGATCGAGGAGAGCTACCGCCACCGCCGGCTCAGCCAGATCGAGCTGCCCGAGTCAAGCCAGCTTCGTGATCGCGATGACCGCCCCGATCAGGACGAAGATGACGATCAGGATCTGGATGACGATCCAGAAGCGGGGCAGCTCCACCGCGGCGCCCCTACTCGATGATGGCTTGACGCAGCGCGATGGCGACCGCGTGCACGCGCGTGTCGGCCTCGAGCTTGAGGATTGCGCGCTTGGTGTCCGACTTGACCGTCTCGGTGGAGAGCCCGATGCGGCGCGCGACCTCCTCGGTGTGGAGGCCCTCCGCGAGCAGCTGGAGGATCTCGCGCTCGCGCTCGGACAGCGGCGCGTCCGGCCCGACCTGCGACATCAGCAGCGCGGGCGACAGCGAGGGGTCCACGAACGGCTTGCCCGTGACCACGGTGCGGATGGCCCGCAGCAGATCCTCCGGCGGCGAGCCCTTCAGCACGTAGCCGCGCGCGCCTGCGGCGATCGCGTCGGACAGCAGGCGCTTGTCCCCGTAGGCCGAGAACATGACGGTCTTGACCCCGGGGCTGGCCTCCGCGATCCGCTTGACGGCGGAGATGCCGTCGATCCCGGGCAGCCGCACGTCCATGATCACGACCTCTGGCTGCAGGCGCTCGACCGCCTCGACGACGTCCTCGCCGCTGTCGACGTGGCCCACCAGCTCGAGGTCGGGGGTATCCCCGAACATGAGCCCCAGCCCCTGCCGTACCGCGGGATGGTCATCCACGGCCAGGCACTTGGTCGTTTCCGTCACCAGGACCAGCCTAACCGTATGATGCGCGCGATGTTCGAATCCATGGTCGTTGGGACAGACGGGTCTGAGACGGCGCAGGAGGCGGTCAGGCAGGCGAGCGACCTCGCCAAGCGCCTCGACGCGAAGATCCATCTCGTCAGCGCTTACGAGCCGGTCCCCGAGGGGCGACTGCGCGAGGAGCGCCAGCAGGTGCCCGACGACCTGCAGTGGATGGTCAACCCGCGCGAGGATGTCAGCGCCGCTCTGGTCGAGGCCGGCAAGGTGCTGGAGGACCAGGGCGTCCGGGTGGAGACACACGCGCGCGAGGGCGATCCCGCCGACGCCATCCTCGACGTGGCCGAGGAGCAGGGCGCCGACCTGATCGTGGTCGGCAACAAGGGCATGACGGGGGCCAAGCGGTTCCTGCTCGGCAGCGTGCCGAACAAGGTTTCCCATCACGCTCCGTGCAGCGTGATGATCATCCGCACCACCTGAGCGCCCGGCGGCCGCTCAGCAGGCGGTGAACGGAGGGCAGCGCAGCGCGCGCGCCGCGTCCACCAGGCCCCACCCGTAGCGCGAGTCGGGTCCCGGCCGGCCGAGGTCGCGCGCCGTGGCCTGCAGGTGTTCCTGAACCGCTCTGGCCGTGGGGTGAGCGCCGAGCTTGTGGGTGGCGATGATCAGCGCGGCGATCGCCGCGACGTGCGGGCTCGCCATCGAGGTGCCCTGGTCGCCCGGCAGGCCGAAGTTGCGCACGCCGGTCCCGGTGAACGTCTGCTGGTAGATCAAGTCGCCGGAGGTTCCGGGGTGGCAGACCGCCTCTTCCTCCGGCGTTGCGGGATCGGCGTCGACGCCGCCGCCCGGTGCGACCACGTCGAGATCGGTGCCGTAGCTGGAGTACTCGGAGCGGCAGCCGTCGCTGGTGGTGGCCCCCACCGCGATCACCTCGCTGGCGCGTGCGGGGTACGCCACTCGGCGCAGGTACTTCTGACCCGTGTTGCCGGCGGCGGCCACGATCACCGCACCGCGCGCGTGGGCGTAGCGGATCGCGGCCAGGATCTCCGGGATCTCGGCGGCGACGACCCGCCGATCGAACTCGACCGAGAGGTTGATCACGTCGGCGCCGTACCTGGCCGCGTAGCGGATTGCCTTGGCGATCGCGACCGAGTCGCCGATGCCGAAGTCGTTGAGCACCTTCAGGGGCATGATCTTGGCGCCGTAGGCGGCCCCCGCCACGCCAACGCCGTTGTTGGTGGCCTGGGCGATCGTGCCCGTCACGTGGGTTCCGTGCCCGTACCTGTCGTTGGGGTGGCGGTCCTGGTCGACGAAGTCCCAGGGGCGCACGAACGTGGAGCGGCGCAGGTCCGGCGCGCGCCGGAAGCCGCCGTAGTGCTCGAACGCCACGCCGCTGTCGAGCACGGCAACCACGGCGCCGCGCCCGCCCGGCGCGCCCGCGGCCGCGGCAAGCGCCCAGGCCTCGGGCATGCCGATGCCGAATGGCCCGATGAAGTTCCACTGGCGGCGCAGGGACGGGTCGTTCGGCGTGAACTGCGCCGCGTGGGCCACGTAGTTCGGCACGGCGTAGGCCACGTGCGGATGGCGGCGCAGCACGGACGCGGCTTCGTGTACCGACTGTCCAGCGGGCGTCCCGCGCGTGGTGACGGTGCCGTTCTTGTAGCCCACGACCACCTCGCCGGGCACGTACTCGGCGGCCTCGGCCGTGACCGCGAACGCGAGCAGGCCCAGGACTGCGGCGATCATGAGAAGGAGGCGAGTCGGCATTGGGTTACGGTGCCCTGCGCAGTGTACGAACGCTCCAACAACACGCGTCCAGGGAAGTTGTGACGGTCTGCATCACGGGTGCCACGGGATTCATCGGCGCGCACGTGGCAAAGCTTGCGGCCGAGGCCAACGGCGCTCCACGCGTGACCTACCGGGACGAGGAGCGGCTTGCGCGGCTGGGCGGGCTGGAGGTCGAGGCCGTAAAGGCCGACGTGCTGGACCGCGGCGCGCTGCGGCGGGCCTTCCGCGGCTGCGAGACGGTCTTCCACGCGGCTGGCCTGGTGGGCTCCCGGCCGGCCGAGCGGGTCTGGCAGGTCAACGCCCTGGCCCCCCGCATCGCGGTCGAGGCGGCCGCGGCCGAGGGGGTCCGGCGGGTGGTGCTGACCTCCAGCGTCGCCGGCATCGGGCCCGCGCCGGCCGGCCGGCCCGGCACCGAGGAGGACGTCTACCGCGGCGGGGGGCTCGGGATGACCTACCCGGACGCCAAGCACGAAGGCGAGTCGGAGGCGCTGGCGGCGGGAGCCCGGCTGGACGTGGAGGTGGTCGTCGTGAACCCCTCGTACGTGTTCGGCGCTCCAGTCGACCGCTCGCGGCCGGGCGAGACGTCCACCCGGATGATCGGCAACTACCTGCGCGGCAGAATGCCGGCCGTGGTCGACGGGCAGACCAACGTGGTCGACGTGCGCGACGTCGCGAAGGGGCACCTGCTGGCGGCCGAGCGCGGGCGGCCCGGCGAGCGCTACGTGCTGGGCGGGCACGACGCCGGCTGGGTCGAGCTGCTCGAGCGGGTGGCCGAGCTGTCGGGGGTGCACCACCCGTTGGTGGTGCTGCCCCCCGGGGCCGGCGCCGCGGCCCGCGTGGCGGAGTCGCTCGGCCTCCCGAGCCTGGTGGCGGCCGAGGGCCTCGTGCTGATGGCGCAGAACTGGCGCTACTCCTCGGCAAAGGCGCGGCGCGAGCTCGGCTACCGCGCCCGGGCCCTGGACCGCACGCTCAGGGACACGATCGACTGGTACCGCGAGCTGCTCGACGGCGGCGGCCTCGGCGGAGGGGCGCCGTCGGCCCTGTCGCTGGCGGCGGCCGGTGTGCGGCTGGCGGGCCGGGCCGGGCTGCTCGGCGGGCTGGAGGCCGCGGAGCGCTACGTGGGCCGCAAGCTGGTGGTGCGGCCGTGACCTTGGTGCGGCCGTGAGCTTCTTCCCGCGCGACGAGTACTACATGAGGCTCGCCCTGCGTGAGGCCGAGCGGGCGCTCGAGCACGACGACGTGCCGATCGGGTGCGTGATCGCCCACGGGGGAGAGGTGATCGCGGCGGCTCGCAACGAGCGCGAGCTGCGCGGCGACCCGACCGCCCACGCGGAGATCCTCGCATTGCGCGAGGCCTCCCGGCACCTGGCCGGCTGGCGGCTGCTCGCCACCGTGCTGTACGTGACGCTGGAGCCGTGCGCGATGTGCGCCGGGGGGATCGTGCTGGCGCGCGTTCCGCGGGTCGTCTACGCCGCGACCGACCCCAAGGCGGGCGCCGCCGGGAGCGTCCTTGACGTGCTCGGCGAGCCGAAGTTGAACCACAGACCGGACGTGGCGGGGGGGCTGCTGGCGGACGAGAGCGCGCAGTTGTTGCACAAATTCTTCGGTTTGCGGCGCAAGTAGCCGATAAGAGCGTGTGCGGCCATATTCGGAGCAAGTGCTGCGCGCGCTCGAGAATCGCTATGGACCCCTTCCCGAAGGGGTCCCGTCGGTTGCGTACATCTTCGAGCCGGGCATAGAGGGACGCTGCCTCTACATCAGCCCGTCCGTCGAGGACGTGCTCGGCTACCCGCGCCGCCAGTGGCTCGAGGAGCGCGGGCTGTGGGATCGCCTGCTCCATCCCGACGACTCGGACCGCGTGGTTTCCAACGAGGCGGAGTGCGCCCGCTCCGGCGAGAAGCTCGTTCAGGAGTACCGCCTCCGGGCCACCGACGGCCGCGACGTCTGGATCCGCGATGAGATGACCGTCGTGTTCGACCGGCAGACCGGCGCCGACCCGCTCTTCTACGGGGTCTTCCTCGACGTCTCCGACCGGAAGCGCATGGAAACCGAGCTGGAACGGCTCGCCCTCTTCGACCCGCTCACCGGGCTGCCCAACCGGGCGCTGTTCGCCGACCGCCTGCGCCAGGTGCTCGCCCGGCGCGGGCGCCAGACCGCCACCGCCGTCTACTTCCTCGACGTCGATCGCTTCAAGCGCATCAACGACTCGCTCGGCCACGCCGCCGGCGACGATGTCCTGCGCGAGGTTGCCGAGCGGCTGCAGAGCGTCGTGCGCCCCGAGGACACCGTGGCGCGCTTCGGCGGGGACGAGTTCACGATTCTGTGCGAGAGCGTCGGCGGAGTGCTGGAGGCCGTGTCGATCGCCGACCGGCTGCAGCGCCCGCTGAGCAACCCGCTGCGCGCCGGTGGAGCCGAGCTGCGGCTGAGCGCGAGCATCGGGGTGGCAATCGCCGAGCCGAGCGACAGCGGGGACGGCCAGCACCTCATCGAGGACGCTGACGCCGCGATGTACCGGTCGAAGGAGCGCGGCGGGGCCCGCACCGAGCTGTTCGACAGCGCCATGCGCGACAACGCGGTGCGCGCGATGCGCATCGAGCAGGAGTTGCAGCGGGCGCTGGAGCACGGGGAGCTGCGGCTCTACTACCAGCCGGGGGTGGACCTCGCCACCGGGCAGATGACGGGCGCCGAGGCGCTCGTGCGCTGGGAGCATCCGCAGCGCGGCCTGATCGTGCCCGAGATGTTCCTGAACGTGGCGGAGGAAACCGGCCTGATCGTGCCGCTGGGGGCGTGGGTCATCGGGGAGGCGTGCCGTCAGCTGGCCGAGTGGCAGTCGCGGCCGGAAACGGCGCACCTGCATCTGTCCCTGAACCTGAGCGCCCGCGAGCTGACCCATCCGGATGTGGTTTCGAGCGTGTTGAGCTGCGTGCGCGAGTCGGGCATCGACCCGCGGTCGCTCACGATCGAGGTGACCGAGCACACGGCCATGGCCGACGGCGACACCGGGTTCCGCGCGCTGCGCGACCTCAGCAACGAGGGGATCCGGGTGGCGATCGACGACTTCGGCACCGGCTACTCGTCGTTGGAGCAGCTGCGGCGGATGCCGGTCGACATAGTCAAGGTGGACCGCTCGTTCGTGAGCGGCATGGTGGACAACTCGACCGATCGGGAGCTGGTGGCCGCCGTCGTGGGCATGGGTCGCGCGCTGAAGCTCTGCGTGGTGGCGGAGGGCATCGAAACCACGGAGCAGGCCGACGCGCTGCGCGAGCTGGGCTGCGACATCGGCCAGGGCTTCCTGTTCTCGAGGCCGCTGCCGGCCGACCAGCTGGACTCCACGCTGGTAGTCAGCCCAAGCGGCTGAGCCGCTTGCCCCGCCTCTAGGATTGTTCGCCTCGGAGGGGTGCCGGAGCGGTTGAACGGGGCGGTCTCGAAAACCGTTGACGGCCGTAAGGTCGTCCGAGGGTTCGAATCCCTCCCCCTCCGCTGCGGCAAGGTCTTGGCCGTCGCTCGCTCGCAGCGGCGCGCCGCGAAGGCCACCGACGTGCTGATCATCGCCACGGCGGCAGCCACCGCACGGAAGCTGCACACGCTGGACGCCGGCCAGGCGCGGCGTGCGGAGGCTGCGGGAGTAACGGCAACCGTTCTCTGACGCAGCGCTACGGCGCGAAGTGGCCCTCCAGACCCAGGTCCTCGGCCACCATGAGCGTCGATTCGGCGAGCACCTGCGTGACCAGGGCGAGCTCCTCGTCGCTTCGGAGCTCCGCCAGCAGGGTCAGCAGGCCCCGCAGGCGGTCGGCCACAAGCCCGACGATCTCGAGCCCCTCGGCGCCGCGCGGGTGGTCGGTGTCCTCGATGACTCGATGAACCACGCCGGTGGCGTTCAGCAGCGCCGTGATCAGCCTGTCGAGGTCATGGCCGTTCTGAGGCTCGACGAGGATTCGCATGATCCGGTAAGGGCGGAGCGGCAAGAGTTCGCCCTGGACGGATGTCCGATAGGCGGCCGGTGGGCTGGGGCTCGACTCCAAAAGGCTCGATGCACGATGCATGCCTCGGAACCCTCGCCTCGGCCTTGCGGTCGTGGCTGCCGCCCTCACCGCCCTCTCCATCTCAGCGTCGCCCACGTCCGCCGCCGGCGCCTGCGACGAGGTCGCCTCGCCCGGCCCCCACGCTGCCCAGGACCTGGTCGACTCGCTGTCTGAAGGCCAGACCGGCTGCCTGCGCGCCGGGCTCTACGAGGAGGACGTCAAGATCTCCCGGCCGGGCGTCACCCTGACCCGCTACGCCGAGGAGAAGGCCACCGTCAAGGGCCGCCTCTGGGTCGCCGAGGGCGCCGACGGCGTGACCGTCGAGAGCCTCTACCTGGACGGCACGAACCCGGGGCTGCTCCCGTCGCCGACGATCAACGCCGACGGGGTCACCTTCCGGCGCAACGACGTGACCAACTACCACCACTCGATCTGCTTTGGCCTGGGGCATCCCGACTACGGTCGCGCCAACGGCACCAAGATCGAGTTCAACCTCATCCACGACTGCGGCCGGCTGCCCGCCACCAACCACGACCACGGCATCTACATCACGAGCGCCTCGAACACGCTGATCCGCGGCAACTGGATCTACGACAACGCCGACCGCGGCATCCAGCTCTACCCCGATGCCCAGAACACGACGATCACGGGCAACGTGATCGACGGCAACGGCCAGGGCATCATCTTCTCCGGCGAGTTCGGCCTCGCGTCCGACGACAACCTGGTCGAGGGCAACGTGATCGCCAACAGCAAGCTCCGCAACAACGTGGAGAGCTGGTACCCGCGCGGCAACCCGATCGGACGCAACAACATCGTCCGCGACAACTGCGTCAGGGGCGGGGCCTACGACGACGGCGACGGCGGCATCGGCGAGCAGATCGGCTTCAAGGTGGTCGAGACGGTGCGCACCAGCCCGAGCTACAGCGACCGCTCAGCCGAGGACTTCCGGCTCGCGGCCGGCAGCCCCTGCCGCGGAATCCTCGCCTACCGGACCACCGTGCCCGGCCCCGAGGGGCTCCGCGACGCGGGCTCCACGCGCGCCCAGCGCCGAGCGCCGCGCCGCGCCGTGCGGGTGATCCTCGGGGCCATTCGTCCGCATGTGCGCCGCGGCCACCGCCTGCCGCTGCTCGGTCGCGTGCAAAGCGACCGGCTGCGCCCCGGCCAGCGCGTGTTCATCGTCGCCCGCGCCCGCGGCCACCTGCACCGGCTGGCCAGCGCCAGGCTCACCAAGGACGGCACGTTCGCGCTCCGCCCGCGCGTGCGAGCGGCCCGCGCGGTCCGTTTCCTGCGCATCCACGCGGTGGTCCGCGGCGTCGGACGGTCCCACAGCATCCGCCTCGAGCTGCGCGGCCGCTAGGCCCACCGGGCGTCGCGGCTAGGCTGCGGGCGGTACGTGACCGCCCGCCACGGCATCTTCGTGGCTCCCTTCGAGGAGCTGGCCGAGCCGCGCCTCGTGGCCGACCTGGCCGCACGCGCCGAGGCGCGCGGATGGGACGGCTTCTTCCTCTGGGACCACGTGGCGTACAGCGCGCCGGTGCGGGCGGTGGCCGACCCGTGGGTGACGCTCGCCGCGGTGGCGATGGCCACGGAGCGCGTCGCGATCGGGCCGCTCGTCACGCCGCTGCCGCGCCGGCGCCCGCACCAGCTCGCACGCGAGACGGCGACGCTGGACCGCCTCAGCCACGGCCGGCTGGTGCTGGGGGTCGGAATCGGCAGCGATCGCACCGGCGAGTTCGACCCGGAGCGCTTCGGCGAGGAGGGCGATCCCAGGGCCCGGGCGGTCCTGCTCGACGACGGACTGGATCGCCTGAGCTCCTACTGGGAGGGTGAGTTCGAGCCGCGGCTGGTTCAGCAGCCGCGCATCCCGGTGTGGGTGGCGGCCCGCTGGCCGCACCGCCGGCCCCTCGCTCGCGCCGCGCGCTGGGACGGCCTGTTCCCGATCGACCTGCCCGGACCGGAGGCACTGGCCGAGCTCGTCGAGGAGGTCAATGCCCTGCGCCGGCCCGGCAGCCCCGAAGGCTTCGACGTGGTCGTGACCAACCCGCCCGGCACCGACCCCGCTCCCTGGATCGAGGCCGGAGCGACGTGGTGCCTGACCGGCTTCGGGCCCCAGCCCACGGCAGCCGAGGTGCGCGACGCGATCGACCTCGGCCCGCCGCATTAGAGTCGCCGCGGCATGGACCGCGACGTAGTCATCGTCGGCGCCGGGGTGGTCGGCGCGGCGATCGCACGCGAGCTGGCGCGCTACGAGCTCGACGTGACGCTGCTCGAGGCCGGTCCGGACGTGGGCGCCGGCACGAGCAAGGCCAACACGGCCCTGCTGCACACCGGCTTCGACGCCAAGCCCGGCACGCTCGAGTCCCGCCTGGTCGCGCGCGGGTACGAGCTGCTGTCGGAGTACGCGCCCAGCGTCGGCATTCCGGTGGAGCGGACGGGCGCGCTGCTGGTGGCCTGGGACGAGCAGCAGCGCGGCGAGTTCGCCGGGATCGTGGAGCGCTCACGGGCGAACGGCTACGGCGCGATCCGCGAGCTCGATGCCGGGGAGCTCTACCGGCGCGAGCCCAACCTGGGGCCGGGTGCGCTCGGCGCGCTGGAGGTGCCCGACGAGGGCCTGATCTGCCCGTTCACCACGCCGCTCGCCTTTGCGACCGAGGCCGTGCTGGCCGGCTGCGAGCTGCGCCGCGGCGCGGCCGTCACGGGTGTCGCGCGGCTGCCAGGGGGCGGCTTTCGAGTGGAGGCCGCCGGGACGTCGATCACCACGCGGAGGCTGGTGAACGCCGCCGGCCTGCGCAGCGACGAGGTCGACCGCATGGTGGGAGGGGGGAGCTTCACCGTGACCCCGCGGCGCGGCGAGCTGATCGTCTTCGACAAGCTCTCCCGGCCGCTCGTGCGACATATCGTGCTCGCCGTTCCGACGCGGGTGTCGAAGGGCGTGCTGGTCGCGCCCACGGTGTTCGGCAACGTGATGGTGGGGCCCACCGCCGAAGACGTCGAGCGCAAGGACGACACCTCTTCGACCGCGGACGGGCTGGCGTACCTGCGCGCCGAGGCGGCGCGGATCGTGCCGGCGCTGCTCGGCTTCGAGGTCACCGCCGTGTACGTCGGGCTGCGGGCCGCCACCGAGCACGCCGACTTCCAGATCCGCTTCGAGGACGGCTACGCCTGCGTGGGCGGGATCCGCTCCACCGGCCTGTCGGCGTCGATGGCGATCGCCGAGCACGTGCGCGACGGGCTGGAGCTGGAGCTTCGACCCGGCGGGGAGCGGCCGAGCGTGCGCATGCCCAACCTCGGCGAGGCCTTCCCGCGGCCCTACCAGCAGGCCGACCTGATCGCGTCCGATCCGGACTACGGCCGCGTGGTGTGCTTCTGCGAGCGCGTCACGCGCGGCGAGATCCGCGACGCGTTCGCCGGCCCGGTCCCGCCCGTCGACCTGGACGGGCTGCGTCGCCGGACGCGCGCCCACATGGGGCGCTGCCAGGGCTTCTTCTGCGGGGCCGAGCTGGCCGAGGTGCTTGCCGAGCGCGCGGCGGCCGGGCGTGGCTGAGGCGCCGGTCGCCATCGTCGGCGGCGGGCCGGCCGGGCTGGCGGCCGGCGTCGAGCTGCGCCGGCTCGGGGTGCCCGAGGTGGTCGTGATCGAGCGGGAGCGCGAGGCGGGCGGGATTCCGCGGCACGCCCGCCACCAGGGCTTCGGGCTGCGCGACCTGCGCCGGCCGCTGAGCGGGCCCGCCTACGCCCGGCGCTGCGTGGAGCTGGCGCGGGCTGGCGGCGTTCACTTGCTGCTCGAGACGATGGTGACCGGGTCGGCGGGCGGCGCACTCGAGCTCACCGGCCCGGGCGGGCGCTCGACGTTGGAGCCGGCCGCCGTCGTGCTGGCCACCGGCTGCCGCGAGCGTCCGCGCTCGGCGAGGCTCGTGCCGGGGAGCCGGCCGGACGGCGTGATGACCACCGGGATGCTCCAGCAGCTCGTCTACCTGAGCGGGCTGCCGGCCGGGCGGCGCGCGCTGGTGGTGGGCGCCGAGCACGTGAGCTTCTCCGCGCTCGTGACGCTCGCCCACGGCGGCGCGCGGGCGGTCGCGCTGACCACCGAGCTGCCGCGCCACCAGTCGCTGGCCGCGTTCCGGCTCGGGGCGCTCGCACGCTACCGGGTGCCGCTGTGGACGGGCACGCGCGTGAGCGCGATCCACGGCCGTCCTCGGGTGGAGGAGGTGGAGCTGACCGACCTCGAAGGCGGGGGCGTGCGGACGGTGGCGTGCGACACCGTGGTCTTCACCGCCGACTGGATTCCCGACCACGAGCTGGCCGTTGCCGCGGGTGCGGAGCTCGATCCGATCACGCGCGGTCCGGCGATCGACACCGCCCTGCGCAGCTCGTCGCCCGGGGTCTTCGCCGCGGGCAACCTGCTCCACGGCGCCGAGCAGGCCGACGTCGCGGCGCTGAGCGGCCGCCACGCCGCCGGCGCGGTCGTCCGCTACCTGGAGGACGGCGAGTGGCCGGAGCGGCGCGTGCCCGTCGTCTGCGAGGAGCCGCTCGGCTGGATCGCGCCCAACGCGGTGGCCGCGGGGGCCGGCCCGCCCCCGCGCGGCCGCTTCGTGCTGCGCTCGCGCGAGTTCCTGCGCGCGCCGCGGATCGAGATCGCGCAGGGCGAGCGTCTGCTGTGGCGCGGCAGGCCGGCGCGCGTTATGCCCGGCCGCTCCGCGCGGCTTCCGCATGCGTGGGCGGGCGAGGTGGATCCGGGGGGCGAGGCTGTCACGGTGGCGCTCGCGCGGTAGGACTCGTTTGCCGGCCGCCGCGCCCCGGGTAGAAGGTGCCCGTGGAGCACGAGGAGAAGGCTGAGGAGCTGGAGCGCGAGGCCGAGCGGCTGGAGGAGCACTCCGAGCGCGTGGGCGAGCACATCGAGGACGCGCAGCGCGAGTGGGAGGCCAACGCGGACGATCCCACCGTGCCGGGCGCCCAGCCCGGCCCAGGCGAGAAGGAGAAGCCGGTGCCCGGCGTGGCGGCCGACGAGGAGACGCTGTCCGAGGAGGGCGGACCATGACCGAGACACCGGAGCGGTCGGACCAGCTCCCCGAGGAGGGCCCGGCGGAGGTTGTGCCCGACGACGACGGCGGCGAGACGCCGGACGACTCCCCCGGCGTGCCGGGCGAGGAGGGGACCGCCACGGGCAACCCGGACGCGGCCGGCGCGGACGAAGAGGGCGACGGCGCCAAAGAGGACCAGGGCAGCGCGTAATCTCGGAGGCGTGCTCGACGCGCTGCGAGGACCAGTCAAGGCGGGCGTCGCCGCGCTGTTCGCGGTCGGCCTGCTGCTCCTGTTCCTGAATCCGCCCTCGCTCTCGGGGGCCGAGGGCATGGCGGTGCTGGCCGGGGGAGGCCTCGCCTTGGCCGTGCTGACCGCCTGGGCGTTCGTGGCGCTGACGGGCCGCGACGCGATGCCCGACGACGAGTTCGAGCGGCTGGTGCGGCGCAGCGAGGAGCTGGCGCGCCACCCCGAGCTGAACGCGGTGGCAACCGAGTTCGACTTGCTGGTGGCCGAGGCGATCGACCGGCTGCCGTCGGACTTCCAGCGGCTCCTGGACCAGACACCGGTGGTCGTGTCGCACCGCGGCCGGGAGCACCGCGCCTACGGGCACTACTTCGGGGACACCGTGGCCCGCGACGACTATCCCGACCGCATCGTCCTCTACCAGGACACCCTCGAGCGCGACTTCGGCCACGACCCGGAGCTGCTGCGTGCCCAGGTCGAGCGCACGCTGCGCCACGAGCTGGCCCACCACCTGGGCTGGCGCGAGCAGGGCGTGCGCGACCTCGGGCTCTAGTTCGCGCGCCAGGTCATGTTGACGCGGTCGCCGCGTGCCGCGGGCTTGTCGAAGCGGCTGCGCCCGACGACCAGCGCGGCCTTGCGCCCGAAGAGCGAGCTCAGCGACGCTCCCCCGGGGCGCCGGCGGAAGCTCAGGCGCACACCGGCTGCGGTGGCCTTGCAGCTGACTCGCGCGGCGGCCCGCAGCCGCTTGCCCGGTCGCTTCAACTTCACCGAGTGGCAGCGCGCGGCCCTCGCCGCGCGAACCGGCTTGCCGCGCTTGCGGGCCTGGATCTCGTCGTTGCGCTTGAGGACCTTCAGGATGGCCTCAACGCAACCGAAGTAGTTCTGCTCGCCGGCATCCTCACCGAGTACGAGGATGTAGCAGAGCTCCAGCGCGTGCAGCCCACGGTCCTCGTGTTGATCCGCTTGCTCGTTGGCGCGCGTCAGCTCGACACCGAGCACGGGGGGAACCGGGCGAGAGTCTCCGCTCGCGTCGGTCGAGGCGATGTCCACGACGGCGCCCTTCGCCTGCGGCTCGAGCTCGGGCATCGGGAGCGCGGCGACCTTGCCCGCTGCCGGCGCCTTGTAGGACGTCATCTCGCCGAGCTCCGGTCGGACTGAGCGCGGCGTGACCGTGAGGCACGGGTCAGCGCTCTGCGCGCGCCGGGCCGCGGCGATGCAGCCGGTCGCCGTGCCGTTCTTGAGGCAGGGCCCCTCGATGCACGTCCCTTGCCAGCCGCATGCGCTTCCGCACCCGCCGGAGTCGTACGCCCATTCCCCGGTGAATGACTGCCCGGTCGAGCCGAGTGTGAACTTGAACGTGCCGTTCTTCGGTGGATCGCCGGGCTGGTGCCACGTCCCCTCGTTCACGTCGCCCGTGACGTGGCCGCTCACCGTCCCGGGAGAGAACCCCTCGTAGGCGCCACTGCCGCCGGCGTCCAGGGTCATCCTCCCGAAGTCGGTGTCCCAGGCCCCGGCCCACGTGTTCCCGGCGGCGCCCGCCGCCGGAGCGCACACCGCGATCACCGCGGCGAGGGCCAACAGCGCCCGAAGGACCCTGCGAGTCACCAGGCGACAGTAGCCCCGTTTCGGCCTACGCGCCAGCGGGCTCTAGGCTTACCCACCGCGCGCCGCAGGCGCGCACCTGGAGAGGTGACCGAGCGGCTGAAGGTGCACGACTGGAAATCGTGTGGGCGGGTCAAACTGCCTCGTGGGTTCGAATCCCACCCTCTCCGTTGCCGCGCTAACGCCCAGCCGCCCCCAGTCGATAACAACGGAATGACCGCTGCCCGCGCTCTCCCGCTGCTCTTTGCCGCGGGTGGTGTACTCGTGCTTCTGACGATCGCGCTGCCCCACGGCGGGGCGATGGATCAGCGCACGCTGATCGTCATAGCGGGCGTGGCCGTGGCTACGTCGGCGGTGACCCGAGCGCTCCATCAGCATCTCACCGAGCCGCTGCTGCACTTCTCGGTGGGGGTCGGCACGGTCTTGATCGGCTGGGCGATTCTCGCGGGAGGTGACCCGGGCACGGATTTCGCGTTGATCTATCTCTGGGTCGCGCTTTACGCCTTCTACTTCTTCTCCCGCAGGGCCGCATCGCTGCATATGGTCCTTGTCGCGGGCTGCTACGGGGCGGTGCTGGCGCTCGAGCCGACTCAGGCGCCGTACACGACTTGGGCGCTCACGGTCGGGACTCTGGTGGTGGGGGGACTCGTCCTGGGTGCACTGCGCCGGCAATCCACGTATCTGATGTCCGAGCTCACCGTCGCGGCGGGTACGGACTCGCTCACGGGGCTCCCCAACCGGCGCTCGTTCTACGAGCGCGCTCACACGGAGTTGACTCGCTCGCGCCGCACCGGCCAGCCGCTCAGCCTGCTGCTGTGCGACGTCGACCATTTCAAGGACATCAACGACACCTTCGGCCATCAGCGCGGCGACGAAGTGTTGTGCCACGTGGCCGAGGCGCTGTCGGCGACCGTGCGCGCGTCGGATTTCGTGGGACGCCTGGGCGGCGAGGAGTTCGTGCTGCTGCTGCCCGACACCGACGCCGACGGCGCGGGCAAGGTGGCGGAGTGCGCCCGCGACAACGTCCGCGAGGGCTTGGCTCAACAGGGAGTCGCCCTCAGCATCAGCATCGGCTCGACGACCTCCCCGCGAGACGGCGACGAGCTGGACGCCCTGATGCACGCGAGTGACGTTGCGCTCTACGCCGCCAAAGCCGCGGGCCGTGACCGCTGGGTCGCGCACTGAGCGCTTGCGCGGGGCGGGGCCGGGCGTTGTAGGGGGGGCCCGCCCCTCGTCGCTGCAGTTCAGGCGACAGACCCGGCGGAGCCCTTCGCGGAGGTCAGCTCGCGGTAGATCGGAAACAGCGGCTTGGTCAGCGGGACCAGCTTGAGGATCTTGTTGACGGGCCCCTTGGACTTGACCTGGCCTTTCGCGAGCCCGACCGCGAGGTTGTACTCGCCGCGCCAGAACTTGTCGGCGGTGTCGGCAGCCATGTACAGGTGGACGTCGGGCTCGACATCGGTGTCGCCCTCGATGACCGCGTAGTCATCCGCGAGCCGCACCGTGATCACCGACCCGGGATCGCTGTAGTGCATCTGCAGCGTGACGTTCGCGCTCCGCAGCTTGGGACCGGCCGTCTCGTGCTCCCCGGCCTCGCGGAAGACACCGCCGAGGTACTTGTAGACCTCGTCCTCGCTGGAGAAGTAGGGCACCGCCTCCGACCCTAGAGCCGGCCCTTGGGGGCCGTCTATTGGCCAAAGGGAGCGGATCGGTTCTCCGTAGTGGTCGAGGACTCGGAGCCGTCAACACCGGTGTGGCGTAGGTAGCGCGACACCGCCTCGGCCCGGTTCGAGGCCCCGAGCTTGCGCAGGATGTGCTTGACGTGCGCCTTGGCGGTGCTCTCTGCGACGAACAGCCGGCGCGCGATCCCTGCGTTCGTCTCGCCCTCGACGAGCAGGCCCAGCACCTCGCGCTCGCGCGGCGTGAGCGGTACGTCGAGCCCGTCCCCTGGGCCGGCGAGCCGGACGGCCGCCCGCGAGCTCGCGCTCAGCGCGCCGCGGCCGCTGCGCTCGAGTGCCACCTCGGCCTCGGACATCTCGCGCGCGAGCGCCGCGGTCGATCCGACGAGCTCTTGCAGTCGCTCGCGCTGCTCCTCCAGGTGGACGCGCAGCAGCGTGCGCTCGAGCGCGTAGCCGCAGCCCTCCGCGAAGGCCCACAACGTGTCGCGGTCGATCTCGTCGACGTCGCGCCCGGAGTCGTAGCAGTCGGCGTGCAGGAAGCCGATCACCCGGCCCTCCGGCAGGATCGGGGCGGCCACGTACGACCGCGTGCGCGTGGCGCTGACCAGCGGCCTGGTGGCGCGTGGATCGTTCTGCGGGTCGAGCACGATGGTCGGCGCGCGTCGACGCAGCATCTCGGTTTCGAGAATCAGCTCGCTGAGCTGCGGGCGCCCCTCCTCGGAGCGGCCGAAGGCGAGGATCTCCTGCGCCCATTCGGGGTCGCTGGAGAAGTGAACGCTCTGCGGGACCAGCTCGTCGCCCGTGACACTGGACAGGAGCGCGCGGTCGAAGCCGCACCACGTGCACAGCCCGGCGGTTGCCAGCTCGTAGAGCTGCTCGGGGGCCGAGACGCCGTGCAGCGCCCCGAGCGCCGCCTGCACCCCGCGCAGGGCCGCCATGCGGCGGGCGGTCCGCCGCGCCGTCGCCTCGTCGCGCAGCCGCTGCAGGTCGAGCGCGGCGAGGCAGAGCTTGGCCGCGCGCGACCCGCGCTGGCTGCCGAGCGCCTCGCGCAGCTCCTCGAAGATCGCATCGACCGATGGGTCCAGGACGGCGTCGTCGGCGCTGCCCGACCCCAGGCGCACCTCGGAGCCGACCAGGTCGGCGGCTCGCTCGAGCGCCTCCTGCGCACGCTGTGCAAACGATGGGGAAGGCACGGCGCGCCTACCGTACCCGCAAGGGGGACCGATCCGCTCACTTCGAGCAATTGGTGCGCCGGAGCGGCGCTCGTACGCTGGCGATGATGAGCACGACGACCAACCGGCGCCGCAGCATCACGAAGACGCACGCAAGGATCTCCGAGCTGGGATGGGAGCCGACCTACCACCAGCCCAACGCCTCCTATCCGACGCGGTACCACCTGCCCAACAAGGCCAAGGACCCCATGAAGCAGATCATGCGGGAGTACCTGCCGATGGAGCTGGAGAAGGACGAGCGCGTCTACGGCGCCCTTGACGCCGGGGTCCGTGCGGACATGACGGGAAAGACCGAGGAGCGCTGGCTCGAGATCCTCAAGCCCTTCATCAACGTGACGAACTTCGCCGAGGTGGGCGCCGGGCGCTGCATGTCGATGCTGATCGACGCGATTCCCAACAACGAGCTGCGCAACGGCTACCACGTTCAGTTCGTCGACGAGGTGCGCCACGAGGGCATGCAGATGAGCCTCGCGCGCTGGTACGCCAAGCACTCGCCCGACCCGGCCGGCTGGAACCTGGGGGCGAGCGCGCTCGCGCGCGACCCGATCACCGCCGGCGGCCTGAGCATGCTCTCGCACTTCTTCGTCGGGGATCCGATCCAGTGCGCGTTCACGCTGCAGGTCGTCGCGGAGACGGCGTTCACCAACGTGGCGTTCGTCGCGCTGCCCGACGTGGCGGCGCGCAACGGCGACTTCGTGCTGCCCACCACGTACCTGTCGGTGCAGTCCGACGAAGCCCGGCACATCTCCAACGGCTACGCGACGCTGCTGACCGTCCTGCAGGACGACCGCAACGCACCGCTGATCGAGCGCGATCTGCAGCAGGCGTGGTGGATCAACCACGCCTTCCTCGACGTCTTCAGCGGCGCGATCATGGAGTACTTCTCGCGCGACCGCTCCGACAACGAGTCCTACCTCGACAAGTGGGACCGCTGGATCCGCGATGACTGGTACCGCGCCTACGTGCTCAAGCTCGGCAAGCTCGGCCTGAACGTGCCGGCGGACATGTTCGACCGCGCGCGCGAGCGGCTCGCCAACGGCTTGATCCACAAGAACGCGATGTTCGCCTTCGCGTCGTGGCCGATCCACTACTGGCGCTTCGACGGCCTGGACGAGCGCGACTTCGAGTGGTTCGAGAGCAAGTACCCGGGCTGGTACGACGAGTACGGCTTCTTCTGGGAGGCATTCCGCGAGGTGGACGACCCCAAGGACAAGTCGCTGCTGCTGTCGGGGCTGCTGGGCGGAGCCCCGCCGTTCTGCTGGATATGCGCCCTGCCGGGCGTGCTGGAGGAGGACCTCTGCCACCGCGAGGTCGACGGGCGCACGCGCTTCTACTGCTCGCCGGAGTGCCGCTGGCTGGACGAGTCCAACCCCGGCCGCTACACCGGCGACCGCAACTGGTTCGACCGCTACCACGGCTGGGACCTCGCCGACGTGGTCCGCGAGCTGGGCTTCGTGCGCCCCGACGGGAAGACGCTGATCGCCCAGCCGCACCTGCGCGAGGAGGGACGCTGGACGCTGGACGACCTGGCCGCCGCCGCCGTCGAGGTCGAGAGCCCGAACATCAACACCGCCGCGGCCATGGGCCTGCCCTCGGGCGACTGGCACGCCCCATTCGCGGCCGGCTAGGGGCCCCGCGATGCCGCGCGTGCGCTTCGAGCCGATCGGTAAGGAGATCGAGTGCGGGAGCGAGGAGACGGTCCTCGATGCCGCCTTCCGCGAGGGCTACTCGCTGGTCTATGGCTGCCGTGAGGGGCAGTGCTCGGCGTGCAAGTGCTACCTGCTGGAGGGCGACGTGGCGCTGAAGCCCTACTCGACGTTTGCGCTGTCGGACACCGAGGAGGCCCAGGGCTACACGCTGCTGTGCCGGGCGATGCCCGACGAGGACCTCGTCGTCGAGCTGCTGCACTACGACCCCGACAACTACAAGCTCGAGTTCCCGATCCGCGACGGCCGCCTGCGCGTGCTGGCGGTGGAGGAGCTCACCCACGACATCTCCAGGCTGCTGCTGGAGATCGCCTCGCCCGAGAACTTCGACTTCAAGCCGGGGCACTACGTCGACGTCCACGTGCCGGACACCGACGAGCGCCGCTCGTTCTCGATGGCCAACCTGCCGGGCGACGGGCAGATCGAGCTGATCGTCAAGCGCTACGAGGGCGGCCGCTTCTCGGGGCTGCTTGCCGATGGCCTCCAGCAGGGCACCGAGATCGCCTTCACGGGCCCCTACGGGGCGTTCTACCTGCGCGAGTCGGATCGCCCGATCCTGATGGTGGCCGGGGGCTCGGGCATGGCGCCGCAGCTCGCGCTGCTGCGCGAGCTGGCACGCACCGGCTCGCGGCGCCGCGTGCGCTTCTTCTACGGCGCGCGCACGCGCCGGGACCTCTTCTACGAGGATCTCGTCGCCGAGCTCGGCGCCCGGCTGGCCGACTTCGCCTTCACGCCGGTGCTCTCCGAGCCCGCCGCCGAGGACGCCTGGGACGGCCAGACCGGCTTCGTGCACGACGCGGTCGATCGCTTCCTGCGCGCAGGCGACCTCGACGGCGAGCCCGAGGCCTACCTGTGCGGCCCTCCGCCGATGGTCGACGCCGCGATAGAGATGCTCGTCGACCGGCACAACCTCGACGACGCAAGGATCCACTACGACAAGTTCACCACCGGAGGAGTCGATGAGCGGTAACGAGGAGCGCGGCTTCGGATACTTCGAGCCCGCCAGCCGCCGGGCGACGCTGTACGAGGACGTCACGGTCGACACGCAGCCGTCGGTTCACCGCCACATGCAGCGCGGCTGGCTGGTGAGCTTCGAGGACGGGCGCGGCACGTGGGACGAGGACTCCACGGCGCTGCGGAGCACCGATTGGTACGCCTTCCGCGACCCCGGCCAGCTGTGGGAGCGGCCCTTCTACCAGCGTGGGTCGGCCTCCGAGGCGCAGATCGAGGGAGCGGTGCGCTCGGCGACGCGCGAGCGTCTGTTCGAGGACTTCCGACCCGAGTGGGTGGACTTCCTGCGCGCGGACCTGCAGGTGCCGGCGTTCGCCGAGCACGGGCTGTGGCTGGCCACCGCCTCGGTGGGGCGGGACTGCCTCAGCGACTCGATCACGCACTGCGTCGTGCTCCAAGCCGCCCACAAGCAGCGCCTGGCCCAGTCGATCGTCCTCTACGCGATGGACTTGGAGGCGCATTTCGGTGAGCTCCCCACGGCAGCGGCGAAACAGCGCTGGATGGAGCATCCGGCCTGGCAGCCGACGCGCCGCTTTGTCGAGCGCCTGCACTCGATCACCGACTGGGGCGAGGTCATCGTCGCGGCCAACCTCTGCTACGAGCCGTTGGTGGGCACGCTGATTCGCCGCGAGCTGGGGATGCGCGCGGCGACGCTCAACGGCGACAGCGTCACCCCGGTGGTCGCGCGGGTGGGTCAGCTCGAGTGGAACTGGACGGCCGACTGGACAGCGGACTTCATGAAGCTCGTACTCGAGGACGAGCGGCACGCGTCCCACAACCGGGACGTCGTGGAGGGCTGGATCGGCGATTGGATGACGCAGGCCGACGAGGCCACCGAGGCCCTGAGCGGCGCTGCCGAGGAGCTCCCGCTGGGCTTCGACGCAGAGGCCAGCCGCGCGCGCGTGAAGCGCGATGCCGCCACGTTCTACGAGCAGGCGGGCGTCGCGGACCTCACGGGGGCGGCGGCGTGAGCTCGAGCGGCGAGGCCGGCGGGTCCTACGACTACGTCGGAATCGTCATGGCCAAGAGCGCCGAGGGCGACGCGGTGGCCGACGTCATGCGCCGAGAGGAGGGGGTCGAGATCATCGAGCAGCCCTCGTTCTGGGAGGTGCGCGCCAAAGACCGCCTGGTGATCGATTTCGACAGGGTCGGCGAGGAGCTCGGCTTCGAGATCGACGGGTACGCGATCCAGCACGAGATGTCGACGCACTATGGCCGCTTGGTGACCACCGACGACGCATTGATGCTGTTCTCGGACCCCATCGAGGCCATGGAGCACCTGATCTAGGCCCGGCTCGCGCGCGACCGCTCGCGAGCGAGCGGTACAGATAGGCCGACCACGGTGCCCGCGCGGGGCTCGCTGCGGATCTCGAGTTCGCCCTCGAGCAGGGCCGCCCGCTCCCGCATCCCCATGAGCCCCACCCCGCGCGCGGCGGTGAGCGTCCTCGCCGCGTCGAAACCGCCGCCGTCGTCTGAGATCTCGATCGAAAGCTGCTTCCCGGAGCCCGAAGCGGCGACTCGAATCCGGCGCGCGTCCGCATGACGACGGGCGTTGACGATCGCCTCGCCGACGATGCGCAAGATCTCCGTGCCCCTATTGCCGAGTGGACCGGCGGGAGTCCCCTCTCCCACGTCGAGCTCGATCTCGCATCCGTCGCACATCGCGCCCTGCAGCTCTACGAGTGCCGTGAGCAGCTCGGGGAAGGGACGGTTGTCCTCTCCGGCGAGGCGCAGGTCGTAGATCGCGCCGCGCAACTGCGCGCCCACCCGCCTCAGCGCGGGGGCGAGCCGCTCGAGCCGCTCCTCGGCGTCGCCTTCCCCGGGGGACGCCATGCTGGCCTGGGCCTGGGCGTCGGTCAGGTCCTGGAGCGCTTCGTCGTGCAGGTCCCGGGCGATCCGACGGCGCTCGTTGTCACGCACCTCGATGATCCGGCGCTCCGAGTCGACGCGCTGGACCGCCAGGGCCACGACGCTCGCGACGGCCTGCATGAAGCGTCGCTCGCGCCCCGAAAACATGCGCCGTCTCTTCGCGAGCGCGCCAAGGACGCCGAACGGCCGGTCCCGGCCATGGATCACCACCCCGGCCCAGCTCACGGCCCCATTGGCGAGCGCGACGGGCGAAGGGATGAAACGCTGCTCGGCCGGCAGGTCCTCGCTGATCACGGCATCGCCCGCGCCGACGGTGTAGCCCCACTGCGACTCGGCCGGCGCCGGCTCGTTCAGCGTTCCGATGACGGCCTCGTGCCAGCCGACTCCAGCACGCAGATGGATCTCGCCCTCGCCGGGCAGAAGCTCCGCGATGGCGGTCAGCTCGACGTCGAGCATCTGGGCGAGAAACTCGGCGGCCTCCTCGAGCACCGGGTCGAGGTCGTCGGTCGCCAGCGCGCGCAGGCCCAGCTCGGCGATCAGCGCCTGCTCCTCGGCGCGATCGTGCATCTCCTGCTCCGCCCGCTTGCGCAGGGTGACGTCGCGCGAGTACACGGACAGTCCACCCTCGACGGGATACGCACGTGTCTCCTCCCACGTGTCGGTGGCGGGCGAATACGCCTCGAACGTGAGGCTCTGCTGCTCCCGCACCGCCCGGTGGAACTCGCGGTGGAACATCGTGTTCACCATCTCCGGGAAGAGCTCCCAGCAGCTCTTGCCGAGCAGGTCGTCGAGCATCAGGTCCGGGCCACGTGCCTGCCGCGCCCACGCCAGCGCCCGCTGGTTGAGGTAGGTGTAGCGCCACTGGGAGTCCACGTGAAAGAACGTGTCGCCGATGCTCTCGAGGATGGTCTGGCTCCGCCCGCGCGCCGCTTCCAGTGCCTGCTCGGCTCGCTTGCGCTCCGTAATGTCGCGGTGGATCCCCAGGTAGCCGGTGATCTCGCCCGCTTGGTCGCGGACGGCGACGGATATCAGCTCCACGTCGATGCGCGTGCCGTCCTTGCGGTACGCGCGGACCTCGGCGCGCGTGCGGTCCGTGTCCAGCAGCTGGGCCTCGAGCTGCAGCCGCGACTGGTCGCCCTCGTAGCTGGCGACCTCGCGTGCGTCGCTACCCAGGACCTCGTCGGCGGCGAACCCGTAGAGCCGCTCCGCGGCTTCGTTCCAGACGGTCACGCGAAACAGCGGGTCGGTGCCGACGACGGCGTCCGCCAGGTGGTCGGCCAGGATGGCTTGCTGGGCGCGCTGCTGCTCGGCGCGCCTCTCAGCCGTGACGTCCTCCATCACAAGCAGTCCACCGACGATCTCGGCCCCGTCGTAGATCGGCGCGGAGCTGCAGCGCACGAACAGCCGGCTGCCGTCCGGGAGCACGTTGTAGTACCGCTCGTCGGTCACCTCCTCGCCGAACGTCATCGAACGCACCAGCGGCCACTCCTCCATCTCATAGGGCTGACCGTCCGGCCGGAAGATCTCCCAATCCGCTTCGAGCTGCTCCGGAAGCGTTCGACCGAGCTGACGCTCCACCATCTGCAGGGCGCGGGCGTTCGCGTGAACGATCCGGCCCGACCGAGCCTCGACCAGCACGGCCGCCACCGGGATATGCCGGATTACGTCCTCCGGGGCCATCCGCCCTGGCAGCACCAGTCGACCGTACTCCCTTTCCGCGTGGCGGGAGAAGAACCGCCGGCTCAGGCCGGCTGCAGGCGCGTGAAGTGCCAGAGCCTACCGCCGAGCTTGCGCTCGACTCGCAGACCGGATGCCGTGGCCCGGCTGCGCAGCGCGGCGTGGGTGACCATGTGCGGATCGCCGAAGAGCTCTCCGACCACGATGCGCCCGGCGGGCTTCACGACCCGGCGCAGCTCGCGGAGAACGGCGCCCTGGTCGGGAATCTCGCCGAGCACGGTGATCAGGTAGGCCGCGTCGAAGGTGCCGTCGGCGAACGGCACCGAGCGCGCGTCCGCGAGCGTGGGAAGGATGTTGGGAATGTTCTGCCGACCGGCGCGCTCCAGCGTGTGGTCGAGCATCTCCTGCTGCACGTCGAGCACGTCCAGGCGCCCGCCGGGCTCGAGCCAGCCCGCCACCGGCAGCGAGTAGTACCCGGTGCCCGGGCCGACCTCCAGCACGCGCTCGCCCGGCTTCGGATCGAGGATCTCGCGCAGCCGCTCGCGTGTGATGAACGGGTGCGGGGCCTCTACCCAGAAGCGCTGCGAGTAGGGGCAGGCCGACGGATTCCTGCGCCACCAGAACGCGGCTCCGACGATGGCCGCGGCGGCAACCGTCACGAGCCTTCGGATCAATCCTCGCCCGCCGCGGGGACGATCAGCCGGATGTGGCGGCGGGCGAGCATCAGCACCGGCGCGCTCCAGTCACGCCCGGAGCCGTCCAGCGAAACCAGCTCACACTCCACCATCGTGAAGAACTCCTGGTCGCGCCTGTTCACGTGGTCGGACACGCGCGATCGATAGCCCTCGCGCGGCAGAGTCATCATTCCCTCGACGCGATAGCGGTCGGTTTCTACGACGACGCGTTCTGTGCGGACCTCCACGGCCTCGCAATGTAGCGGCATCTAGCTATGCACCGTTGCTTGGTGGGACTGGCCTGTTGCCTCGCTAGCCTGCTCCGAATGAATCGCTTTGCGGCTGCGCCGCTCACCCTGATCGTGCTGGCGCTCGGAGTCGCCTCCTGTGGCGGGGGCGGCGGGGATGCTCCTTCGAAGGCGGAGTACGCCGCGGACGCGGAGAAGATCTGCAAGGACGCCGAGGCACAACTGAACGACGTGGCCCAGAACCCGTCCACCCCGGAGGAGATCGCGGCCGCTGTGGACCAGGTCATCGACGCGACGCAGCAGAGCGTGGACAAGCTGAAAGCCCTGGAGCAGCCGGACGGTGAGGCCGGCCGGGCGGCCGAGAAGTTCGTGGCCGCGGTCAAGACCGACATCGAAGGCAAGGGCATCCCGGCGCTCGAGGAACTGCGCGACGCTCTCAAGAAGAACGACAAGCAGGCCGCCGAGAAGGCCGCACGGCGGCTTCAGGCCGTGCAGACCACGGAGAGCGACAAGCTCGCGCGCGACATCGGCGCCACGGCCTGCGGCGACTAGCCGTCGCGGAAGCCGGGGCTAGCCGGCCGCTACCGCTTTGGCGAGGCGCGCCTCGGCGCTGCCCACCTCGGCGCGCGCCGTCGCCCAGCCGCTTGCGCTGTTACGGCTCGCGGCTCGCGCCAGCGCGCGATATGCCGCTGCCGTCTCGCGGGCGGCCTTGGCCACGAGATCGCCACCGGAGAGGCCGGCGAAACGCGTGGCTGCCCGCTCGTGAATCCGGATCAGCCCCTCGGCGGCCTGGATCTGCGCGGCCTGGCGGCTCGCCTGCGACAGCGTTCGACGGCCTTCGGCACGGTCGATGCGCAGCCGGCTGGCGGCCAGCCGCCAGCGCTCCTGGGCCTCGGCGACGGTGGAGAGCGCCAGCGTCCGCCGCTGCGATCCCAGCCGCAGCGTCGAGGCCGTCCGTTCGCAGAGCGCCAATGTGTTCGTGGGAGAGCCGGGTGCCGCGGCGCAGGTGATCTCCACCTTGCCGGTCTTCGCGGGGATCACGTAGCGAGCCGTGTGCCCCCCGCCCTTGGTGGGAACGGCGTCGTGACGCCAGGCCTCGTAGTCGCCGAGCAGCACCGGCGTCCCGCTATCGGAGCGCTGGAGCGCCTTGTCGCTGATGGCCACGGTCAGGCCCGAGGCTGCGTCGCGCTTCGGCTGTGCCTCCAGCCGGCCGGCTTCCGCCGGGCGCTGCTTCCAGCCGTCGGGCAGCTGCACGCTCATGCCGGCGGCGGTGGCCTGCGGGTGCGGTGCGGCTGGGCTCTCGCTTCCGGCCGCAAGGGCGCCCGCCACGCCGCCCCCGACCAGCGCGGAGGCCACCAGCAGACCCGCAAGCGCCCTTCCCCGGCGAGGGTGCGGATCTGCCGCGGGCTGGAGCCGAGGGCTCTGGCGGATCGGGGCCCGCTTGGCGGGCGAGGAGCTGCGACGGAAGCGCGGCGAGGCCTCCAGCGCCGGCATGCTCGGCGCGCCGTAGATGACCAGGTTGAGCAGATGCCGCGCCTCCGCGGCCGTGGCATAGCGCTTGCGCGGGTCGGGCGCCATCGCCACCGCGAAGATCGTGTCGAGAGTGGCGGGCAGGTCGGGCCGCGATTGGCTGAGGCGCGGCGGGCCGGAGCTGGCGATCTGCTGCGGGCTGCCGGTGTGGGGCGGCCCTCCGGTCAGCAGCGTGTACGCGATAGCGCCGAAGGAGTAGACGGCGGAGCGCGGGTGGGCGTCCTCGCCGCGCAGCACCTCGGGGGCGACCCACGCCGCGTGGGCGTCGTCCTCGGCGGGCGGGTTGCCGAGCGCCTCGCGCGCCACGCCGAGGTCGCCGACCATCGCGCCGAAGCGCGGATCCAGGAACACGGAGTCGGGCGTGACCTCGCAGGGCGGCTTGCCCTGGCTGACCGCGTCGTCGAGCGCGTGGGCGATGCCCAGCAGCAGCGCCAGGGAGCGGCCGGTCGAAAGCTCCGAGATGCGGCGGTACTCCGACAGCGGCACGGCCGCGCCGATGTCGTGTGCCACGTAGAACCAGCCGTCGAAGTTGCCCGCGGAGACGAGCGGCAGCAGCCGGTCGCTGGTCAGATCGGCGCGCTCGGCCGCGGCGGTCGAGAACCACACCCAGCAGTCCTCCTGCGCGGCCGCGCGGGCCACGCTCAGGCACACCGTCTGGTGCTCGAGGTGGACGATCGTGTGGTGGCGGTCGCCGGTCGGCGGCAGGGCCTCGATCGCGTCGGCGATCACGGTTTCGTCGGAGGCGGCGCTGTAGGTGGTTGACGTCGGCTCGAACATCGGCGTCATCCGGAGTCTGAGAAGCGGATCGGCGGCTGCGCGGGCGGGGGCGGCGGCGCCACGTAGACCGGACCCGGGTTGGACGGGGCCGGGTTGGACGGGGCCGGGTTGGCCGGGGCCGTGGGCGCCGCGACATTCTGCGCCGGCGGGGACTTGGCCGGCTTCGGCTTCGGACGCACCACCAGGCCGGGCAGTGCCTCAGCCTCGCCGAGCGTGGACTGTCCTTCCACTCCGGAGGCCACGTCCAGCGGCTCGGCCGGGGATCCGGGCGGACCCGCGCCCTGGCTCGCCTCGCCGGTGCTGCTCAGCCCGTAGGCGACCGCAAGCGCCGCCAGGAAGGCGGCGGCAGCAGCAAAAACGGTGCGTCGGTTCAATTCGGAGGGCATCTAAGGCGGAGGGACCAGCTGCGCGGAGGATTCAGCGTGCCTGTCCAAGGTAATGCGGAATTCCCCTCACGTCTAGCGGCGGATGCGCTCCGAGCGCGGATCGTGGAGCGGCTCCTCGGCCACCGCGCCCTCGACCCAGCTCCCGAAGATCTCCACGGACACCTCCGTTCCGGGCTGGGCGTGCTCCGGGGGCAGGTACGCATAGGCGATCGACCGGCCGACGGTGTAGCCGTAGCCGCCCGTGGTTACGCGCCCCACGACGTCCTCCGAGATGCGGACCGGCTCGTTGCCGAGCGCCACCGAGCGAGGGTCCGCGAGCGTCAGGCAGGCGAGCTGCAGCCGTGGGCCGCGCGCGCCGGCCTCGACCAGCGCGTCGCGCCCGACGAAGCCGCTCGGCTTGTCGAGCTTCACGCAGAAACCGAGGCCGCCCTCGTAGGGCGTCTCGTCCGGTGTGATGTCCGCGCCCCAGACGCGGTAGCCCTTCTCCAGTCGCAGGGAGTCGATCGCGCGGTAGCCGGCGGCCACCAGGCCGTGCGGCTGCCCCGCCTCCCAGAGCGTGCGCCACAGTGCCAGCCCGTACTCCGTCGGGCAGTACAGCTCCCAGCCCAGCTCCCCGACGTAGGTCACCCGCAGGGCTCGCACCGGCACGTCGCCGACGGTGATGTCCCGCACGCTCATGTAGGGGAAGTCCGCGTTGGCGAGCGACTGTGGGGTGAGCCCGTCGAGCACGTCGCGCGAGCGCGGCCCCCAGATCCCCAGGCAGGCCCAGGCCGAGGTCACGTCCTGCACCTGGACCGAGCCGTCACCCGGCAGGTGGCGGCGGATCCACTCGCGGTCGTGGTTGCCGAACGCCGTGCCGGTGACGATCGAGAAGCGCTCGTCGGCGAGCCGGGCGACTGTGAAGTCACACTCGATCCCGCCGCGCGAGTTGAGCATCTGCGTATACGTGATCCGCCCGACCTCGCGCGCCACCTCGTTGTCGCAGAGCCGCTCCAGCAGCTGCGCCGCCCCCGGGCCGGCGATCTCGAGCTTGGCGAACGAGCTCTCGTCGAAGAGCGCCGCCGCCTCGCGGCAGGCGGTGTGCTCGGCCCCGATCGCCGGGGACCAGTTGCGCCCGGCCCATCCGCGCGGGCGCAGCGACTCGTCGCCGTCCGCGGCGTTGGCGTCGTACCAGTTGACCCGCTCCCAGCCGGACTTCTCCCCGAAGGCGGCGCCGTGCTCACGGTGCCAGGCGTTGGCGGGGGATACGCGCAGCGGGCGCCCCGCCTGGCGCTCGTGCGCCGGGTACTTGATGTCGTAGTAGGTCTCGTAGGTTTCGCGGACCCGCTTGAGCGAATAGGAGGGCGAGCGGTACTGGGCGCCGAAGCGGCGGATGTCCATGTGCCAGAGGTCGAGTGACGGCTCGCCCGCCGCGATCCACTCGGCCATCACCTTTCCCACGCCGCCGGCGCCCGCGAGCCCGTGGGCGCAGAAGCCGGCCGCCACGAACAGGCCGCCGATCTCGGTTTCGCCCAGGCAGAACTCGTTGTCCGGGGTGAAGCCCTCGGGCCCGTTGACCATGCGCGTGACCTTCACGTCCTCCATCGCGGGCACGCGCCGCCGCGAGTTGGCGACGATCTCCTCGAACCGATCCCAGTCGTCCTCCAGCAGCCGGCCGTTGAAGTCCGGCGGAATGCTGTCGAAGCCGCGCTCGTCGGGCAGGAAGGCGGGCGAGCTGGGCCGCTCGTAGCCGCCCATCACCAGTCCGCCGCCGTCCTCGCGGAAGTAGACGAGCAGGTCGGGGTCGCGCAGTGTCGGCAGCGGATTCGCCGGATCGCGCTCGCGGAACGGCTGGGTGACGATGAACTCGTGAGACATCGGCTGGACCGGGATCCGCACGCCCGCCAGCCGGCCTATCTCCGCCGCGAACATGCCGGCGGCGATCACCACCACCTCGGCCTCGATGTCGCCCCGCTCCGTGCGTACGCGCCGTACCCGGCCGCCCTCGGAGTCGATGCCGGTCACCCGCGTGCTCGTGAACAGGCGCGCGCCGCCCTCGCGGGCGCGCTCGGCCAGCGCGAAGGTGAGCTGCGACGGGTCGAGGTAGCCGTCGGTCGGGAGCCAGGCCGCGCCGAGCACGCCGTCGGTGGACATCAGCGGGAAGAGCTGCTGGGCCTCCTCGGCGGAAATCAGCTCGAGCGGCAGGCCGAACGTCTTGGCCCACCCCGCCTGGCGGCGCAGCTCCTCCATCCGCTCCTCGCTGGAGGCGAGCCGGATACCGCCGCACTCGATCCATCCACAGTCCTCGCCGAGCTCGCGGTACAGCTCGACCGAGTACATCATCATCTTCGTCAGCGAGACCGACCCGCGCAGCTGGCCGACGAGCCCGGCCGAGTGGAAGGTCGATCCAGAGGTCAACTGGTTGCGCTCCACCAGGACCACGTCCTCCCACCCGAGCCGGGCGAGATGGTGGGCAATCGACGTCCCCCCGACTCCCCCGCCCACGATTACGCAGCGGGCGGACCCCGGGAGCTCCCTGCTAACCGCCACGGGCCTCCTCGAGCCAGGTGCGGAAGCGCGGGTCGCCGCCCGTCTCGGTGAGCCGCTTGAAGTGCTTGTCCGTATAGCCGGGGAAGTCGAAGTCCAGCTCCGACACCGAGCTCTGCACCACGCCCCACATCGCCTCGCGGAAGTCGGACATGAACCGGAACAGCTTCAGCGCCGCCTTGCGGCGCGGCGTGGCGGGCTCGCCGAAGTACGCCTCGAGCAGGCGCTCCTCGTCGGCGTCGGTCAGCTCGTTGTTGACCGCGAAGTTGCCGAGGTCGAAGAAGCGGTCGCCCATGCCGGCGTACTCCCAGTCGACGATCACCACGTGCTCGCCCGTGTGGAGGAAGTTGGCGGCGAGCAGGTCGTCGTGGCTCGGCGCGGGCCGGTGCTCGGGGTGGTCGCGTACCGCGCTCACGATCTCGCCGGCGCGCTCGAGCGACTCGCGGAAGGCCTCGGGCAGCTCGCCTCCACGCGCCTGCGCGACCTCGGCGTACTCGCGGACGACGTCGTACACGTGGAAATCGGTGGGCAGCTCGAGGCCGGAGTCGTGAAAGGCCCGCAGACCGGAGGCCACCTCGGCCAGCACGGCGGGCTCGCGCAGGTCCTCCGAGGTCAGCTGGCGTCCCTCCACGAAGCAGGTGACGAGGCAGGGCGGCTCCTCGAACATCGCGGCAACCTTCGGCCCGACGCCGAGCTCGGCGGCCTGCCGAGTCGCCAGGCGCTCGGCCTCACGGTCGATCCCGAGCAGGTCGGTGTCCTTGCCGGGCAGTCGTACCACGTACTCGTCGCCGCCGAAGTTGACGAGGAAGTTGCGGTTGGTGATTCCCCCCTCGAGGGGCCTCACTCCGCCCTCGCGTGCACCGAACAGCGCGGCCAGCCGAGCGATCACCTCGGTCAGCTCGGGAATCGAGATTTCCTCGTGCATGGCGCCACACTACGCCGTCGCACGCCGGCCGCATACCCTCCCCGGCGGTGACCGACGGTGAGCTGATCCTCGTCGCCGGGGCATTGCTCGCTGCCGGCATCGCGGCCTCCCTGCTTGCGCAGCGAATCCGCCTCCCCGGCCTGCTGCTCTTCCTCGGCCTCGGCATGGTGATCGGGTCGGACGGCCTCGGCTGGATCGACTTCAACGACTACGAGCTGGCCCGCACGATCGGCATCGTGGCGCTGGCGCTGATCCTGTTCGAGGGCGGGTTGATCGCCGGGTTCCACGAGATCCGACCCGTCCTGCGGCCCGCGATCGGGTTGGCGGTGGTCGGCACGTTCGTGACCGCGGCCATCACCGGGATGGCGGCCGTCTGGCTCTTCAACCTGAGCACGCTCGAAGGGCTGCTGCTCGGCTCGATCATCGCCTCCACCGACGGCGCGGCGATCTTCGCGCTGCTGCGCGGCTCGACGCTGCGGCGCAAGCTCGCGCGCACGCTCGAGGGCGAGGCCGGCTTCAACGACCCGGTGGCGGTGCTGCTGGTGATCGGCTTCATCGACTGGATCCAGAAGCCCGGCTACGGGCTCGGCGACATGGCGATCCTGTTCGTGGAGGAGCTCGGCATCGGCGCGATCGTCGGCATAGCGGTCGGCTGGCTGGCGGTCCAGGGGCTGCAGCGGGCGCGCCTCGACTCCGCGGGCCTGTATCCGGTCGCCTCCCTGGCCACCGCCGCCGTGGCGTTCGGAGCGGCGGACACGCTGCACGGCTCCGGCTTCTTGGCCGTGTACGTGGCGGGCCTGACGCTCGGCTCGGCGCGCCTGCCCGCCAAGCGGACCGTCACCGTGTTCCACCAGGGCCTGGCGTGGGTCGCCCAGATCGGCATGTTCCTGGCGCTCGGCCTGCTGGTGTTCCCGAGCGACCTCGGCGACGTGGCGCTCGAGGGCACGGCGCTGGCGCTCGTGCTGGTGCTGGTGGCCCGCCCGCTCGCGACCTTCCTCAGCACCGCGTTCGATCGCTTTTCCACCACCGAGCGCGTGGTGCTCGGCTGGGCCGGGCTGCGCGGAGCGGTGCCGGTGGTGCTGGCGACCTTCCCGGTGATCGAGGGGGTCGGCGACTCGCGGGAGTTCTTCAACATCGTCTTCTTCGCCGTGGTGATCTCCACGCTCCTTCAGGGCACGACCTTCGAGCCGCTCGCCCACCGGCTCGGCGTGACCACCAACGAGCCGGCCCTGCCGCGCCCGCTGGCCGAGACGGGGACGATCCGCCGCCTCGGCGCCGAGGTGGTCGAGTTCCCGGTCGGACCGGAGTACGCGCTGGTCGGTCACCGGGTGCGGGACCTCGGGCTCCCGCGCGATGCCCTGCTGTCGGTCATCGTGCGCGGCGAGGAGGCGGTGCTGCCGCGCGGCTCCACTCGCATCGAGGCGGGCGACCGCCTGCACGTGGTGGTGCGCACCGAGGTCGCCCGGCGCATGGACGAGGTGGTCGCGCGCTGGGAGGCGGGGCCGGTCGGCCTACCCCGCCTGGAGCGCCGGCCCGCGGTGGGGTCGGCCGTGTTCAGCTCGCGGCCGTGGGATGAGGAACGCGACGGCGACGCTGCGTATCCACAGGCCATCGACGGGGTGCTGGTGCGGGAGCACCTGCGCACCCGCCGGGACCGGCGCGGAGCCCTGGTCGCGCTTGTGGACGGCCGCTACGCCATCACCGGGAGAACGCTGGCCGTGGGGGGTACGAGGCAGGTGCAGGCGTACGCAAGGCGCCGCCTGACGCGCGAAACCGACGACACCGCAAGGGCCTGGTGGCAAGAGGTGATCGGCGCGCTCGCACGCTAATTCCCAAGTGCTTGCTTCCATCCGCACAAGGGCTTACAGTCGCCGCAGAAGGCCGGAGCGTCAGCCTTTGGCTTGGGCGCCGGGCGGACTCGTCTATTAGGGGGGCAGCGCATGGCGGACGGGACTCTGGATCGGGACGAGCAACGACTCGCCGAGCTCGGCTACAAGCAGGAGCTCACCCGCGGCTGGTCGCGTTTCTCGAACTTCGCGATCTCGTTCACGATCATCTCGGTCCTCGCCGGGTGCTTCACGACCTATCCGCAGGCGTGGAACCTGGGCGGACCGATCGCCATCTCGTGGGGATGGCCGATCGTCTGCCTGATCATCCTGACCGTCGCGTTCAGCATGGCGGAGGTGGCCTCCGCATATCCGACCGCCGGTGGGCCGTACTGGTGGGCCAACGAGCTGGGCGGCCCCGTCTGGTCGTGGTTCACGGGCTGGTTCAACCTGCTCGGGCTGATCGCCATCGTTGCCACGGTCGACTGGTTCTGCGCTCAGTTCGCCACGACCGTGTTCAACCTCTGGAACCTGGACTTCATCCTCAATTTCGCCGACGCGGTCTCGCTCAAGGAGATCTTTGCCGTCTTCGTGTTGATCCTGGTGCTGCATGCCCTGATCAACATCTACTCGTCCCACCTTGTCGCGCTGTTCAACAACATCTCGGTGTTCTGGCACTGCGTCGGGGTCCTGGTGATCATCGCGATCCTGGTCATCGTCCCCGACCATCACCAGAGCGCGGACTTCGTGTTCACGGAGCGCATCAACAACTCCGGGTTCTCGATGGGGATGTACTGGTACTACATCCTGCCGACCGGGCTGCTGCTGACGATGTACACGGTCACCGGGTATGACGCTTCCGCCCACGTGGCGGAGGAGACGAGGGATGCCGAGATCTCCGCGGCGAAGGGCGTGTGGCAGTCGGTCGCCCTCTCGGCGCTGATCGGCTGGTTCGTGCTCCTGGCGATCACGTTCGCCGCGACCGACGTGGACGCGGTCAACGCGGCGGGCGGCACCTCGCTCGCCATCTTCACGAGCTCGATGAGCGAAGGCTGGGCCGAGATCGTGATCCTGATCTCGACCATCGGCCAGTTCTTCTGCGGCATGGCCTGCGTGACGAGCTGCTCGCGCACGTTCTTCGCGTTCTCGCGAGATCGCGCCACCCCTGGCAACAGGCTGTGGCGCAGCGTCAACGCGCGGCGTGTGCCGGTGGCCGCGGTGCTCGGGTCCTGCCTCTTCGCGGGGATCCTGACGCTGCCCGCCCTGTCGGGCAACGCGGCCGGAGTCCCGGTCGCCTTCTTCGCCGTCGTGTCGATCGGCGTGATCGGGCTCTACATCGCCTACGTCATCCCGGTCTACCTGCGCTGGCGCAAGGGCTCCGCCTTCAAGCAGGGCGCGTGGAACCTGGGCAACAAGTGGAGGTGGATCAACCCGATCGCCGTGGCTTGGGTGATCCTCACGTCGATCTACTTCTGCCTGCCGTTCTACGGCCCCGCGGCGGTGTGGTGGGATGACCAGTTCGACTGGAACGCCGCCAACTTCACCCCGCTCGTGCTCGGCGTCATGGTCATCGCGATCAGCCTCGCGTGGGTGTTGGGCATGAACAAGCGCTACACCGGCCCGGTCCGGACGATCTCGTTCGACGAGGGCATGGGCATCACGGAGGAGAAGCCGCTCGAGCCCGAGCCGCCGGCGGCGCCGGTCGCCTAGCTCAGGTCAGCTCCGCCGCGCCGAGCACGAACGCGCGCCAGCGCTCGTGCTCGGCGTCGCGCCAGGCGTCGTCGCGTTGGGGCTCGACCGTGCGGTCCACCGGCAGCAGCTCGGCCGCCTCGGCCAGCGAGCCGATCGTCCCGGAGCCCACCGCGGCCAGTACGGCCGCGCCCAGCACGGTGGCGTCGGCGCCGGCGGCCTCCACCGGCACACCGATCGCGTCGGCCTGCAGCTGCAGCAGCAGCGGCTCGTTGGTGAGCCCACCGTCCACTCGCAGCGAGCGCACCTCGACGCCCTCGCGCATGGCCGCGACCACGTCCGCCACGCGCCAGACGATGCCCTCAAGCGCCGCGCGCGCAACGTGGGCGCGGGTCGTCCCGCCGTGCAGCCCGGCGATCACGGCGTGCGCGTCCGGGCGCCACCACGGTGCCCCTATGCCGGCAAGGGCCGGGAGCACCCGCGCGCCGGCGCTGTCGCCGGCCTCCCGCGCCAGCTCCGCCAGTGCGGCCGGTCGGTCGGCCACGCCCAGCTCGCGGCACATCCATTCGAGCATCGCCCCCGCCGCGAACACGCCGCCGTCCACCGCGTACTCCGTCCGGCCGTCGATCCGCCAGGCCACGGTGGGGAGCAGCCCGCCGGCGGGGCGCGGTACCTCGTCGCCGGTGTGGCCCAGCACGAACACGCCGGTCCCGTAGGTCGCCTTCACGCGGCCCGGCACCACGCAGCCGGCACCCGCGAGCGCGGCCTGCTGGTCGACCACCTGGCCGCAGAGCGGCAGCTCCACCGGCCACGAGTCGTGGCGCAGGACGGCCAGCTGGCCGACGGTGTCGCGCACCTCGGGCAGCACTTCGAGCGGCACGCCGAACAGCTCCGCCAGCCGGGCGTCGAACCCGGGGCGGCCGAGGGCGTGCAGCTGGGTGCGCGAGGCGGTCGAAGCGTCGGTGGCGAACCCCGCGCCGAGCCGGTCGCAGAGGAAGGAGTCGACCGTGCCCATGCGCAGCGTGCCGGCCTCGCGCGCCCGCTGGACGGACTCCTCGTGCTCGAGCAGCCAAGCCAGCTTGGCGGCGGAGAAGTAGGGGTCGAACGGCAGTCCGCTCAGCTCGCGGATCTCATCCTCGTGCTCGGTTAGGCGGTCGAGCACCTCCTGTGAGCGCTTGTCCTGCCAGACCACGATCGGCGTGAGCGGCGTGCCGGTCTGGGCGTCCCAGGCGAGCACCGACTCGCCCTGGTGGTCGAGGCCGCAGGCCACCACCTCCTCCGGCGCGTCGCGCAGCAGCTCGGCGACGGCCTCGACCACGGCGGCGAGCACCTCCTCGCCGTCCTGCTCGACCCAGCCCTGCTGCGGATGGCGGTTCGCCTTGTCCCGGCGCGCCTCGCGCACGGGCCGCAGCCCCTCGTCGAACAGGGCCGCCTTGACCCCCGTCGTGCCCTCGTCGATGCCCAGTAGTAGCAAGCCGCGAATCCCATCGGATAGGGTCGCCAGAGGTCCGGTCGGCGACACCTTACTTGGAGGACGATGAAGCTCGACGAGTTGCGGAAGGCTGTGGAAAAGGGCGACGTCGACACCGTGCTGCTGACGATCGCGGACATGGAGGGGCGGCTTCAGGGCAAGCGCCTCACGGCCGGCCACTTCCTTGACGAGGTGGTCGAGCACGACGCCGAGGGCTGCAACTACCTGCTCGCGGTCGACGTGGACATGAACACGGTCGACGGCTACGCGATGTCCAGCTGGGAGCGTGGCTACGGCGACTTCGTGATGAAGCCGGACATGGACACGCTGCGGCCGATTCCTTGGCACGAGGGCACCGTGCTGGTGATGGCCGACCTCGCGTGGGAGGACGGCTCCGACGTGGTGGCCTCCCCACGCCAGATCCTGCGCCGCCAGCTGGCGCGCCTCGCCGAGCGCGGCTGGACGGCGACCGCGGGCACCGAGCTCGAGTTCATCGTCTTCCGCGACAGCTACGAGGACGCCTGGCGCAAGGCCTACCGCGACCTCGAGCCGGCCAACCTCTACAACGTCGACTACTCGATGATCGGCACCGCGCGGGTGGAGCCGCTGCTGCGTCGCATCCGCAACTCCATGACCGGCGCCGGCATGCGCGTGGAGAACTCGAAGGGCGAGTGCAACTTCGGCCAGCACGAGATCAACTTCCACTACGACCAGGCGCTTGCGACCGCCGACGACCACGCCATCTACAAGACCGGCGCCAAGGAGATCGCCGCACAAGAGGGCATGTCGATCACCTACATGGCGAAGATCGACGAGCGCGAGGGCAACTCCTGCCACATCCACTGCTCGCTCCAGCACGAGGGCGGCGGCAGCGTGTTCGCCGACGACCAGCAGACCTTCGACCACTTCGTGGCCGGCCAGCTCGCCGCCCTGCGCGACCTGACGCTGATGTTCGCCCCGCACGTGAACTCCT
>JAXDIG010000031.1:0-20843 GCA_034664125.1 Thermoleophilaceae bacterium | reverse complement strand
AGCGCCAGCAGCCACGCCGCGGTGGCGTTGATCGTCATCGACGTGTTCATCTCGTCGAGCGGGATGCCGTCGAGCAGGGCGTGCATGTCGCCCTTGTGGGCGATCGAGACGCCCACCTTGCCGACCTCGCCGCGAGACAGCTCGTGATCGGGGTCGTAGCCGGTCTGTGTGGGCAGGTCGAAGGCGACCGAGAGGCCCGTCTGGCCCTTGGCCAGGTTGCGCTGGTACAGCTCGTTGGACTCCCGCGCCGTCGAATGACCGGCGTACGTGCGCATCACCCAGGGGCTGTCGCGCTCGGGGAGACGATGCTCGCTCACTCAGAGAATTGTATGGTCGGGTCGCTTTGTCCCGTGCCATAGACGTCATGCACCTGGGGCGAGACCGGGTGATCTGCGCGTATGAGGTGGGCGGCCTGATCATCGATCCAGGCCCCGCGTCCTGCGTCGAAACCCTGCTGGAGCGGCTGGGCCCGACCAAGCCGCGCGCGCTGCTGCTCACGCATATCCACCTGGACCATTCCGGGGCGGCCGGGGTGCTGTGCCGGCGCTTCCCCGACCTGCAGGTGTACGTGCACGAGGTGGGGGCGCCGCACCTGGTCGACCCGTCCAAGCTGCTGGAGAGCGCCGGCCGCCTCTACGGCGACGACATGTGGGAGCTGTGGGGCGAGGTCGCGCCCGTGCCGGAGGAGCGCGTGCACCGGCTCAGCGGAGGCGAGACTGTCGAGGGCTTCCGCGTGGCGTACACGCCCGGCCACGCGTCCCACCACGTCTGCTACCTCCATTCGGAGACCGGCGACGCCTACGTGGGCGACGTGGCGGGTGTGCGCCTCCCGCCGTACACGCACACGGTGGCCCCCACCCCGCCGCCGGACATCGACGTCGAGGCCTGGCTCGACTCGCTCCACACGGTGGCGTCGTGGAACCCGCACACGCTCTGCCTGACCCACTTCGGCCAGGTCACCGACGTGGCCGATCACCTGCACAGCGTGCGCACGGCACTCGTCGAGGCCGCCGACTCGGCCCGCCTGGACGGCGAGGAGCGCTTCATCGCCCGCATCGAGCAGGGGCTCAACGAGGCGACCGACCCGGCCACCGTCGAGGCCTTCGAGCAGGCCGCGCCGCCCGACCAGCTCTACCAGGGCCTCGCCCGCTACTGGCGCAAGCGAGCGGGATGACGCAGACGATCGAGAAGCCGCGCGTGGCCGGGCCCGACGAAACCGGCCTCGGCGGCCACTGGCGCGTGATCGTGCTGAACGACGACCACAACACGTTCGAGGGCGTCGCGTCCGCCCTCTCGGGCGTGCTGCCAGGCGTCAGCTACGACAAGGGCATGTCACTGGCCAACGAGATCCACAACTCGGGAAGGGCGATCGTCTGGTCAGGCGGCCGCGAGCTGGCCGAGCACTACTGGGAGCAGCTCGGGGGGCGCGGACTCACGATGGCTCCCCTGGAGCAAGGGTGAGCGCCCGGCCCTCGCCGACCACCTCGTAGAACTCGGGCAGCACCGGGACGTTGAAGTAGCCCTGCAGCTCGATGCGCTTCTCGGCGAGCGACTCCGAGTACCAGTAGCGCTCGAACTGCGCCTTGGTCGGGAAGAGCGCCTCCTGGATGAAGTCGAGCCGGCCGTCGACGGCGCGGTAGAAGCCCCAGGACACGGCTCCGAAGTCGAGCACCATCTCCGCGGCGGGGGCCCAGCCCTCGGCGAACTTGTCGCCCCGGAACGGGTTGGCCACCCAGGGAATGTGTACGAGGATCACGCGCCCACCTCCGCTCGGATCGCGCCGGGCCCTTCCTCGCTCTTGCCCTCGCCCTCGCCCTCGGCGCCGACGAGGATCGCGATCTTGCCCAGGTGCTTGTTCTCGCGCATCAGCTGGTGCGCCTCCGGTACGCCGTCGAAGCCCAGCGTGCGCCACAGCACGGGGCGGATCTCGCCCGACTGGATCAGCTCGTTCGCCTTGTTGCACTCGTAGGCGTTGGCGAAGTGGGAGCCGAGGATCTGCTTCTGGCGCATCCACAGGTAGCGCACGTCGAAATCGAGGTCGAAGCCCGTGGTGCCGGCGCAGATGACCACCTTGCCGAACGGCTTGACGGTGAACACCGAGGTCGGGAAGGTGGCCTTGCCGACGTGCTCGAACACGACGTCGGGCTGGTCGCCGAGGATCTCCTTGACGCGCTTGGAGAACGCGCGCGAGACGCCGAAGCGCTCCTTCTCCTGCTCGGGCGTCTCGCCGCCCTTGCGCATCATGCCGGCGAACTCGCCGCGGTTGATGTAGTCGACCGCGCCGAGCTGCTTCACCAGCTGACCCTTTTCGTCGCTCGACACGACGCCCACGGCGTGGGCCCCGGCCAGTGCGCAGATCTGGGTGGCGAACACGCCGAGCCCGCCGGCCGCGCCCCAGATCAGCACGCGCTGGCCGGCCTGCAGGTCGCACTGGGTGATCAGCATGCGGTAGGCGGTGAAGTAGACGAGCCCGTAGGAGGCGGCCTCGTCCCAGGTGAGGTTCTTGGGACGGGGGAGAAGTTGCTGCGCCTGGACCTTCGTGAACTGTGCGAACGAACCCCAGGTCGTCTCGTAGCCCCAGATCATCTGACTGGGAGCGGCGAGCGGATCGAGCCCGTGCACCTCCTTGTCCTCGTAGGAGGCCATGTTGCAGTGGACCACGACCTCGTCGCCCGGCTTCCAGCGCGTGACGCCGGGGCCGACCTTCCAGACGATCCCGGATGCGTCCGAGCCGCCGATGTGGTGGCCGTACTCCGGGTGGTCGCCGTAGCGCATCACCGACACCGGCTCACCGAGCGCCGCCCACACGTTGTTGTAGTTCACGCCCGCGGCCATCACGCGCACGATCACCTCGAGCGGACCCGGTTCGGGTACCTCGACCTCCTCGAGCTGGAAGGCGTCCTTGGGCTCGCCCAGGCGCTCCTCGCGGATCACCCAGGCCGCCATCGTCTCCGGCAGCGTGCCGGGCTCCACGTCCAGTTCGGACACCTTCGTAACGTCTACGGCCATGTTCGAGTCAGTCCCTCCGCGCTCTGATCCAGGGGCGAGGAGGTTACCTGCGCCGCTGCCGTAACGTGCACTGCATGCGGTTTGGAGGTCGCAGCCTCGCGGTAGCGCTGGCGCTCTCCGCGACCCTGCTCGCGGCGCCGGTGGCGCAGGCGGCGACCGTCTCGGTCGCAGTGGGCACGGGGGAGGAGGGCGACGCGGTCGAGTACGACTTCAGCGCCGCAGGCGGCGAGGCGAATCGCGTGACGGTGACCGTGCGGCCGCCGGCCGGCAAGCACCGCATCGTGGTGTTCCGAGACGCCGGCGCGCCGCTCGTCGCGGGTGAAGGCTGCAAGGCCGGCGCCGCGGGCGAGGTCGTCTGTCGGGCCGCGCTCGGCGACTTCGCCAACTCCGTCGACCTGGCCACGAAGGACCGGGACGACACGGTGGACGCCTCCGCGGTGGACCTGCGCGGCTTCACGGTGTTCATCGACGGCGGTGCGGGGTCCGACGTCCTCACGGGCAGCCGAACGGTGCCGAACGCCCTATTCGGCGACTTCGTGAACAGCGAGGTGGGCGACGACCGGGTCACGGGTGGGCGACGCGACGACTTCCTGCAGGGCGGCCCCGGGGACGACGTGCTGGACGGGGGCGGCGGCAGCGACGAGGCGACCTATCGGGACGAGCGCCGGCGCGTGCGCGCCGACCTGGCCGCCGGCTCCGCGGTGAGCTCCGCGGGCGAGCGCGACACCCTGCGCTCGATCGAGCGGCTCGAGGGCGGCGACGGCGCGGACATCCTGCGCGGCAACGCCGTTCGCAACGTGATTCAGGGGCTCGGCGGGGACGACGAGCTCGAGGGGCGCGGCGGTGACGATCTGCTCCAGGGCGCCGAGGGGCCGCGCTTCAGCGGGCCACCGGACCGCGATCTCCTGCGCGGCCAGAGCGGCCGGGACACCCTGCTCGGCGATGCCGGCGCCGACCTCCTCGTAGGCGGCCCGGGCGGCGACCGCCTGGTGGGCGGCCGCGGGCCGGACGTATTCAGCGCCGGCCCCGGCGCCGACCGCCTGCGCTCGGCCGACGGTCGAGCGGAGACGGTCAGGTGCGGACCCGGGTCCGATCGCCTGCTGGCCGATGCTGCCGACAGGCCAGACGGCTGCGAGGCGATCCGCCTGCGCTAGCTCTGGATGGCGACCTCGGCCGCGGCTTCCGGCCGCCGCGCCGGGGCGGGCTGCTTCGCGGACTTCGGCGCGATCAGCCAGAACGCCAGGATCGCCCCGAGCGCCGCCACGCTGGCCGACAGCCACATGCCGTTCGAGAGCGCGTGGATGAAGGCCTCGCGCGCGGCGTTGGCCGCCTCGGGCGGGAGGTTCGCGCCGCTGCCCCCCGCGCCCAGGTTGTGGACGATCTGCTCGCGCTGCGCGTCCGTCACGCCCGTGCCGGCCAGCCGGTGGGCGAGCTGGTCGCGCGCCAGGTGCTGGAACAGGGCGCCGAGCGCGGCCACTCCGAAGGTCGCGCCGACCATGCGGCTCATCGACAGGATGCCCGAGCCCACGCCGGCCTTCTCAGGCGCCACCGAGTTCATGGCCGCGGTGGACATCGGCGACATCACCAGCGCCATGCCGATACCCATCAGGATGAACGCGGGCAGCAGCAGCCCATAGCCGGTGCCGATGTCGATGCGCGTCTGGAGGAAGAGCGCGAACGCGGTCAGCGTGAGCCCGGTGACCATCAGGGGACGGGGGCCGACCCGGTCGGCAAGCCGCCCGGAGAGCGGCGCGATCAGCACGATCATCAGCGTGGAGGGGAGGAAGCGCACGCCGGCCTCGACCGCCGAGTAGCCGAGGATGTTCTGGAGGTAGAGCGCGGTGAAGAAGAACATCGCGAACATCGCGAACGAGACGATGAACGCGACGAGGTTCGCGCCGAGGAACGTCCGGGAGCGGAACAGCGAGAAGTCCACCATCGGCTCGCGCACGCGCGGCTCGATCAGCGCGAAGGCCACCAGCCCGGCGGCTGCCGCGGCCAGCAGAGCCACGATCCGCCCCGAACCCCAGCCCCACGAGTTGCCGTCGATCAGGGCCAGCACGAGCGCCGTCAGTCCGATCGACAGGGCGGCCATACCGGGCCAGTCGAGCGTGTGGCGCTTGGTTTCGTCGCGCGACTCTTGGGTCGCGAACAGCGTCACCGCCACGGCGCCGACGGCAACGGGCAGGTTGAGGAAGAAGATCGCTCGCCAGGAGGCGTACTCCGCGAGCGCGCCGCCCACCACCGGCCCGACGGCCAGCGCGAGCGCGGATACGCCCGCCCATGTGCCGATCGCCTTCCCGCGCTCCTCGGGCGGGAACGTGACGGTGATGATCGAAAGGGTCGCGGGCATCATGAACGCGGCACCAGCGCCCTGAAGCGCCCGGCCGGCCACGAGCCAGCCCTGGTCGGGGGCGACGCCGATCGCCGCGCTCGACAGCGCGAACACGACCACGCCGAAGAGGAACATCCTGCGGCGGCCGAGGATGTCGCCGAGGCGACCGCCGGTCACCAGCAGCACGGCGAACGTGAGCGTGTAGATGTTGACGGTCCACTCGAGCCCGGAGAGCGAGACGTTCAGGTCGTCCTGGATGGACGGCAGCGCCACGTTCACGACCGTGTTGTCGAGCATGATCATGAAGAGGGCGAAGCACATCGCCGCCAGCGTCCACCAGCGGCGATTGCCCTCGTTGAGCCGGATGCGGTCAGTCACGAATCGAGTCTCCTTGCGATGGGGCCGACCCCGGCGGCGAGCGCGTGGCGCTCCTCGTCGGTCAGGCCCTCTACGAAGCGCTTTACGCCGGCGAACCTGAGCGCGGTGAAGCGCTCGAGAGTGCGCCGACCGCGCGCGCTGAGTTTCAGAAGCTTGGAACGGCGGTCGCGCGGGTCCTCGGTGCGCTTGACCTCGCCGCGCTGGACGAGGCCGTCCACGGCGCGGCTGATGGCCGGGCCGGACAGCCCGAGTGTCTCGGACAGCCCGCTGAGCGGCAGCGGCTCCTCGGCGTCGCCGAGCATGTACAGGCACTTCATCTGGGTGAAGGTGAGGCCGGCCTGCTCGACCGCGGCGAAGAAGTCGCGGCTCGAGGACACGAGCAGATGCTTCATCAGCACGCCGAGGTCGGTTGCGACCGCTTCGGCAGAGGCATTCGGCCCGCTGGCGATAATAGATGCGTGCATGCATGCAAGTATTGCAGACACGCATAGAACCGCCAACCGGTAGCATCGCCGCCGTGAAGGCGACCCTCTTCGGCCTGCCGGCCTCGCACCCGGCCTTCGCGGCGGAGCTGATGCTGCGCCACAAGGGAATCGACTACCGCAGGGTGGACCTGGTGGCGGTGCTGCACCGCGGCATGCTGCGGGTCCTCCGCTTTCCGGGCATCACGGTCCCGGCGCTGAGGCTCGAGGGCAAGCGCGTCCAGGGCACGCGGGAGATTGCCGTCGCGCTCGATGCGCTGAAGCCGGACCCGCCGCTGTTCCCCGGCGATCCAGAGCGCAAGCGGGCGGTGAGCGAGGCCGAGGCGTGGGGCGACGAGGTCTACCAGCCCGTGCCGCGCCGGCTCGTCTGGAGCGCGCTGCGGCGCGATCGCTCGACCATGTCGACCTACCTGGAGGGCGCCAAGCTGGGCATACCGGTGCGGGTCGCGACCGGCGTGGCCGCGCCGATCATCCGGGCGGCCGCCCGCGTCAACAGCGCGACCGACGAGAACGTCCGCCGCGACCTCGCCAGCCTGCCCGGGCTGCTCGACCACGTCGACCAGCTGCTGCGCGAGGGCACGATCGGTGGCGCTGAGCCGAACGTCGCCGACTACCAGATCGCCACCTCCACTGCCCTGCTGGCGACGCTCGACGACGTGCGCCCGCTGCTGGAGGGCCGTCCGGCCCTCGAGCACGCGCGACGCGTCGCAACCGGCTTCCCGGGCCGCACGCCGAAGGTCTTCCCGCAGGACTGGCTGCAAGCCTGATCCCGTTCCGTCGGGGGCTGGGCCTACGGTGGGTCCGAGACTCCAATGGAAGCAGCCACACCCCTCAGACAGCCGCATGTCCGGACGATCGCCGACCGCTTGGTCGTGGACGGCCTCGTCGTCGAGGACGAATGCGCCGTCCGGCTCGTGCGCGAGCGCGAGCAGAACGGCGACGACCCGGTCAAGGTGGTCCGGGACGCCGTGGAGATCGGCGCGCGCGTGCTCGACCGCGAGCAGGCCGCGGCTAACGCCGAGTTCGTCAAGACCGAGTTCGAGAAGGCCTCCAAGGACGTCCAGCAGGAGTTCACCGAGAAGGCCCGCACGATCGCCGAGTTCTTCGAGACGCAGTTCGCCGCCATATTCGGTGAGGACGACGGTCAGCTCGCCAAGGAGCTCGAGCGGCGCTTCGGCGACGGCAGCGCCGTGTCGGTCCAGAACCGCGTGCGCGAGGCCGTGGCGGAGACGCTGACCAAGTCGCGCGAGGACCTCGTGCGCCAGTTCTCGGCGGCCGACGATCGCAACCCGCTCGCGGACTTCAAGACGGCGGCGGTGCGCTCGATCAACGAGGCGGCCAGCCGCTCGGACGCCACGCAGCGCGCGCTGCTGCAGAAGCTGGGCGAGCTGCAGAAGGAGCTGCAGGCGCTGCGCGACGAGAAGGACAAGCTCGAGGAGGTCGAGGCCGAGCGGGAGCGCGGCACGGCCAAGGGCCGCAGCTTCGAGGAGTCCGTCTTCGAGGCGGTCGACCGCATCGCGCTCTCGCAGGGCGACGACGCCGAGGCGGTCGGCGACCAGCGCGAGGCCACCGGCAAGGTGGGCGACATCGTCGTCTCGCTCGACGGCTGCAACGGGCCCGCCCGGGGGCGGATCGTGGTCGAGGCCAAGGACCGCCGGCTATCGAAGCCGGCCGCTTTGGCGGAGCTCGACAAGGCGATGGCCGAGCGCTCGGCCGACTTCGCGGTGCTGGTGGTGCCGACCGAGGAGGAGGTGCCCGCCAAGCTGGAGCCGCTGCGCGAGTACAACGGCGACAAGCTGGTGGTTGCCCTCGACCCGGACTCCGGCACGCTGGCGCTGGAGCTGGGCTACCGGCTCGCGCGGGCGCGGGTGCTGATGAAGCGCTCCGACGCGGACGGCATCGACGCGAGCGCGCTGCGCACCACCGTCGAGCGGGCCCTGGCGGCGCTCGCCGACGAGCGCCGGGTGAAGCAGCAGCTGACCGGCGCGAAGACGGGCATCGACCGTGCCTACGAGCTGGTCGAGGCGATGGCCGGCCGCGTGCGCGGCCACCTGGAGGAGATCGACGTGCTCGTGCGCCCGGCGGACGAGGCGGCCGCGGAGCCGGTCGACGACCAGATGGAGCTCTAGGGCCCGCTGTTCTAGGGCCCAGCCGGATGACGCCGAGCGGCTATGGCAGCAGGAGGTCGGAGTTCGAGTCCTTGCGCTCCGCCCCGATGTCGAGCACGGCCGGCTCGATCTCCTTCGGCACGGCCTCGGTGGAGCCCGCCCGCACCTCGTAGGTGCCCGGGTCGAGCGTCCGCCTGATCGTCAGCGTGTCGTTCGGGTCCACGGAGCCCGCGTCTTCGGTGACCGACCCGCCCTCGAGGGTGACGGTGTGCGGGTGATCGGTCTGGTTGGAGATCGTGATCTCGAACGGGCCCGCGCCCAGGTGGCGTGCCGGCGACACGGTGACCTTGTCCTGCTGGATCACCCCGCTCAGCTCGACTCGCACCGGCGAGCGCGGCTTGTTCTCGAAGTCCGAGCCGCCACACCCGGCAACGAGGATCGCGGCGGTCGCGAATGTGGCCAGGACTCGTCCCCCCATCGCTCCGGCCACCCTAGCCGAACCACACCGAGCGGCGCGGCGATCGCACCGTGACCGGCTCAGCCACGCTCGAACGGCAATTCGGCCACGCGGGCTTCCACGCCGTCCACCAGCACCGTGTCGCCCGGAGCGGCCTCGCGCCGCACCAGCGCCAGCGCGATCGGCCCGAGCCGCGGCGAGACGCAGGTGGAGGCGACTCGCCCCACGACCTTGTCGCCGAGCAGGATCTCGGTGCGCCGCTCGGCCGGCTCGGACAGCAGCAGGCCGCGCAGGTGGCGGTTGGGCTTGCCCCTGTAGTGCAGCCGCGCCACGGTTTCCTGGCCGACGTAGCAGCCCTTCTCGAAGTCCACGGCCCGCTCGTTGATGCCCGCCTCCTGCGGGATGGTTTCGGCGTCCATGTCGAAGCCGAGGCGGGGGCGGCCCGACTCGATGCGCACGCACTCGGCCACCTCTTCGGAAACCTCCTCGACCTCGAGCTCGGCGCGCAGCTGCTCAGCGCGCTCGGCTGAGCAGAGCAGGTCGACCCCCAGGTCGGTCCTGACCCAGAGCCCGGCACCGGTGTCCACGAAGGAGTGCTCCTCGGCCGGCGGCGCCTGGTCGAGCAGCCGGTCCGCGGCGGGGCCGAGCAGCGACAGGACCGAGTGGCCTTCCCCGATGTCCTCCCACTGGACGTCGCGGCCGAGGGTGTAGGTGTTGAGCATGTGGCGCACGACCGCGTGGCCGATGGCCTCGGTGTCGAGCCAGAAGAAGTCGGCGCCGCGCAGGACGCGCAGGTCGGTGCGCAGCTTGCCCTTGTGGGTGAGGATCGTCGCGTAGCACCCCTGCCCGGGGACGAGCCGCTCGACGTCGTTGGAAACCTGGCCCTGCAAAAAGTCCGCCGCCTCCGCGCCGCGCACCACGAACATGCCGCGCTCGGAGCGGTCGACCAGGCCGGCCGACTCCGTGACGAGCTCGTACTCGCTGGTGGCGATCACACGCCGATCGTACTCAGGCGCGGGAGGGTGCTCGGCTGCAGCAGTTTTGGGAACTAGGTAGTCAGGACACGTACGGCACTGGCGCGCCCACGCCGTTTCGGGGTAGGCTCGCCCCGTGTGGGCAAGTTTCCCTCGCTCAAGGGTCCACAAATGCTCCGAATTCTGCAGCGCAAGCCGCTGGAGTACGAGGAGAAGCCTGGGAAGAAGCGAAAGGGGTCGCACCGCCATCTCGTTTCCAAGGCGGGCTATCCCGACATCGCGTTCTGGTGCCACGACACGGACGAACTCAAGGGGTCCGTCGTGCGGGACATACTGGTCAACCAGGTCGGCTTGACCGAATCGGAAGCCCGCGACCTAGTCTGAGGAGAAGGCGATGAGAACGGTGCGAGTCATCTACAGGCGGGAGCCGGACGGGGCCTGGATCGGCACGTCGCCGGAGATTCCCGGCTACACCGCGTACGGCGACACGTACGACGAGGCGCGGGCGCGGGCGCAGGATGGTTTGGGCTGGTTCGCGGAGCAGGACTTGGCGATCGCGCACATCGTGCCGGAGAAGGGGCCGGACGTTGTGGAGGGACGCGCCACCAGAGGGCCGCGCGTCAGCTTCGGGATGACGAAGGCCCCGAAGGTCCCCAGCTACGGGCACAGCTTCTAGCCGGATCGTGGAAGTCACCCTGCTTCTCTGCGACGCTGCCCAAGAGGCGAACGGGAAGCTCTACGTGCTCGGGGGCGGCTGGAAATCGGTTCTCCCCGACACCCCGTTCAACATGGCGCTCGCCATCCTGATCGAGGTCCCCTGGGACCAGACGAACCGCAAGATCAAGCTGACCTCCGTGCTGATGACCGACGACGGCGACCCCGTCGAGGCACCATCGGGCGGCGTCATCGAGGCGGCCGGCGATCTTGAGGTCGGCCGGCCCCCGGGTATTAAGCCGGGGACTGGCATAAACGTTCCCATCGCCCTCAGCTTCAACGGCGTGTCGCTCCCGGCCGGTGGTTACCGTTGGGAAGTCCACATCGATGAGACGATGATCGCGTCCGCCCCGTTCAGGGCGGGAGCCTAGGAGGACACCATGGCCACTCAGACCAGCAATCCGGCGGGAAGTCCGAAGATCACGGACATCACCCCCGCTCCAACAGCACCGTCTGCGCCGTCTGCGCCGGGTCCCGACGTGGCGAACAAGCAGGACCCCTCCCACACGGAGGCCGAGTTCGTGAGCGACTTGGAGAAGGCTACGCGGCGCGTAGCTGAGTAACGCGGTCCAGGATCGCCCAGAACATCGGCTGAGCGGCGTCGCGGCGGTTGTAGCGGAAGCTGTACTCGTCCAGGTAGCTCTGGAGGTACTTGGTCGAGACGGAGTGGTAGACGCCCCGGATGCCGTTCTTCATCAGTCCGAAGAACCCCTCGATGGTGTTGGTTGTCACGTCGCCGTCGACGTAGATCTTCTTGTAGTGGGCGATCCGCCTGTGGCCGTAGCCCGCCCCGGTCAGCGAGCCGTAGGCGGCGTACTCGTCGGTGTAGATCATCGACTTGGGCAGGATGTGCTCGACGATGTGCGGCATGAGCGTGTCCTTCTTGGCGTCGGGCATGACCCGGGCACGCAGGCGCCCTCGGCGCTCGACCATGCCGAGGACTGGGACCTTCTTGGAGGACTTGCCGGGTCGCCCACGCCGCCCAACGCCGCGTGGCGCTCCGCCGACGTAGGTTTCGTCAACCTCGACCTCGCCCGACAGCGGCTCGTCGTCCTCGTCCATTAGCAGCTTCCGGATCTGCTTGAACATCCGGTGCGCGGTCTTGTAGGTGACGCCGATCTCGCGTTCTAGCTGCTTGGCGCTGATCCCGCAGCGGGTCGAGGACATCAGGAAGATCGCGTAGAACCACAGCTGCATGCTCACCGTGGACTTGTGAAAGATCGTCCCGGCGGTGGGGTAGACCTGGTGGCGACAGTACTGGCAGCTGTACGCGGCGCGGCTCTTGATCCGGTGGAACTTGGTCCGCTTGCCGCACTTCGGGCAGTTCGACCCGTCCGGGTAGTGCCGCTGCTTCAGGTACTCGACGCACGCCGCGTTGTCGGGGAACAGCTCCAGGAAGCGCGCGTAGGTCATCTGGCTGTCGCTCGATGCGGAGGGTTCTACGGAGTCGCGCTGCCTTGCTGCCATACGGGAAAGATACCAGTTGCACGTACGTGCGTCAAGGGGATACGTGTCGTGAATCCATACTTCCGGCAGTTTTAGCCATGCCTAAAACCTGCTTCAATACCGCCTCATGCGAAAGCTGTGGGAGGACAAAGTCTCGCGCCGCAAGCTGCTGGGCGGCGCGGCGGCCACCAGTGCGGCCCTGCCGGTGCTGCACGAGCTGATCCCGCATCAGGCCCTGCACGGCGGCACCTCGACAGCGGAAGCGGCCGTCGCGCACCACCGGCAGGCGCACCGCGGGTCGGGCCACTTTGGGGCCGTCGGCCGGGTCGATCCCAAGGGCAACGGCTTCGACCCGCACACGATCCTGCGCGACTTCGACGAGGGTGTCGTGCGCGGCGGAGTGCGCGAGTGGGAGATCCTCGCCGAGGACCGCGAGATCGAGGTCGCCCCCGGCGTCAAGTACGCGGCTTGGACCTACAACGGGCGGGTGCCGGGGCCGACGCTGCGCGCCCGCGAGGGCGAGCGGCTGCGCATCAACTTCGTGAACGGGTCGAAGCACCCGCACACCATCCACTTCCACGGCATCCACCGCGACCTGAGCGACGGGATCCCCGGGGTGGGGCAGGGCAACGTTCCACCCGGCGGGTCGACGGTCTACGAGTTCGACGCCACCCCGTTCGGCCTGCACCTGTACCACTGCCACTCGACGCCGCTGGCCGAGCACATCGCCAAGGGGCTCTACGGCGCGTTCGTGATCGACCCCAAGGCGGGGCGCCCGCCCGCCGACGAGCTGCTGATGGTGATGAACGGGTTCGACACGAACTTCGACCGCTCGAACGAGGTCTACGCCGTCAACACCGTGGCGTTCGCGTACATGGACGAGCCGATCCGCGTCAAGCGCGGCGAGCTGGTGCGGATCTACCTGGTGAACGCACTCGAGTTCGACCTCCTCAACTCGTTCCACATCCACGCCAACTTCTTCGACTACTACCCGACCGGCACGCGCCTCGAGCCGCGCGACTTCACCGACACCGTGATCCAGGGCCAGGGCGAGCGCGGGATCCTCGAGCTGCGCTTCCCCTACACCGGCAAGTACATGTTCCACGCCCACGTTTCCGAATTCGCGGAGCTCGGGTGGATGGGCTTCTTCGAGGTGGAGGACTGATGGAGGCCGCCACCGCCGCGCTCCGGCGCCGCTCCCCCTGGCTGACCGGCCTGGTGCCGGTCGTGGTGCTGGCCGCCGCGATCGGCCTGTTCGTGGCGCTCGACGCTCCCGGGCTCGACCGCATCGGCGTGCCTCAGGAGGAGCTCGCGGTGGAGCGCACCGTGCTGCGGCCAGGCGAGATCGCGCTGCACGTGCGCAACGACGGCGCCGACCCGGTCCAGGTGAGGCAGGCGATCGTGAACGACGGCTTCGCCTCCTTCACCCAGTCGGATCGGGAGATCGGGCGGCTCGGCGGCGCCGAGGTGAAGGTGCGCTACCCGTGGATCGAGGGCCAGAACTACGAGGTCATGCTGCTCACCTCCACCGGCGCCACGATCGACCACGCGATCGAGGCCGCCGTCGAGACGCCCGACGCCGACCTCGGCTTCTACGGCCTCATGGCCCTGATCGGGCTCTATGTCGGGGTGATCCCGGTGGCGATCGGGATGCTCTGGCTGCCCTGGATCCGCCGCGTGGACGCGCGCTGGACGCGCTTCCTGCTCGCGTTCACGGTCGGCCTGCTCGGGTTCCTGGCGATCGAGGCGCTGCTAGAGGGCACCGAGATCGCCGGCAACGGACCCGAGGTGCTCGGGGGGGCCGCGCTCGTCTGGCTCGGGGCCGCCGGCGCCTACCTCGCGCTGGCGGGCGTGGACGCCTGGCTGCGCGGGCGGGCGCAGTCCGGAAGCACCGGCGAAGGCTCCGCGCCGGGCGAGGGCCAGGCACGCCGGCTCGGCGAGCGTGCCGCCTTCCTGGTGGCCCTGGGCATCGGGCTCCACAACCTCGGCGAGGGGCTTGCCATCGGGTCGGCCTACGCGATCGGCTCGCTGGCGCTGGGCGCCGCCCTCGTCGTCGGCTTCGCCCTGCACAACACCACCGAGGGGCTTGCCATCGTCGCGCCCGTCGCACGGTCTGGCTCGGCGCGGCTGCGCACGCTGGTCCTGCTCGGCCTGGTCGCCGGCGCTCCCGCAGTGCTCGGCGCCTGGATCGGCGCCTCGGCCTTCCACCCGAGCCTCGCCGCCGTGATGTTCGGCATCGGCGCGGGGGCGATCGCCCAGGTGATCGTCCAAATCGCGCCGGCCATCCGCGCCGGCGACGGCCGGCTGCTCAGCCCGCTGGCCACGAGCGGGCTGCTGGCCGGCCTGGCGGTGATGTACGCGACGGGGTTGATGGTGAGCGTCTGATGGCCGTGCGCTCCCACGTCTCCAACGCCGTCCAGGACTACTCCAAGGCGATCTGGTCGCTGGGGCAGCGAGACGACCAGCCGGTTTCGACCTCGGCGATCGCCGAGCGCCTCGAGGTGTCGCCGGCGTCCGCGTCCGCGATGGTCAAGCGGCTGGAGTCCATGGGGCTCGTGGAGCGCGAGCCCTACCACGGCGTGCAGCTCACCCCGGCCGGCGAGCGGCTGGCGCTCGAGGTGCTGCGCCACCACCGGCTGCTCGAGCTCTACCTGGCGGAGGCGCTCGGCATGTCGTGGGATCGCGTGCACGAAGAGGCGGAGGTGCTCGAGCACGCGATCTCGCCCGCGCTGTCGGACCTGATCGCCGCCAAGCTCGGCAACCCCACGCACGACCCGCACGGCGACCCGATTCCCACGGCCGACGGCGAGATCGACAAGGCGCCCACGCGCGCCCTCGCCGACCTGGACCCGGGCGCGCGCGGCGTGTTCGTGCGCGTGTCCGACTCCGATCCCGACATGCTGCGCTACCTCGCCGAGCGCGGGATCGCGCCGGGCGATCGATTCGAGGTGCTCGAGCGCGAGCCGTTCGAGGGGCCGCTGAGGGTCGTCTTCGGCGACCGTGCGCACGTGCTCGGCGGCGCCCTGACGCGGGCGATGCGCACGGTTTCGCGTTGAGCGAGCCCGTCGACGTGGCCTCGCCCGCGGGCGCACCCGCGCCGCCGGTGATCCTGCCCGACCCGGGGCTGCCGGAGCCGAGCGCGCTCGAGCAGCTGCGCAGCCGCGGGCGGCTGCGCTACGTGCTGGCGCTGCTCGGGCCGGCGTTCGTCGCGGCGGTGGCCTACGTCGACCCCGGCAACTTCGCGACGAACATCGCCGGCGGCTCCAAGTACGGATACCTGCTGCTGTGGGTCGTCCTCGCGGCCAACCTGATGGCGATGCTGATCCAGTACCTGTCGGCGAAGGTCGGCATCGCCACGGGACACAACCTCCCCGAGCTCTGCCGCGAGCACTTCCCGCGGCGAGCGTCGATCGGGCTCTGGATCCAGGCCGAGCTGATCGCCATGGCCACCGACCTCGCCGAGTTCGTCGGCGCCGCGATCGCGCTCAACCTGCTGTTCGGCGTACCGCTCTTCGTGGCCGGGCTGATCACCGCGGTCGTGGCGTTCGCGATCCTGGGGCTCCAGACCCGCGGCTACCGCCGCTTCGAGACGACGATCGCCGGGCTGCTCGGGGTCATCCTGCTGGGTTTCGTGTACGAGGTCGCTCACGCCGGCCCGGACGCCTCGGGCGTGCTCGGCGGCTTCGTGCCCGGCTTCGACGACACAGAGAGCGTGCTGCTCGCGACCGGCATCCTCGGGGCCACGGTCATGCCGCACGTGATCTACCTACACTCGGCGCTCACCCAGGGCCGGATCAAGCCACACAACGACGCCGAGCGCCGCGAGCTGCTGCGCTTCGAGCGCCTGGACGTGGGCCTGGCGCTGGGAATCGCCGGCATCGTGAACATCTCGATGCTCGTGGTCGCCGCGGCGCTGTTCCACGGCGTGACCGACATCGACACGATCGAGGGCGCCTACGACGGCTTCCGGTCGCAGGTGGGGGAGGGCGCGGCGATCGCCTTCGGCGTGGCCCTGCTCGCCTCGGGCCTGTCGAGCTCGAGCGTCGGCACGTACGCCGGCCAGGTAGTGATGCAGGGCTTCATCCGGCGCTCGGTCCCGCTGCTGCTGCGCCGGCTGGTCACGATGCTGCCCGCCCTCGTGGTCCTGGCGGTGGGCGTCAACCCCACCAAGGCGCTCGTGATCAGCCAGGTGGTGCTGTCGTTCGGCATTCCCTTCGCGCTTGTGCCGCTGGTGATGCTCACCCGGCGGCCGGACATCATGGGCAGCTTGCGCAACACGCGGGCCACGACCGCGGTGGCCAGCATCGTCGCGCTGTTGATCATCGCCCTCAACCTCTTCCTGCTGGGCAAGACGTTCGTGGGCTAGCCGGGGGATAAGGTTCTCGCCGATGGCGCTCGCCGACGACTTCCACGCCGTGCTCGACTCGCTTCCGCCCGACTGGACGCAGCTCGAGCTGGACCTGCGCATCTTCGACGAGGATCGCTACGTGGAGGCCGCGACGCTGCTGGTGCAGATCAACGCGATGCCGTACTCCGAGCACGACTGGCACTGGCGCCTGCGCTCGGCGCACGAGTTCGGCCACGCGGCGGCGCCGGAAACCGTCGAAGGCACGCTCGCCCTGCTCGACGGCCAGCGCATCGACGGCGAGCTGGCGCTGCGGGAGGCCCGCACCGGGCGAGTCGAGGTCACCCAGATGTGGGGTCGCCCCGAGTCGGTGCGCCAGGAGTTCCGCCACCGCCGCGCCCAGTAGGCATGGCCCGAGTCTCCCTGCACTCCCCCGACCTGCTGTTCGGCTCGAAGGTCGAGGGCGCGCTGCGCGCCGCCGGTCACGAGGTGGTGCGCACGGACGACGGCGAGGTCGCGGTCGTGGACCTGACGACGGGCGAGGTCCCGGCCCCGCCGGCGGGCGTCCCGACCGTCGCGTACTACCTGCACACCGACCAGGACACCCGCCAGCGGGCCGAGGCCGCCGGCTACGACATCGTGGTGCCGCGCTCGCGCATGAACCGCGAGGCGGTGCAGCTCGTGGAGAAGCTGCTCGAGCCTTGAAGCTGGCCGTGGTGACCGGAGCGTCGTCGGGAATCGGCGCCGCGACGGCGCGGCTGCTCGCGAAGGAGGGCTGGCGGGTGCTCGTGGTCGCGCGGCGCGCCGACCGCCTGGACGAGCTGGCGAGTGAGCTCGACGGGGTCGTCGCGGTGCCGGCCGACCTGACCGACGCAGACGCACCCCAGCGGGTTCGCGAGGCGGTCGAGCGCCACGGCGGCCGGCTCGAGTTGCTGGTGAACAACGCGGGCGCCGAGTGGCGCTCGACCTTCGCGGCCGGCGGCTACGAGAACGTGCGTCGCACCATGGCGGTGAACTTCGACGGCGTCGTGCGGCTGACCGAGGCGCTGCTGCCGTTGCTGCGAGCGTCGGCGCCCAGCTCGGTCGTCAACGTCAGCTCGGTCGCCGGCAGGGTCGGGCGCCCCAGCAACAGCGCCTACGCAGCTTCCAAGTTCGCGCTGGCGGGCTGGAGCGAGGCGGTGGGGGTCGAGGAGGAGCCCCACGGCGTGCACGTCGGGCAGGTGCTGCCGGGGTTCATCTCGACCGAGGGCTTTCCGCACCAGCGGCTGCGCGCCGGCCTGCATACGCGCTGGCTGGTCTCGAGCCCGGAGCGGGTGGCAAAGGCGATCGCCGCCGCCGGGCCCGGGGGCAGGCACGAGGTCTACGTGCCGCGGTTCTACGCCATGGTCCCGAAGCTGCGCCACCTGTTCCCGCGACTGTCCCGGCGCGCGCTGGGCGGCGGGCGCGTCTAGCCGGGCGGGAACGCACGCTCGACGTCCGGCCGCTTCTCGAGGATCCCGAAGCGCGCGTCGAAGCTCGCCCACTCCTCGAGCGCGCGGCGGTCGAGCCGGATCGGGGGGAGCAGCGCCGGCGCGACCGCGTCCAGCTCGGCCCGCATCAGCGACTCGTCGGCGCCCGACGCCTTGACCAGCTCGGCGATCGTGCCCCCGCGATTGCGGAGCGCCAGCACGGTGGCGTGGCGCAGCCGGTCGAGCGTCGCCTCGATCTGCTCCGGGCGGCTCCGCAGCGTGGCGCGCCTGGTGGCGAGCACGAGCTCGGGGTAGCGGGGCGCGCCGTAGTCGTCGACGCGGAACTCGCGAGTGCGTACCCCGCGCTGACGCAGGGCGACTCCCTCGGCGTTCCAGAAGGCGACCACTGCGTCGACCTTCCCGACGATCAGGCTCGGCACGGCCGAAAAGCCGATCGTGGTGCGCTTGACCTGCGAGTAGTCGCCGCCGTCGTGCTCGACCACCGCCCGCAGCACGGCGTCGTCCGAGGGCAGCCCCGTCAGCCCGACGCGCTTGCCCTCGAGGTCGCGCGGCCGCCCGATGCCCGGCCGGGCGATGATCGCCGCGAGCGGGCGCTGGACAAGAGCGCCCACGCCGACGATGTCCTCGCCGCGCTCGCGCGCCAGGCCGAGGTCGTGGATGTCGACCACAGCCATGTCGACGCGCCTCGAGAGGAGCAGCTTGAGCGAGTCGGTCGAGGAGGCCGGCACGATCGGATCGATCGAGCCCATGGCGTAAATGCCCGCGTGCACCGCGTTCGGTTGGAAGTCGAGGGCCAGCCTGGCGACTCCCTGCGGCTCTTCGACTTCCCCGCCACAGCCGCTCAGCACGGCGACGAGGGCAACCACGAGGGCGATCCGGCGCACGGCGACGAACCCTAGACTCAGGGGTCGATGCGGCGGGTCACGTTTTCAAGGAACTTCACGCTCTCGCTGTCGCGCACCTGCCAGTGCTACTGCAAGTACTGCGCCTTCGCGACACACCGAGCCCACCTCTACTCGCCGGACGAGGTCGAGAAGCTGCTGGACGACGCAAGCCGGCGCGGCGCGAAGGAGCTGCTCGTGCTGACCGGCGAGAAGCCGGAGGTAAACGCCGAGGTGGCGGATCGCCTGGCCGCGTACGGTCACGCCGACTTCATCTCCTACGTGGCGTGGGCATGCGAGCGGGCGCTCGAGCGCGGCATGCTGCCGCACACCAACGTCGGCGTGTGCTCGCGCGAGGAGCTGGCCCGCCTGCGCGAGGTGACCGCCTCGCAGGGGTTGATGCTGGAGTCGATCAACCCGGACCTGGTGGTGCACCAGGGGTCGCCGACGAAGCACCCGTCGGCGCGGCTGGACACGATCCGCGCCGCCGGCGAGCTGCGCATCCCGTTCACGAGCGGCATCCTGGTCGGGATCGGGGAGTCGCCGGACGAGCGGGTCGGCGCTCTCGAGGCGCTGGCCGCGGTGCACCGCGAGCACGGCCACCTGCAGGAGGTGATCCTGCAGAACTTCGTCCCGCATCCGCGCTACTACGGTGCCGAGCCGGCCGACATCGCCGATCAGGCGCAGCGCTCCGAAGCCGCGAGCGGCGGGCTCGGCCGGCCGCGCGCGGACGGGCGTCCGAACGGCGAGCCGGCGCCGCTGCCCGCATGGGCCGCCCCGATCTCGCTCGACGACATGCGTGCGCTGGTGCGCGAGTGCCACCGGCTGATGCCGGACGTCGGGATCCAGATCCCGCCCAACCTGTCGGACTGGTGGCTGCCGCTCGTGGAGGAGGGCGCGACCGACCTCGGCGGACTGTCGGCCAACGGCGACCACATCTCGCCCGAGCACCCCTTCCCGTCCGTGCACCGGATGCGCAAGCAGCTCCAGCCGCGCGGCTACGCGCTCACGGAGCGGCTCTGCGTGTACCCCCAGTACATGGACCCGGAGTGGATGGAGCAGGGCGTGCTCGACCTGGTGAAGCTGCGCTTCTGGTCGTTCATCCCGCGGCGCGGTTCGGGCCGCCGCGAGGAGCGGCCGATCCGCCGCGACCTGGTGGCGGGCGCGGTCGCGCGGGCCCGGGACGGCCAGGCGCTCTCGGCCGACGAGCTGACCGCGCTGTTCGCCGAAACGCGGCCGGAGGCGATCGAGGACATGCGCCAGGCGGCCGACGAGCTGCGCTCGGAGCTGGCCGGCGACACCGTCACCTTCGTCGTCAACCGCAACATCAACGTCTCGAACGTGTGCGTCGTGGGTTGCGCCTTCTGCGGCTTCGGCCAGGGGAAGCGCTCGCCGGACGCCTACGAGCACTCGGAGGAGGAGTTCCGGCACCGGGTGCGCGATGCGGTCCAGTTCGGCGCCACCGAGATCTGCATGCAGTCGGGCATCCACCCGGACTGGACGATCGCCGACTACGAGCACTGGCTGCGCGTGGCCAAGGACGAGGCGCCGGACGTCCACCTGCACGCCTACTCGCCGATGGAGGTCGACGCGATGGCGGCCGACCTGCCGCTGGCCGAGGTCTTCGAGCGCCTCAAGCAGGCCGGCCTCGGCTCCACGCCGGGCACGGCCGCCGAGGTGCTGCACGACGGAGTGCGCGAGCGCATCTCGCCGAACAAGCTGCCCGTGGGGCGCTGGGTGGAGGTGATCGAGGCCTGCCACGCCGCCGGCGTGCGCTCCACGGTGACGGTGATGTTCGGCCACATCGAGGAGCCGTGGGAGCTGGCCGAGCACATGCGCGTGGTGCGCGAGCTGCAGGAGCGCACCGGCGGGTTCACCGAGTTCGTGCCGCTCTCGTTCATCCCCTTCCACACGCTGCTGGGCCGCACGCACGGGATCGAGGAGATCTCGCGGGAGGAAAACCTCAAGCACACGGCGGCGTTCCGGCTGGCGCTCGGCAGGACGATCCCGAGCCTGCAGGCGAGCTGGGTCAAGATGGGCCTCGACGTCGCCACCGAGGCACTGCGCTGGGGGGTCAACGACCTCGGCGGGACGCTGATGGAGGAGTCGATCTCGCGCATGGCCGGCTCCGAGTACGGAGTGAAGCTCGATCCCGAGCAGCTCGTCGGCGCCGCCCACGCCGCGGGCCGGCCCGCGGCCGAGCGCACGACGCTGTACGAGATCCGCGAGCGGCACCCGGTGTGAG